>UQLD01000015.1 GCA_900541855.1 uncultured Collinsella sp.
AAATCCAAGGGTTATACCCTAAGAGCAAACCACCCCTTTTAGGGGTGGTTTTGATTCACGTCACCTTGCCTCAAATGCGACCCGCTCGCTGACTCTGCCATAACATCGGCATTTCTTTGGTTGTCGATGTAGTCATTGGGGACGTTCTTGTTCGACTAGTCGTTTAAGAACGTCCCCAATGACTACCTTGCATCAATCTAATAAGTTGCGGTGAGATAGTTCTTGAACTGGCCTTTTTTGAGGCTAAACAGGAACTATCTCACCGCAACTGCGTTGAGCGTTTTTTTGGCAGCCGGTTTACTTGCTTGCGAACAGCCAGACTAGGATGATCACTAGGATTGCGGCGACGATGCAGACGATGGCGCCGGTGAATTTGATGCGTGAGTCGCGGGTACGCTCGCGCACCGCGTCCTCGGTGGCCTCGAGCTGGGCGACTTCTCGCTCGGTCTCGGCGTGTTCGGCTTTGTCTCGGGCCAAGGATCCTGCAAGCGACTCAGTGATCTCTGGGTGGTCGTGCACCTCGGTCGCCTGCTCGATAATCGACTGCGCATGCGCGGCATCTGCTTGGGCGTTGGCTATGCTCTGCTCTTGGTCGCGGCGTGCCTTGTCCTCGGCAGCGATCTTCTCGCGCAGTTCGCGCTGGCGCGTCGTGGCGGCAGTCTTCGCCGTCTGCAGCTCGTCGCGTGCGGCATCGGCCTCTGCCGTCACGGCCTGATGGGCTCGCTTAGCGTCGGCGATGGGGGCTTGCGCCTGTTCGACGGCCTGCTCGGCTGCGGCAAGCGAGTGCTCAAGGTCGGCGGTAATGCGCGGGACATCTTCTTCGGCTTTACGCAGGGCATCTGCCGTGTCGGAGATCTGCATCGAGAGCTCGCTGGTTCGCACCGTATAGTTGGCGGGATTTGCCGAGGGATTGCGTTGCAGCTCGGCATACTCATGACGCAGCGTCTCGAGCTGGGCGCGCGTGGCGTCGACGGTTTGTTGTGCGGCCGCAATGCCGGCGTCTCGCTCGGCTTTCACCTTGTCGCGGATGCGCTTGGAATCCTCAAGACGCCGAACGAGGCGGTTGCCGGTTTCGCGCGAGCTCGCCTCGCGGGCCTCCACGGCGTCGAGCGCGGCCTTCAGGCGGAGCTCAGTCGCGTCATCCTCTGTCTTCATTTGTTCGAACTGACCCTTGAGCTCTGTCGCTTTGGCGGCGTGGGCATCACGGCCAATCTCGGCGGCCACTGCAGTCTTTTGGGCCGTGGCAATCGCCTGGCGCTGGTCGGCGACGATCTGGTCGTAGCGGCCTGCGATATCCTGGCGCGTCTCGAGTTCCTCGGCCTGATCGGCAATGCGCTGCTCAAGTTCGGCCAGATGGGCGCGGGCATCGGCAAGTGCCTTTTTCGCGGCGTTCATCTCGCGCATGGCCGAGGCGCCCTGAGCGATAAAGGTGCCCACGGCGTTCGCGGTGTTCGAGACAGCGGTCCCCAGATCGCGGCTCGCGGCGGGGGAGTGCGAGGCGGTCGGGCGAGCGGTGTCGGCAGCATCCGCATCGGCAGCCTGCGGCACGGAGATGTTGCCGGTGCCGCCCTCGACCACAGAAAAGCCTGCTGCGTGCGGGTCGACCGCATCGGCGCCAATCGTGGGGTGCTCGAGCTGCAGAAACGAGGGCATGGTGCTGCCCTGGTCGGCAACCGGAGTCTCGCCGGGTACAAAGGTCGAGGCCGCCTCGGCGGCCTCCTCTTCCTCGGCATCAATGTCGGCGTCGGCCACGGCGTCTTTCATCGCTTTGACGGCATCCATCATGGAGTCCATGACGGCGTCGAGCTCTTCTTCCGAAGACACCTCGATAGGGCCCGCAGCTTGCGGGGCGGCATCCTGTACGGGGTCGTCATCCTGAGCGGGCGCATCGTCGTTTTGCTCGCCTGCATCTTCGGCGCCAGGGGTTTCCGCCGTAGCGCTTTCGTCCAAGATGGGGTCGTCGAGGTCAATATCATCGCAGGTCACAGCATCAGCATCTGCGGTGACGTCTGCGGAATCATCAATATGCTGTTGAGTCTGGGGGTCCAGCTCGTCTGTCATAGGTATGTGCTCCTCATCGTTGTTTGTCACCCTATGATAAAGTCTCGCGCCGACTTCCCGCGCGCCGCAGCAAAGTTTCAAAACGTGTTCGATGACTCGCGTCGATAGCAAAAACTCGGCCACTCTATCCAATTTTTACTTGACATTCCCTTCGCCGAAAGACGTTGCGCCGTTCGCCTGCCATGGACTTTATTTTTCACTTGAACCCGTTAAAGTTGCATTTCAGCTTTTGGCGCGTTTATTTGGATGCGCGCAGTCGGCGGGTGCGCCCGTCGCGATTTGAAAGGACTTTATATGGGACTTTTCACTGGTAAGACCGTGATCGTCACCGGCGGCGGCAAGGCCACGCTTAAGGACGGCTCCGCTGGCTCCATCGGTTACGGCATCGATATCGCTTTTGCCAAGGAGGGCGCGAACCTCGTTATCACTGGCCGCAACGTCGCCAAGCTCGAGGCCGCCAAGGAGTCCCTCGAGGCCGAGTACGGTGTCAAGGTTCTGCCTGTTCAGGCCGATGTTTCGGCTGGTCAGGACAACGAGGCTGTCGTCCAGAACGTTATCGACAAGGCCATTGAGGAGTTCGGCCGCATCGACGCTGTCGTCAACAATGCTCAGGCCAGCGCCTCGGGTGTGACCATCGCCGACCACACCATGGATCAGTTTAACCTGGCCATTTATTCCGGTCTGTATGCCACCTATCTGTACATGCAGAAGGCCTATCCGCACCTGAAGGAGACCAAGGGCTCCGTGGTCAACTTTGCCTCGGGCGCCGGCCTGTTTGGCAACTATGGTCAGTGCAGCTATGCCGCCGCCAAGGAGGGCATCCGTGGTCTGACTCGCGTTGCCGCCAACGAGTGGGGCAAGGACGGCATCAACGTCAATATCGTTTGTCCGCTTGCTTGGACCGCTGCGCTCGAGAACTTCCAGGATGCCTATCCCGAGGCGTTCAAGGCCAATGTCCACATGCCGCCGGCAGGCCACTACGGCGACGTCGAGAAGGAAATCGGTCGCGTGGTCGTTCAGCTCTGCGGTCCCGACTTTAAGTACATGAACGGCGAGACTGTCACCCTCGAGGGTGGCATGGGCCAGCGGCCGTAGGGGTTACGCTGTTTTTCCAAACCGCGTAACGGCTCGACGCTGCGCGGTCACCAGGGCGACCGCTCGCTGACGTCGCCAGAGCATCGGCGTTGCCTTGGCTGTTGGAGATGATCTCGTAGTCGTTGGGGACGTTCTTAAATGACTAGTCATAAGGGACACTCTTGCTGGCACTTGGGGACAGTCCCTAAGTGCCGGCAGATTGGGACACTCCTTTGCAAGATGGCGCTGAAGATTGTCCCCGACGACTAGTCGTTTAATTCACCAGTTTCTGTCGAGTCGGTGCTCTTTGCGGGTTGCCCGTATAATGGTTTGCGTATGAACCGCAACCAAGGAGTTCCAGTTTATGGACCAGAGCCTTTTTAAATTCGATCTGATCGCCGAGGATCCGACCACGCACGCGCGCGCCGGCGTGCTACATACCCCGCACGGCGACATCGAGACGCCGATTTTCATGCCCGTGGGCACCAAGGCAAACGTCAAGGGTATTCCTACCGAGACCGTCAAACAGCTCGGCGCCCAGATCGTGCTTGCCAATACCTATCACCTGTCCATGCGTCCCGGCGAGGACACCATCGCCGAGCTGGGCGGACTGCACAAGTTTATGAACTGGCATGGCCCCATTCTTACCGACTCGGGCGGCTTCCAGGTGTTCAGCCACAACGACGCCGTCAAGCTCACCGACGAGGGTGTGCGCTTTATCGTCAACGATTACGACGGTCGCCACGTGTTCTGGACGCCCGAGGACAACATGGAAATCGCCATGAAGCTCGGCTCCGACATCTGCATGCAGCTCGACCAGTGTCCGGGCTATCCCGCCACGCGCGCCTACGTTGAGCGCGCCGTTGAGCTGTCGAGTATGTGGGCCGAGCGCTGCTATAAGGCGCATACCCGCGACGACCAGGCGCTCTTTGGCATTGTTCAGGGCGGCATGCACCTAGATCTGCGCCTGCGCTCGCTGCGCCATTTGGAGGAGTGCGGCGACTTCCCCGGTTACGGCATCGGCGGCTACTCGGTGGGCGAGGACCACGAGACCATGTTCGAGACCCTGGCACCGCTCGTAAGCGAGTACATGCCCAAGCACAAGCCGCGCTACCTGATGGGCGTCGGCAACCCCACCACCCTCGTGCGCGGTGTGGGCGTGGGCATCGACATGTTCGACTGCGTGCTGCCGACGCGCACGGGCCGCATGGGTACGGCGTTCTCCAGCGAGGGTCGCCTCAACTTCCGCAACGCGCGCTTTGCGCACGACGACGGCCCCATCGATCCCACCTGCACCTGCCCGGTGTGCACGGGCGGCTACAGCCGCGCACTCATTCGCCACATGGTCACGCAGAAGGAGATGCTCGGCGGCATTCTGCTGTCGATGCACAACATCTACTACCTGCTCAACCTTATGCAGCGTGCCCGCCAGGCCATTATCGAGGGCCGTTACGGCGCGTTCGTGAGCGACTGGATGAACAGCCCTGCCGCGGTGGATTACTAAGGGCGACAGACACGCTTGCAGAGCGTGGGCAACGGCAATGGTCGAGCGCCAGCCGGTCGTCGCATTCGCTGACACCGGCTGCGCGACCGCTGACCGATAGCTTGCAAGTGCTTGATGCATCGTGGGTACCATACCGAATAGTTGATGCTCGGGCGGGTGTTTGACGCATGGCGTCGATCCCGCCCGTTTCTATTTTCGATAGGAGCACCCATGATTAAGAATGAGAACGTCGAGGGCGAGCCCGCCTACGACGAGACGTACCGCCGCGGCCCCGTGGTCATGCGCGGCCCCATGATTCCTAAGGACAACACCTACGCCAACCTGCTGGCGCCCGAAGATTCAACCGACTGGTTGCATGCCGATCCGTGGCGCGTCCTTCGTATTCAGGCAGAATTCGTCGATGGCTTTGGCGCGCTTGCCGAGCTCGGGCCCGCGGTGACCATCTTCGGCAGTGCCCGCACGCCCAAGACCGATCCGCTCTACAAGGCGGCGCGCACGGTCGGCCGCAAGATCGCGCAGCGCGGCGTGGCGGTTATCACCGGCGGCGGCCCCGGCATTATGGAGGCGGCCAACAGGGGGGCGGCGAGTGCCAACGGCAAGTCGGTCGGCTTGGGTATCGAGCTTCCGCACGAGCAGGGGCTCAACAAATACGTGAACCTGGGTATGGACTTCCGCTACTTCTTTGTGCGTAAGACCATGTTCGTTAAGTACAGCTCGGGTGCCATCGTGTTCCCCGGCGGTTTCGGCACGCTCGACGAGATGTTCGAGGTGCTCACGCTGGTGCAGACGCACAAGGTCAAGCGCATGCCGCTCGTACTGGTGGGCAGCGAGTACTGGCAAGGCCTGTTCGACTGGCTCAACGGCCCGGTGATGGATGCCGGCATGATTAGCCCGCTCGATCCAGACCTCGTCCACATCACCGACGACCTCAACGAGGCCGTCGACATCGCCCTGAGCGGGTTGATATAGGGCGAGCGTGCCTGTCGTTGTAGTATTGTGAATGGCAGACTGATGCTATTTAACATCAGTCTGCCATCTAAATTGGGTATACTGATGCAAAAGACGAGGCGAGGAGGTCGCGTATGTCCACTGCAACGGTTAAGCCTACGACGGTTCGCATCGAAGAGGGGCTCAAGGAGCAGGCGACTGAGTTCTTGGATACGGTTGGTCTAAGTCTCAATTCGTATCTCAACCTTGCTGTTCGGCAGCTGGTAAATCAGCGAAAGATTCCTTTTGAGATCGTAGGAAGGGCAGAGGTGCCCAACGAGGCGACGAGACGCGCCATGGTGATCGCCGAGGCTCATGAGTTGGGGATTTTGACGGACGACAGCCCGTCATTCAATAACGCTGATGAGCTTATATCGTTCCTCGATGAGGACTAGCGATGTTTGAGATTAAAGTCGAGGCTCAGTTTAAGGCGGATTACAAACGGACGATGCGCATCCATCCGCAGCTAAAAACCGAGTTTAGGGCGGCGGTCGCAGAGCTTGCAGCTCACGGCTCGCTTCCCGCGGAATATGGCGCCCATGAGCTTTCAAACCCGGGCGGCAACTACAACGGCCACATCGATTTCCATCTATCCGATGGCTTGGTCGACGTGGTCGTTCTCTACTTGCCGCATAAGACTAATCCTGTGATCCGGCTGGTCAGAATGGGCTCTCATGAGGAGCTGTTCCAGGGTCCGCAGGGCTGATTGCCGATTTCTAAGTTGCGGTGGAATAGGGATTGATTGGCGGCTAATAAGCCAAAAACAGTCCCTATTCCACCGCAACTGATGTGGGCGTCCCTAGTGAGTTGGCTGGTAGCGGGGGCAGTAGCTGATGGCGATGGCGTCGACGCCTACGTGGGTGGCGATGGTGCAGCCGATGGGGCCGGTGCCGGCGTCTACGTAATCCTGACCCGCGAGTGCCTCGTTGACAAGCTCCTGCTCCTCGGCGGCGCCGGTCGTGAGCACGCGCACGCTGGAGCCCGGATACTCGGCCAAAAATGCGAGGCAATCGGCCATGGTGTTGGTAACGATGCGCTTGGCACCGCGGCCCTTTTTTATGGCCTTGATCTCGCCCGATTTCCACTCCGGCGAAACGGCCAGGCGAATGCTGAGCATTTGCGTGAGCTGGCCGGCGAGCTTGGGCGCGCGGCCGTTCTTAACGAGATTCTCGAGCGTGCGGGGAATCAGCAGCAGGTGGGCGTCGGGCAGCGTCGCGCGGATCTGCGCCTCGGTCTCGTCCAGGCTGCGGCCGTCCTCGCGCATGGCCAGCGCGTACTCCACCAGCAGGCCCTCGGCGCCCGAGCCGGTGCGCGAGTCGATGCAGCGCACGTCGAGCTCGTGCGTTTCGGCCGTCAGGCTGGCGTTGGCATAGCAGGCGGACCACTCGCTGCACAGCGAGATAAAGATGGCGCTATCGTGGCCGTCGGCGCGCACGCGGTCAAAGAGTGCCTTGAACTCGCCGGCGCTCGGCTGCGAGGTGTGCGGCAACTCCTCGGAGCCAGCCATGCGGGCGACGTATTCCTCGGCGGTAATCTGCACCTGGTCGAGCAGGTCCTCGCCCTCGATAATCACATGTAGCGGAATCACGTAAATGCCGAGCTCTTGGGCGCGGGCGGGGGAGATGTCCGACGTGGAGTCGGTTATGATGGCAAAAGACATAATTGCACCTTTCGTTGGGGCGCGGCAGCGCCGCCTTCTGAGAGCAAAGTGCGACAAGTATAGTGGAGTCGTTCCACATTTATAGGTTCAATTGTTGAATAGTCAACAGTTTGAAGTGTCGGTGTGGAAATCGTCAACTGGGGAAGAGGGATGCCGATGGAGGCGCTGGAGATATGCAAGCGGCCGGTCGTGCTGTTTGATTTCGATGGCACGGTGGCAGATACGGGTCGAGCGGTGATGACCTCGACGCGCAAGACGTTGGCCGCGCGCGGGTTTTCGGAGGCGCAGATGGGTGACCTGCGTCGCATGATCGGGCCTCCGCTGTGGAAGAGCTTCCACGACTTTTACGGCTTTACGCGCGAGGAGTCGCTTGTGGTGGCCGACGAGTACCGTGCCTTTTTTGATGAGCTGGGACCGGAAGAGTATCCCGTGTTCGATGGAATCCCCGAGCTGCTCGATGGCCTTGTCGCGCAGGGGCATCGCTTGGCCGTGGCGACGTCACGCATGGAGGCAAAGTGCATTGACATGGTGGGCGAGCTTGGGCTTTCGCAGTTTGAGGCGGTGGTTGGCATGAATCCGCCGCAGGGACGCGAGACCAAGGCCGATTCGGTTCGCGATGCCCTGGCGGCCCTCGGCGCGACGGCCGACGATGCCGTGATGATCGGCGATCGCTTTAACGATGTGGAGGGCGCGCACGCGATGGGCGTGCCGTGCATCGGCATCTATTCGGGCGCGGCAGCGCCGGGGGAGCACGAGGCCGCGGGCGCCGATGCGGTGGTGCACTCGGTGGCCGAGCTTGCTAAACTTTTCGCTATCTAATAGACATAATGTGAGGGGCGGGCGTACCCGTCGCTCATTGGTAAGGAGGTCGTCCATGAATCAGGTGGAGCAGAGCGTCGCTGAGTATGTCGACGAGGTCTGGGAGGATGTCGTCGCTGATATCGAGCAGCTGGTGAGTTATCCTTCCGTGGCAGTTTCTGCCGATGCGGAGCCCGGCGCGCCGTTTGGCCGCCCGGTCCGTGACGCGCTCGATTGCGCGCTCGGCATTGCGCAGAAGCTCGGCTATCAGACGAGCGACGACGAGGGCTATGCGGGAATCGCCGATATCCCGGGCCGCGGCGACAAGCAGCTCGCGACTATCTGCCACGTGGACGTGGTTCCCGCCGGCCCTGGCTGGAACACCGACCCGTTCGCGATGGAGCGTCGCGAGGGCTGGTTGCTCGGTCGCGGCGTGATCGACGACAAGGGCCCGGCAGTGCTGTCGCTTTATGCCGGCGCGTACCTGCTCAAGCACGGCATTGTGCCGCGCTACACCTTCCGCGCGCTGCTGGGCTGCGATGAGGAAGTGGGCATGTCCGACGTTCACCATTATCTGGAGAACTACCCCAACCCTGACTTTCTGTTTACGCCTGATGCCGAGTTCCCGGTCTGCAATGCCGAGAAGGGCCAGTTTGGGGCGACGTTCGTGAGCCCCAAGATCGACGGCGGGCGCATCGTGTCGTGGAGCGGCTCCGAGGCGAGCAATGCCATTCCGTCGCAGTCCATCTGCGAGCTTGCGATTGCCGCCGATGAGCTGCCGGCGCCCGTTGAGAACGTCGACCGCCTGGAGATCACGGCGCTTGATAACGGGCATGCGCAGATTTTCGCCCACGGTATTGGCGGCCACGCTTCGATGCCTGAGGGCACCATCAACGCCGTCGGCCTGATCGTGACGTACCTGCGCGAGGCCGAGGACGCGTTTGGTGCCCGTGACGAGCGCCTGCTGACGCCTGCCGAGCACGAGTTCGTCAAGTTCCTGGCCTTTGTACATGCAGACGCCTATGGCCGCGGCCTGGGTATCGATGCGACGAGCTCGGCGTTTGGCCCGCTTACCTGCAACGCTGGCGTCATCCGCGTGGCGGATGGCCATATTGAGCAGGTCATCGACGTGCGCTTCCCCGACAGCACGAGCGCCGATACCATCCGCGAGCAGCTCGAGCCGCTTGTGGGGCGCTTTGACGTGACGTGTCGCGTGGGTCATGCAAAGGTGCCGTTCTCGGTCTCTGCCGATGATCCGGCCGTGAAGGCGCTTATTGATACCTATAACGAGTTTACGGGCAAGCATGCTGAGCCCTTTGCCATGGGCGGCGGCACGTACGCGCGCAACTTTGCCCGCGCCGTCTCGTTTGGCCCCGAAGAGACCGGCCTGGAGCTGCCCGCGTGGGGCGGCCAGATGCACGGCCCCAACGAGTGCGCCAACGAGGACCAGCTTAAACAGGCGCTCAAGATCTATATTGTTGCGATCCTCCGTTTGAATGAATTAGAGCTTTAAGGTTACGCGGTTTCCCAATCTTAGTTGCGGTGGAATAGTTCCTAGAATGGGCCATTTGATGGCCGAGCAGGAACTATTTCACCGCAACTTTGTTTTTATTGGTGTAAAAGGTGCGCCATGTTCGGCGCTGGATTGTTATTCGTTTGTAAAGGCCGTGCTGCGCTTGCGGTAAGGGTCTATCAGATGCCCGTAAAAAACCGCAGTTGGCGCGGGCGCTGCCCGGTCGGGGTCGTATCTTTCCAAACAGCAAAGCGGGCAGGGTGCCCGCGAATCGCATGTATGAAAGGAAGATCATGCTCGATCAGGCTTATTCTCGTCGTCAGTTCCTCGGCCTCGCTGGTGGTCTTGCCAGCATCGTCGGTCTCGGTCTCGTTGGGTGCGGCGGCTCCGGCGCATCCGATGCCGCCGACAAGGGTAGCGCCGCTGCTGCCGAGTCCGTCTCCGGCGAGGTGACCTACGACGGTGCCTCTTCGTTCCAGGCTCTCGTCGAGGCCGCTGCCGAGAAGTTCATGGACGCCAACCCCGATGTCTCCGTCTCCGGCTCGGGTAACGGTTCGGGCAAGGGCCTGACCGCTGTCGCCGCCGGCACCGTCACCATCGGCAACTCCGACGTCTTCGCCGAGACCAAGCTTGAGGCCGATCAAGTCAAGAACCTCGTCGACCACGAGGTCGCCGTCGTGGGCATGGGTCCTGTTGTCTCCAAGAACGTCAAGGTCGACGACCTGTCCCTCGAGCAGCTCAAGGGTATCTTCTCCGGTCAGATTACCAACTGGAAGGAGGTCGGCGGCGACGACGCCACCATCGTCGTCCTCAACCGCAAGGCCGGCTCCGGTACCCGCGCCACCTTCGAGGCCGCCGTCTTTGGCGACGAGACCGTCGACTTTAAGGGCGATGCCGAGCTCGACAAGTCCGGCGACGTCCAGACTCAGATGGGCAGCACCGACAACGCCATCTCCTACCTCGATTTCTCGCACTTCGATGACTCCAAGTTCAACGCCATCAAGGTCGAGGGCGTCGAGCCCAAGAGCAAGAATGTCACTGATGACTCCTTCAAGATCTGGGCTACCGAGCACATGTACTGCTCCAAGGACGCCGACGAGGCCACCAAGGCCTTCCTGGAGTTCATGCTTTCCGACGACGTCCAGGGCAAGCTCGTCGAGGAGCAGGGCTTCATCCCCGTCTCTGCCATGAAGGTCGTCAAGGACGCCAGCGGCAAGGTCTCCGCTAAATAAGTAATCGCCCCGGAAAGGTTTGCAATGGCAAAACAGCTGCCAAAGCGCGACCTTGAGAACGTGGGCCTGGGCGTCACGGGCGCGTGCGTAGCACTCGTGACGCTTGTCGTTGCCGCGCTCATCTTTATGGTCGCCCAAAAGGGCCTCTCGGCTTTTGTCAAGGACGGCGTCTCGGTCGTCGAGTTTTTCACCGGCACCAAGTGGGACCTGGCCAACACAGCCGAAAACGGCCTGCCCTATACCGGCGCCCTGCCCCTGATCGTCACCTCGTTTGCGGTCATGGTGCTCTCCACGCTTATCGCGCTGCCCATCGCCATCGGCTCTGCCATCTTTGCGGTCGAGATTAGCCCTAAGTTTGGCTCTAAGATCTTTCAGCCGCTCATTGAGCTTTTGACCGGCATCCCCTCGGTCGTCTTTGGCCTGATCGGTTTTCACGTGGTCGTCGGTCTTATGAAGAGCGTTTTCCATGTGAGCACGGGCCTGGGCATCTTGCCCGGCGCCATCGTGCTGGCGGTCATGATTCTGCCGACGATGACCACGCTTTCGGTCGATGGCCTGCGCGCCGTGCCCGACGGCTACCGCCAGGGCTCGCTCGCGCTGGGCTACACCCGCTGGCAGACCATCTGGCACGTGGTGCTCAAGTCCGCCATGCCGTCGCTCATGACCGCGGTTATCTTGGGCATGACCCGCGCCTTTGGCGAGACGCTCGCCGTGCGCATGGTCATCGGCGGCATCGAGGCCATGCCGACGTCGCTGCTGTCGCCGGCTTCGACCATCACCACCACGCTCACCACGTCCATGGCTGTCTATGCCGAGGGCTCGGCCCAAGACGATGTTCTGTGGGCGCTCGGCCTGCTGCTGATGGGCATGAGTCTCATCTTCATCCTGATCATCCACCTTATCGGCCGCAAGGGGGCGAAGGCTCGTGGCTAGCACGCGTATCCACATCGACGAGGCGAGGCTCGGGCGTGTCCAAAAGCAGGACCGCTTCGCCACGGGCGTGTTGACGGCGATCGTCGCCATCGTCATGCTCATCGTCGTCTCCATGGTGGCCTATATCCTGTTCGAGGGCATCTCGACGCTGTTCCAGCCGGGCTTTCTCACGGAGCCGTCGCGCGCCAACGGAACGCAGGGCGGCGTGCTCTACCAGCTGTTCGACTCGTTCTACCTGCTGCTGATCACCCTGATCATCTCGGTGCCCATCAGCCTGGGCGGAGCGGTCTTTTTGGTTGAGTACGCGCCGGACGGACCCATCCGCGACATCGCCTCCACCGCCATCGAGACGTTGTCCTCGCTGCCTTCCATCGTCGTCGGCATGTTCGGTTTTCTGGTGTTCTCGGTGCAGCTGGGCTGGAAGTACTCCATCATCTCCGGCGCCGTCGCGCTCACCATGTTCAACATCCCCATCCTGGTGCGCGTGATCCAGCAGGCGCTCGAGGACGTGCCGCAGGCCCAGCGCGATGCGTGCCTGGCCATGGGCCTCACTCGCTGGGAGGCCACGCTGCACATCCTGATCCCCGAGGCCATGCCTGCCATCGTGACGGGCATCGTGCTTTCGGCCGGTCGCGTGTTTGGCGAGGCCGCAGCACTGCTTTTTACCTCGGGTATGAGCTCGCCGGTTCGCCTGAACTTCTTGAGCTTTAACCTGTCGAGCCCCACCTGCGCTTGGAACGTGTTCCGTCCCGGCGAGTCGCTCGCCGTGCACATCTACAAGATCTATGGCGAGGGCAGCCCCGAGGCCCAGCAGATCGTCTGGGGCACCGCTGCACTGCTGATGATTTGCGTGCTGCTGTTTAACGTAATCGCCCGCATTGTGGGCAAGCAACTGGCAAGGAAGATGACGGCCGAATGAGCGAGATGAAAGCAACGCCCGCAACCGAAGCGGCATCGTCCGAGACCCAGGACTTCCTGTCGAGCGTGGGGGAGAGCGAGAGGCGCGTGCGCGTAAGCGGCAAGGCCGTGAGCGACGAGGTCGTGCTCTCCACCAAGGACGTCAACGTGTACTATGGCGACCACCATGCGCTACACGACACGTCGCTCGACTTTCACAAGGGTGAGATCACGGCGCTCATTGGGCCTTCGGGCTGCGGTAAGTCGACCTTCTTGCGCAGTCTCAACCTTATGAATCGCGAGATTCGCGGCTGCCGCGTGGAGGGCGAGATTAACTACCGCGGACGCAATGTGAACACCTGGACCGAGAACACGTACGAGCTGCGTCGCTCCATTGGCATGGTGTTCCAGCAGCCCAACCCTTTCCGCAAGTCCATTCGCGACAACATCACGTTTGCGCCCAAGCGTCACGGCATTACCGACCGTGACGAGCCTGATCGTATGGTCGAGGAGAGCCTGCGCGGTGCAGCGCTGTGGGACGAGGTCAAGGACAAGCTCGACAAGAGCGCCTACGCGCTTTCGGGCGGTCAGCAGCAGCGCCTGTGCATCGCGCGCACGCTGGCGCTCAACCCCGACGTGATCCTGTTTGACGAGCCCTGCTCGGCGCTCGACCCCATCTCGACGTTGGCGATCGAGGACCTTATGTCGTCGATCGTGGCCGACCGCGCCATCGTTATCGTGACGCACAACATGGAGCAGGCGTCGCGCGTGTCCAACCGCACGGCGTTCTTCTACATGGGCGATATGGTCGAGTACGACGAGACTGACGAGATTTTCCAACGGCCCAAGGATAAGCGGCTGAATGATTACCTCACCGGCATGTTCTCCTAGTCCGGGACATGCTTGAGGCCCGCGGCGGCCACGGTTGCCACGGGACTGATTGGAGAGGCGGGTCATCTCTTTTGGGAGATGGCCCGCCTTTTTGTGTCGTGTGCGGCCCGCCTTTTCGCTGCTATTATGGACAACGTTGAATTTCTACGAAGGAGCAGGGCATATGGCGATTCTTTTGGGATGCGATTCCGTCAGCCTAGAGTTTCCCACCAAGCATATTTTCGATAGCGTGACGCTCGGCGTGGGCGAGGGCGACCGTATTGGTATTGTCGGTAAAAACGGCGACGGCAAGTCGACGCTGCTGAGCGTGCTCGCCGGCACGCTGGAGCCCGACGACGGCCGCGTGACGCATCGTCGCGGCACCACGATCGGCCTGCTCGGCCAAAAGGACCAGCTTGTCGACACCGACACCGTGCACCATGCCGTCGTGGGCGACACGCCCGAGTATGAGTGGGCGTCGAGCCCCCGCACGCGCCAGATCCTCGCCGGTCTCATTAGCGATGTGCCCTGGGAGGGCACGGTGGGCGAGCTTTCGGGTGGCCAGCGCCGCCGCGTGGACCTCGCGCGCCTGTTGATCGGCGACTACGACGTGCTCATGCTCGACGAGCCCACTAACCATCTGGACATGCGCACCATCAACTGGCTTGCACGCCATCTTAAGGCTCGCTGGCAGCGCGGTCAGGGCGCCATGCTCGTGGTCACGCACGATCGCTGGTTCTTGGACGAGGTCTGCACCAGCATGTGGGAGGTCCACGACGGCCAGGTCGATCCCTTCGAGGGCGGCTACTCCGCATATATCCTGCAGCGCGTGGAGCGCGACCGCATGGCCGCCGTTACCGAGGAGCGCCGTCGCAACATGGCGCGCAAGGAGCTCGCGTGGCTGAGCCGCGGTGCCCAGGCTCGTTCCACCAAGCCCAAGTTTCGCGTGGATGCCGCTCGTGAGCTGATCGCCGACGTGCCGCCCGTGCGTGACGAGCTGGAGCTCAAGCGCCTGGCCGTGAGCCGCTTGGGCAAGCAGGTTATCGATGTGGTCGACGTGGATGCCGGCTATGCCGATACCGACGGCGCGCCCAAGCAGGTGCTCACCGATGTGACCTGGCTCATTGGTGCGGGCGACCGCTATGGCCTTTTGGGCGAGAACGGCGCCGGTAAGTCGACGCTGCTCGACGTGATCCAGGGCAAGATTGAACCCACGCGCGGCCGCGTGAAGATTGGCCAGACAGTGCGCTTTGGCGTGCTGTCGCAGCAGCTCGAGGAACTCAAGCCCTACATGGGCGACACGATCCGCGAGGTGCTCGGCAACTATAAGAAGTACTACGTCATCGACGGCAAGGAGACTTCGCCCGAGAAGCTCTGCGAACGTCTGGGCTTTACGACGCAGCAGCTCTGGAGCCGCATCGGCGATCTTTCGGGCGGCCAGCGCCGTCGCCTGTCGCTGTTGCTGACGATTCTGGACGAGCCCAACGTGCTCATCCTGGACGAGCCGGGCAACGACCTGGATACCGACATGCTCGCGATTGTCGAGGACCTGCTGGACGGCTGGCCCGGCACGCTGATCCTGGTGACACACGATCGCTTTTTGATGGAGCGCGTGACCGACCAACAGTGGGCACTGCTCGATGGCCATCTGACGCATATGCCCGGCGGCGTGGACCAGTACCTGCGCCTGTGCAACGCTACCGCCGAGGGCGAGCCCGTGGGCGCGCCGAGCGCTAAGACCGGCACGTTCGACACCGGTGCGGCGGCTGCTGCCGACAAGCCCAAGTCGAGCGGTCAGCCCAACGGCCTTTCCAACGCCGAGCGTCAGAAGCTCCGCCGCGAGGTGAGCTCGCTCGAGCGCAAGATGGAGACGCAGCGCGCCCGCGTGGAGGAGGCCGAGGCCGCCATGGCCCAGGTCGATCCCACCAACTACACGGCGCTCGGCGAGCAGCAGGCAAAGATCGACGAGGCTCACGCCGCCATGGACGAGCTGGAGATGGCGTGGCTCGAGGCGAGCGAAAAGCTCGAGGGCGAGGAGTAGGCGAGAATGATCAAAGCCGCGTTTTTCGATATCGACGGCACGCTGCTGAGCTTTAAGACCCACCGGATTCCGGCGTCGGCGCAGCAGGTGCTCGACAGCTTTCGCGAGCAGGGGATTGCGTGCGTGATCGCCACGGGCCGTCCGACCTACCAGATGCCGGACTGGCTGTTCGACCTGGGCTGGGATGCGTACATTACGCTTTCGGGCCAGCACTGTTTTGATGCCAAGGGCGTCTACCGCAGCTGCCCGATCGATCCGGACGACGTTGCGGTGATTGTGGACCAGGTGGCGCAGGGGCGCTACGACTCACTGTGCATGCAGGGCGAGAACTCGTTTGTGAACCGCCTGTCCGAGCGCGTGGTGACGGCTGACAGCAACGCGGGAATCGTCTACCACGAGGAGCCGTTTGAGCATGCCTTTGACGCGCCGGTCTATCAGTTCTGTGCCTTTGTTGACCCAGTTGACGAGCATATCGTGACCGATGCCGTGTCGCATTCGCTCACCACGCGCTGGTGCGACCTGTTCTGCGACATTATTCCGGCCAACGGCGGCAAGGACCTGGGTGTGGCGGCGACGCTGGAGCGCCTGGGCATCGACGCGAGTGAAGCGATTGCCTTTGGCGACGGCGAGAACGACCTGTCGATGTTCTCGGCCGTGGGCACAAGTGTGGCCATGGGCAACGCGCAGGACACGGTGAAAGCTGCGGCGACCTACGTGACGACCGCCGTGGACGACGATGGGATCTACAACGCCGCGAAGTACTTTGGACTGCTATAGCTGCGGCTCGGCACTTGGGGACACTCCTTGCGGGGCGTGTTCCCATTTTGTTTTCGTCCCGCTCGTTTTGTGAAACACGGCTAACTTTTAGGCAAAGTAGTAAGACATGGGCAACTTTTGCGGTAAAGTAAGCCGTGGAAAGTATCCAAAGGCTAACTAGCAATCATCGCGAAAGGCGGCCCATGGCCCTACGTGAATCCGGAGAAGACTATCTCGAATCGATCTACGTTCTGTCGGAACGCCAGGGCATCGTGCGCTCGATCGACGTTGCGGAGTACCTCGGCGTAACCAAGGCGAGCGTTTCCAAGGCCATGGCGACGCTGGAAAGCAACGGCTATGTCGAAATGGGCAAGCGCGACGTTCATCTGACGGAGCGTGGTCTGGAGGTCGCTCGCCAAATGTGGGAGCGTCACTGCTTTTTCGTGGGGCTGCTGGAGGATGCGGGTGTTTCGGCTGAGGTCGCGTCGCAAGAGGGCTGCCACATGGAGCACTGCCTGAGCGAGGAAAGCTTCGAGAAACTGAGGGCGATGCTGAACCGGGGCGAGGCGACGGGCCAAGCGGCGGAATCCTAACGAACCCCCAGTAGCGCGGAGTTCGCGCAAAGCGCGAACCAGCGACCGGGACCAGCGGTCCTTTCGGCCAAGTCCATTTCAGCAAAGGAACCCCGCCAGCAAGCGATGCCCAAGAACTGCCACCTACGTCACCGCAGGCCGGGGCCGGGTTTGGTTTTGAAAACACTCCACAGCGCGAGGCCCGCCTTTCCGTTGCTCCGCAGGAGCAGGAAAGACGGGCCTCATGCGCGAGGACGTTTTCAAAACCAAGCCCGGTCCCGGCCGGACAGCCCACGAACGCTACAGGTTCTTGACACCCATCGCGCGCATGGCATTCAGGATGGCGATAATCGCCACGCCCACGTCGCCGAACACAGCAAGCCACATGTTGGCGATGCCCAGTGCCGCAAGCACCAGAATCAGCAACTTAATGCCCAGCGCAAAGATGATGTTCTGCCAAACAATCGACATGGTCTTGCGCGCCACGCGGATCGCGCGGGAGATGTTGGACGGCTTGTCATCCATGAGCACGACGTCCGCCGCCTCAATTGCGGCGTCCGAGCCCATAGCGCCCATGGCGATGCCAACGTCTGCGCGGGTAAGCACGGGTGCGTCGTTGATACCGTCGCCTACAAAGGCGAGCTTGCCCTTGCCCGATTCTGCTGCAAGCAGCGCCTCGACACGCTCGACCTTATCACCCGGTAACAGCTGCGCGTGGAACTCGTCGAGACCGAGTTGCTTGGCTACAGACGCCGCAACCTCCTCACGGTCGCCCGTGAGCATGACGGTGCGCTTGACGCCGGCGGCGTACAGGTCGCGAATCGTTTGCTCGGCATCGGTCTTTATGGTGTCGGCAATTACGATGTGGCCGGCGTACGTATCATCGACCAGCACGTGGAGGATGGTGCCGACGATCTCGCAATTGGGCGCTTCGATACCGGCCACAGCAAGCATCTTGGCATTGCCGACGATGACGCGCTTGCCGTCGATAATCGCCGTCACGCCATGGCCCGCGTCATTGGTGGAGTCGCTTACGCGTTTGGGATCGAGCTCGCCCTGGAAGGCGGTGCGTACCGACTGCGCGATGGGATGGTCGGAGAATGACTCGGCAAGAGCCGCGACTTCGAGCAGCGACTGCTCGGTATAGCCTGCCTCGGGGTGTACCGCCACGACCGAAAACGTGCCGTTGGTGAGCGTGCCGGTCTTGTCAAAGACGACGGTGTCCACATCCGCGAGCGTCTCGAGGTAGTTAGAGCCCTTGATGAGGACGCCCAGCTTGGATGCGCCACCGATGCCGCCAAAAAAGCTGAGCGGCACGCTGATCACGAGCGCGCATGGGCAACTGACGACGAGGAAGGTCAGGCCGCGCAGGATCCAGTCGGACCAGGCGCCGGTGACCAAGCCACCGCCGAGCGCGAGTACCGCGGCCGCGCCGGTGACAGCGGGCGTGTAGACGCGGGCGAAGCGCGTGATGAAGTTCTCGGTGCGTGCCTTCTTCTCACTAGCGTTTTCTACGAGCTCCAGGACGCGCGCGACGGTGGACTCGCCAAAGGGCTTGGTGGTGCGCACGTGGAGGAGACCCGTCATGTTGATGCAGCCGCTGATGATATCGTCTCCAGTTTTGGCCGGGCGGGGGACCGACTCTCCGGTAAGGGCGGCGGTATCGAGCTGTGTCTCGCCCTCGACGATGACGCCGTCGATAGGCACGCGCTCACCGGGCTTGACCACGATCACGGTGCCGACGGCGATGTCATCGGGGAAGACCTGCTCGAGTGTGCCGTCGGGCTGCTCGACGTTAGCGTAGTCGGGCGCGATGTCCATCATGGCACTGATCGACTTGCGGCTCTTGCCCACGGCGTACGCCTGAAACAGCTCGCCGACCTGGTAGAACAGCATGACGGCGGCGCCTTCGGCCATGTGCGGGTCGGTATCGGGGAAGAGCACCATGGCAAACGCGCCGATGGTCGCGACGGCCATGAGGAAGCTCTCGTCGAAGGCCTTGCCGCGGCGGATGTTATTGAATGCCTTTTGCAGTACGTCGTAGCCGGCAATCAAAAACGGCACGAGGAACAGCACAAAGCTGGCATAGACGTCACCCGGGGTGCCGAATGCGGCGGTAAGGGTGCCGAACTCATCGAGGGCGTACACCACGGCAAAAATGCCCAGCGCTACCAGGATGCGGTTGCGCTTATGCTCGAGTGATTCTTTTTTCTTGCGCTTCTTCTTTTTCTTTTTGGGGTCGGCGGTGGCCATGACTCGTATCCTCCCATTTGAATGTATGAACATTCGCTCATATAATTTCGCGAGCAAAGGCCGCAGCAAGCGCGGCCTTGCAGGTTGGCGTAAACCTGGGCTAGAGAATAATCTCGCAGTCCGGCTCGGCGTCGGCGGTGAACTCCACAACGCGGTCGAGGACCTCGTCGAACTCGGCGTCATCGGCCTCGAGCGTCAGCTTCTGGGTCATAAAGTTGACGGACACGGATTTGACGCCCTCGAGCTTGGCCAGCTCGTCCTGAAGCTCGCGCGCACAGTTGGCGCAGTCGATCTCATCGAGCTTAAACTGCTTTTTCATGGTGGGTTCCTTTCCCTGTATTTGCGGCTTGGGTGCAGGCCGCGCTGGTACCGTGGTTGGCTGCTATTCGCAGATGTGGCTCATGCCCTGGTTGAGCATGGTGTAGACGTGGTCGTCGGCGAGCGAGTAGAGGATATTGCGCCCGTCGCGCCGGAATTTAACCAGGTGCGACTGCTTGAGTGTGCGCAGCTGGTGCGACACCGCGGACTGCGAGGTTTCGGTCGCTTCGGCGATGTCTGCCACGCAGAGCTCGCGGCCCATGAGGGCATAGAGGATCTTGATGCGCGTGGTGTCGCTGAAGACCTTGAACAGGTCGGCGAGGTCGTAGAGAAGCTCCTCGTCGGGAAGGTCCTCGGGCGAGCAGGTGGTCGGGATCGCGGGTTCGGTGGCCTCGATGTCGAGTTTCGTTTCATCAACGCGGATGCTCATTGCAATATCCTTTCATATGAACATGCGCTCATATAATTTACTTTCGATTATATGAGTGCATGTTCATATGTCAATGACGTTCAGGTAATTCGTTGTACAAAATGATGGGGAATAGGTGACGAGATCCCGGACTGAGCGTTTTTTGATAGTCGATGCCAAGGTGGGTACCCTCGTGCCGTGCAAAAAATGGAGTATTCTGCAACTATAGGGGGTCCGCTAATTTATTGCAGGTCATATAATGCAGTTCAAGAGTTATCTTAGGGTGTTAATCCGATGAGTTCTTCCTCAAATGTTGCCTAACGCTCTCACGCAAGAGTGATTTCGCTTCACATTTGGATCCACTCGAGGGTGATAGACACCCGACCTTGCTGAATACTCGCAATTTTGCACATCGTTAGGGTACCCACCTTGTTAGCCGGTCTAGCTTCCGGCCCCGAAGATCCTGCCCTCGGGCGCGAGGCTGCTTGTTTGGGCAAATGATGGGCTGTCGGATTCGACTGTCTGCATGTCATCGATTGCTGTAACTTCATTAATTGTCGGGTCATCCAGCGTGATGCCTTCGAGTGTTGCTTTTTCGAGGTCGATTCGTTGGCGCTCTTCGGAATCCTGGCGAAGCTGCTTCTGAATTCGCCTTTTCTCTTCTATAAACCTTCTGAGCACAAACTGTCTCAGGTCCTCTTGCATGATTTGAAAGTCTTTTGGTAGACGCGAGGGGCGTACGCCCTCTTTCCGCTGGATTGCTTCCATGACCCTAACGAAAGAGCTGGCATGCATAAAGGAATAACGGCTGACGGTGATGATTCCGTATCCCATGGACGCAAGCGCATTCTTGCGTTCCTCATCGATGGCGCGGTCTTCTTCCGCGTCATGATAAAAACCGTTGTATTCAATGTCTGTGCGAGATTTCTTTAGATACGCATCCATAAAGAACTTTTTGCGTCTCGTGAGATTCTTTGCGGCGGCGGTGACCTGCACCTCGTAATCGGTCTCAATTCCCTTAATACCAAGCCCTCCTTCGCTTTTGGGCAGCGTTAGCATCATGACAAATGCCGTTTCCATGGGAGACCGGCATCCGTCGCGTACACATTGGATCGCCTTTCGGGCAAGGGCCAAACCGTCGCATCTGGTAATGGAATTAAAGAACTGCTTTAACCTCTCGGTCGAGGTGAGCGCGAAACGCTCGTTATAAGAGGTGGAAGAGCCGGTTCCAAGGGAGTAAGCGCTGCACAATTCAAAGTAGTACTCCACCAGTTCGCGAAAAGGGAGATAGGTGGCGGCTTGAAGTGCGCAAAGCTCAACGCCAACAATGAAGATGCCATCTTCAAGCTCTATAAAGCGTGAGTTCGAGAATCGTTTTGACGAAACGTGGCATTGACAGTTCATTGCATAGCGCGCATTCCTGCGATCAAACACCATCACCTCGAGGGAATCATTTGCGCCGAGGGAAACATCATGCTTGGTGAGCCATTCTGCGGCTGCGTCAAGGAGCGTTCCGGTGGGACATGATTCGTAAATCGCAGCAGGGTTACAGGACTCGATGCCTTTCGCAGACACCGAATGCGCGGCCTGGTAGACCGCTTTTGCAGTGGTATGTGACAATGCGATACTCATGGTATATATCGTGTCAGCTAATGCCGTGTTGATGGCGCTGAGCGGAAAAGCCGTTTTAGAGGTCTAACCAAATGCTGTCCAAAAGCTTGACGCAATTATGGGTTGGTATGCCATAAATAAACGTTTTCGCAGCTCGGCTATAGCATAGAAATACTCAATTGCTGCACATTTGATTGTGATGCATCACCATCCAACAACGAATTACGTGTCGGGAATTGGCCAAAATCGTTCAAAATGAGGGTTCAGAATTTGTGATGGCAGATCTATCTGTGGAACGTAGGGCGGCCCCGCTGCGGGGTTTCCCGCTGCGGGGCCGCTCGTGAGCGGGGCCATGCTTGTCGCAGGCGTTTCTACTTGGCAAACAGGTTCTTGAGGTTGAACTCGGCTTGGACGGTGCGGAGCATGAGGTCGGTGTCGTCGAGGCCCAGGTGCTGCTCGTTGGCGTCGGCGGCGAGGGTTCCACGGCGGCGCGCCCAGTTCTCGAGCGCGGCGGGGGCGGACTCGCGGGGGAGCGAGCGGACGTCGGCATCCAGGCTGCGGCAGATCTGGCGCGAGTCGATGACGATGATCTTGCCGGCGCGGCGTGCCTCGGCGTAGCCGTCCAGGTGGATCTTGAACCAGCTGTCCTCAAAGGCGGCGTTGTGTGCCATGTACGGGTACTTCTTCATAAGCTTGAGCAGCTGCTTTTGCAGCTCTTTGTTCTCGCGGAAGGGCGTTTTGCCGTCGATGTCGTCCCAGGTGATGTGGTGGATATTCGACAGCGGCACATCCTCGCCGCGGTAGATATCGGGCAGGCCGCAGTAGTGTGCCTCGGCGTCGTGCGGGACGGCGTCGCTGGTGAGCTCCATGATCTCCCAGCCCACGTTGATGATGTAGCCGCGCTCGGGTGCACGGCCGGTGGTCTCGATGTCGATGCCGAGCACTGTGCCTTGGATAGGCTTGCGGGCGTACGCCACGCCGAGCGCGTCGCGGTCGCCGCGGATCTCGCGCATGACGGACGCGGCGGTGCGCTTTTGCATCTTGCCGATGGCGGCGCAGGTGTCGGCGTCGGACAGACCGCGCGAAAGCGTCGCGGGCGTCACGTTGCGCAGGCGCGCCTCGCCAATCTGGTCGCACAGGTCGCGGTTGCGGTCAGCCAGGTCGCGCACGGTGGCAAAGTCGAAGCTGGGGTCGCCCTCGGCGGTAAAGTACTCGGTTTCGAGCACCTTAAGGGCCTCCTCGCCCTTCTGGCGCTCGGATTCCATGGCGCCGTGATCGCCATAGATAAACATGGGGATAAACGGCTGACGCTCGTATTCGAGTGCTTGTGAAACGTTCATATAACTGCTCCTTGGACGGGCCGCACCGTGCGGCTCGGGTTCATTGAGATGTGACGAGATGATAGTTTACCATGGGCAACTATTGGCATAGCGCCTAGGACAACTACAATACCCTAGTTGACCGCTAGGACTTTTACAATGCTGCCGAAAGACACGAAAGGTTCCATCCGTCATGGATTTGCTGATTGATATTTTGTTCGACGCCGGCAAGGACACGCTGTCGCTGGTGCCGTTTTTGTTGGTGACGTATCTGGCCCTCGAGACCTTGGAGCACGTCGCGGGCGACCGCGTTAACGGGGCCATCAAGCGCGCCGGCGCCGCGGGTCCCGTGGTTGGCTCGCTGCTGGGCATGGTGCCGCAGTGCGGCTTTTCGGCAATGGCGGCAACGCTGTACGCCGGTCGTGTCGTGACCTTGGGCACGTTGGTGGCGGTGTTCCTTTCGACCTCCGACGAGATGCTGCCGCTGCTGCTTGCCGAGCAGGTTCCCGTGCAGACTATGGCGATGCTTTTGGCTTCGAAAGCGCTGATCGCACTGGTCACGGGCTTTATCGTAGATGCCGCCATTCGCGGTCTGCGTCGCAACGCCCGCGCGCATGCGGCGATTCGTCGTACCGTGTTGGGGACCACTGTCAATCCGGCGCACGTTAACTGCGCGCATGACGACCACAGCGGCGGTGACATCATCGACGAGGTGGCCGAGGCGGGCGTGAGCGCCGATCACATCCATGAGCTGTGCGAGCGCGACCATTGCGGTTGCGATGAAGACGAGGACGAGCACGAACACGGACATGGCCACGATCACGGTCATGAGGACGAGCATGAACACCATGATGGCCACGGTCACTCCCACTCTCACGAGGGCGCGCCCCTCCTGTCGATTATTCGCAGCGCCATCTCGCACACCGTGCAGGTATCGGTATTCATTTTTCTGGTGACGCTGATTCTGGTCGCCGTGCTCGAGACCTTCGGCGAGTCCGCGATCGAGCAGTTCCTGCGTGGCAACGAGACGCTCGCCGTCCTGGGTTCGGCGCTTGTCGGCCTGATTCCCAACTGCTCGGCCAGCGTCGTCATCACACAACTGTACCTGGAAGGCGCGCTGCAGCTGGCCCCGATGCTCGCCGGCACGCTCATCTCTGCTGGTGTGGGCTACCTGGTGCTGTTCCGCACCAACCGCAGCGCCCGCGAAAACGTCCTGTTCCTGATCATGATGTACGTCATCGGTGCCGGCTGGGGCCTCATCCTATCCGCCGTTGGCCTTTAAGTAGATTATTGGGACATGTCTTACGATCTACCCCTGTGACCAGGGCATTCCCCGCTGCCAAAACAAAAAGGTAGATTTTTAGGCATGTCCCAAAAATCTACCTTGGTTAGCGCAGCAGCTCGGTGAGGTTGCGTTTAAAGCGGGCGCGATCTTCGCTGGTAAATGCCGCCGGTCCGCGAGTGCGTCCGCCGGCGCGGCGCACCTTCTTTTCCTCGTGGCGAATAAACAACTGCATGTCGATGGTCGCTTTGTCGTAGACGCGCCCGCGCACACCGATGGCGGCGGCATCGCGCCCGAGCACCATGCTCGCCAAGCCAATGTCCTGCGTCACGACTACGTCGCCCGCCTGCAGGCGTTCGACAATGGCAAAGTCGGCGCTGTCGGCGCCCACGCTCACATCGAGCGTCGTGACCCAAAAGCCGCGTCGCGCGTGCTCGGCATCACGCGGGTCGTCGCGGCGAATGTGCCGTTCCAGGTTTTGCGTGCTGTTGCCGGCGATAACAACGGCGACGCCCGCCCGCCGCGCGCAATCAATTGACTCGCGCGTGACCGGGCAGGCGTCGGCATCAATAAAGAGCGTTCGCGGCATCTAGTGCACCAGTTTGCCAAATTGAATAGCGCGAACAATCAGCGTAACGCCAAACACCAGCAGCGCGGCGCCGCTAAAGATAACGAGCATCTTGGCCGACCACAGCGGATAGATAAACACGAACATGCCGGCGATGATGGAAAGTGCGCCGCTCAGGATGGCGAGGGCACGGTTGGACGAAAGCTCGGACTCCAGAATGGACATGACACCTTCGACAATCCAGCCAAAGCCGGCCACGATAACCACCATCGTGGTGAGCGTCGCGGTCGAGAAGGCCTGGTTGCGCAGGATTATGACGCCGCCCAAGATAATGAGTAGGTTGGAGATGATGCTCGTCACGCGCCAGCCGGTGGGCAGCAGTGGCTCGAAAACAGCGGTAAACAGCCTGATCGCGGCCGTGATCACAAAGTAGAAGCCCAAGACGGTCGTTAGGAAGACGAGGGACTTGGCGGGCGCAAACAGCAGTGCGATGCCGGCGACGAGCGCCAAGACGCCCGTGATGGCGTAAATCCAGCGCACGGCCTTGACGGCCTTGCCTGCCATGCTTTTCTCGTCAAATCCAAACTGGCTCGATTTTTGGTCATCGTTCTTGAAGATGCCCATAATGTCTCCTTTCCGTGCGGCGTAAGCCTTGATTGTTACAACCAGTATCGCCTAAAGGCGCTGGCGTATGGGTCGGGGAGGGCGAAACGTAACCCAAAGGTCCCGAATTGTTTCCGTTGTTCCCCACGTCGCGATTTTCTATTCAACAGGTGTAGAACATTGCAGCCCTGTTCGTTATTGCCTACGTTTTAGGTTAGATTTTCCTAAGGACAATTGGCTTGTATTGGGGGTCCCTATGAACGAAGCAGTTCCCGCAGCGCCGGTAAGCGCTGAGTCGATGGCAAAGCAGGGTTGCGAAAAGCTCGGCTTGGACGCGTTTGATGCGCTGGTCCGTCGTGCCCGCACGTGCCGTCGCTTTGACGAGTCCATGCGCGTGCCGCGCGAGTTTTTGCTCGAGCTGGCGGAACTTGCGCACCTGGCTCCCTGTGGTGCCAATGCTCAGCGTCTGCGTTTTCATGTGGTAAGCGGTGCAGAGGACTGCGCGCGTGTATTTGACGAGCTTGCATGGGCCGGTGCGCTCAAGGATTGGCCGGGTCCCGATGAGGGCGAGCGCCCGACCGGCTACATCGCGATTCTTGCTGAGCGCGCCGTTCCGGGCAAGCCCGCCGCTCCCATTACCGAGGTCGACACGGGCATTGCCGCGCAGACGATGATGCTCGCCGCCCGCAGCGCCACGCCCGAGGTGGCAGCCTGCATGTTCAAGGCCTTTACGCCCCACGCGATCGATGCCATGGGGCTCGATAACGACAAGTATGAGCTCAAGCTGATCATGGCGTTTGGCGTTCCGGCCGAGACACAGGTGATCGATGCGATCGATTCCAACCCCGACGGCTCCATCAATTATTGGCGCGACGAGGCGCGGGTGCACCACGTACCCAAGCGTCCGCTTGCCGACGTGCTGCTGTAGTTGTGCGTCGTTGCGGTGCAATCCGGCGGCAAAATCACCACAAAGGCTCCTGTCCCCTTTGTGGTGGTACGAGGGGAGGGTGTGTGGCAGATCTGTATTTGGTGCGGCATGGGCAGACTGAGCTCAATGTGCAGAGCATTTTGCAGGGCTGGCACGATTCGCCGCTTACGGCGCGCGGGCGCGAGCAGGCGCTGACGGCGCGTACGGCGTTTGCGGCGCGTGGCGTGGCCTTTGATCATGTGTATTCCTCGCCGTTGGGCCGGGCGCGGCATACGGCCGAGCTTATCGTTGGCGAGGGCCGTTCCATTGAGCTGGTCGATGACCTGCGTGAGTGGCATTTTGGCTCGCTGGAGTGCACATCAAATCGCGAGATGCCGCCGCAGCCCTGGGGCGATTATCCGGTGGCCTTTGGCGGCGAGTCGGAAGTGCAGCTTCAGTCGCGCATGGTCGCGGCGCTGTCCCGCATCATGGCCAGGCCGCAGCACGACTGCGTGCTGGCGGTTTCCCACGGCTCAGCCTGCCAGGAGTTTCTTGAGTATGTGACTGGCGAGGGGGAGCTACCCGACAACGGTGCCGTGCTTCATTTTGGCTATTGCGACGGGGCGTTTTCGCTCTTGGGTTGGTAACGAACGAAAGGACCCCTATGAATAAAGATCTGTATCTGGTCCGTCATGGACAGACGATATTCAACCTTAAGCGTATCATTCAGGGGTGGAGTGACTCGCCGCTTACGCAGTTGGGTTGCGACCAGGCGGCGCGCGCCGGCATGTTTATACGTGCGCGTGGCATTGAGCCCGATCATGCCTACACCTCCACGCTTCATCGCACCGAGCAGACTATCGCCAACTTGTGGCCGGGCTTGGCGTACGAGCGCCTGGACGGTCTGCGCGAGTGGTTCTTTGGCGACTTTGAGGCCGAGCGCGTGATGCTTATGCCCGAGCGCCCGTGGCGCGACTTCTATCGCCAGTTTGGCGGCGAGGGCCAGATGCAGGTGCGCGAGCGCATGGTGGCGACGTTGACCGAGCTTATGCAGCGTCCGGACCATACGTGCGTGCTCGCGGTAAGCCATGGCTCTGCCATCAAGGAGTTCATGGACCACGTGAAGGGCGCGGCGGCCGACGAACGCGATCGTGTGCCGGGCAACTGCTCGGTGCTGCATTTCGTGTTTGACGACGAGGCCGGTACGTTTGAGCTGATTGAGATTTTTACGCAGGAGGATTACGCGCGCGAGCTGGGGCTTGAACCGCTTGTGGCTACTGCAGGTCCGCAGCGCGGATAACGCGAGCGCGGCGGCACGGGTCGCCGGCATAACTTCTCGACGCAAAAGGGGCGGAGATGCATGTACCTGCTGCATCTCCGCCTCCTGTTTGTTGAGCTGCCGATTTTTGTGCTGGGCGGTCTGGTCTTGCTAGAACCGCGCGACCTGGTGCGTGAGCAAACCCGTCGGAACTCGCGGCGCGCCGCTGGCGACCTGCGCGGCGGGGAAGAGCACGGCAACGGTAAAGTTGAACGGCTCCTTGCCGGTGTACGTTCCGGCGGAACGGGCCTCATCGGCCAGCAGCTGCGACGCCCCGGTCAGCGCGGCAGCGTAGGCGGGGTCGTCGGCCAGTGCCGGCTCCGGTGCTTGGTCGAGCATAGCGCGGATGGCCCCGACGGCGTCCTCGCGCTTGACCTCCCACGCGCGGTGCGTAATGCCCGCGGGGTCGGTGACGGCGTAGAGCGACGCGCCCTCTTTGGCGGCGCCCAGGATGATATCCATGACGGGCGAGGCCTCGTAGGCGAGCGTTACGGGACGGGGCTGTACCTTGAGGTCGGCGATTGCGCGCGCAGCGGCGGTCGTATCGGCGGCAACCGCGTCGCCGCCCGCCAGCGCACCAACCGGGCAGATCGCCACGACACCCGTCACACGTCCCGGCTCGCCCGAGCATTCGTACACGTAATACGCCGCACCCGGGTCCTTGAGCATCAGGCCATCGGCAATGGCTCCGCGCAGAGCATCGTTGCCGCTCAGGATGCTGCCCATTGCGGGCAGCGCCTCGAGCGCGCGGTCCTGAGCCGGGCGGATGCAGGGAAACGGAAGTGCTTTCATGGGCGGTCCTTACGCGCGAGTCGGTTTATTCGCGGCTTATTATGCCCCAACTTGGCTATCCGCGCCCCAGAGTATGTTGTCGGCGAGCGCGATCAGCACGCTCTGGCAGCGAACGATATCGGCGTGGGGCACATATTCGTTGGGCTTGTGCGCGAGCGCGAGCGACCCGGGACCGTAGCTCATGCAATTGCGGTTACCTGTCTTGCCGGCAATGACGGCGGTGTCGGTGTAGCCGGTAAAGAAGCCGACGGTCGTGTCCGCGTCCGTCACGTTATCGGCGGCACGCTTGAGCGCTGCAAGAAGGGGAGAGTTCGGGTCGCGCTCGATGGCGGGGCGGTCGCCCGTCACGGTGTAGCTGCCATGGCAACCGGGAACGGCGGCTTCGGCGACGGCGATGGCCTGCTCTACCATGCGCGTCGCGGCTGCCGTATCGGTCGGCGGGGTCAGGCGCATGTCGACCCAGACTTTGGCGCGGTCGGGTACGACGTAGGGGCGATATCCGCCCTCGATTTGGCCAAACGTGATGGTCGAAGGCCCCAGCTCATCGTGCGCGGGCAGCGCCGCAAACGCGCGACGGAGCGAACACACGACCTCGGCCATGGCGGCGACGGCATCCGCGCCCTTCCAGGGCTGGCTCGCATGTGCCGTCACGCCAGCCATTTCAATCTCGAACCACGTACGCCCCTTGTGCGCCACCTGGATCTGTCCGTCGGTGGGCTCGGTGTCCAGCACCCATTCATGCGAGCCGACCCAGCCAGCATCGATCGCGGTCTCTGAGCCGCGCATAAAGTCTTCCTCGTCGACCGAGCAGATGAGCGAAAAGCCGCGGCGGGGTAGCGCGCCATCCGCCGCCACGCGCTCGAGCGTATGGACCAGTGCGGCAATGGCGCAGGCCAGGCCACCCTTCATGTCGCAGGCGCCACGGCCATAGAGTTTGTCGTTACGCACAACCGTCCCGAG
Organism: uncultured Collinsella sp.; assembly: GCA_900541855.1. GTDB lineage: Bacteria > Actinomycetota > Coriobacteriia > Coriobacteriales > Coriobacteriaceae > Collinsella. The sequence goes on from UQLD01000015.1 coordinate 29,239, forward strand.
CGGCGGAATGTCCGCGTCCCAGCCATCGCCCAGCGTAACGGTATCCATATGGCAGATATAGACGAGTCGCGGCTCGTCGCTTTGGCCCGGCACGGTGACCATAAGGTTGCGGCGCCCGGGGAGTACTTCGAGCTCTGCAATCTGCACGGCATCGAGTACCGGATGGCTCAGCTGCGCCAACTGTTCCTCAACCAACGCTTTGATATAGCGTTCAATCTCGCCCTCATACGCACCTGGGTCGGAACTGTCGATCCGCACGAGTCCTTGCGTAAGCCGCCAAGCAAAATCTGTATCAACCATAGGCACCTCACAGATAGTTAGGTCAACATACAGATTGTATGCCAAGAAGCGGCTCGGTGCATTTAATGGAGTGCTCACAGAAACGGGGGCGCCTCTCATGCGAAAGGCGCCCCCGCGGGCATTCAATGTCAGTGACGGGCAGGCCACATGGGGAACTGCCCGTCAGATCAGCCGGCGCTATTTGATCACGCGCACGCGATACATCGACGGAATCTGCTTGAGCGCCTCGATGGTGCTGCTGTCCAGGTGCTCGTCGGTGTCGAACATGGTGTAGGCGTTCTCGCCGGCGGACTCGTTGGTCATACGCTGCACGTTGGCGTTGTCCTTGGCCAAGATGGCTGTGATCTGGCCGATCATGTTGGGCACGTTGGCGTGCAGGCAGGCGATGCGGCTCGCGGCGCGCGCCTTGCCCATGCTGCAGGCGGGGTAGTTGACGCTGTGCGCGATGTTGCCGTTCTCCAGGTAATCCTTGAGCTCGCTGATGGCCATATCGGCGCAGTTGGCCTCGGCCTCGCCGGTGCCGGCGCCCGAGTGCGTGGTGATAAACGTGTTGGGCATCTTGACGGTTTTGGGCGTGGCAAAGTCGCAGCTAAACCAGCTCAGCTTGCCCTCGCGCAGGGCAGCGTCGACGGCGTCCTCGTCAATGATGGTTTCGCGTGCGTAGTTGATGAGCACGGCGTCGGGTGCCAACAGGTTAATCTGCTCGGTGCTGATCATGCCGATGGTGTCGGCCTTGCTGGGCACGTGTACGGTGAGGTAGTCGCAGCCGCGGCAGAGATCCTCGAGCGTGCCCACACGCTGCACCTCGCGGCTCAGCACCCACGCGTGCTCAACGGAAATGAACGGGTCGTAGCCGTAAACGTCCATGCCCAGGTCGACGCAGGCGTTGGCGACCTTGGAGCCCACGTTGCCCAGGCCGATGACGCCGATGCGCTTGCCCTTGAGCTCGCGGCCCACAAAGGCCTTCTTGGCCTTTTCGGCATCGACCTGAATCTCGGGGTCGTCGGCGTTGTCGCGCACCCAGTTCATCGATTGCACCACGCCGCGGCTCGAGAGCACCAGCATGCCTAGGACGAGCTCCTTAACGGCGTTGCTGTTAGCGCCGGGGGAGTTAAAGACGACGACGCCCTTCTTGGCGTACTCCTCGACGGGGATGTTGTTGACGCCGGCGCCGCAGCGGGCGATAGCGCGGATGCCCTCGGGCAGCTCGTAGCCGTGCAGGTCGGTCGAGCGCATCAGAATGGCGTCGGCCTCTTCGGCGGTGCTCACAAACTCGTAGCCCTCACCAAACTCGACCTTGCCGTCCTTGGTAATGTCATCGATGGTTTTAATCTTGCGCATGGAAAACTCCTTAGCAGGTTTTGATCTATACAGGGTGGTCTGAGATGGCTGATCGGCCCGCGCGTTGCGGGCTAGTTAGATCGCGGGCTCAAACTAAGCTGCGCTTCGAAGTCCTTCATGTACGAGGCCAGTGCCTGCACATCTTCCATGGTTACGGCGTTGTAGACGCTCGCGCGCATGCCGCCCACCAGGCGATGGCCCTTGACGTTTTGAATCTGGTGCTCGGCCGCGCCTGCGACAAAGGCCGCATCGAGCTCGGCGTCGCCGGTACGGAAGGTGACGTTGGCGATGGAGCGGCTGTCTGTCTGCGTGGTGCCATGGAACAGCTCGCTTTGCTCGAGCAGGTTGTAGAGCAGGTTGGCCTTGGCCCAGTTGCGCTCGGCCATGGCGCCAAGTCCGCCGGTTTGCTCCACCCAGCGGAATACCTTGCCGCACACGTAGATGCCAAAGGTGTTGGGCGTGTTGAGCATGGAGCCCTTGGCGGCCTGGGTCTTAAGGTCCATGTACTGCGGCGCCCGCGCAAAGGCGGGGCCGTCGGCGATGAGGTCGTCGCGTACGATAACCACGGTCACGCCCGCGGCGCCGGCGTTTTTCTGCGCGCCGGCGTAGATGAGCCCGTAGCGCTCAACATCGAGCGGCTGCGACAGAAAGCAGCTCGAGACATCTGCGACCAGCGGTACGTCGCCGCAAGCGGGCAGCTCGTGGTACATGGTGCCAAAGATGGTGTTGTTCTGGCAGATGTAAACGTAGTCGAGCCCGTCGCTCGCGGCCTCGGCGGCAATGCGCGCGTTGATGTCGGCCATGTCGGGGATGCGGTCGAAGTTGGTGTCCTCGGAGCTCGCGAGCAGCACGGCCTCGCCGTACTTGGCGGCTTCTTTGTATGCCTTGTTGGCAAAGTTGCCGGTCACGACGTAGCCGGCGCGGCCACGGCGCATGAGGTTCATGGGGATGCCCGCAAACTGCAGCGTGGCGCCGCCCTGCAAAAACAGGACGCGGTAGTTGTCGGGGATGCTCAGCAGGCGGCGCAGAGTTGCCTCAGCGTCATCGATGATCTGCTGGTACATGCTAGATCGATGGCTCATCTCGAGCACGGACATGCCGCAACCGCGGTAGTCCATCATCTCGTCGGCGATCTCGGCGAGCACGCTTGTGGGCAGTGCGGCCGGGCCAGCTGAGAAGTTGTGCACACGTGCCATCTTCTAGTTCCCCCTCGTAGTCGTTTGAACGTTCGGGATACTTTAGCACAGTGCAGCGCCAGGCGCGACCGCATCACGGTAAAACTCGAGTGCGTCGCTATGATTTACAGGATGGTTACATGGGGGAGGGGTGCTTTACTCCTCAGGCAAATCCGAATCTGCGAGCGAAGGCATGAGGTTCCTAGGCGCTTGATCTCTTCGTCGCAAATTAGCCACTTCCTGGTCACTACGACGCCAGTGTGGCGATGACGGCTTCGTCGCCGGCGTATATGAGGGTGTTGCCGTCGGGGATGATCGTCTGGCCGTCGCGCTTAAGCATCACCACAATAAACGGGTGCTTGCCCTGCGGCACGTCGCGCAGACGCTGGCCGGCCAGGCGACCGTGGGGCGTCACGGTGACCTCGCGCAGCGTAACCTCGGCACGCTCTTCAAACGTCGGGGCAGCCATCACCAATAGGTCGCCTTCCTCAATTACGGTATCGCCGTTGGGCAACACCGGGTGCGCACCGTCGCGCAGTACCAGGACCACCAGCATGTTCGTTGCGCTGCCAATGTCGGCGAGCGAGCGTCCGGCAAACGGATGTCCAGCGCCTACTTTGAGCTTGACGAACGACATGCCGTCTTCGTCGCGGTAGTCGTTAAAGGTGCGACGCACGTCGCCGGTCGCATCGATCATATCGAGCTTCTTCGCCACCGCCGGCAGCAGCGAGCCCTGCACCACAATGCTCGACACGGCAATCGCAAACACCAGGTCAAATAGGTCGTGTCCGCCGGGAACGCCGGCCACTACGGCAAAGAGACTAAAGACGACCGAAGCCGCTCCGCGTAGGCCCGCCCAGCTTACGAGCGCGACCTGGCGGGGATTCGTCTTAAAGGGCGCTAGGAGCACGCCGACGGCGATGGGGCGGCTCACGAAGAGCATGAACGCCATGAGTGCCAGGCCCGGCAGCAGCATCTGCGGCAGGCGTGCGGGCGTTACGAGCAGGCCGAGCAAGAAGAAGATCGTCATCTCGGCCATCTCGGTGAGGGTGTCAAAGAAGTGCGCCATCTCGACTTTGCCGGTGATGTCGCTGGCGCCCAGCACAATGCCGGCCAGGTATACAGCCAAAAAGCCGTTGCCGCCCAGGTAGCTCGGCAGCGCGTAGGCGACGATGGCCACGGCGAACAAATAGATGGTCTGCGCGCCCTCGGCCGTTGCGTGCGCGCGTTCAATCAGGCGGCCCGCCGCCCAGCCGATGGCGAGGCCCAGGCCCACGCCCAGGATAATCTGCTTGGCCAGCAGCACGGGGATGTTAATGTCGCCGCCGGCCGCGAGTGTGGCGAGCACGGCGGTGAGCATGTAGGCGACGGGGTCGTTGGAGCCCGATTCGACCTCGAGCAGCGAGTCGGTGCCGCCCTTCAGCGAAAGGTTGTGCTCGCGCAGCACGCTAAAGACGCTGGCCGCGTCGGTGGATGCCACGACCGATCCCAACAGCAGGCCGTCGATCCAGTCGAACCCCAGCGCGAAGTGGGCGAACACGCCGGTGATGCCGGCAGTGATGACGACGCCGAGCGTGCTCAGCAGCACCGCCGGCACAGCGACGGGTTTGGCACGGTCGATATTGGTGTTAAAGCCGCCGTAGAACATGATGAACAGCAGCGCCGTGCTGCAGACGGTTTCGGTGAGCGCATAGTCGCTAAAGTCGATATGCGCCGGGCCGTTGACGCCCAACAGCATGCCGAGCGCGATAAAGATGAGCAGGGTGGGGAAGGGGAGCTTTTTGCCGACGGGTTTGATGGTCAGACACAGAATGATGACGAGGCCGATAAAGAGAAGGATCTGGTTCATGGATGGTGTCCGCTCCTGGTTGGTTGGCGTGGCACGGTCAGTTGCCTGCGGTTATTTGTACCCAAAGATGGTGGGTTTATGGGGTTGGATTGCGGGCGTGCGCGATATCGTCATAGACGGCTGCCGTCTTTGCCTCTGCTCGGAAACCCTTTCCAGCTTTATTGCAACGGAGTACAATGGGTAACGTTTAAGTTCAACTTGAAGTTTTAGTTGCGGCGCCGGGCTTCGGCCGCAATGCAAGGAGAGGCGTACCATGGCGATCTATGTGACATCTGATGCTCACGGGCACGTGCGTGCGCTTGACGAAGCCCTGTCTAAGATCTCGTTGACGTCCGACGACACGCTGTACGTGCTGGGCGACATGATCGATCGCGGGCCCGATCCGGTCGGCGTTATTAAGCTCGTGCGCTCGCTGCCCAACGCCCACGTGCTCAAGGGTAATCACGAGCAGATCATGCTCGATGCCATCATTGGCCAGGATCCGCTCGATGCCGAGACCTGGGATATCAACGGTGGTTGGACGACGCGCGAGCAGCTCAACGACATGGAATTTGAGGCATACGAGGAGCTCGTGCGATGGATGGCCGCGCTGCCGCTCTACGCAGTGGTCGAGACCGAGGAGCGCCCGTATCTGCTGGTACATGCTGGAATCGAGATGAAGGCGGCGCGCGCGTTTTTGCTTGAGCATGGCGTCGATTGTGCCGATGGCGTTGGAGCGGTGGGTGCCGATCGCGAGCTGCTGCAGCAGATGCTCGCGGTGCAGTCGTCCGATGACCTGCTGTGGATTCGTCATGGCTATTGGGATGCGTCGACCGGGCTGCTTTCTGCCGAGGGCAAGGGCCCGGTCGTGGTGAGCGGTCACACGCCCACGGTATCGCTTGGGCGCTATTGCGAGGTCGGTGGTCTGGCGGGGCTCGATGAGGAATCGGGACGCGGGCAGATCGTGCGCTTGGGCGGCGAGGACACTGCTGGTGTGCCCGATCGCATCGACATCGACTGCGCCGCCGCCACCGGCTCCGAGTTCGGCCGCGTGGGCATCCTGCGCCTGGACGACGGGGCCGAGTTCTACGCGAACATCAACCCGGGCGAATAACCTTGTTCCGCCGATCTACCGTAGCTAATTTGGGACGGGGCTTTTTTGACTACTTTCGGAGAGTAGCGCCTTCTTGCTCGGTAAGCGCTAGAAATGAGGAGCGTCTGCGTCCTCGACAGCGCGAAAATGCTCGAAAAACCGTCGCAACGGAGTCAAACGACGTCGCGGCGGTTCTTTTTTGGCTGCCCGCCGGCTAAGTGAGTAGACTTTTTTGGAAATGCCGAGCACCCAACATATTTGCCTCAATAAAACCGCAGGTCACAGACTTGTGCTCTGTTGGTGTGGTCGGGGATTCGGTAAAAGTCTACTCACTTAGTTTTGCGTGATGAATATTGTCCGCAACGAGACCCCAGCCGGGGTGATTCCATCGCAAATTCCGGTGACCGGGCAGCTAATTAGGCGCCGTATGGGTTGCGGTCGCGTTCTATGCGTTGGCGGATGTGGGCGTACTCGATAATCAGTAGCACCAGGAGTAGGGCCATGATGGCTAGGTAGCTCACCACAGCGCCCATCAGACCCAGCAGCTTAATCAAGATCACCGGCAGCACCACGCTTACGGCGAAGCAGATCAGGTAGATCTTGGTGACGTCTCCAGCGTGGCGTAGCACCGTGATGATGGCGTAGATAAAGTCGATGGCCGCGGTGACGCCGCCGGCGACGACCATCAGCAACGCCAGCGTACGGTAGCGCTCAAAGCTGAGGCCGTACATAAAGCTCATGAGGGGAATACCGGGACCTGCCATAAATGCGGCGCACACGCCGGTGATGGCCACGATCAGCGCCATAACGGCAACAATAATCAGGTCAAAGCGACGACGCTTGCGAGGATTAGCCCAAATGCTCGACAAGCGCAGGAGCTGCGGTTTGTAGACAAATCCGACGCTCAACAAAATAGCCTGCGCCGGAAAGAACAGGGCATTAAAGTACAGCTGATATTTGTATGCCAGCGTGCCTTCCATCACAAACTTGGGCATGCTCTCAATAAGGTTGAACAGGAACAGTGCACCAAAGAGCGGGGCGCACTGGACAAACAGGTGGCCGACCTCGCGCAGGCTCACGCGGCGCGATTTTTCGGTCTCGAGCAGGGCAAGCGGCGCGGTGACCAGCACGAGCGAGGCGATCGCGGCGATGCCCATGGCCATGGCCGCGATGGGCATGCTGCGCGTGAGGAACAGCGCCGCGCTAAAGACCGCGATGACGCCGACGGAGCGTAGCGTTTGGCTCATGCCGGCCAGGTAGAGCTTGTCGGCCTGCTGCAGGCGGCCTTCGTACACGTCGGCGACGCCGTCGATCACCTTGTAGAGGTAGACGCCCAGGCCGATCGTCGCCATCTGCGCGTCATAGCCGCGGGCGCTGCTGTACATGAGGCCGCAGCCTAGGGCGAGCGCTCCACAAAGCCAGCGGTTGAGCTGGTAGGAGGCAAAGGACGTCTTTTCGTCGATGTCTGAGACCTGGAAATTGCGCACGCCGTAGTTGCATGCGATCATGATGAGCGTGCCGGTGACGAAGGCGATGGAGAACTTACCGGCTTCCTCGGCGCCCACAAGCTGCGTGGACACAATGGTGAGCAGGGGAAACGCGAAGCCCCACACGGCGGTGCCCAGGGTATTCCAGAGATAGTCGCGACGGGTGGCGTGTTCCTCGTATTCGGCTTCCTGCGTGGAGAAGCCGCCGCCGTAGACAACGCCGAGCAGGCGGTTCCACCAAGCGTTGACCATGCGGTGGATGGGGTCGGGCTCGCGATCGCGTTCGCGCCGGCGACGGCGCGTGGCCTGGCTGCTGTTGGGGCCGCCGGCGTTGCGCTGGCTCAGCTCTTGGATGCGCGCGAGCTCTTCGGCCGTGTGGGAGGCGGGGAACAGGCCGTTCTCGATGCGTCCGCCCTGGGCCCTTGCGGTGCCGCTGCCCGCTACGGCGGGGTCGGCGACGCCATTGCGGCGGGCGATGGCGCGGCGAATGCTATCGAGGGGCGTGATACTCAAAGCGGAGTCCTTTCTATTGCTGCGCTTTAGTATAGACGCGACGGTGTTCGCTCGTGTTTTTGAACGGATTGTTCAATAATTTCGGCGGGCGGCTGTAATTTGTCGGTAAACGTGCGGTATCCTGTTAAAGTTTTGTGACACCCCCGATGCCGCCCACGCGGTACCAAGGAGCTTCTACCTATGGACGTCGCCGCATTCTTACTGGCTCTTGTGCCGATTATTTGGCTGGTCGTGATGCTGCTGTGCTTTAAATGGCCAGCTTGGAAGGCCGCTATCGGATCGTTTGTCCTTTCGTGCTTGCTTGCCTTCGCATGGTGGCACCTGCCGGCAGCGCAGATCGCGACCGCCTCGCTCGAAGGTTTTTTGATGGCTCTGTGGCCCATCGTCCTGGTGATCATCGCCGCGGTGTTCACGTATAACCTGTGCGTTCGTACGGGCGCCATGGACGTGATCGGCAGCATGATCACCTCCATCAGCAGCGACCGCCGTCTGCTGGCGCTGCTCGTGGCTTGGTGCTTCGGTGGCTTTATGGAGGGCATGGCCGGCTTCGGTACCGCTGTCGCCATTCCCGCCGGCATGCTCGCGGGCCTGGGCTTTGAGGCCGTGCCTGCCGTGCTCATCTGCCTGCTGGCCAACGGCGTGCCCACGCCCTACGGCTCCATCGGCATCCCCACGGTGTCCGTTGCCGACCTGGTGGGTTTGGATTCCCTTCACCTAGCGACCGTTCAGCTGGTGCAGCTCGCGCCGTTCTTTGTGGTGATGCCGCTATTTATTGTGCTGGTTGCGGGCCGTGTTGCCGATGACCAGGGCAATGCCGCGAGTGTGGGCGAGCGTCTGCACGGTGTTGCCGGCGTGGCGTTGCTCTCCGGCGTGTCGTTTGTCGGCGCGGCTCTGGTCGTTGCCATGTTTGTGGGCCCCGAGCTGGCCGTGGTCGTAGGATCCATCGTTTCGCTCGCGCTGACAGCTGCGCTTGCCATGCGTGCCGAGAAGTCGGGGCGTCTGGACGCACGCTTTCACATGAATATCGAGGCGGGGGAGAAGCTCACCGTTAAGTCGGCGCTTTCGGCCTGGTCGTGCTTCATCCTGATCTTTGTGTTGCTGCTGGGCACGTCTAACCTGGTGCCCGCTGTACATGCCGCGCTCGCGCCGTTTGCGAGCCACGTGCAGGTGTATTGCGGTGAGAATCCCGGTACGCTTACGTTTTCGTGGATCAACACGCCGGGCGTCTGGATTTTCCTGGCGGCGTTTGCCGGCGGTGCCATTCAGGGTGCTTCGCCACGCATGATGGGCGAGGTGCTGGCCGCGACTGTGAAGCAGATGATGCCGACGGTGATCACGATGCTTTCGGTGCTGGGCTGTGCCAAGGTGATGGGCTATGCGGGCATGATCTCTTCGATCAGCGCGTTCTGCATCGCCGTCGCCGGTGGGCTGTACCCGATTCTGGCTCCGTGGATCGGCGCAGTCGGTGCGTTTGTGACCGGCTCGGGCACGTCCTCGGGCATGCTGTTTGGCCCCATTCAGAGCCAGGCTGCCACTGCGCTGGGTGTGAGCGACTACTGGATGGTCGCGTTGAACGCCCTGGGCGTCGCCGCCGGTAAGATGATCTCGCCGCAGACCCTCGCCATTGGTCTTGCCGCCGTGCTCGTGCGCGGTAAGGATGCCGAACTCCTGGGCGCCGTCCTGCCCTACGCCGCCGGCATGCTGGTCCTGATGAGCGCCATAGCCATGCTCGGCCAAGGCCTGCCGCTGTAGTCGGCACTTAGGGACGTTCCTTATGTGCCGGCACTTTGGGAACGTCCCTAAGTGCCGGCATCCGGGGACACTCCTTGAATGTTGTCTGTTCAAGAGTGTCCCCAATGACTAGTCGTTTAAAAGCGTCCCTAACGACTAGGCCGCTTGCCTGCGATTTTTGACCGTTGGGCGGGCGCTTCGCCGTTGCCGCAAAAACGTTTTTGCATATCGGGTACAACGGGCTTTACGTGAGTAAAGTGCGCGCCGCGTCCACGTGTCGCGCTTTTAAAGGAGGCCCCATGCCTGGTGTTACCCCTGCAGAAGTTCTGTCCAACTTTGGTATTGCGCTGGTCGAAGATCCCGCCGAGAATCAGCCCCGTCTGCTGGTCGATCTATCCGCCGCGGAGCTCGTCGAGCACGCCATCCGCCGCGAAGAAGGCCGCATGGCATCCAACGGCGCGCTGGTGATCGAGACGGGGGAGCGCACTGGTCGTTCCCCCAATGACCGCTTTATCGTTGACACCCCCGATGTTCACGACAAGATTGCCTGGGGTGCCGTCAACCGCCCGCTTTCTGCCGAGAGCTACGAGGCCATCAAGGCCGGTATCGTCAACTACCTCAACGAGCGCGATGTGTTCGTCACTCGCGGTATGGCCGGTGCCGATCGCAACCATACGCGTCGCCTGCTTGTCGCCTGCGAGCGTGCCAGCCAAGCGCTCTTTATTAAGCAGATGCTCGCCCGCCCGCTTGCCCGTGAAATCGCACGCACCGGCGAGCCGGACTTCTGCGTGCTCGCCGCTCCCGGCTACCAGTGCGATCCCGCCATTAAGGGCCTCAACTCCAGCGCCGCCGTGGTCATCAACTTCCAGGAGCGCGTGATTCTGGTCGCGGGCACCGGCTACTCCGGTGAGATCAAAAAGTCCATCTTCAGTGTCATGAATTACTTGCTGCCCGTCGAGGACGACGTGCTGCCCATGCATTGCTCCGCCAGCATGGACCCCGTCACGCATGAGACCGCGGTGTTCTTTGGCCTGTCCGGCACCGGCAAGACCACGCTTTCGGCCAATCCCACGCGCCTGCTGATTGGCGACGACGAGCACGGCTGGTCCGATATGGGCATCTTTAACGTCGAGGGCGGCTGCTACGCCAAGTGTGAGGGCCTGGACGCGTTCCACGAGCCCGAGATCTTCAACGCCGTTCGCTTTGGCGCCATCTGTGAAAACGTGGTACTCGATGAGAATCGCAAGCCCAACTACGACGACGTCTCGATCACGCACAACACGCGCGTGGCCTACCCCGTGGAGCACATTCCCAACGCGTGGACCAAGGGCATGGGCACCACTCCGAGCGTCGTGCTCTTCCTGACCTGCGACGCCTTTGGCGTGCTGCCGCCTATCTCGCGTCTGACGGCCGACGCCGCCATGTACCACTTTGTGACGGGCTTTACGGCCAAGATCCCCGGCACCGAGGTTGGCGTCACCGAACCCACGCCCACGTTCTCCTCGCTGTTCGGCGAGCCGTTTATGCCGCTCGACCCCATGGTCTACGCCAAGATGCTCGGTGAGCGCATCGCCGACGGCCGCACGCGCGTCTACCTGGTCAACACCGGCTGGATCGGCGGCGGTTACGGCGTGGGCCATCGCATTGAGCTGGCTTACACGCGCTCCCTGGTCGCCCGCGCCCTCGACGGTACCATCGAGGAGAGCGAGTTCGTGCACGACGACATCTTTAACGTCGACATTCCCACCACGTGCCACGGCGTGCCCGACGGCATCCTGGTGCCGCGCCAGTACTGGCAGAGCACCGCGCGCTACGACGAGGCCGCGCACAACCTGGCCGTGATGTTCGAGGAGAACTTCGAGAAGAAGTACTCGCACCTGCCTGAGTCCGTCAAGGCCGCCGGTCCGCACGCCCAAGTGCCCGCCGAGGCTCGTCACCGCGGCCGCGGCCTGCTGGGACTCCGCCACTAGCGTCGCCTCGAGTCCATATCCACCACAAAGGGGACAGGCACCTTTGTGGTGGTTTTGCCTGCATGCCGCAGTAAGTAGGGTTACAATACGTCTGACATATCGTCCCCTTCTCCGGATGGGGGCAGCGTAAGCGCTCTTGTGGCGGCACCGTAGGACTTTGAAGGTGGCCGTCGTAAGAGCGCTTTTTGTTTGGGTGCCCGCGCACGGGCGAATCGCGAAGGGAGCGCGCATGAAGAACTTTATTGCCGAGGATTCGTTTTGGGAGCTGTTTCCGCAGGCAGCGGTGGGTGTCGTGGTCGTGACGGGCATGAAGCCCGCTGCAGAGATTTCCGAGGAGGACGTCAAGGCGGTCGCGGCGCTACTCGACCGCGCCAACATTGATGCCGAGCGTTATCTAACGAGCGATACCATCAGCGAGAATGCGCCGGTGAAGGCCTGGCGTGAGGCGTATCGCAAGTTCAAGACCAAGAAGGGCGCGCGTTGCTCGATCGAAAATCTGCTGAAGCGCGTGCTCAAGGGCAAGCCGGTGGGTCATATCACGCCAGCGGTGGATATTTACAACACGGTGTCGCTGTCTTACGCACTGCCTGTGGGCGGCGAGGATCTGCAGGCGATTGAGGGCGACCTGCGTCTGGCGGTTACCGACGGCGGGGATGCGTTCTTGCCGCTTGGTGAAGACACAGATGACCCCACATTGCCCGGTGAGCTTGCCTATATCGATGATGCGGGTGCCGTGTGTCGCTGCTGGAACTGGCGTGATGGCGTGCGAACGGCGTTGACTGACGATTCCGCTGACGCGTTTTTGGCGATTGAATGCGTCGAACCCGCGCGGATGGGGGATTGCCAGGCCGCGATTGACCGTTTGGCTGAGCTGCTCGAGCGTTACCTGAGCGCGACGGTGGTCGTTAAGACGCTCGTTACTCGCGACAATCCCTGCGTGGAGCTGTAGCGACGCCTGCGGATCCTATTCGACGGCCAAAACCACCACAAAGGTACCTGTCACCTTTGTGGTGGTTTTTATGTTGATGGGTTAACAAATGAGGTATTTGGGTACGCGGGTTGTCTGGTACGGCTAAGATGTTTACCCGTTAGCATCATGCAAGCGAAAGGCGGTCGTCTCTCATGCAGCAGAACGACGAGACACGTTTTGAGGACTTTGTCGGACTGATCAGCGGCCTCTACAAGGAGATCCAGCGCATCAAGACGTCCGAGGGCGCAAGGCTGGGCCTCAAGGGCTCCGATGTCATGTGCCTGTACTATCTCGAGCGCAGCAAGGACGGCCTGACTGGTGCCGATCTTGCCCGCATGGCCGGTGTGACTCGTGCTGCCGTTTCGCGTACGCTGGCACATCTTGAGGAAGGTGGCTACGTCGAGGTCGACGACTCGGGCGATGCCGCCGTCAAGTACCGTGCTCCGGTTCGCCTGACCGCTCTGGGCGGCGAGAGCATGAGCGAGGCGGACCGCATCATTCGCGAAGTGCTCGATACAACCGGCAAGGCCATGGGTGTGGAGCAGCGCGAGATGATGTATGCGTCGCTGCGCACGATTCTCAACACCCTGCGCGAGATGTAGAGCCGCGCCGGCGTTAGCTTTCAACTAATAATTGCATCGTCCCGTTTGAGCGCGCATGCCGTGCTGGGGCATTGCTGTCAAAATTCCCGCGCCGAGCGGCCTGAGGCCGTACGCGCAAGAAAGGATTCACTATGTCCGTTCGCATTATTACCGACTCCGCGAGCGATATGTCGCCTACGGAGCATCCTGCCCTGCACGTCCTGCCGCTGTCTGTTAGCTTTGGCACTGACGTGTATATGGATGGCGTCGACATCGATCATCAGCGCTTTTACGAGATGCTGGTGGAGCGCGACGAGCTGCCCAAGACCGGCCAGGTCAACCCGTATGCCTTTTCGCAGGCGATTGCCGAGGCGCGCGAGGCCGGCGACGAGGCCGTGATTATTACCGTGGGCGCCAAGCTTTCGGGCACCAACCAGAGTGCGCGCACGGCCCTTGCCGAGATGCCGGGTGGCGACGTGTTCGTCGTGGACAGCAATAACGTGACGCTGGGTGAGCGTGTGCTGGTCGAGTACGCGCTGCGCCTGGTGGATGAGGGCCGCGGCGCGGCTGAGATTGCGGCTGCCGTCGAGGCCGTCCGTGACCGCGTCGTCGTCATTGGCCTACTTGAGACGCTGGAGTACCTGGTGCGCGGCGGTCGCCTGTCTGCCGCAGCGGGCGCTGTGGGTACGCTCCTCAACGTGAAGCCGGTTGTTGCCGCCGAGGATGGCCTGATTGTGCAGCTGGGCAAGGCGCGCGGTTCCAAGAACGGCCGCAACCTGCTGAACCAGAAGGTCGAGAAGGCGGGCGGCGTCGATTTTTCCATGCCGCTGGCGCTCGGCTACACGGGTCTTTCGGATGCCGTGCTCAAGAAATATATCGAGGACAGCGCGGCGCTGTGGGCCGGCCATGCCGAAAGCGAGCTTCCCGTCCACACCATCGGCGCCACCATCGGCACCCACGTGGGTCCCGGCGCCGTAGCCGTAGCCTTCTTTCGCCCCGCCAACTAACCTACCCGCCAAAAACCACCACAAAGGGGACAGGCACCTTTGTGGTGGTTTATGCTGGTTTCGGTTGAAAGGAGCGCATGTTGGCGTCTGAGGGCTTTTTTGAGCGGGTGTACGAGGTAGTCGAGCAGATCCCTGAGGGGATGGTCGCCACGTATGGTCAGGTGGCGCTGCTTGCCGGTCGTCCACGAAGTGCGCGGTACGTGGGGTATGCCCTGCATAGCAATCCGCGCCCTGGTCAGATTCCCTGTCACCGCGTGGTGTTTGCCGACGGCCGTATCTGTGAGGGTTTTGCTTTTGGCGGCCCCGATGCTCAGCGTGAGTTCTTAATGGGGGAGGGCGTGACGTTTACCGATCCCATGCACGTCGACTTGGTCGCCTGTCGCTGGCCAGCAGGGCTCTAGCGGCTCCGCCGTGGCCAAAACCACCACAAAGGTGCCTGTCCCCTTTGTGGTGGTTTTCCGTTGCAGGTTTACCGGGGTTAACTTATGGAGACGATGTGTTGGCGTATATTCTCGCCAGAAAGTAAACCACGGTGAACTATATTGGTTTCAGCAACGGAGCAGGCAATAGGCGATGAAAAAGCCTGCCCTGTTGAGTTTGATTCGCATTCCTCCCCTCTGTGCGATTCAACGGTGTACTTCGGGAACAGGCCCGCTGGCAACTAACTGCCAGCGGGCCTGTTCCTGTTTCGGGGAGAAATCTAATCTCACCGTCTATGTTGTGCGAAAGCGCTTTGCCTAGTACACCATGCCCATGGCGTCCTGAACCTCGGCCAGGGTCTGCTCGGCGATCTCGTTGGCGCGACGATTGCCTTCGTGCAGCACGTCCTTCACGTAATCCAAGTCGTTCTCGTAGCGCTGACGGCGCTCGCGGATCGGGGTAAAGTACTCGTTGACGGCCTCGGTCACGTACTTCTTGAGCTGGCCGGAGCCGCCCATGCCGATCTCCTCGGCAATCTCAACCTCGGAACGACCGGTGCAGATGGCAGCCGTCGAGAGCAGGCCGGATACGCCGGGGCGGTTCTCGGGATCGAACGTGATCATGCGCTCGGAGTCGGTCTGGCTCTTCTTGATGCGCTTGGCCGTCTCCTCGGCAGTCATCGAGATGTTGATGGCGTTGCCGTAGCTCTTGCTCATCTTGCGACCGTCCAGGCCGGGCAGCAGCGGGGTCTCGGACAGTAGCGCTTCGACCTCGGGAAATACCTTGCCATAGCGGTTGTTAAAGCGGCGGGCGATAGTGCGGGTGAGCTCGATATGCGGCAGCTGATCGCGGCCGACGGGCACCACATTGCCCTTGCAGAACAGAATGTCGCAGGCCTGGTGCACCGGGTAGGTGAGCAGAAGGCCGGTGAGCTCGTGGCCCGAGGCTTCCATCTCGGCCTTGACCGTGGGGTTGCGCGCCAGCTCGGCCTCGGACACCAGCGACAGGAACGGCAGCATGAGCTGGTTTGCGGCGGGCACGGCGGAGTGCGCGTAGATCATGGTCTTGTCGGGGTCGATGCCGCAGGCAAGGTAGTCCATGACCATGTTGTACACGTTGTCCTGGATATGCTCGGTGGTGTCGCGGTCGGTGATGACCTGGTAGTCGGCGATGAGCACGTTGGTCTTGGCGCCCATGTTCTGCAGTTCAACGCGGCCCTTGAGGGTGCCGAAGTAATGACCCAGGTGCAAGCGTCCGGTGGGGCGGTCGCCGGTGAGCATGGTGAACTTCTCGGGCGTCTTGGCTAGGCCCTCGCGAATGGCGTTGCTCTTTTGCAGCGCGACTTCGTAGCTGTTCTCGTTTGGCATGATTGCTCCTAACGTATGTTCATGGGTCAAGATGATAACGCGTTTATTGGAGGGTCGGGGCGTAAGTAGGCGAGGGGCGGGAGAGGGACGGCTTGTGCGATGGGAGCGGCGCGGCTGTGCTTGGCCAGCGTTGCCTGGGCGCATCCTCGGCAGCTTATCCTAGAGCTTGTGGTGGCGCTCTTCTTTACGTTCCTCGGCTGCTTGCTCCTCCTGCTTAAAAGCGGGATCGTCGGGGGTTACCAGCTCGTCCTCGTGCGTGCGCTTGTTGTAATGGTGGCGTAGCACAGGTTCGAACAGGTGCAGGTGCTTGGCGAAGGCCGCCGAGCCAATGGCGAGCACGACAAAGATGAGCACGCGCGTGGGCACCTCGACCTGATTGATCGCGGCGGCGCCGGCCGAAAGCATGATGCACCAGGCGTAGATGAGCAGCACGGCCTGCTTTTGGTTGTAGCCCTCTTGGATCAGGCGGTGGTGGATGTGGCCCTTGTCGGCCTGTCCGATGCTAATGTGGGCGCGCTTGCGACGCACGATGGCGCTGAACGTGTCGATGATGGGCACGCCTGCCACGATGAGCGGGATGATGAGCGAGGTGAGCGCGGCGGTGCGGCTCACGTTGAGCAGCGAGATGGAGCCCAAAGCGAAGCCCAGCAGCAGCGACCCCGAGTCGCCCAAGAAGATGCTCGCGGGGTTGAAGTTGTAATGCAGAAAAGCCACGCACGAGCCAAAGAGCGCGATGGAGAGCGCGGCGGCGTCGATACGGCCCGAAAGCATGGCCATCGTGAACATGGTGAATGATGCGATGCCGCAAATGCCCGTGGCCAGGCCGTCGAGGCCGTCGATGAGGTTGATGATGTTGGTGAACGCCACTAGGTAGATCACGGTGATGGGGTAGGCGAGCCAGCCAAGCATGATCTCGCCGGGGGCAAACGGGTTGATGATGACGCCGATTTTTAAGCCGCCGATGCAGGCGATGAGCGCGGCGAGGACCTGGCCGGCTAGCTTTTGCTTGGGCTTGAGCTGGAAGACGTCGTCGATCGCGCCGGTCGCAAAGATGACGGTAAAGGAGAGTGCCAACACGGGGTAGCTGATGTGCAGGCGCGGGTGCGGCACCAAAGCGGGCGGCCAGCCCAGGTACCAGGTGCCCAGGATCTGCACGATGCAGGCAACGACGAGACTCAAAAAGACTGCCGTGCCGCCCATGCGCGGGATGGGTTTGGTGTTAATGCGGCGCTTTGAGGGATAGTCGACGGCGTCGAGCTTAATCGCCAGACGCTTGACTAGGGGTACCGTGAGAAAGGTCGTGATAAAGGCAGCGGCCGCCACGCATAAGTACGGTATGAAGCTCGTGGAGGAAGCCATGAATCAAAAAACCGCCAAGCGTCGAAGGAAAAGGTCAAAGGGCGCTACGCGCAAAAGGGCATAGCTGACTCATGATACTCGACCGAGGGGGTGCGGGGGTTTGCGCCGTGCGATTATCACGCGCTTACCAGATATTGGGATGTTGGCGGGGGTTCTGCCGAGTGCTGTTGGGTGTCATACGGGATCTGCGATGGCAATTTTTGGCAAAATCGGCAAAAGAAAACCACCCCCCACGTTACGAAAATGAACCCACCTAAAACAGGTGGGTGCCCTCATCGACTGTTCCAGCGTCCTTAACAACGAAGGATACCTGTACTAAGTACGACTGTGTGGGCTCCCTAAATAAACGCGACGGTTCACCCAGTTGCTCCGCGGGGGGCGGAATACCTACATCATAAAGCGGCACTTTGTTGATTCCAGTCTTGACATTACAAAAATCGTGTCGGACGATTACGGCGCCTTGGGCTTGGGGCCGTCTGTGCGGTCCGAGCCTTTACGTTTGAGCTGCTGAATCGTTGTTTTGGAGCATGTTTTTATGCCGACGTCGTTGACCGAACTTTTTTCGCCCGCCTGCCATTTGTGTCCACGCCGTTGCGGCGCGGCACGCGACGAGGGCGCGCGTGGCGTGTGCGGCGCCGACGACACGCTTAAGGTCGCCCGCGCGGCGCTTCATATGTGGGAGGAGCCGCCCATCTCGGGTGAGGCCGGCTCGGGCACGATTTTCTTTAGCGGCTGTTCGCTCAAATGCGTCTACTGCCAAAACCACGAGATTTCGACGGGCAATTTCGGTCTTGAGATTACGCCCCAGCGTTTGGTCGAGATTATGCTGGAGCTTCAGGACCAGGGTGCCAACAACATCAACCTGGTGACTGCGACGCATTATGCTCACCTGCTGCCGTCCGCGATTGCCGCAGCGCGGGAGCGCGGGCTGGACATCCCGATCGTCTACAACACGAGCGGCTATGAGCGGGCGAGTGCCGTGGCTGCCCTGGGTGACCTGGTTGATGTGTGGCTTACCGACTTTAAATATGCCGATGCGGGGCTTGCGCAGTCGCTCTCTCATATTCAGGACTACCCGCGTGTGGCCGCGTCGGGCCTGGCTCAGATGGCGCGCGAGATTAAGCGCCGCGGGGGAGAGCTGGTGGACGAGGACGGGCTCATGAAGCGCGGCATCATCGTGCGTCACCTAGTGCTGCCGGGACATGCGGACGATTCGTGCCGCGTGCTGGACCTGGTGTGGCAGACGGTGGGCGACGTGCCGATTTCGGTCATGAACCAGTACACGCCCAATGCGCTCATGCGCGAGCAAGGCGGCGAGTTGGCACGCGCCGTGACGCGCGAGGAGTACGAGCAGGTGCTCGATCATGCCGACGACCTGGGCTTTACGACGATGTTCTGGCAAGAAGGCGGAGCGGTAGACGAGAGCTTTACCCCGGCGTTCGACACCACCGGTGTCCTCACCAGCGCAAAGTAGCGCGTTCGCCGATGATTTTTCTGGGACGGGGATTAAAAAATCATTCGGTACATGATGATTTTTTAATCCCCGTCCCAGAAAAATCATCGGGTGGCTCGGGCGTTCGAAAAGTAGTCAAAACAGCCCCGTCCCAAAAAGACTGGGTATTGGGCGTTGACAGTTGGCGAGCCGTAGGTAAAATATCAACTTGTCCTGGGGACGTAGCTCAGTTGGGAGAGCGCTGCCGTCGCATGGCAGAGGCCGAGGGTTCGACTCCCTTCGTCTCCACCCTTGGATTTGATAAGCCGCTGACATTGTGTCGGCGGCTTTTTTTAAAAAGAAAGGGCAATACCATGGCCGAGCTTGAGTCCCAACCACTGTCTGCCGAGGAGCGCGCCGAGTTGGAAGAGCTCCGCGCCGAGAAGGCTCGTCGCGAGGCCCAGGAAGAGGCGCGCCGCGAGCGTGAGGAGCTGGCCGCCCTGCGTGCCGAGCGCGAGAAGGCCGAGGAGGCCGCTGCGAAGGTTGCGCCCGCGCCCGCGCCCAAGCCCGCGCCTGCACCCAAGCCTGCCGCTGCGAAGCCCGCACCCACCGCACCCAAACCTCAGCCTAAAAAGGCCGCTCGTCCCAAGCCCGTCGAGCCCAGACCGAGCCGTGACGAGATGACCTTTGCCCAGCGCATGGTCACCTCCAAGGAGCCTACGGGCGAGAACGAGATCCCCGGCATGGCTCCGGCTCAAAAAATCATCATCGTGCTCGCCCTCATCGCGTTTATCGTCTTTATGGTCTACACGATCACGGGCAGCATGGGCCTGCACTAACCTGTTCACGCCGGGCTCCATGCCCGTACGTCCGCCTCGCCCAACCCTCAACCTCTGCACAACACATCCGAAAGGTCGCCCCATGGCTTTGACCGACATCTCGCATCCCACCGACATCGCAATGCTCACCGATCTGTACGAACTCACTATGGCCCAGGGCCTGTGGGAGAGCGGCAAGGCCAATGAGCAGGGTTGTTTTACGGCGTTTTACCGCGACCATCCCTTTGGCAGCGCGTATGCCGTCATGTGCGGCACCGCCGAGCTGCCCGAGCTTGTCGAGAACCTGCGCTTTACGCCCGAGGACATCGACTATTTAGCTTCGCTCCAGGCTCCGGCCGGCGGCGCGATGTTTAAGCCTGCATTCCTCGACTACCTGCGCAACTTCCGTGCGCACGTGAACATTGACGCCGTGCCCGAGGGCGAGCTCGTCTTTCCGCGCGAGCCCATGGTGCGCGTCACCGGCCCGTCGCTGGAGTGCCAGCTGCTCGAGACCGCGCTGCTCAACATCGTCGGCTTCCAGACGCTTGTCGCCACCAAGACGGCGCGCGTGGTGTTGGCGGCCGACGGTCGTCCCGTGGCCGAGTTTGGCCTGCGCCGTGCCCAGGGTCCCGATGGCGGCCTGGCCGTCGCGCGCGCGAGCTACGTTGCCGGCTGTTCCTCTACGTCTAATGTGCTCGCCGGTCGCCGCTACGGTATTCCCGTCTTTGGCACACACGCGCACAGCTGGGTGATGAGCTTTGACTCCGAGCTCGAGGCCTTCCGTGCGTTTGCCAAGTCGAGCCCCAAGAATTGCACGCTGCTCATCGACACGTACGATGTGCGCGAGGGCTGCGAGCATGCCATTACGGTTGCCAAGGAGATGGAGGCGGCGGGCGAGCGCCTGTCGGCCATTCGCATCGACTCGGGCGACTTGGCCAAGCTCTCCAAGTATGTCCGTGGTCGTTTCGATGCCGAGGGCCTGCCTTATGTGGGAATCTCGGTGTCCAACGACCTGGATGAGTACACGATTCAGTCACTGCTCGACCAGGGCGCGCCCATCGACAGCTTTGGCGTGGGTACCAAGCTTGCGACCTGCTACGATCAGCCGGCGCTGGGCGGCGTGTACAAGCTTTCGGCCCGCCGCGCGAGCGACGCGGAACCGTGGACGCCGGTGGTGAAGCTTTCCGAGCAGCCCTACAAGCGCACGATTCCGGGCGTGCAGCGTGTGCGCCGCTATTACGACGGCTTTGGCGGCCCGGTCTGCGACATGATCTATGACGAGGACCATCTGGCAGGGGAGGGCGCCGCGCGCGGTAATACCCTCGTGGCCGTAAACGATGCGGCGCTGGTGACCGATGTGTCCGAGCTTGAGTATCGTGAGCTGCTGGTGCCGATTGTGCGCGACGGCAGCGCGGTGGCTCCTCGCGAGAGCATCGAGGATGCGCGCGAGCGCTGTGCTTGGGCGCTCGATCATCTGGACGCGGCTTTCAAGCGCTTCCTGTATCCGCAGACCTACGTGGTGGGCATGGAACAGGGCTTGGCCCAGGTGCGCGACGAGCTCGTGCGCAAGAACATGGCCGCGGCTTCGGCCTTCCCCTGGGCAAAATGATCCGAAGGGGACGGAGGAAAACGGACCATATTCCCGTTCGCCCGTTCGCCCGTTCGCTCAACACTCGATTGGTTTGACGTATGACGACTTCTTATAAAACGATGGTGGTAAAGATCGGCTCGTCCACGGTGGTGGGTGCCGACGGTAAGGTCAACCGTGCGTTTATCGGTGGCCTGGCCGATCAGGCCGCGGCCCTGCGCAAGCTCGGCTGGCGCTTGGTCGTGGTGAGCTCCGGCGCCATTGCCTGTGGCTATCCCGTGCTGGGCTTCGACCGCAAACCGGTTGGCGATCTGCCGAGCCTGCAGGCATGCGCTTCGGCCGGCCAGTGCATCATCTCGTCGGCTTACGACGAGGAGTTCCATGCGCGTGACCTACTCACCTCGCTCGTGCTGCTCACACGCCACGACACGGCGCGCCGTACATCCTACCTGCACGCGCGCGACGCCCTGCTGTGCCTGGTGGAGCTGGGCGTGGTGCCGGTCGTCAACGAAAACGACACCGTCACCGTCGACGAGATCAAGTTCGGCGACAACGATACACTCGCGGCCCTCGTGAGCTGCCTGGTTTCGGCGGACCTGTGCGTGACGCTTTCGGACATCGACGGCCTCTACACCGCCAATCCGCATGAGGATCCGACGGCCGAGTTTGTCCCGGTCGTGCATAAGATCGATGCCAAGATCATTGCCTCGGCGGGAGATTCTTCGACGTCGGTGGGTACGGGCGGCATGATCACCAAGATTCGCGCGAGCCGCATTTTGATGACGGCCGGCATTCAGAGCGTGATTTGCTCGGGCGAGGAACCCGATGCGCTCGTGCGTCTGGCCCGCGGCGAGAGCGTGGGCACGCTGTTCGACCCGCCGGCGGAGCGCCTGGATATTGCGCCGCGCAAGCTGTGGATCGCGCTGGGTGACAAGGCACATGGCTCGGTAACGGTTGACGGCGGTGCCGCGAAGGCGCTGGTCAGCCGTGGCTCGTCCTTGCTCGCGGTGGGTATTCGCGAGGTCGATGGCGAGTTTGCCGAGGGCGATGTGCTCGATGTGTGCGATCCGAGCGGTATGGTTGTCGCCCGCGGTATCGCCGAGGCCGATTCGGACGTGATGGAGCTTGCTGCCGGCCGCCGCCAGGACCAGATCGCCGGCAACCGCCTGCTGGCAGACCTGGCCGAGAAGCCCGCGATTCATCGAGACAACTTAATTGTCTTCGCCTAACGGGTCGACGCTGCGCGCCGCCCAGAGCGACAATTTGTCATTCAAAAGGCGAGGCATGACCATCAGGTCTATGCCTCGCCTTTTTCATGCCAACTTGTTCGCTCTGGGCGGCGCTCGCTTCTTTTGTTCGACCTACGATACAAAGCCACTCGCTTAGGGGCGTTTTCGCTTTCCGTCCTCTTTCTGCAATGACTTCATGAACCTGGCACTTGGGGACGTTCCTATTGTGCCGGCAGGTGGGGACACTCCTTTGCTAGAAGATTCGGCGCAGGTCTCCGCGGTTGAGGGCTTCGTCGAAGAGGTGCTTGAATACCACACTGCCGTGCAGGCCGTCGTGCTCGAACTCGTTCGTTACCCAGGCATGCGAGTTGCCCACGCGGCTGAGCGTGTCGAGCTGCATACCCGAATCGACGTACATGTCGTCGAAATACACCGCGGCCTGGAGTGGCACCTCGTTGCATGCTAGGCGCTGCGGGTCGTAGATTTTGTCCCAGCTGGTGTCTTCCATCAGCAGGTCCATCGCGGGCTTGAAGGGCTTAAGTTCGGGCATCTGCTCGAACATCCACGGGAACATGGCCTCTCCGGTAAACATGAGCGGGCGCGCGAGTGTGTCGAACTCGGCACGATGAGCTTTCTCTTCTGCCGCGGCCCAGCGAATGGGCATGGTGTCGCCGTCGGCGTAGATGAACTCCTGAAGCGTCCAGTACAGCGGATTCGTGCGCGTGTTGGTGCGTTCGAAGGCACGCATCAAAAAGCTATCGGATACTGAGGCACCGCAGCTCAGCGTGCCGTCGCCGTTAACAAAAGCGTGATCGATGATCCAATGCATGCGCTCAAAGCTCGGCTTCATGCCAAAGTCGCTGCCCATAAGCTGTAGACGCTCCACCGTCATTGGCGAGCCGTCGGGCAGCACGGGCTTCTGCTCCTCAAGCGCATCGGCAAGAACCGCCACACGCTCGACGTCGGCGGGGTAGCGGTCGTAATACTGCCGCGTCTTGGCGGCCATGCGCGGGAAGGTGTGCGCGTAGACCTCGTTGGCGCTCGCCGGGACGTGGGGGATGCCGCCGCAGGTAAAGCTCGCCGCCACGCCCTCGGGGAAGAGCGACAGATAGCTCAGCGTCAAAAAGCCGCCGTAGCTTTGGCCGAGCGTGACCCACGGCTTGCCGCCAAAGCCCACCAGGCGCAGGTACTCAAAATCGCGCACGATGGAGCTGGCGAGGTGGCGCTTGAGGAAGTCCGCCTGCGCGCGTGCGGCATCGGAGCCGGCCGCCGTCGCGCGCTCGCCTAGAGCCGCGATCGTGCGCCCGTCCACGCAGCTACTGCGTCCGGTGCCGCGCTGGTCGGGGAGGACCACGCGGAAGTGCTTGACGGCTTCCTCAATCCAACCGTCGCTCGTGGGCGAGAGCGGACGCGGGCTCTCGCCGCCGGGGCCGCCCTGCAAAAACAGGAGCAGCGGCAGATCGTCGTTAATGCGGTCGGGTGCGCAAACCACGCGGTAGAAAAGCTTGATGCTCTCGGGCGCGCCGGCGATGGGCGCCGGCATGGCGCCGCGGCGCATGGTGCTGCCGACGGCCAACAGCACCGGCTCCAGGCCGCGCCAGTCAAGGGGGACGTCGATGCTGTGGTCCTCGACGTAGAGGCCGGGGACGTGGTACGAAGTGATGAGGGCCATGCGGTACTTCCGTTCGTTGCGGTGTTTCGGGTTGACCAATTCTACCGCCGCGGGCGAGGCCATGCGCAAATCGGCTACCATGGTTGCAAACTTCTAGGAGAAAGGGCCGCCCATGTCGGTCGATATAGCCACGTATGTCCACGATCTTGCCGTTGCCGCCAAGGCAGCGTCGGCCTCGCTTGCCACGGCGAGCGATGAGCAGCGCCAGGAGGCCGTGCGCGCCATGGCCGCATCACTGCGCAACGGTGTCGACTCCATCGTCGCCGCCAACGAGCTCGATATGTCCGCCGCGCGCGATGCGGGGACCTCGGCGGGGCTCCTCGATCGCCTGTTGCTGACGCCCGAGCGCGTCGAGGGCATGGCCGCCGGCCTGGAGAAGCTCGCCGAGCTGCCCGATCCTGTCGGCCGCGTGCTCGACCATCGCGTGCTTGCAAGTGGCGTGGACCTCACCCGCGTGAGCGTGCCGCTGGGTTTGGTCGCCATGGTCTACGAGGCGCGCCCCAACGTGACGGCCGACGCCGCGGGCATCTGCATCCGCACCGGAAACGCCTGCATTCTGCGCGGCGGTTCGCTGGCCTATCACTCGTGCGCCATGATTGCCGAGCTGCTGGCCGATGCGCTCGAGGCCAAGGGTTTCCCGCGCGAGGCTATCTCGATGATCGAGTCTACCGACCGCGAGGCCACCGGCGAGCTCATGAAGCTCCGCGGCATCGTCGACGTGCTTATTCCGCGTGGCGGTGCGGGCCTGATTCAGCGCTGCGTGCGCGAGTCGCTTGTGCCGGTGATCGAGACGGGCACGGGCAACTGTCATATCTACGTGCATGAATCCGCCGACTTTGACAAGGCGCTCAACATTATCGTCAATGCCAAGACCCAGCGAGTGGGCGTGTGCAATGCTGCCGAGTCGCTGCTGGTCGACCGTGCCGTTGCTGATCGCTTCCTGCCCGCAGTCGTTGCCGTGTTGCACGACCACGGCGTGCTGATTCACGGTGACGAGGCCACGTGCGCTGCATGCGCTGACGCTGGGCTTGCCGAGGGCGACGACTATGTTGCCGCGACTGAGGAGGATTGGGGCCGTGAGTACCTGGCACTCGAGATGAGCGTGAAGGTCGTGGCGAACGAGGACGAGGCCATCGCACACATCAACCGCTACGGCACCATGCACTCCGAGGCCATCGTTGCCGAGGACGAGGATGCCTGCGAGCGCTTCCTGGATGCGGTCGATGCCTCGGCTGTGTATGCCAACGCCAGCACGCGCTTCACTGACGGCGGCGAGTTTGGGCTGGGTGCCGAGATCGGCATCTCGACCCAAAAGCTCCACGCCCGCGGCCCCTTTGCCGCCGAGGCCCTCACCACCTACAAATACAAGCTCCGCGGCACCGGCCAGGTCCGTCCCTAAACTCCGTATAAACGAAAACCACCACAAAGGGGACAGGCACCTTTGCGGTGGTTTTAGGTGGCGTGAGCGGTTAGGCCTGGAAGGTGTCGCGGTCGGGGGCGAAGGACTGCATGGCTGCGATGGTGCGGTCGAAGAGTTCGGGAAGCTCCCAGCCCAGCATCTCGGCACCCTGCGAAATCACGTCGCGCGAGCAGCCGGCGGCAAAGCGCTTGTCCTTGAATTTCTTTTTGAGCGACTTGGTCGTAAAGTCCATGACGCTCTTGCTCGGGCGCATGATGACGGCGGCGCCGATCAGGCCGGTGAGCTCATCGCAGGCAAACAGGATCTTTTCCATTTGCAGCTCGGGCTTGGGCAGCGAAGAGTTGAAGTCCGACGTGTGCGTCTGGATGGCACGGATAAGCTCGGGAGACGCACCTTCGCCCTCAAGAATCTCGGCGGCATAGATGGTGTGGTTCATGGGGTCATCCTCATGCTCCTCCCAATCCAAGTCGTGCAGCAGACCGACGATGCCCCAAAACTCCTCGTTCTCGGGGTCGAACTCGCGCGCAAAGTAGCGCATAGTGCCCTCGACCGTCTCGCCATGGGTGATGTGGAACGGGTCCTTGTTGTGCTCGTTGAGCAGTTCGAACGCGCGGTCGCGGGTGATTCCGGCGGTAAGCGGCTCTGCCATAAGGGACTCCTTTTGCTCGTGGGTATCGATAAGAATGAATACTACTAGAACAAGAAAACCACCACAAAGGTGCCTGTCCCCTTTGTGGTGGTTTTTGGTGCGGATGGGTTAGTTGAGGGCGGCTTGGGCTAGGCGGGCTTCGGCGTCCTCCTCGGTGACGCCCAGGGCCACGGCGAACTCCTCGATGGAGCGGCGCTTGGCTTCCTTGAGTACGCGCATGTAGTAAGAGCTTGGCTTTTTATCTGCTTCCTCGGCCTGGCGAATACGGTGCATCATGGTTTTCGCCACGCGGACCGTCTCGGGCGCACCCAGCTTGAGCTGCTGCTTAAAGTGCGTCTCCTCCAGCGAGCTGTTGCGCTCGGTAAAGGTGTCGCACTCCAACTCGTCGTAGTGGCTCAGCAGGTGTTCGGCATCTTGCTGGGAGATGGCGGCATGCAAACGGTCGGCCTGCGCCACGGGGTACATGAGAATCGTCTGCGCATGTCCCTGCTTGGTCTCGAGCAACAGCATGGGCTGCGGCGTGTCGTCCCTAAAACCGACGACGGTGCAGACTCCCTGACCCGGATGAATGACGTGTTGACCGATTGAGAACATGCTACCTCCAACTTATACGAATTCACGTATGTTTAGAATACCACGCTGACGTGCGTAAACCCTTACTTTATGCAGGAAAAGCACACAACTCCGATAGGTAAGAGTATTCGATAAAATACACCACCCATTCATATGTTTATGCAGTTCCAACGCGTGCATAATCTGCAGGCAAACCGCCAACTTTGTACTGCCGCGCAGGAGCGGTAGTCATTTTTGTGCATATGCAATATCTATTAGCTTTACCCTGCGACAGTGTGCGTCGCTTGTGATAGAGTGCTACAAACTCTGGCTTTTGCCCTACGAGTGACCAAGAGCTCGGGGGCTTTAACACAAGGAGGATCTATGCCCGAGAAGATTGAAGAGCTGGTACGCGCTGCGCTTGCTGCGGCCCAGGAGGCCGGCGACCTTTCCGCATTTGAACTTGACGATTGCGCCATCGAGCGACCGGCTGACACTTCTCATGGCGAGTGGACCTCCACCATGGCCCTGAAGTCCGCCAAGCTGGCCCACTGCGCCCCGCGCAAGATTGCCGAGGCCGTCGTTGCCCATATGCCCGAGGATCCCGCGATCGAGAAGGTCGAGATCGCCGGCCCTGGCTTCATCAACTTCTACCTCTCCGTTGCCGTCAAGAACGCCATCTTTGGCGAGGCCCGCGAGAAGGGTATGGACTTCGCTAAGTCCAACGTCGGCGGCGGCCTGAAGACCCAGGTCGAGTTCGTTTCCGCCAACCCCGTCGGCCCCATGCACATCGGCCATGGCCGCTGGGCCGCGCTGGGCGACTCCCTCTGCCGTGTTATGGACCACGCCGGTTACGACATCCAGCGTGAGTTCTACATCAACGACCACGGCTCTCAGATGAACACCTTCGGCAACTCCATCAGCACGCGCTATATGCAGCTTGCCGACATCATCGCCAAGCAGGGCGTGGATATCGACGAGGCTCACAAGCTGCTGATCGCCGACCGCGATGCCTTTGTCGCCGACGAGAACGACGAGCACCCCGAGACCCATCCGTATCAAGACAACTTTGCCGAGACCCTGGGCAAGGACTCCTACGGCGGCGACTACATCATCGACGAGGCTGCCGAGTTCTGGCGCACCGACGGCGACAAGTGGGTCGAGGCCGATCCGCAGGAGCGCATGGAGAGCTTCCGCGAGCGCGGCTACGTAAAGATGGTCGACAACATGCGCGACCTCTGCCACGCCGTCAATTGCGACTTCGATCGTTGGTTCTCCGAGCGCTCGCTGTATGTGAAGGACACCGAGGGCGAGACTGTCGGCACTTCCGCCGTCGACCGCGCTTTTGAGAAGCTCGACAAGATGGGCTACCTCTACACCAAGGACGGCGCCCTGTGGTTCCGCTCCACCGACCTGGGCGACGACAAGGACCGCGTCCTGATCAAGTCCGACGGCGAGTACACCTACTTCGCCTCCGACGTTGCCTATCACTGGGATAAGTTCCAGCGCGTCGACCACGTCATCGACATCTGGGGCGCCGACCACCACGGCTACATCGAGCGCGTCCGCTGCGTCTGCGACGCTCTTGGCTATCCCGGCAAGTTTGAGGTTCTGCTGGGCCAGCTCGTCAACCTGCTGCGCAACGGCAAGCCCGTCCGTATGTCCAAGCGCAAGGGCACCATGGTGACCCTGCAGGAGCTCGTCGACGAGGTCGGTTCCGACGCCGCTCGTTACACGCTCATCTCCAAGAGCTCCAACCAGATGGTCGACTTCGACATCGAAGCCGTTAAGAAGCGCGACAACTCCAACCCGGTGTACTACGTGCAGTACGCTCATGCCCGCGTGTGCTCCATCCTGCGTCGCGCCGCTGACGTTACCGCCGAGCAGGCCGCCGAGATGGGCATGAAGGCCGTTGCCGCCAAGGCCATCGGTGAGAATGTCGATTACTCGCTGCTGACCGACCCGACCGAGCTCGCCCTTTCGCGCAAGCTCAACGAGCTCACCGACCTCATCGCCAGCTGCGCTCGCGACCGCGCTCCGTTCCGCCTGACGCACTTTGCCGAGGAGCTCGCCGGCGACTTCCACAGCTTCTACGCTGCCTGCCAGGTCCTGCCGAGCGAGGGCCGTCCCGTCGACCCCGAGCTCTCGCGCGCCCGTCTGGCCGCTTGCGACGCCGTCCGCGTAACGCTCGCCCTGGTGCTTACCCTCGTTGGCGTTTCCGCACCCGAGCAGATGTAAGCTGCGGGTCATTTGACTGTCCAGGTTTGGTTTAACTGAGCCTTGAAAGCCCGATCTCCATCGCGGAGGTCGGGCTTTTTGCGTTTGACGGGGCTTTTTGGCGTGTTGGAAAATGCTACAAAAACGCAACTATACCGGTTTACGGGGCTGAATCGCCAACTGGCGACCATGGCGCCAATAGCGAAATTAAAACCGCAGGTAGACGGTTTATTGTTTCTTGAAAATGCAGGGTATGGTTGGCTTGTGCCGTTCTTGCACCGTAATCCGCTATCGTTTTGAAAACGACCCCTTGGGGACGGAGGAAAACGGATTATTTTTGTCCGGGGGGGAGCGATGCGAAACCGTCCGCCACGAATCGGGCTTATCTACTACGTTTAGTCGCATACCCCGAACCATGATTAAAGGTGCGATATTAAAACCGCAGGTAGCGGGCTTGCGATTTTAGGAAGATCGAGGGGATGGTCAGGGGTCGCGGGTCAAACGTAGTAGATAGGCGCGTTACGTGGCGCGGCTATTCCGGATGCCACGGCTTCACTCCTCTGGCGCGACATTTCAAGGCGCTTTTGAGGGAGAGTGTCCCTGATGACTGGGCGTTTAAGAACGTCCAATGACTAAGTGGTTGATTTCCAATCTCAGCCGAACACATTGAGCTGACGGCACTCTCCCGCAGTTAGCCGAACGCCCCCGAGGCCCCATCCGGGACCCGGGGGCGGCATTTTCCCAGTTGAAGGAACGGTGGAGATGTGTTTCGATGGGTCCGGTGGCCATGC
>UQLD01000016.1 GCA_900541855.1 uncultured Collinsella sp.
GCAGCACCGCGCGCAGGCGGTTCTTGTCCCTGGTCGCGCAGGCGACGACGTGGTCGCGCTGCGACGAGAGGGCGCGGGCGGCCTCGAGGGCCTCGCCGCGGCCCGGGACCCCCGACAGGGAGTCCGGCACGCCCAGGGCGGTCCGCGCGATCACCGCGGCGTCGCGCTCGTCGGTCTTGGCCTCGCCGGCGAACAGGCCCGCGGCGCGGCTGGCGGCGAGCCCGGGCAGGTAGGCGACCCCGAGCCCCGCGGCGCGGGCCCGCCTCACGGCGAGGGACCCTATGTTGCGGAACTGGTCGACGACGACGAGCGTGCCGGCGGGCGCGGAGGCGAACAGCGCGTCGAGCTCGGCCTCCCTGTTGCGGACGGGGGCGCTGGCCAGCACCTCCCCGTCGCGGTCGATCAGGCAGGCCCAGTGCGACGACTTGCCGACGTCCAGGCCGAGCACGGCCGCGGGTCTGGTGGATGGCGCTTTCACGGTGGTATCCTTCCGGTAGTCGTTCGACCGGATGGCCTCCCCCTCGGCACTCACATTACCAGCCGCGGCACCTGCCCGGCACTTTCCTATCAGCCGTCGGGGGCGGCGCGTCCCGCGCCGGCAGCACCCAACTGGCCCTCTCGGGGGCAGGGACGTTCGGCCGTGCGCGGGCGCCCGGTCGGCGGCCCGTTCTGGGCGCGCCTCAATCGTAGCCCGAGACGGTCCCGGGCTGACAATTTCGACTGTAATGGACGTTCTTAAACGACTAGTCATTCAAGAACGTCCCCAATGACTAGTCATTCAAGAACGTCCCCAATGACTGGGTCGGAAAATTTCTTAAAAAAGTTCTTGCCCTTCGCCCAATCGTCCGTATAATAAACTTCGTTGCTTGAGAGCACGCACCTATTCCTCGGTAGCTCAATGGTAGAGCACGCGGCTGTTAACCGCGCTGTTGTAGGTTCGAGTCCTACCCGGGGAGCCAGGTTTTAAAACCCGTCGCTTATGCGGCGGGTTTTTTCATGCCGCGATCGCCTGTGGCGAACGTTGCCGTATCAACATTTCGTGTCGAGGATGTAATCGCGAACCCCGCCGCCTTAACATGGCGCGGTCGTTGTAAACTATTGGAATGATTGCTCCCACGACATGGTGCCGCGAGCACCAGAAAAGGAGATTCTTGTGTCTGAGACCATTAACGGCAGCCTGAGCGTCTCGAACGACGTTATTGCCGATATTGCCGGTTATGCCGCGATGACGTGCTACGGCGTCGTCGGTATGGCTGAACAGCTGCAGGGCGCCGAGAGCGTGCGCCTGCTTGCCGGCCAGCGCCTCCGCAAGGGCGTGCTTGTTTCCGCCGACGAGAACGGCCTCACGGTCGACCTTCACGTCGTGCTCGAGAACGGCGTCAACATGAAGTCCGTCTGCCACAATCTTTCGAGCTCCGTCGCCTTCACCCTGCAGGAGATCGCCCAGATCGATCCCGCCAGCCTTAAGATCGGCATTCACATCGACGCGCTCAAGAGCCGTCTGAACTAGCATCCGAATACGGAGATTTCATCACTTATGATTGCAAAGACCATTCGCACCTGTTTTCCGATCGCTGCGGCTGCCGTTTCCGAAAAGGCCGAGGAGATCAACAAGCTCAACGTCTTCCCCGTACCCGACGGTGACACCGGCACCAACATGTCGCTCACGCTCGCCTCGGTGACCAAGGAGCTTTCCGCCCTTCCCGCCGATGCCGACATGGAGGCCATTGCCGGCGCCATTACCCACGGCTCCCTGATGGGTGCCCGCGGCAACTCCGGTGTCATTACCTCGCAGATTCTGCGTGGCGTGGCCGAGGGTCTCGTCTCTGCCGATGAGCCCGTTACGTCCGCCAATATCGCCTTCGCCTTCCGTCGTGCCGTCAAGGTTGCTTTCCAGGCTGTTCGTAAGCCCATCGAGGGCACGATCCTCACGGTCCTGCGTGATGTTTCGACCAAGGCAGATGAGTGCGAGAAGAAGAAGTTCTCTGCCGAGGATGCGCTCGACGCCATCGTCGTCGAGGCCTACCAGTCCGTCGCCCGCACGCCCGACCTGCTGCCCGTCCTCAAGGAGAACGGCGTGGTCGACTCCGGCGCCTTTGGCTTTGCCATCTTCTTGGAGAACTTTGTTGCCGCCGCCCTTGGCCGCAGCACCGTGGTCGAGGATTTCTCCGCTACGTTTGATTCCGCCGGCTCTGCACGCGACGCGGCTCTCGATCGCGTCGAAATTGAGGCCAACGACGACTGGGAGGGCTCTGAGTTCCGCTACTGCAACGAGTTCCTCTTTAAGGCCGACGCTCCGTTTGACGAGGACGAGTGCCTTAAGTTCCTGGGTTCCATGGGCGACTGCGAGCTGCTCGTGGGCGCTTATCCCGACTACAAGATCCACGTTCACTCCAACACCCCTAACCTGGTGCTCGAGCACATGTTGCAACTCGGTCAGATCTATGAGGTCTTTATCCACAACATGGAGATGGAGGCCCACGACCGTACCGCTAAGATTCACGAGGACCAGGAGAAGGCCGCCGAGCCCGCGAAGGCCCTGGGCTTTGTCGCAGTTGCTGCCGGTTCCGGCGAGGCCGACATCCTCAAGTCCCTCGGCGTCGATGTGATCGTGTCGGGTGGCCAAACCATGAACCCCTCGACCGCCGACCTGCTGGGCGCCGTCGACCAGGTCAACGCGACCTCGGTCATCATCCTGCCCAACAACGGCAACATCCGCATGGCTGCCGAGGCCGCTGCCTCCGCCTGCACTGACAAGAAGGTCGCCGTCGTTCCCACCAAGACCGTCCCGCAGGCGTTCTCCGCGCTGTTCGCGGTCCTGCCCGATTCCGAGCTCGAGGATGCCGTTGCCGCTATGGTCGACGCCATCAGCGAGGTCCGCG
Source organism: uncultured Collinsella sp. (assembly GCA_900541855.1). Taxonomy (GTDB): domain Bacteria; phylum Actinomycetota; class Coriobacteriia; order Coriobacteriales; family Coriobacteriaceae; genus Collinsella. The sequence goes on from UQLD01000016.1 coordinate 2,883, forward strand.
ATGGCGAGGTCACCCGTGCCGTGCGCGACTCCAGCGCCTCCGACGGCTCGCCGATTCATTCCGGTGACGTCATGGGTATCATCGCCGGCTCCATCGACGTGGTCGGCTCCGACGTGAAACAGGTCACGCTCGACTGCATCAACCGCATGCAGGAGGAAGAGGAGGGCGACGCGCTGACGATTCTGGCCGGTGAGGAGCTGTCTGACGAGGCCTTCCAGGAGATCGTCGACGCTATCGAGGAGGCTCAGCCCGATCTGGAGATCGACGCCCATCGTGGCGAGCAGCCGCTCTATCCCGTGATCTTCTCGATCGAGTAGGCTCTGCCTATGTCCGAGCTGTGCTCCGTGCCGCGCGTCTCGGAGCGCTTTGCCCAGAGCAATGCGCTCGACGAGGATATCGCGCGACTCAAATATGTTTCGGGTAAACGTGAGGAGGCCCTTCGCCGTCTGGGAATTCGGACGGTGGGGGACCTCCTTCTCCATATTCCTCATCGCTACCTGGACTTCACTCGCTCGTGGTCCATCGAGATGGCGCCCATCGGTACCGTGTGCACCATCATCGCCACGGTCGATCGTATTGTTCAAAAGCAGCCCCGTCCGCGTATGCAGGTGACTGAGGTCTCGCTCGTGGACGAGACGGGCGTGCTGCAAGTCGCCTTTTTCCGTCAGCCTTGGATTGCCCAACAGCTTAAGCAGGGCGACCGCCTGGCCGTGATGGGCAAGGTCGAGTTTGCCTACGGTTTTAAGCAGATGGCCTCGCCTCACTTTGAAAAGCTCGAGGACGGGCGCGCCGCCGGCACCATTTTGCCGGTTCACTACGTAAGTGACGGCGTGAGTCAGGCATGGATGCGCCGTATCGTGAGCGGTGCGCTTGAAGTGGTCGCCAATCCGTTCGACCCCATTCCCGCGCCGCTGCGCGCAAAGCGCAAGCTCATGAGCAATGCCCGTGCCTTGCGCTCGATCCACTTTCCCTCGAGCATGGCCGAGCGCGATATCGCACGTCGGCGTCTTGCCTACGAGGAGTGTCTCTGCTTGCAGCTCGCGCTGCGTTTGCGCAACGATGGCGGTATGGTCGACGTAGTGCCTTATGCGCATGACGCGGGCGAGCATTTGGCTGCGCTTAAACAGGCCCTGCCGTTTTCGCTGAGCGACGAGCAGGATGCTGCATTTCAAGACATTCTGCATGACATGTGCGATGGTGGTCGTGTGATGAACCGTCTGCTGCTGGGCGACGTCGGTACCGGTAAGACCGCCGTTGCCGCCTGCGCGTTGGCGGTTGCGGCCGATAGCGGCACCCAGGCGTGCGTTATGGCGCCCACGGGCGTGCTGGCGCGTCAATATGCCGATAAGACCGGCCCCTTGCTCTCGCAGGCTGGCATGACCTGGGCGCTCCTGACGGGCGCCACGCCGGCGGCCGAGCGTGAGCAGATTCATGCGCGGCTCCAGTCTGGCGAGCTCGACGTGCTCTTTGGTACCCATGCGGTGCTTTCGGAGAACGTCACGTTCAAGCATTTGTCGCTTGTGGTGATCGACGAGCAGCACCGCTTTGGCGTGGGCCAGCGTAACGCTCTACGCGCAAAAGGCCCGGGTGCCGACTTGTTGGTCATGACTGCCACGCCGATCCCGCGCACGCTGGCGCTTTCGGTGTACGGCGACCTGGATACGAGCATCATCCGCCATCGTCCCGTTCCGGGTGCCGGCGTGACGACGCGCGTCCTCACCGAGTCGAGTCGCGACCTGGCCTATGGCGCCATTCGCGAGGCGCACGATAAGGGGCAGCAAGCCTACGTGATCTGTCCGCTCGTGGAGCCGAGCGATTCGGCCGATGAGCTCGAAGACGTACCCGGCATCGCTCGCGACGACGAAGGCCGCGTGACCGTGCCTGTGCCGCTGCACGATACGGCAACCGAGCTCGACCGACTGCGCCTTGCGTTGCCGGGGCTTACCATCGAGCGTCTTCATGGCCGCATGCCGGCGGGGGAGAAGGACCGGGTCATCGATGCCTTTAAGCGTGGCGAGATCGATGTGCTCGTCTCGACCACGGTGGTCGAGGTGGGCGTCGACGTGCCCAATGCCACCGTCATGGTCATCGAGAATGGCGAGCGCTTTGGCTTGGCGGCCTTGCACCAGCTGCGCGGGCGCGTAGGCCGCGGCAGCGTGTCGGGTACGTGCCTGGTCATGACGCACTCCAAGGGCAACGGCGGCGCGTCGGCGGCACAAGACCGCCTCCAGTCGCTCGAGAAGACCTCGGACGGCTTTACGCTCGCCCAGATGGACCTGCGTCTGCGCCACGAGGGTGAAATCCTGGGTTACCGCCAGCATGGCGGCGTGACCTTGCGCTTTGTTGACCTCGATGCCGACGAGGAATTGATCGAGTGGGCACATTTGGACGCGGTCGAGCTCTTGCGGTATGCTTGCAACCTTGACTCCGTGGCGACGCGCCCTCTGCGCGATGCGGTCGCCACGCGGTATCGACACATCTTTAAGGAGGTCAGCGGAGGATGAGAATCATCGGAGGCGAATGGCGCGGTCGTAAGATCGAGGAGCCCCGTGGTCGAGATGTCACCCGCCCCACGACCGATCGCGTTCGCGAGGCGTGCGCATCTATGGTCATGTCGGCATTCGACTTCGATCTGGACGAGGTCCGCGTGCTGGATGCCTTTGGCGGCTCCGGCGCCTTGGGCATCGAGATGCTCTCGCGTGGTGCCCGCTCGCTCACCACGTTCGAGATCGATCGCAACGCTGCTCGTCTGATTACCAAGAATATCGAGTCGCTGTGCCGTGACCGTGCGCGTTGGCGCGTGGTGACGGGTGACGTGCTGGCAAGCGCTTCGCGCGGCCGCGTGCCAGGCGGTCCCTTTGACCTGGTTCTGCTCGACCCGCCCTATGCTTTTGGCGCCGAGCCGGTCGAGGAGCTGCTGCAAAACCTAGCTCAGCAAGGCTTGCTGGCGCAGGGCGCCTACGCACTCTTTGAGCACGCCGCGGCCGATACGGGCGCTCACCCGACCGGTTTTGAGACCGTGCGCGAGAAGCGCTACGGCATAACTTCGGTTGACTTGCTGCGCTGGTCGGCCACGAACGAGGCTGGCAATGCCGGCGACAGCGACCATGACGATGATTCGCTTTTGGAGGACGCCCATGAATGACACCATCAACCGCGTGATTGTCCCGGGCACCTTCGATCCCATAACGTTTGGCCATATCGACGTCATCCGCCGCGCCCGCCGCATCTTTCCCAGCGTGATCGTTGCCGTTGCCGAGTCGCAGGGAAAAAACGGCGTCGGCACCACGTTTAGGCTCGACGAGCGCGTGGCGCTGGCCCGTGAGGCGCTCGGCGATATTGACGGCGTCGAGGTGCTGCCCTTCACCGGCCTCTTGGTCGATTTTGCCCGCGAACAGGGAGCAGGAGCCGTGGTCAAGGGCCTGCGTGCCATGACCGACTTTGAGTACGAGCTGCAGCAGGCCGACCTCAACTACCGCCTGGATAACGAGTTGGAGTCCATCTTTGTCATGAGTGCGCCGCAGTACGGCTATATCTCGAGCTCGGTGGTTCGCCAGATTGCCTCGCTCGGTAGCGACGTCTCTAATTTTGTTCCGTCTAATGTGGTCAAGGCGCTCAAACATCGCTTTTCGTGACGTTTTTTAATGCCTGGTGGCATGTGGTAAACTAACACGATGATATGTTACCTATGAAAGGAGACCGGATGCCGGGCGAGAATTTTCCTGGCGACAGGATCGTGAGTCTTGTCGACGAGCTCGAGGGGCTCATCGAAGAGGCTAAGACGCCGTTCGGCAAGAACGCCCAGATGAAGGTTATCGACGCCGACGTCTTCTTTAACATCCTCGACGAGATCCGCATGAGCTATCCCGAGGAATGGCAGAAGTCCCGCCGTATCCTCAAGGAGCGCGAGGAGCTTATGGCTTCCGCCGCCGCTCAGGCCGATTCCATCATCGCCGATGCTCAGCAGCAGGCCCTCACCATTGCCGGTGAGCAAGAGATCGTCCGCTTAGCGCAACAGCAGGCCGACGATATCCGCGACCGTGCCCAGCAGTATGAGCGCGAGACGCGCTATGCCGCCGAGGACTACGCCGAGCAGGTCTTTACGCACCTCGAGGAGAACCTCAAGAGCCTGACCGGCACCGTCACCCGTTGCCGTCAGCAGCTCAACGAGGGTGCCGCCCAGCAGAATGGTCAGTGGTAATGGCTGAGTTCCCGAGCGTTACCGTCGATCTTTCCGAACAGCTCGAGTTTCCCGGAGACTCGTATCCGCTGACCGGCAAGGTCGATGTCGCCGCCTATACGGTGGGCGAGAAGGAGTACCAGCTGCAGGACGGCATTGACTACGACGTGGTCTTTACCAATGCCGGCACCGGCGTTCTGCTCTCGGGCATGGTCCGCGCCCACGCCACCGGCGAGTGCGACCGCTGCTTGGAGCCCGCTTCGTTTGATATCGCCGGTGAGATTGAGGAATTCTATCTCTTTAACGAGCCCGAGGACCCCGAGGCCTACGAAGACGGCTACGAGCTGCTGGGCGAGGATCGCATCGTCGATCTGGGCGAGCCCATCAACGACGCGGTCGTCATGGACACGCCGTTCGTTGTCCTGTGCAAGCCCGATTGTCGCGGCCTGTGCCCCACCTGCGGCATCAATCTCAACGTCGAGCAATGCGATTGCGCCGCTCAAGCAGAGGCCGAATGGGCCGCTGCCACGGAAAATCCATTTGCAGCATTGAAGAATCTCAAGCTTGACGAGTAAAACTGTGGTAGTATCGCTACTTGCGCGTAATCGCCACACTGGATAGTTCATAAGGAAGGTCACTATGCCCGTACCTAAACAAAAGCAGGGTCGTATCCGCACTCACACCCGCCGTTCCGCCAACATGAAGATCTCGGCTGCGGCTCAGTCCACGTGCCCCCGTTGCGGCGCTGTCAAGCTCCCGCACCACGTGTGCCCCAGCTGCGGTTTCTACAAGGACCGCGAGGTTATCGTTACCGAGTAACTGTATACTCTGGATGCGATGCCGTTCCAACTGGAACCACAATGGCCGGCTCAATGAGTCGGCCATTTTTGTATAAGGAGCATGTATATGAGTAACGTTCGCGTTTGTGTAGACGTTGTGGGTGGAGACGAGAAACCTCAGGTTGTCCTCGACGGTATCGAGGCGGCGCTTGCGGCGGATCCCGATATCGAGGTCTTGGCCGTCGGTCCCGCAGAGATCGTGAACCCCTTTGCCGCGGCTCACGCTCGTGTTGAGGCCTTGGAGGCGCCCGATGTCATCGCCATGGATGACGATCCCATTCGAGCCGTGATGACCAAGCGTAAGTCCTCGATCGTACTTGCCTGCCGCGCTATCAAGAAGGGTAACGCGGACGCGTTCTTCTCTGCCGGCTCCACCGGCGCCATGACCGCTGCCGCTACCGCCTACGTGACGCCATTTAGGTATCAGGCCGAGGGCAAGAAGCAGCCGGTGCGTCCGTGCCTCACCAATGCACTGCCCAACCGCGCCGGCGGCCTGACGGTCCTGTGCGACATGGGCGCCAACCCCGATGTCGAGGTCGACGACATGGTGCGTTTTGCCCAGATGGGTAGCGCCTATGCGCGCGTCGTCTTGGGCATTGAGCATCCCCGCGTCGGTCTGCTCGGCAACGGTACCGAGGATGAGAAGGGCTCCAACTTTACCAAGGCGTGCTTCCCTGCCATGAAGGCCGCCGTTCCCGGCTTTGTGGGCAACTGCGAGGGCACCGACCTGACCTCGGGTAACTTTGACGTCGTCGTTGCCGATGGCATGTCGGGCAACATCGCGCTCAAGGCGACCGAGGGCGCCGCTAAGTTTTTGCTACAAGAGCTCAAGGGTGCCTTTATGGCTTCGCTCGGCACCAAGATCGCCGCGCTGCTCATCAAAAAGCAGATGCGCGAGATCAAGGCAAAACTCTCGGGCGATGCTAAGGGCGGCGCCATTCTGCTGGGCCTGCGTGGCGTGGTCCTGATCGGCCACGGTGCCACCTCGGTCGAGGCCGTCAAAAACGGTACGCTCGCCGCGGCGGAGGCCGTGCGCGCCGGGCTGGTCGAGAACGTCGCCAACTCTATGGACGGCATCGTTTTGTAGGAGCGAGTTAGAGCGCTGTTATGTGCCTCGCGGCCTGCGTCGTGGGGTAGAATCAAAACCGTGTCTTGGCGCTGCGCTTGCGGCGCCAGCGCGTTGATGTTCACGCAATACGAGAGGAAGCGCTATGGACCGCTCCGAAATCTTCGATAAGATCGCCGAAGTCGCCGCTGACGTTCTGGGCGTCGATGTCGCCGACATTAGCGACGAGACTACCTTTGACGATCTCGATGCCGATTCGCTCGAGCGTCTGCAGCTGGTGACGGCCATCGAGGACGAGTTCGACCTCGAGATCGATGACGAGACCCTGCTGTCGCTCAACTCTGTCGCCGACGCTGTCGACGCTATTGAAAACGCCAAGGAGGCCTAAGTCTTGGCTTTATCTCAACGACTCGCGCGCGCCCAGGAAATCCTGGGCCACGAGTTCAATAACAAGGTGCTGCTGCGCGCGGCGCTCACGCACCCTTCTGCCGTGGAAGGTCAGCCCGTCTCGGCGAGCTATGAGCGCCTTGAGTTTTTGGGCGATTCGATTTTGGGCGCCGTGGTTGCCCGTTCGCTCTTTGAGTCCTATCCGGAGTTTGACGAGGGCAAGCTTACGCGACTGAAGGTGTCGCTCGTCTCGGGTGCCACGCTGTCCGAGGTGTCCCATGAGCTGGGCATCGACGATATCATCATCTTTGGTGCCTCCGAGACCGGCACGGGCGCGCGCGGCCTGCATTCGGCGCTCGAGAACGTCTACGAGTCACTCGTGGGCGCCCTGTACCTGGATGCCGGCTGGGACGCTGCGGCGGAGTTCATCCACCGCACGCTTAAGCCGCACCTGGCCTCCGAGCGTGCCGAGCACCCCGCGAACCCCAAGTCGTTTTTGCAGGAGTGCGTGCAGGCCGACGGCCACGAGCCTCCCGCGTATAAGCTGGTTGGCTCCGAGGGCCCCGCGCATGCGCCCACCTTTACCGCTGTGGTGCTCATCGACGGCATCCGCCAGGGCCGCGGTACCGGTTCCTCCAAGAAGGAAGCCGAGGGAGCCGCTGCACTCGAGGCGCTCGACCGCATGGGCTACACCACCAACGGCGTGATTCTGAACAAGAAGCCTGTTTAAGCGAGGAACCGTGTATCTCAAGTCCCTCACGCTCAAAGGGTTTAAGTCGTTTGCCGACCGCGCCCATATGACGTTTGAGCCGGGCCTGACCGTCATCGTCGGTCCCAACGGCTCGGGAAAATCGAACATCTCCGACTCGATTCTGTGGGTTCTGGGCGAGCAGAGCGCCAAGCAGCTGCGCGGCCAGGCCATGGAAGACGTCATCTTCTCGGGCTCGTCGGCGCGCAAGCCGGTAGGCGTGGCCGAGGTCACGCTGGTTCTCGACAATTCGGACCATATGCTGCCCGTCGACTTTGACGAGGTGGCTATCACCCGTCGTATGTACCGCTCGGGCGAAAGCGAGTACCTCATCAACTCGAGCCCGTGCCGCCTGATGGACATTCAGGACATCCTGCACGATTCGGGACTGGGCAAGGATACGCATTCCATCATCAGCCAGGGCAAGCTCGATGCCATTTTGCAGAGCCGCCCCGAGGAGCGCCGTGCCCTCATTGAGGAGGCCGCCGGCATCTCCAAACACAAGCGTCGCAAGGAACGTGCGCTCAAAAAGATCAAGTCGATGGACGAGCACCTGACCCGTGCCCGCGATATCAATAAGGAAATCGCCCGTCAGCTGCGGCCGCTGGAGCGTCAGGTCGATCGCGCGCGCAAGTACAAAGAGCTGTCCTCGCGCGCGAACGAGCTTACGCAGATGCTGGCCGTCGATGAGCTGCGTTCACTGCAATCGCAGTGGAACGACCTGGAGAGCCGCTCCAAGGAGGGCGCTGCCGAGCTTGAGCTCGCGCAATACCGCTTGGGTGAAAAGGAGCGCGAGCTCGAGAAGCTCCAAGTTATGCTCGAGGAAAAGGGCCTGTTTGTGGGCGACTTGGGCGAGCAGCGCCGTCATATGCAAGACGTGGTCGGTCGCATTAACTCCGATATGCGCCTGCTCGAGGAAAAGGGCCATAACATGGTGTCGCGCCTGTCCGACATGCGTGGCCAGATCTCGAGCTCCGAGCATCAGCGCCGTCGCGTGGTTGAGGAGCTCGAGGACGCACGTGCTCAGCTCGAGGAAGTGACCGGCGCGCATATGCAGGCCCAGGAGGACGTTGACGCCGCTGGTCCTGCCGCCGCCGAGCTCCACGAGCGTCGCGTTGCGCTCGACAATCAGATTTCGCAGCTCACGCGCGAACAGCGCGATGTGCAGCGCGTTGCCGATAATGCTGCGCTCGAGCTCGCCAAGGTGAAGGACTCGCTGAGCAACGCCGAGGTCGAGGACAACATGTATGCCTCGCGCCTGGAGCAGATCGATGAACAGCTCGAGGAGGTCACGGCATCGCTTGATAGCCGCCGCGACCGTGCTGAGGAGCTTGAGAGCGCCCTTGAGGCGGCTCGTCAGGCCCAGAGCGATGCGCGCGAGGCCACCGAGACGGCACGGGCTGCCCTCAAGGACCTGCGTGCCCGCGAAGGCGAGGCACGCAACAAGCTGTCCGAGGTGCGCTCGGAGCTTGCCAGCCAAAAGAAGCTTGATGCTCGCATGGCCGACAGCTCGCCGCTCGTAAGCCGTCTGGTGGGCGCGCTGGGCGACGATGTCTCGGGTCGTCTGGGCGATGTGCTCGAGGCACCTCGTGAGCTTGAGGGCCTGGTTGAGCAGCTGCTCGCCGGCGATATCGATGCCCTGTTGTTCGATAACGCTGCCGCACTTGAGCGCGCCGGTCGCGCTGCGCTGGACCAGAAGAAGGCCTCGGGCGAGGCGCTGCTGGTGGCGCGCAGCGTGAGTGGCTCTGCGGCTGCCGAGGGTGCCGCCGGTACCCGTCTTGTTGATCGTCTGTCCGTGCGAGCGGGCTACGGTCCGGTCGTCGAGGCATTGCTCGGCGGCTATTACGTGGTCGATGACTTGGCTGCCGCGCTGTCCGCGCCGGTCGTTGATGGCGTGACCTATGTGACTCCCGATGGCGCCCGCGTTGCCTGCGGCGGCCTGGTTCGCGTGGGGCTTGATGCCGGCGAGGCTTCGGGCGCCCTGGAGCGCAAGCGTCGTATCCGCGAGCTGGAAGGCCTGGAGCCCGATCTTGCTGCCGCGTTTGAGCATGTTTCTGATCAGGTCGTCGAGGCCAATGCGGCCGTTGAGGAGGCCCGTGCTGCCGAGGCCGATGCTGCCGGCGAGATTGCCCGCCTTGAGGGCGAGCGTCGCTCCCTGCTGTCCGAGATCGGCCGCCTGGAGCAGAGTGCCAACAACGCCGAGGTCGAGCGCGTGCGTATTTCCAAGAGCCGCGAGCAGGCTGCCGAGGCCGTTCGTGCTGCACGTCCGCGCGTGGATGAACTTACCCGTTCGCGTGACGAGGCTCGTGCGCAAGCGAGCGATCTGGGCTTGCAGATTGCCGAGGCCAATGATGAGCTCGATCGCGTGCGCCGTGATGATTCCGAGGCAGCCGGCAAGCTCGCCGATGCCAAGGTCCGCCTGGCTCAGACGAGCGAGCGTCTGCGTTCGCTGAAGGGCCGTGTGCCCGACCTGGAGCATCGCCTGGAGGGCATCGACCGCCGTATCCGCGGAACACGCCAGGCCTCGCGCTCACTCGAGTTGCTGCGCCTGCGCGTCGATCCCATGCACGAGCGCTATTCTGCTCTGCTGGAGCGCGCATCGGATTGGGCCGCGCGTCTGCGTGACCAGGCTTCGCTCGAGGAGGCGGACTCGGCTTCGCTCAAGAAGACCATCGAGGATGCCAAGGCCGAGGTCTCCCGCGCCAAGGAGCGGGTCGATGCCGCCACCGCGACGCAAAACGAGTTCAAGGTCGCACGCGGCAAGCTCGAGGTGCAGGTAGAGGCGGCCATCAAGGCCATTACCGCCGATGGCACCACGGTGCTCGAGGAAGCGCTCATGCTTCCTGCGCCTACCGACCGCGACGCCGCCGAGCGCGAGCTCAACCAGCTCGTGCACCAGATCAACAACCTGGGCCCTGTGAACCAGGTTGCCATGGAGGAGTACGAGCAGCTCAAGCGCCGCGCCGATTACATCGAGGAGCAGCTGGCCGATCTGGAGAGCGCGCGCAAGGCGCTCACCAAGATCACGGTGGCCATCGACCGCAAGATGCGTAAGGCCTTCCTGGTGACCTTTGAGAAGGTCGATGCTAACTTCCGCGAGATCTTCGCCATGCTGTTCCCGGGAGGCCAGGCACATCTGGAGATGACCGACCCCGAGCATCCGGCTGAGACGGGCATCGAGGTCGTGGCACAGCCGCGCGGCAAGCGCATCACCAAGATGATGCTCATGTCGGGCGGCGAGAAGAGCCTGACGGCGCTCGCTCTGCTCTTTGCCGTGTATCGCACGCGTACGGTGCCGTTCTATGTGCTGGACGAGGTCGAGGCGGCGCTCGACGACGCCAACCTGTCCAAGCTCATCGGCGCGCTCGATGTGTTGCGTTCCGATACGCAACTCTTGGTTATCTCGCACCAGCGCCGTACTATGGAGGACGCTGACGTCCTCTACGGCGTCTCGATGCAAGCCGACGGCGTCAGTCGCGTCGTCTCGCAAAAACTCGATCGCGAAACCGGAAAGGTCGTGAATGCATAATGGGATTCTTCGATGCTCTCTCGCGCGGACTTGAGCGCAGCCGCGAGGCCCTCAACGAGGTCTTTTACTTTGGCGGCGAGGTCGATGAGGATTTTTGGGAGGACCTAGAGGACACCCTCGTCATGGGTGACATGGGTGCCGAGGTCGCGATCCAGGTGTCCGATGACCTGCGCGATGCCGCGGCCAAGAAGAACCTTAAGACCGCCCCGCAGCTCCGTCGCGCCCTGGCCGAGCAGCTCGAGCAGCATTTTGTGCCCGTCGAGCGCGATCCGTTCTCCGACACGCCGAGCTGCGTGCTGTTTGTGGGCATTAACGGTGCCGGCAAGACCACGACGGTCGGCAAGATTGCGAGCGCCATGGCTGCCCGCGGCAAGAACGTCGTGATCGGCTCGGCCGACACCTTCCGCGCCGCCGCCATCGAGCAGCTCGATGTGTGGGGCCAGCGCGCCGGCGTCCCTGTCATCAAGCGCGACCGCGGCTCCGACCCGGCAAGCGTTTGCTACGACGTGCTCGACGAGGCCGACAAGCGCGACAGCGACCTGGTGCTTATCGATACCGCCGGCCGTCTGCACACGAGCCCCGAGCTCATGCGCGAGCTTGCCAAGGTGGTCAACGTGACGCGTAAGCGCGCCGCCAATATGGCCGCCGGCCCCATGCCCGTCTCGGTTGTACTCGTAATCGATGCCGCGACAGGCCAAAACGGTCTGAACCAGGCGCTTGAGTTTAACGAGGCGTTGGGTCTGGACGGTATTATCATGACAAAGCTCGACGGAACGGCTAAGGGTGGTATCGCCATGGCCGTTGCCGAGAAGCTCAAGCTCCCGATCCTGCGCGTGGGCGTGGGCGAGCAGGTCGATGACCTGCAGGAGTTCAATGCCAAAGATTTCTGCCGCGCCCTGGTGGGCGAGTCCAACTAAGGAGTAACCAGTGTTTGATTCCCTGAGCGATCGCCTCAACGACACATTTGACCGCTTGCGCGGCAAGGGTAAGCTGACCGAGGCCGATATCACCTCGGCCATGCGCGACATTCGCATGGCGCTGCTTGAGGCCGACGTCAACTTCAAGGTCGTCAAGGAGTTTGTCGCCAAGACCAAGGAGCGCTGCATGACCGCCGAGGTCATGGAGTCGCTGTCGCCGGCGCAAAACGTCGTCAAGATCGTGCTCGACGAGCTCACCGAGATGCTCGGCTCCACCGAGAGCAAGCTCGTCTTTAGCAACCGCATCCCCAATGTCATCATGCTCGTGGGTCTGCAGGGTTCCGGTAAGACCACGGCGGCCGTAAAGCTGGCCTACCTGCTCAAGAAGCAGGGCCGCTCGCCCCTGCTCGCCGCGTGCGATGTCTACCGCCCTGCCGCTGCCGACCAGCTGGCCACGCTCGGTGGAGAGATCGGCGTTCCGGTCTTCCGCGGTGACGGCGAGCACCCGGTCGATATCGCCAAGGGCGCCATCCAGGAGGCTGTCGACCACCTGCGCGATGTGGTCATCGTCGATACCGCCGGCCGCCTGCAGATCGACGAGCAAATGATGCAGGAGGCCGTGGACATCAAGAAAGCCGTCAAGCCCGATCAGGTGCTGATGGTCGTCGATGCCATGACCGGCCAGGATATCGTCAACGTTGTCTCGACCTTCGCCGAGCGCACCGACTTTGACGGCGTGATCATCTCCAAGCTCGATGGCGACGCCCGTGGCGGCGGCGCGCTTTCTGTGCGTCAGGTGACCGGCAAGCCCATCAAGTTCGTGAGCATGGGCGAGAAGCCCGATTCGCTGGAGCCGTTTTACCCGGACCGCATGGCCAAGCGCATCTTGGGCATGGGCGATGTCGTCGGCATCATCGAGAAGGCCCAGGAGGCCGCCGATGCCGAGCAGCTCGAGGCCGCCGAGCGCATGCTGCGCGAGGGCTTTACCATGAACGATATGCTCGACCAGATGAAGGCCGTCAAGAAGATGGGCGGCATGAAGGGCATTCTGGGTATGCTTCCCGGTGGCCAGCGCGCGCTCAACCAGATGGGCGGCAACCTGGACGAGGGCATCTTCGACAAGAACGAGGCCATCATCATGTCGATGACCAAGGAGGAGCGCCTTCGCCCCTCCATCATCAACGGCCAGCGCCGTGCCCGCATTGCCAAGGGCGCCGGCGTGACCCCCACCGAGGTCAATAGCCTTATGAAGCAGTGGGGCGAGATGAATAAGATGATGGGCCGCATGCGCACGATGGCCAATCAGGCGCAGGCCGGCGGCAAGAAGGGCAAGAAGGGTAAGAAGGGCAAAAAGATGCGCATGCCCAATATTCCCGGTCTGGATGCCATGGGTCTGGGCGGCATGGGCGGACTGGGAGCGGGTGGTCCTAAGTCCGATATGGACCTGCTGCGTCAGATGGAAGCGCAGATGCGCAATAAAAAATAACGACTGATTGAGTCGTGTGTTGCTAAGGCCGCCTGGATGGTACTCCAGGCGGCCTTCGCCGTTTGTTTGCAGGTTGTTGCATGTGCGGAAGCGTTCTGACGCGCGGGTTTGCCGCTAGTGGCAGCTGCAGCCCTCATGTCCGTCGTGGTCGTGATGACCGTGGCAGCCGCAGGACTCGCCATGCTCATGGGTGTGCTCGTGGTCATGACCATGGCAGTCGCAGGTGGCCTCGCCGGTCTGAGCGAGCGTTCCGGCAATGAGGGCCTCGACGCAGGCATCGCAGCTGCCCTGGGCGCCCGCATAGACGGTGATGCCGGCCTGGGTGAGCGCGTTGATGGCGCCGCCGCCGATACCGCCGCAGATGAGCGCGTCGATGCCACCGTTGGCAAGCAGGCCCGCCAGGGCGCCGTGACCGGTGCCGCCGGTGCCTACGACCTGCTCGTTGAGCACCTTGCCATCCTGGATGTCGTAGATCTTGAACTGTTCGCTGCGGCCAAAGTGCATAAAGATGTTGCCGTTGTCGTACGTCGTTGCCACCCTCACGGTGCCGACCTCCTTTGCTGGCCATGCGGCCGTCGTCGTGGTGATGGGGGAGTATGCGATATTGCCGCCCTCGATACTCAGCGCGCGCCCGTTGACCAGCGCGTTTGCCACCTTGCGATGCGCGCGGCTGCAGATGGCCGCCACGGTGGCGCGAGCGATGCCCATGTGCTGGGCGACGGTCTGCTGATTGAGGCCTTCCAGGTCGCACAGCCGCAGGACTTCGAGCTCGTCGACCGTCATCTCGATGGCGTCTCCGCTGGCAAGGCCGTCAGGGGTAAAGCCGCGATATTCGGGGATGATCCCGACGCGGCGCAATTTTTCGTGTCTTCCTGCCATACATGCTCCTTATCTGACATATGTCAATAATAGAATAGCGAATATGCGGATTTGAGCAAGGAATTTCTGGCATATGTCAGAAAATGAGGGCTTATGTTTGGGCTGTGGGGCTGCGTGCGCCTGGGCTACAATGAATCTCGCTTATAGGCGACTGACAGGAGGGTCAATGAGCAAGGCTGATCAACAGTTTGTATCCATGTGCCGCGATATTCTGGACCATGGCACCACCACCGAGGGGCAAAAGGTCCGTCCGGTGTGGGAGGATGGCACCCCTGCCTATACCATTAAAAACTTTGGCGTTACGGCACGCTACGACCTGCGCGAGGAGTTCCCCGCGCTTACCTTGCGCCGCACGGCGCTTAAGTCTGCGATGGACGAGATCCTGTGGATCTATCAAAAGAAGTCCAATAACGTTCATGACCTCAACAGCCATATTTGGGACGAGTGGGCCGACGAGACCGGCTCCATCGGCAAGGCCTATGGGTATCAGATTGGCCAGAAGAGCCATTATGCCGAGGGCGATTTCGACCAGATGGACCGCGTGCTGTACGACCTTAAGCATACGCCGTACAGCCGCCGCATCATGACCAACACGTACGTGTTTAGCGACCTGTCCGAAATGCACCTGTATCCGTGCGCGTACAGCGTGACCTATAACGTTACGCAGCGCCCGCATGACGATAAGCCCACGCTCAACATGATTCTCAACCAGCGCAGCCAGGACATTTTGGCCGCGAACAACTGGAATGTGTGCCAGTACGCCATTTTGCTGATGATGGTCGCGCAGTCGGTCGACATGATTGCTGGCGAGCTGCTGCACGTGATCGCCGATGCCCATATTTATGACCGTCATGTCGATATCGTCCGTGAGCTTATCGAGCGTCCGCAGTTTGCGGCGCCTAAGGTAACGCTTAACCCCGACGTGCATGATTTCTACGCGTTTACGACCGATGACCTTATCGTGGAGGGCTACGAGCACGGCCCGCAGGTCAAGAACATTCCCATTGCGGTGTAGGTGGCGCTTATGACGTGTAAGCTTTCTGCCATCGTCGCCGTGTGTGATGATTGGGGCATTGGTTGCGAGGGCGACATGGTGGTGTCCAATCGCGCCGACATGCGCCATTTTGTGGCGTGTACCAAGGGGTGCCCGGTCATTATGGGACGCAAGACGCTGCTGAGTTTTCCCGGCGGGCGTCCGCTCAAGAACCGCCGCAATATTGTGCTTACCCGCGACGAGAGCTTTGCTCCCGAGGGCGTCGACGTGGTGCATAGTATCGACGAGGCGCTCGCCGCGGTTGCCGATGAGCCCGTTGCCTGGGTGATCGGTGGTGGCGATGTCTATCGGCAGTTTTTGCCGTACTGCGTGGAGGCCGAGGTCACGCATAACCACTGCGTTCATCCCGTGGACACGTATTTTCCCAATTTGGACGCCGATCCTGCATGGGAAGTTTCGCAGGCTGGCGGGGTTGCCACGATTGCCGCGGGCGAGGGTGACGAGGGTCTCGATTATGAGTTCGTGACATATCGTCGCGTTGAGGCGTGAATCGCCTAGCGTGAACGGTATTATCGGGTTGATTGAATGCATGGGGCGGCGCTTCGCGTCGCCTCGTTTGGTATAGATGTGCTGTTAAGAAGGGTGCGGGCTGGCTGCTATGACTGATGCCGTTGAGGTTCTGCGAATCGATTCGCTTACGGATGAGCGGCTCGACGCCTACGTGCGACTGACCGAGCGCGAGCTTCGCTGCGTGCTGGAGCCCCAAAAGGGTATCTTTATCGCTGAGAGTGCCAAGGTTATCGAGCGCGCGGTGCGTGCCGGATACCAGCCGTTGAGCTTTCTTTTGGGCGAACGCTGGCTCGATCAGATGATGCCGCTGTTTGAGCGCCTGGTTGTGCGCGAGGGCGCAGGTCCGGTTCCTGTGTTCGTTGCCTCCATGGAGCTCATGGAGCAATTGACGGGCTTTAACGTGACGCGCGGTGCGCTCGCGGCGTTTCGTCGCCCGCGGCAGATTCCGGTTGATGAGTTCTTGGGTGGCGTCGTCGAGGCGGCGGGCGAGCGCCCGGTGCGCGTGTGCGTGCTCGAGGGTATTGTCGACCATACCAATGTGGGCGCGATTTTCCGTTCGGCGGCCGCATTGAACGTTGACGGTATTTTGGTCAGCCCTACGTGCTGCGACCCGCTGTACCGTCGCTCGGCCCGCGTGAGCATGGGCACGGTGTTTCAGGTGCCGTGGACGCGCATTGGCAGCGAGGCTCGCGTGTGGCCGCACGATGGCCTGGCGGCACTGCACGAAGCCGGTTTTTCTTGTGCTGCCATGGCATTGACGGACGATTCCGTATCGCTGGACGATCCCGTGCTGCAGGAGATTGACCGCCTGGCAATCTTTATGGGTACCGAGGGTGCCGGCCTGGGTGCCAAGACTATCGCGGGCTGCGACCGGGCCGTGCGCATTCCGATGGCGCACGGGGTCGATTCGCTTAACGTGGCAGCGGCGAGTGCCGTCGCCTTTTGGCAGCTGTGCCCGCACGTGAGCAACGAGTATCACTACCAGCCGGGGCTGTATCACTAGGCAGATAGTTTGCACCGGGCTCTGACTCGGGGTGTTTCGGTCGACGTCGGTCGGTGCTAAGCTGCTATTAGCTTAGGTCTTTAATTACTGTTTTGTCGGTTGACGTACGCTTTTGGGGAGGGCGTGTGGCTAAGAAATCTACGGCTATCGATGTAACGCAGGGTGTTATTTGGCAGCAGCTGCTTTCGCTGTGCGTTCCCATCTTTTTTAGTTCGTTTTTTCAGCAGGCCTACACGCTTATCGGTACCTATATCGTCGGCCAGTTTGGCGGCAAGCTCGCGCTAGGTGGCATTCAAGCTACGATGGTGCTCACCGAGCTCTGCATTGGCTTTTGCGTTGGCGTCGGCGCCGGCTGCGCGGTCATTACCGGTCAGTATTTTGGTCAGCACGATGATGAGCGACTGAGCCGTTCGGTCCATACGGCCATGACGCTCGCGCTGGTGGGCGGTATCGTTTTCTCGATTCTTGGCATAGTGTTCGTTGAGCCCATGCTGGTACTTATGAACACTCCACATGAACTTTTGGCCGAGGGCGTGGCCTATGCTCGTTGCTATTTTGCCGCCATGGTTGCGGCGCTGCTGCTCAATATGGGAACGGCACTGCTGCGCGCCGTGGGCGACACGCGCGGGCCTGCTGTGATCATCGCTTCCGGCTGCCTTGTTAATGCGGTGCTGGATGTCATCTTTGTTGCCGTGCTTCATATGGAGGCGCTGGGCTGCGGCATCGCGGTGGCGCTGACCATTTGCTCCAACGCCACGATGATCGTGATTCGCATGATGCACGCACCGGGTGCGTGGCGGCTTTCACTGTCCAAACTCGGCATTGATCCTGGCATTTGCAAGAGCATGATCTCGTGTGGTCTGCCGCTTGGCTTTCAGTCTGCTGCGTATTCGATTTCCAACGTTTTGATTCAGGTGTCGGTCAATTCGTTTGGTGCCGATGTCACCACGGCGTGGGGTCTTTCGGGCCGCTTGGATGGCATCGTCTGGATGGTTACCGAGGCGCTTGGCGTGTCGATCACCACGTTCTCGGCACAGAACTTTGGCGCGCGCAACTACGAGCGCATGCGCAAGGGCTACCATACGTCGCTCGTGCTGTCGTTTATGCTCATTGGCGGCCTGTCTGCCGTGCTGCTGGTATTCTCGGGTCCGTTGTCGCGTCTGTTTGTCGACGATGCTTCGATTTCGGCGTATACCACGACGATTCTTCATTTCATTGCGCCGTTCTACGCGATTTTCTCGATTATCGAGAACGCGTCGGGCTCCATTCGTGGTGCCGGCGTGAGCTTGCAGCCCATGCTGCTCACGATTTTTGGCACCGTCGTGCTCAGGGTGATCTGGGTGTTTGCGATTATGCCGTTCGATCCGTCGCTTGAGCACCTGCTGCTGGTCTACCCTGCAACCTGGCTCATCACCGCCACGATGTTCACCATCTACCACCATAGCGGCAACTGGCTCGGCCGCGCCACCGCCTAATGATCCGTATGAGACGGAGGAAAAAGGATCATTTCTCTCCGTCTTGATGTCGATGATCCGTTTTCCTCCGTCCCTTTTGGATCATTTAGTATTCGATGCCTTGGCGGGCTAGGAGGCCTTCGTCGAAGTAGTGTTTGATGGGACGTATTTCGGTGACTAAGTCCGCGAGGTCGGCCAACGGCAGCAGCCCGCGGCCGGTGAGCACGAGTTCCGTGGTGGCGGGCTTTATCGCGATCAGCGCTTCGACATCCTCGCGTGTCACGAAGCCGCGGCGCATGGCCTCGCCGAGTTCGTCCAAAATCAGAACGTCGACCTGTGATATCTGCTCGCATGCGAGCTCCATGATCTGTGCGGCGCAAGCCTCGGGCGTGTCGCGGTCAGCTTGTACGATGCGCAGCCCCAGGCGCGGCGCGGCATCGTGTTCGGCGCAGTGCAGTTTCTTGGCAAACTGCAGCCTAAGAACGTCGAGCCCGTAGCCCGTCGCGCGCAGCGCGAGCCCCAGCGCAGCCGTCGTCTTGCCCTTGCCGTCGCCTGTATAGATTTGAACCTTGCCGACTTACAGTGATGCCATCTCTGTCCTTTCGTGCCCGGCGTCGGTTTATCGCCGTCCGGGTTGGGTATTCTAGAAAGCATTATCAACCCCAGTAGATGGAGTTCAAGCAGATGGAGATGGATGACAACAAACGTAGACGGAATATGATTCTCTACGTGCTCATCGCCTTCGTCGTCTACCTCGTGCTCTCGACCGTTCTGTTCCCCAACATCGGTCACACGCAGCAGATTACGAAGACCGATTACTCGACGTTTGTCAAAGCGCTCGATAAGAAGAGCGTCGACAAGGTCGAGTACAACACGGACGATTACTCGATTTATTACACCAAGAAGGGCGAGGACGAGAACATCGCCTACAAGACGACCGGTGTGCCGAATGACGCGGGCTTTACCGATCGCGTGCTTGAGTCTGGCGCTTCGCTGGAGTCGGTCGTTCCCGATAAAAACTCGGGTTTGATGACCTACTACCTGCTCACCCTCATTCTTCCCATGGCGATTTTCTTCCTCATCGGTTGGTGGCTCAACCGCCGCATGAAGAAGGCTATGGGCGATGACGGCCCGTCGATGAACTTTGGCGGCGGCGGTTTTGGCGGCGGCGGACTGGGTAAGTCCGGCGCGCGCGTGATCGCCTCCAAGGACGTGGGCGTGACCTTTAAGGACGTCGCCGGTCAGGAAGAGGCCAAGGAGTCTCTCAAGGAGGTCGTCGACTTTCTGGAGAAGCCGCAGCGCTACGAGGAGATCGGCGCCAAGCTGCCGCGTGGTGCTCTCCTTGTTGGCCCTCCGGGTACCGGTAAGACCCTGCTTGCCAAGGCTGTTGCCGGCGAGGCCGGTGTTCCGTTCTTTAGCATTTCGGGCTCTGAGTTCGTTGAGATGTTTGTCGGTCGCGGCGCTGCTAAGGTTCGTGACCTGTTTAAGCAGGCCAAGGAAAAGGCACCGTGTATCGTCTTTATCGATGAGATCGATACCATCGGTAAGAAGCGCGATGGCGGCGGCTTTAGCGGCAACGACGAGCGCGAGCAGACGCTCAATCAGTTGCTGACCGAGATGGATGGCTTCGATAACCATAAGGGTATCGTTGTCCTTGCCGCAACCAACCGCCCCGACAGTCTCGATCCCGCTCTACTGCGCCCCGGTCGTTTTGACCGCCGCATCCCCGTCGAGCTGCCCGATCTGACCGGCCGCAAGAACATCCTCGAGCTGCATGCCAAGAGCGTGAAGACCGAGCCGCCGATCGACCTGACCGCGATTGCCCGCGCCACGCCCGGTGCCTCGGGCGCCGACCTGGCCAATATCATCAACGAGGGTGCCCTGCGCGCCGTTCGCGAGGGTCGCAAGCGTGCAACCCAGGACGACTTCGAGGAGTCGGTGGAGGTCGTCATTGCCGGCCAACAGCGTAAGTCCACGGTGCTGTCCGACCACGAGAAGCAGGTCGTTTCTTATCACGAGATCGGCCATGCCATCGTTGCCGCTCGCCAGAAGGGCTCTGCGCCGGTCACGAAGATCACCATCGTGCCGCGCACGAGCGGTGCTCTTGGTTATACCATGCAGGTCGAGGAGGACGAGCGCTTCCTGACGACGCGCCAGGAGGTCTTGGACAAGCTCGCTGTCTATTGCGGTGGCCGCGCAGCCGAGGAGCTCATCTTTGGCGAGATGACGACCGGCGCCGCCAACGACATCGAGCAGGCCACCAAGCTCGCCCGTAATATGGTGACGCGCTTTGGTATGTCCGACGAGTTTGGCATGATGGCGCTCGGTACCGTGCAGAACGCGTATCTCAATCAGGACACGTCGCTCACCTGCGCCCCCGGTACGGCCGAGCGCGTGGACGCGATTGTCGCCAAGCTGATCGAGGATGCGCACGACCGCGCTTTGCAGATTCTGAAGGAGAACAAGTTTAAGCTCCACGAGCTGGCTCGTTATCTGTATAAGAAGGAGACCATCACGGGCGAGGAGTTCATGAACCTCCTCACGCGCGAGAATCCGCTGATGCCCAAGCAGCAGTAAAGCCGCGGCCGAGCCAGTAAACGCCGACGCCCCATTTGAGCAGCTTTCTCAAATGGGGCGTTTTGCTTGAGAGGGATGGAAATGAAGATCGTGGTGAGCGCCTGCTTGATGGGCGAGAGCTGCAAGTATAACGGGCTCGACAACTACCATCGCGAGTTGGTCGAGGCCTGCGAGCGTACAGGGACCGAGGTCCTCTTGGTGTGCCCTGAGGTCTTTGGGGGCCTGCCCACGCCGCGCAAGCCGTCCGAGATTGTGAACGGAGAGGTTCGTACCTGCGAGGGCATATCGGTCGATCGCGAATTTCGCCTGGGTGCCCAACGAGCGCTCGATATGTGCGAGCAGGCGGGCGGGCCGGAAGAGATCGCCGCGTGCATCCTGCAGGACCGTAGTCCCTCGTGCGGCGCGGGTCGCATCTACGACGGAACATTCAGCGGCACCCTTACGGCGGGCAACGGCGTCTTCGTTGATTTACTGCTCCGCCACGGTTATCGCGTGATCCCGGCTAGCGAGTTCGACCCCAGCATGCTGGAGCAATAAAAAACCACCACAAAGGTGCTGCTCCCTTGTGGTGGTTTTGGCCTGGGTCTAGAGCGTGTGGCCGTAGGCGTTGGCGGCCTTGATGGCGGCGGCGAATTTTTCGTCGGTGAAGGGCTCCGGGTTGCCTTGCTTCCACTCGTTGGTGGCGTGTGCGTGCTCGCACAGGGCAGGGATATCGGTCTCGGAAAGCCCGACCTGCTCAAGCGTTACGGGCAGCCCCATCTGCTTGTTGAAGTCAGCATAGCGCTTAAGGTTCTCGGTGTCGCCCGTGTAGGCGAACAACACCAGCACGCCCAGGCTTACGACTTCGCCGTGCAGGTAGGTGCCCTCACGCGGAATGCTGCAGGTGGCGTTGTAGAACGCGTGCGCCACGCTCGAGTTGTAGTAGTAATCGTTCTGGTTGGTCAGGTTCGAGACATAGCCCGTGTTGACCACGATGTCGAGCGCGATCTGCTTGACGGCCTCGCTCGACAGATTCTGACGAACGTCCTCAAGACCCTGAACACCGTAGGTAAACAGCGGCTCGGAACAGGTGTGGGCAAGAGCCAGGCCAAGGCCGGCGGTGTGCTCCAGGTCGCCGGCGCTCGTGGCGTACTCGACTTCGGGCTGCTTGGACAGGGCGTCGCCCACGCCGGCCCAGAAGTACTCCGCCGGAGCCTCGGCGATGATCTTGGGATTGATGAAGATGTGCGCCGGTCGGTTGGGGTACGAATAGCCCTCGAGCGATCCATCGTCGTTGTAGACGACGGCAATGGCGGTCGCGGCGGAACAGTTAGAGCAAATCGTCGGCACCGTAAAGACAATCTTCTTGAGCTCGATTGCCGCTGTCTTGACGGTGTCGAGTGCCTTGCCGCCGCCACAGGCGATAAGCACGTCTGCCTGCTGGCAAGCGGGGGAGTTCACGACCTTGGCGATATTGGCGCGCGTACTGTTGGTGCCGTAGACGCGCGTCTCCAGAATCTCGACGTCGGTACCTTCAAGCGCCGCCTCGATGCCCGGCAGCGCCGCAGCTAGGGCTCGCTTGCCACCAATGATGGCGACTTTCTTCGCGCCGTACTCCGCCAGTGCGGCGGGCAGCTCGGTAAAGCAATCCTCGCCGACGGTGTAGTCGCTCATTCCGATTGTGCGCATGGCAGCCTTCTTTCGTTAGTTAAAGTGCTTTCAGGTATTTTGCTCCTAGAGAAGGCTAACGACCACGAGAAATTTCTTACGTATGAAACCAGTGTTGAGGGTTTTTCGCCGGCGCGGAACGTGCTAGCATACTCCGCATAAGCGTTGATGGGGACGAGTAGTCGGCCGTCCGCATGCCACAGAGAGCGGGGAGCGCTGAGAACCCGTGCATGCGACCGATGAAAATCACCCCGGAGCTGCGGTCCCAACGGACGTGCCGCGCAGGCACGTCTTAGTAGATATCGCCGAGATGGTCGTCGATACAGGCCAGCCGAGTAACGGATGCGAGCGCGCGAATACGCGGGCGAGGGCATCTAAGCTGGGTGGTTAAACGAAGAGCTTTTGCGGGCATACAGCCCGTTTTTGTGGCGCTTCGTCCCAGCTTGTAGGGACGGGCGCTTTTTTGGTGCCCAACGGGCGTGCGCGCCCACGACATGAAAGGGGTACCGTGGCAAACGAGTACAAGCAGACGATGAATCTGCCCAAAACCGGTTTTCCCATGCGTGCCGGTCTTTCCAAGTCCGAGCCCAAGCGACTCAAGGACTGGCAGGACAACAAGGTCTACGAGCAGGTTCTGAAGAAGAACGAGGGTCACAAGAAGTTCGTGCTGCACGACGGCCCTCCGTACGCCAACGGCCCGATCCACATCGGCCACGCCATGAACAAGATCTCCAAGGACATGATCAACCGCTACTGGATGATGCAGGGCTATGAGGTTCCCTATGTTCCCGGTTGGGACTGCCATGGCCAGCCGATCGAGCATAAGGTCGAGGAGAAGCTCGGCACCGAGAAGTTCAACCAGACCTCCACGGCTAAGATCCGTGAGCTTTGCAATAAGTTCGCTGTCGAGAACATCGAGCTGCAGAAGGCCGGCTTCCGTCGCCTGGGCGTGCTCGGCGATTGGGACAACCCCTATCTGACGCTCTATCACCAGCATGACGCCGCCGACATCGAGGTTTTCAAGGCCATGTTCGACAAGGGCATGATCTATCGCGGTCACAAGCCCGTCCACTGGTGCAAGCACTGCCATACCGCACTTGCTGAGGCCGAGATTGAGTACTCCGACGAGACGAGCCCGTCCATCTTCGTGCGCTTTGAGATGACCTCCAAGCCCGTCGGCCTCGAGAACTTCGACGGCCCGGTTGACTTTATCATCTGGACGACCACGCCGTGGACCATCCCCTCCGACCAGGCAGTTTCTCTCAAGCCCGGTGCCGCCTACGTCGCCGTTGAGCACGACGACCGCGCCGAGGTCATGCTCGAGGACCTGGCTCCCAAGTGCTGCGAGGAGTTTGGCTGGGAGTACACCCCGGTTGTGGTCGACGGCAAGCCCTATGTGGTTCCCGCCGAGACCTTCCATCACATTCACTATAAGCAGCCGATCTTTGACGGTGTTGAGGGCGTGGCACTGTTGGCCGATTACGTCGGTGTCGATGACGGTACCGGTATCGTCCACAACTCGCCCGGTCACGGCGTCGACGACTACTTCGCCTGCCTCAAGGAGGGCATCACCGACATTTGCATGCCGGTCGATGACGACGGCAAGTTCTACACCGGCGAGGAGTTTGGCACCGGCGGCCCCTTCAGCGGCATGGATACCGACGAGGCCAACCCGCACATCATCGAGTTCCTGCGCGAGCGCGGCACCCTGGTCCTCGAGAAGAAGATCACGCACAGCTATCCGCACTGCTGGCGCTGCAAGCACCCGGTGCTCTTCCGTGCTACCGACCAGTGGTTTGTCTCGATGGACAAGACCGGCTTGCGCGAGCAGGCTGGCAAAGAGGTCCGCGAGAACGTCAAGTGGTATCCGGCCCATGCCGCCAACCGCATTGGCGCCATGGTCGAGCAGCGTCCCGACTGGTGCATCAGCCGCCAGCGCAACTGGGGCGTGCCTATCCCCAGCTACACTTGCGCCGACTGCGGCGAGAAGGTCATGAACGATGCCACGCTCGACGCCGTCATCAAGCTCTTCCATGAGAAGGGCTCCGACGCCTGGTTCACCGACGCTCCCGAGAGCTACCTGGGTGAGGCCTGCGTCTGCCCCAAGTGTGGCGGCCATCACCTCAAGGCCGATAAGGACATCCTCGACGTGTGGTGGGATTCCGGCGTGTCCTGGAAGGCCGTCTGCGAGTATCGCCCCGAGCTTGAGTACCCGGCTGACGTGTATCTCGAGGGCTCCGACCAGCATCGCGGTTGGTTCCAGAGCTCGCTGCTCACTTCGGTGGGCGCCAACGGCCATGCTCCCTACAAGGCGGTCGTCTCGCAGGGCTTCACGCTCGACGGCCAGGGCCGCAAGATGTCCAAGTCGCTCGGCAACGTCATCGACCCCAATAAGGTCTGTGACGAGATGGGCGCCGACATCATCCGCCTGTGGGTTGCTTCCGTTGACACCAGCTCCGACGTGTCCATCGACCACGAGATTCTTGCCCGTACGTCCGATGCCTACCGTCGTTTCCGCAACACGCTGCGCTTCTTGCTCTCCGAGCTCGAGGGTCAGTTTGAGCCCGAGACCGACGGCGTCGCCTTCGCCGACCTGCTGCCGCTCGACAAGCTCATGGTTGCCCGCCTGACCCAGGTCCAGGCCGAGGTCGACGATGCCTACGCCAGCTACGAGTTCCCGCGTGCCTACCGTGCGCTTTACGACTTCGTGGTTACCGAGCTCTCCAACGTGTACCTCGACGCCCTGAAGGACCGTCTGTACTGCGAGAAGCCCGGCTCGCTCGAGCGCCGCAGCGCCCAGACTGTGCTCGCCGAGCTCTTCTCGATGCTCATGCGCGACCTTCAGCCGATCCTGTCCTACACGGTCGACGAGGCCATGGCCTATGCGCCCGCCGGCTGCGTCGATCACCAGAAGTACGCCGCGCTGCTCGATTGGTACAAGTCGCCCATCACGTTCGACGAGGCCAATGAGTTTGAGGGCGTGCTCGAGGCTTCACTCGAGCTCCGTAGCGCCGTGACCAAGGCCCTTGAGGATGCCCGCTCCGCCGGTACCTTCACCAAGAGCCAGCAGGTCCGCGTCAAGGCGGTCGTTCCTGCCGAGATGTATGCGCTGCTGACCGGCGACAAGGCCGTCGATCTGGCCGAGTTCTACATCGTCTCCGATGTTGAGCTGACCCAGGGCGAGGAGCTTTCCGTCGCTATCGAGGCTGCCGAGGGCGAGTGCTGCGACCGTTGCTGGAACTACCGCACCACCGTTGGCGAGTACAACGGCCACGCTCATATTTGCAAGCGCTGCGCGGAGGCGCTGAACTAGCCGTTGGGGACGTTCTTAAACGACTGTCAAACAAGAACGTCCCCAACGTCAACTTTTGTCACGTCCAAGCGGCATTCTGTTTTTCGGAATGCCGCTTTCGTTTTTAGCTGGTTATTTCGCTAGCGTTGGTGAATATGCTGCGCGTTTGGCGTTTGTCACTATAAGATGATTACTTGCATTAAACGGAATTCGATGTTCTTGAGGGTAGGGGATTGATTTGGGTCGTACTGGGGATATGACGCCGCCTTTGCGCTGGCGGTTAGGTGTTGCTGGTGGGGTGGTGCTGGTTGTGCTGCTTTTTGATCAGCTGACCAAGCTTGCGGTTCGTGCCGTGGGCGACGCTTTGCATGTGACTGTTATCCCCGGTGTGATCGACTTCCTGTTTGTCCGCAATATCGGTGCTGCCTTTAGCATGGGCGAGGGGCATGGCGTTGCGTTTGCTTTGCTGGCGCTTGCGGTCATTGTCGCCATTGCCGTGTACTTGCTTCGCGCGCCCCAGCTTGCTCGCTTGGAGGTTGTGGGCATGGCGATGGTTGCGGGCGGTGCTATCGGCAACGCTATCGATCGTTTGGCCTTTGGCTTCGTGACCGATTTTATTGCCACCACCTTCGTCGACTTCCCCGTCTTTAATGTGGCCGATATCGGCATTACCTTGGGCGTCGTGCTCGCCCTCTTCGGTTACATGTTCTTGAGCCCCGCTGCCCGTGAGGTCGATGCGACCGCCGAGCTTAACGCCCGTGACGAGGCCCGCGCTAAGCGCAAGGCCCAGCAGCGTGGGGAGCGTGCCCGCAAGATTCGCGAAAGGAATGAGCGCTAATGGCCGACATCCATATCCTTGTTGCCGACGATGCCGCTGGTCAGCGTCTTGACGCCTATCTGGGCTCCAATGACGGCTGCCCTACGCGCTCTTCCTGCGCGCATCTGATTGAGGGAGGCGCCGTTGCCGTCAACGGTGAGACTTGTCTCTCTAAAAAGTACGCCGTACGCGCCGGCGATCGCATCTCGGTCGACTTGCCCGAGCCGCACGACCCGACCGACGTGATTCCCGAGGCCATTCCCCTCGATATCCGCTACGAGGACGACTACCTTATCGTGCTCTCCAAGCAGCGGGGCCTGGTGTGCCATCCCGCCCATGGCCACGAGAGCGGCACCCTTGCGAACGCTCTGGTCTACCACTGCGGCATCGATCATCTTGGTACTGTGCAGGGTGAGGACCGCCCCGGCATCGTGCATCGCCTGGATCGCGATACCTCGGGCCTTATGCTCGCGGCAAAAGATGACGACACCCAGCGCGCGCTTCAGAATCTCATCCGCACGCGCACGCTCGACCGCCGCTATATCACGCTTGTCCACGGGCACATCGCCATGGACGAGGGCACCATCAATACCGGTATCGCCCGTTCTACGCGCGACCGCGTCAAGATGGCGGTTTCGGATGACCCCTTTGCCCGTCAGGCCATTACGACCTTTAAGGTCCTCGAGCGCTTTGATTCCACGCGTTTTGACGACGGCTATACGCTCGTTGAGTGCCACCTGTTTACGGGCCGCACACATCAGATTCGCGTGCATATGCGCCATATCAACCACGCCTGCGTGGGCGATCCGCTCTACGGCAAGTGCGATGCGCGTGCCGATCAGGGCCTGACCAGGCAGTTCCTGCATTCTTGGCGCGTTGCGTTCGATCATCCCGTAACGGGGAAGCGCATTGAGTGCCGTGATGAGCTGCCGTGGGATCTTGCCGCGGTTCTGGACGATCTGGCCCCGCGTTCGCTTGGTCGCACTGCCGCCGGCGACGACATCGTTCCGCAGCTCGGTCTTCTCGAAGCCTAGCCAGTATTAGGTGGTTTCTTGAACTCGGTAAGCCTGCGGTAAGATATACGATTGTTTACGTTACACGTTGCTGGGAGCCTGCATGCTCGCCTTTTTACAAACCAACACACCCATCGTGATCTTCAACCAGATTGTCGTCACGCTGCTCACGGTCTGCTTTCTGTACCAGGTGGTCTTCTTTGTCATTGGCGCTCTTCGTGGCGAGGTCGCGCCTCCCAAGGCCAAAAAACTCCATCGCTATGCCTTCTTTATCGCGGCGCATAACGAGGAAGCCGTAATTGCCAATCTCGTACGCTCCATCAAGGACCAGGACTATCCGTCCGAGCTTATCGAGGTCTTTGTCGTTGCCGATGCCTGCACCGACAACACGGCGCAGCTCGCGCGCGAGGCCGGTGCCATTGTTTACGAGCGCAATGACCTGGCCCGCAAGGGCAAGAGCTGGGTCATGGACTTTGGCTTCGACCGCATTCTCAACGAGTATCCCGACACGTTTGAGGGCTACTTTATCTTCGATGCCGATAACGTTATCTCCCGCGATTACGTTTCCAAGATGAATGATGCCTTTGACCAGGGCTTCCATGTGGTCACGAGCTATCGCAATTCCAAGAACTTCGGCAGCTCGTGGATCTCGGCTGCTAATGCCACGTGGTATCTACGCGAGGCGCGCTTCCTCAACAACGCGCGTAATATCTGCAAGACGTCCTGCGCTGTTTCGGGTTCGGGCTACCTCATCTCCGCCAGCGTTATCGAGGGCATGCACGGTTGGCAGTTCCACACGCTGACCGAGGACATTCAGTTCACCACGTTCTGCGCCATTCACGGCATTCGCATTGGCTATGCGCCGGCGGAGTTCTTTGACGAACAACCCGTGACGTTTAAGGCGTCCTGGAAACAGCGCATGCGTTGGACCAAGGGCTTCTACCAGGTGTTCTTTACTTACGGTAAGCACCTGGTCAAGTCGACCTTCCGCTACCATCGCTTTGCCGCCTACGACATGTTCATGACGATCGCCCCGGGTATGCTGCTGTCGCTCATCTCGATGCTCGCCAATGCGACGTTCCTGATCGTGGGTGGACTCTCGCACGGCTTTTTGGCTACCGAAGTCGAGATGCAGGCCTGTGCCGCTTCGCTCATTATGACCTTCGCCATGATGTATCTGACTTTCTTTATCCTGGCGCTGCTCACGACTATCTTTGAGTACAAGCACATTCACTGCGCGCAAAAGTGGCGTCTGGTGACTAACCTGTTTACCTTCCCGATCTTTATGTTCAGCTATATCCCCATCACGGTGGCCGCGCTGTTCCTGAAGGTCGACTGGGTTCCTACCCAGCATGCCGTAAACGTCACCCTCGACGAGGTCATGCAAGGCGCCAAATAACCACCACCAAAACCACCGCAAAGGGGACAGGCACCTTTGTGGTGGGTTTTGCTTTTGCGATGCAGCTCGAGGAGGTACTCGATGTTTTATATCCCGTTTTGGATTTGCATCTTTGCCGGCGCGGCGATTGATGCCCGTCAGCGACGTTTTCCCAATGAACTTGCCGGTGCGTGTGCGGTGACGGCGTTAGTGGGCGTTTGGCTCGACAAAGGCGTTAACACAGCGCTTGACCACGCGGGTCTTGCCGTCATTGTGTATCTTGCTCTCGTGCTGACTGAGTCCCTCTGGCGTCGTCTTCGCCAAATCCCGGGCATCGGCATGGGGGATGCCAAGGCGCTCTTCGCGCTTTGCACGCTCGACCCTATGGGTGGCATCGTGGCATTTGCCGTCGCACTCCTGGCTCTGGCCCTTTCCTGCCTCTTCACAAAATCGCGCTCCCTGCCATTGCTCCCGTTTTTAGTGCCGATTTTTGCCATAATCGAGGTCGTGGGCTGCACTTTGTAACCGATTGCGCATCCTTCTTAAGGAGCATGCCATGGAATCTAATCAAGAAACGGCCGTCATTAAGGCGCGCATGGACCGTATTCCCTCAGCGTTGTCGCCCGAACTTGTCGAGCGCATTGCCGCCGATCGTGCTTCGGGCTATGTCAACCCGTATCGTTGCAACGACGATCAGGTCATTCGTCGTATTGATCGCGCCGCCGACAAAGGCACGCTTATGCGTCCGGCGTTTATGCGCGATACCGAAAAGATACTTCATCTTCCGGCGTACACCCGTTATGCAGGCAAAACGCAGGTCTTTAGCTTCCGTAGCAATGACGATCTGTCACGCCGCGGTTTGCACGTGCAGCTTGTCTCGCGCATTGCGCGCGATATCGGTCGCGCCCTGGGGCTCAATTGCGATCTGATCGAGGCGATTGGCCTGGGTCACGACTTGGGACACACGCCTTTCGGCCATGCCGGCGAGCGCTTCCTCAACGATATCTATCATGAGCGTACGGGGCGTTATTTTTTCCATAACGTGCAGTCGGTCCGCGTGCTCGACACACTGTACGGCCGCAACGTGTCGCTCCAGACGCTCGACGGCGTGCTATGCCATAACGGCGAGTACGAGCAGCGTGTGTTTGAGCTCTCGGACATGAGCTCCTTTGACCAGTTTGACCAGACGGTTGAGGATTGCATTGCCACGGGCTATAGCGCAATTGGGCATCTGCGTCCCATGACGCTCGAGGGCTGCGTCGTTCGCATCTCGGATATTCTTGCCTACGTCGGTCGTGACCGTCAGGATGCGATCGCGGCGGGCCTGCTGTCACCCGACGCTTTTGATGATGGCCGGGGCGGTGCCTACAACAGTTGGATCCTCACGCATGCCTCCATCGATATCGTTGAGCACAGCTATGGTAAGCCGCGCATCGAGATGAGCGAGGACCTGTTTGAGGAAATCCGCCGAGCCAAGCGCGAGAACTACGAGAAGATCTATAGCAAGGGCGGTATCGAAGGCGATTCCGAGGTGGAGCTGCGCGAAGCCTTCGAAAAGCTTTACGATCGTTGCCTGCAGGATATAAACGAAGGTGACGAGTCTTCGTATATCTTTAAGCACCACATTTCTCGCATCGAGCAGCAGCTTTCCTACTACGATCGCGCCTATGCCTGGCAGAACGATAAGGACCAGGCGGTCGTGGATTACATTGCGAGCATGACGGACGGTTATTTCTGCGAGCTCACGAGCAAGCTGTTTCCGGGATTGAAGTTTCCGCACCGTACCTATATTAACGAACGGTAGTTCGTATAAATTCGGTATACTGTTAGTGGAAAACGTTTTTGATTGATACACGGGATGGCTATGGACGACCTTTTTTCTGCTTCGACGCGCGAGCGTTCCTTTCAGAATGCGCCGCTTGCGGTGCGCATGCGCCCCAATTCGCTCGACGAGTACGTGGGCCAGCAAAAGGCCGTCGGTAAGGGTTCATGGCTGCGTGCCGCGATCGAGCACGACGTGCTTTCGAGCGTGATTCTGTACGGGCCTGCCGGTACGGGCAAGACGACGCTGGCCCACATTATCGCCAACCATACCAAGAGCGAGTTTGTCGAGGTCAGCGCCGTCACGGGTACCGTGAAGGACCTGCGTCGTGTGATTGATGAGGCCAAGACGCGCCTGAATACGTACGACCGCCGCACCATTCTATTCATCGATGAGATTCACCGCTTCTCTAAGTCGCAGCAGGATGCCTTGCTGCATGCAGTTGAGAACCGTACCGTCATTATGATTGGCGCTACGACAGAGAACCCGTACTTCGAGGTCAACTCGGCACTGCTCTCACGTGGTCGCGTCGTGGAGCTTGAGCATCTGAAGGATGAGGATATCGCCACGCTTATTGAACGTGCGCTTGAGGCACCGCAGGGTTTGAACGGTAAGTTCTCGGCCGATGAGGATACGGTCAAGACCATTTGCACGCTGGCAGCGGGTGACGCTCGCTCGGCGCTCACGACGCTTGAGCTTGCGAGCGAGATTGCCGTCACGCGTCCCGATACCGAGGGAACGCCAGCGCCTGCGGCGGGGGAGCGCTATCCCATCACCGTGGATGACGTGAAGATCGCCAACCCGCGTCGCGGCTTTACGTATGACAAAAACGGCGACATGCACTACGACATCATCAGTGCGTTTATTAAGTCTATGCGCGGTAGCGACCCCGATGCCACGATCTATTGGCTCGCGCGCATGATCGATGCTGGGGAGGATCCTAAGTTTATCGCTCGCCGCATTATGATTCACGCTTCTGAGGATGTTGGCAACGCCGACCCGCAGGCGCTTTTGGTGGCGCATGCTGCCTTTAAATCTGCTGAAGTTATTGGCTATCCTGAATGTCGCATTAACCTTGCACAAGCTGCGCTCTATGTGTGCTTGGCGCCCAAGTCCAATGCGTGCGAGGCCTCGATCGATGCGGCGCTAGCCGATATCCACAGCAGTGGTCTTCGCGAGGTGCCCAGCTACCTGCGCGATCGCCATCGCCCGGGCAGCGATGAATACGGTGTGTATAAGTATCCGCACGATTATCCCGAAGGCTGGGTCGATCAGCGCTATTTGCCCGAAGGCTTGGAACGCGGTGCATTTTGGCAGCCTGCCGGCCGCGGTTGGGAAGAATGGCGCGTAGAGCAAAGTGAACGCGACCGCAGCGGGAATGCACCGAAGTAGCTGCTGATAATTTTGTCCCACGTTGCTGCTCATGGCATGTTCGGTCCCCTTTGGGGTACCATGGAAACCGTCTGTATATCGATTCCTTTGGGAGGCTTGTATGAGTCCCATTCAAATCGCCCTGCTGCTGCTCGCTGTTGCCGGCGTGTGGGCCATCGTTGAGCTCGCGCTT
This sequence comes from uncultured Collinsella sp., assembly GCA_900541855.1. Lineage (GTDB taxonomy): Bacteria > Actinomycetota > Coriobacteriia > Coriobacteriales > Coriobacteriaceae > Collinsella. The sequence continues at coordinate 35,045 of UQLD01000016.1, forward strand.
ACCCTGCGCAAGACCCGCACCGTTGTCGACTCGCTCGATAAGACCGTTAACGACCTCAACAACACCATCGCCGAGGCTCAGCCTGTGGTGGCAAAGCTCGATGGCGCTGTCGATGAGCTTACGCCGGCGCTTGCCCAGATGGAGCCGCTGCTTAAGTCGAGCAAGACGGCAGTTGATGCCCTTACCTCCAATCTCGTAGAGGTCGAAGCCGTGGTTCGCGACATTTCTGAGGTCACCGGTAGCATGGCCGAGGCCAGCAATGCTGTGTCGAGCGTGACTGATTCTGCGGCAGGTGCCGTGCAGAAACTCTTTAACAAGGTGAAGGCTCCCGCGGCCGACGCTGAGTGCAAGCTTTCCGCTGCCGAAGAAGCCGAGCAGCCGACCGAGCGTGTCCTGATTGGCGAAGCCGGGGACGATGTCGCTGCTGGTGACAATGATGCACAGAAGCCTGCTGCTAAAGCAGCCCAGTATTACACCTACACGCCCGCCGAGACCTCTGAGGAGTCCTGCGATGAGTAGCGAAGCAACTTGCCCCATTACGCTGACCGTTGCCGGCGACCCGCGTCTGGCGCGCCTTGTGCGCATGACGGCGGCAAATGTCGGTGCGCTCTGCTCCATGTCCGTCGATCGCATCGAGGACATTCGTATGGCTGCCGAGGAAGCATTTATTTTCGGCTGCACGGCTGTTGATTCCGATGACATCTCGATCAAATTCGATGTCGACGAATCTCACGTTGGCATGACCTTTACCTTTGGCGACCAGGCCACCGTCGACGAGGATGACCAGGCCGCTGTGTATGCCGAGCTCATTTTGGCGAGCGTGTGCGACTCCTACGAAAAGACTGCGGCGCCCCTGACGCTTTCCCTCGACCTCAAGGCGGATATCTAATATGACCGAACGTTCCCGGAGCGGTAAGACCGCTTGGGACAAGGAGAAAACCCGCGAGCTGTTTCGTCGCTATAAAGAGACCGGTGACCCGGACGCACGCGAGCAGCTCGTCATGTCCCACATGAACCTGGTAAGGTTTCTTGCCAACAAGTTTAAGAACCGCGGCGAGCCGCTCGATGACCTGATGCAGGTTGGTTATTTGGGCCTGCTCAAGGCTATCGACCGCTTTGACCCTGAGCGCGGACTCGAGTTCACCACGTTTGCCACGCCTACCATCCTGGGCGAGATCAAGCGTCACTTCCGTGATAAGGGCTGGAGCGTGCGCGTGCCGCGCCGTTTGCAGGAGCTTTCTGCCAAGGTCAACCAGGCCACCGACAAGCTCACCAATGAGTTGCAGCGCTCGCCTAAGGTTGAAGAAATCGCTGAGTACCTGGGTGTGACCGTCGACGAGGTGCTGGAGGCCATGGAATCGTCTTCGGCCTATACCTCGGTGCCCATCGAGGCTCCTGGCGCGTCCGATTCCGATGATGCCCCCTCGATTCTCGACCGCTATGCCGATGACGACAACGAGCTCGATTTTACCGATGACCGCCTGGTGATCGAGGAAGCCATCCGCGATTTCTCGCCGCGTGAGCGTGAGGTTATCGAGCTGCGCTTTGTGAAGGGCATGACCCAGATCGAGATCGCCAAGAAGCTGGGTATCTCGCAGGTGCAGGTTTCGCGCCTGCTGCGCCGTACCCTTAAGAAGATACAGGACAAGATCGACCCCGACGGAGTGATGGTTCGTTCATGATTGAGCACCCCCAACAAACCGACCGCACGCTGCGCGATACTCGTATTCTGACGCTTCGCATTTGGGCTGTCGTTGGCTGCATTGTCATCGCAGCCGTCATCTTTAACCTTATGGGTATCCTGGCGCCTGTTATCGAGTTTCTCGCTGTCGGTTCCATCATCGCTTTTGTGATGTCGCCGATCACTAACTGGCTCGAGCATCACGGCGTCGGTCGTGGCATCGGTTCGCTCATCGCGCTGATCGTGGTTGTGGCAGTGCTCGTTGGCGTCGTCTGCATCCTGTCGCCTATTTTGCTCGGTCAGATTATGGAAGTCCTGAGCCGTCTGCCTGAGCAGCTTCGCGTTGCGGGCGGTGATCTCAACGAGATGATTTCGCACGCTAAGACGCTCAACAACACGCCGCTCAAGGAGTACCTGGACGATAATCTGTCCTCGCTGGTTACTGTGGCGTCCAAGTACGTATCGCAAATCGCCGCTGAGCTCGGTCGCGGCGTGTTCCCGCTGATCACCAACACGGCCTCGCAGCTGTTCGTAATCTTCCTGGGTTTGGTGCTTGCCTACTGGCTTGCCTGCGATTATCCCCGTATGCACCACGAGGTCTGTACCATCATCGGACAGGAAAAAGAGACCTCGTACCGCTTTATGGTCGCGATTCTTTCGCGCTCGGTCGGCGGTTATATGCGCGGCATGGTCGTGACGTCCATCTGCGGTGGCATCCTCGCCTTTATCGGCTTTACGCTCATTGGCCATCCCTACGCGGCACTCATGGCCATCTTTACCGGCATCATGCACTTGGTCCCGGTTGTCGGTCCCTGGGTAAGCGCGGCTATCGCCACGGTGCTTGGCTTTATGTTCAGCCCCATGCTGGCGTTGTGGACGCTCGTTGTGACCATGGTGGCTCAAAACGTCACCGATAACGTCATTTCCCCCAAGGTCATGCAGAGTTCGGTGCAGGTGCATCCCATCATGAGCCTGACGGCCCTCGTTATTGGTTCGGCACTTATGGGTCCCATCGGCATGGTCATCGCCATTCCGCTGTGCGCGGCCCTCAAGGGCATTTTCGTCTACTACTTTGAGAACGAGACCGGTCGCCAGCTCGTGGCATACGACGGCGCTGTATTTAAGGGCACGCCATATCGCGATGCCGAGGGCAACCCGGTCGCCGCCTACGACGCGCTTGGAGACGATACGTTCATTTACGAGTCCGAGCTCATCGGCAACGAGACCGCGCCCGAGGCCCAGGCGATGCCCAAGCCCGAGCTCGAGAATCCCTGGATCAAGCTCTCGGGCCTGCAGCCCGATGCGACGAGCTTTTTCAAGAATCCCTTCGCCAAGGACGATGACTCCAACTCGGACGACGATACCAAAACCGGCATCGACGGCTCCATGGACGATTCGGATTCCAAATAGGCACCGCTAGCGTTTCTTGAAGTTGTAAATGACAAGAAACGCGAGAAAAGCGATTGATAAGGGGCCGGCTACATAGAAAAAGAGAACGTCAATTGCGCGTAGAGTGTAATAGGCTTTATCGCCGGACATTACTGCATACAATACGTAGCCAAATGCTGGTTGGTTTGCGTACCAGCAGGAGAAAGCCAAAAGCGCTAAAAGTGCTACAACCAGAAGTGCATTCAGGACAAATCGTTTGCTTTTCATCGATCGCTCCTTCCGGGTGAATCTTATATGTAATTCTATAGTAGCCTTTTTCAATGCATCGCATACTCCTAAATAACGTGCACTTTCGCTGTAGGGTCGGCTTTATGTCGGCCCTCTTTTTTGCACTTGCGCGGCGGGATGGTAATATCGTTACGTTTGAACTGTTTCGATGTGAAACCGAGGAGATTCCCTCTATGAGTGCTGACTACCCGTCAATGACTACGGCCGAGATCCGCTCCAAGTTCCTCAACTTCTTTGAGGAGCGCGGTCTTAAGCTCTATCCTTCTTCGTCCCTTGTTCCCGACGACCCCTCGCTGCTGCTTGCCAACGCCGGCATGAACCAGTTTAAGGAGTACTACCAGGGCAAGAAGACCATGAAGGAGATCGGCGCGATCTCCTGCCAGAAGTGTGTCCGCACCAACGACATCGACTGCATCGGCGAGGACGGCCGTCACCTGTCGTTCTTCGAGATGCTCGGTGACTTCTCCTTTGGCGGCGTCTCCAAGCAGCAGGCTTGCGCTTGGGCCTTCGAGCTCATCACCAAGGAGTTCAAGCTGCCGCTCGATCGCCTGTACTTTACCGTCTTTACCGAGGACGACGAGACCCACGACGTGTGGCGTTCTCTGGGCGTTGCCGAGGACCACATCTCCCGCCTGGGCGAGGACGACAACTTCTGGGCTGCCGGCCCCACCGGCCCCTGCGGTCCGTGCTCCGAGATCTACTTTGACATGGGCGAGGAGGTCGGTTGCGGCAGCCCCGACTGCAAGCCCGGCTGCGACTGCGACCGCTTCCTTGAGTTCTGGAACCTCGTGTTTACCCAGTACGACCGCCAGGAGGACGGCTCCATGCCGGAGCTGCCGCACCGCAACCTCGATACGGGCATGGGCCTGGAGCGCATGGCCGCCATCATGCAGCACAAGACCGCCAACTACGACGGCGATTTGATGCAGCACCTCATCAAGCTGGGCGAGGAGATCAGCGGCAAGACCTATGACGCCGACGATTACTCCGGTGCCAGCCGCTCCCTGCGCATCATCGCCGACCACTCCCGTGCCGTCGACTTTATGATCTCTGACGGCATCCTCCCCGGTAACGAGGGTCGCGAGTACGTCCTTCGCCGTCTGCTCCGCCGCGCCGTGTTCCACAGTCGCCTGCTGGGCATCGAGGGCGCCTTCCTGACCAAGTTCATCGACGAGGTCAACGCTCAGATGGGCGAGGCCTATCCCGAGCTGCTCAAGAACGTCGCGCTCGTCAAGGGTATCGTCGCCTCCGAGGAGGAGCGCTTCTCCACGACGCTCGACAACGGTCGCGTCTACCTGGATGAGGCCCTGGCAGCGCTTGCCGAGGGTACTGTGCTTCCGGGCGATGTTGCCTTTAAGCTGCACGACACCTTTGGTTTCCCCATCGACCTGACCGTCGAGATCGCCGGCACCGCTGGCCACGATGTCGACATGGACGGCTTCACCGCCTGCATGGAGGACCAGAAGGCCCGCGCTCGTGCCAACGCCAAGGGCGATGCCTGGGGCAGCTTCAACGACGTGTGGGTCGAGCTTTCCGACAAGGTCGCCGCGACCGAATTCGACGGCTATGACAACGATGCGATCGAGGGTGCCAAGGTTGTCGCCATCGTTCGCAACGGCGAGTCCGTCGAGTCCGCTGCCGCCGGCGAGAACGTCGAGGTCGTGCTCGACCGCACTCCGTTCTACGCCGAGATGGGCGGCCAGCAGGGTGACGCCGGCGAGCTTTCCGCCGAGGGCGTTTCGCTGACCGTTTCCGATACCAAGAACCACAACGGCCTGTATGCTCACGTCGCCCACGTTGCCGAGGGCACGCTGACCGTCGGTGCTACCGTGACCGCCGCGCTCGACGCCGAGCGCCGTGGTTTCCTGCGCCGCAACCACACCGCCACCCACCTGCTCGACGCCGCCCTTAAGCAGGTCCTGGGCGAGCATGTCTCCCAGGCCGGTTCGCTGGTGACGCCCGAGCACCTGCGCTTTGACTTCACGCACTTCGAGGCCCTGTCCTCCGAGCAGCTCAAGGCTGTCGAGGACCTGGTCAACCAGCAGATCTTCGCTTCCAAGCCGGTTGTGACCCGTGTCATGGGCATCGACGAGGCTAAGGCTGCCGGCGCTGTCGCTCTGTTTGGAGAGAAGTACGGCGATGTTGTCCGCGTCGTCTCCGTGGGCGCCGAGGACCAGCCGTTCTCCCGCGAGCTCTGTGGTGGCACTCATGCCGCCAATACCGCCGAGATTGGCCTGTTCAAGATCATTTCCGAGTCCTCCACGGGCTCCAATGTCCGCCGTATCGAGGCCGTGACCTCTAAGGGTGCCCTCGACTACATGGCCGACCGCCTGGCGCTCGTTGACGCCGCCGCCGCTGCGCTCAAGTGCCGCGTCGACGAGGTTCCCGCCCGCGTGGAGAACCTGCAGGCCGAGCTGCGCGAGACGTCCAACAAGCTCAAGAAGGCTCTGACCGGTGGCTCCTCCGACGCCATTTCCAGTGCCATCGAGGGTGCCGTCGAGCTCGGCGGCTACAAGCTCGTCGTCGCTGAGCTCCAGGGCCTTGAGGCTGCCGACCTGCGCAACGTATGGGATACCGTGCACCAGAAGGTCGCCGGCCCTGTCGCTTGTGTCGTCGCCAGTGTGACTGAGAAGGGCACTCCGGCCCTGCTCGCTGCCGGTTCCGATGACGCCGTGAAGGCCGGGTTCCACGCCGGTAACGTAATCAAGCAGATCGCGGGCCTGGTTGACGGTCGCGGTGGTGGCCGTCCCAACATGGCCCAGGCCGGTGGCAAGAACGCTGCCGGTATCGCCGATGCCCTCGCGGCCGCTAAGACCGCACTCGGTGCCTAAGAATCTAAGAAGTCACTGTGGTCGCGCTCGCGCTGGACATAGGGGAGACCAGGATTGGCATTGCCGTCTCGAGCCGTGATGGCAAGATGGCGATGCCCGTCAAGGTGCTCCCGGCTGCAGAGGTCACCGGTATGGCCAAGACGTTCCGCTACCTGGTCGAGGACTATGAGCCCGACATCCTGGTAAGTGGACGTCCCCTGACCATGGCCGGTGAGCCCGGCCCCCAGGCCGAGCGCGTTGCCTCCGTGGCGCAAAAGATTGCCGACGAGCTCGCTCTTCCGCTGGAGTTTGAGGACGAGCGTCTGTCTTCGCAAGAGGCCAAGCGTATCCTGCGCGAGCAGGGCCTCAACGAAAAGCAGATGAGGGGCAAGATCGACATGATTGCCGCCAGCCTGTTTTTGCAGACGTGGCTCGATCGTAAAAACGAGGAGGTTTCGCATGCCTAGCGCTTCCGATCCGCGCCAACAAAATCGTACACGGCAGCCGGCGTCGCGTCCTGCCCAGCCTGGCCAGCGTCCGGCACAGCTGGCGCAGCGTGCAGCTCAGCCTGCCGCGCGCCCGGCGCAGTCCTTCTCTCATTCGGCCCAACCTGTTCAACGGACGGGTCAGCAGCCTTCTGCTCGTTCGGTTCAGCATTCGGCTTCTCACGCGGCTCAGCAGCCCACTGCTCGTACGGCCCAGCCTGCAGGCGGTACCCGCTTTAAGCAGCAGGCACCTACCCAGCGAACGCAGGCCCCCCAATCGCATTCGCATCACGCTCGTGGTTCGCATGGCGTTGCTCCGGCGACCCGCTCGAGCTACAACACGCATGCTCGTCGCGGTGCTCAAAAGAAAAGCTCCCCGGTGCCTATGATTATCGGTGGCGTCGTCGCCGTGCTTGCGCTTGTCGCGATCGTTTTCTTTGTCGTGCCAGCCGTCAAGGGCTTCTTTGCCGGTGAGGATACGAAGGTCACGGCTGGTCAGCAGGTTACGGTGACCATTCCCGACGGTGCTTCGGGCGATACGATCGCCTCGATTCTCTCCGAGAACCATATCGTCGAAAATCCCAAGGATTACTATGCGGCGGTGAAAAAGCTCAACGCCGATATGTCGCTCAAGTCCGGCACCTATTCGTTTACCACGCTCATGGATGCGACCAAGGTTGTTCAGCAGCTCATGGAAGGCCCCAACGCGGGCTCCAATGCGCTGACTATCCCTGAGGGCCTAACGGTCGATCAAGTCGCCGACCGTGTGGCCCAAGCCTACGACAGCATCTCTAAGGAAGACTTCCTCAACCAGGCCAAGGCCTCCAACTACGTGGACGACTATAGCTTCCTTAAGGGCGCCGCCAACGACTCGCTTGAGGGGTTCTTGTTCCCCAAGACCTATTCGTTGGGTGATTCGCCGACGGCCGATGACGTGATTCGCGCTATGCTCGATCAGTTTAAGACCGAGTACAAGTCGCTTGACTTTGCGAGCTGCGAAGCCAAGATCAAGGAGCGCTATGGTGTGGAGATGTCCGACTACGACATCGTCAACTTGGCCTCTATCGTTGAGCGCGAGGGCCTCAACGCCGATCAACGTGCGCACGTGGCCTCGGTCTTCTACAACCGCTTGGCCGGCAAGCTCGATGGTCTGCGTTACCTCAACAGCGATGCGACCATGATGTATGTCACCGGTGGCGAGGTTACCGCCGACGACCTGCAGAGCGATAGTCCCTATAACACCTACAAGCACGAGGGCCTTCCGCCCACGCCCATCTGCTCTCCGTCGCTCGAGGCACTCAAGGCCACGCTTGAGCCGACCGACTCCGATGACCTGTATTTCTACATTACACAGGACGAGGAGTACTTCTCGCAAACCTACGAAGAGCATCAACAGTCTTGGAATTAGCATGAGGATTTTTAGCCCCAAACGATACGTTGCCTCGGTCGATCGCATCGACCTTGATACCCTGTGGGCCGACGGCAAACGCGCCATTCTGCTCGATCGCGATAACACCCTGGTGCCGCGCGACACCGAGCAGGTTCCTGTCGCGGTTTCCGCCTGGCTCGATGCCGCCCGCGCCAAAGGCTTTAAGCTGTGCATGGTGTCCAACAACTGGCATCGCGACCAGGTCATGAGCTCTGCACGCGAGCTGGGACTCGAGGCCATCAGCCACGCCATGAAGCCGGCGCCGTTTGCCCTCAAGGCGGGTCTTAAGCGCCTCGGCGCCACGGCCGACGAGGCGGTGCTGATCGGTGATCAGCTCTACACGGACGTGTGGAGTGGCAACTTCGCCGGCGTCGATACTATCCTGGTTAAGCCGCAGGCAACCCAGGACCTGTGGTACACGCAGATCTTCCGTATCTTTGAGCGCCGGGCCCTGCGCGACCTTCCCTGCGAGGAATAGGTTTCGCCATGTCCCAGCACATCAAACACGGCTGCGACCATATCTTCTTTATCGGCTTTTTGGGCGCGGGCAAATCGACGCTCGCGCGCAACGTCGGCACTATGTTCAAGCGGCGTTTTATCGATACCGACCGTCTGGTCGTGCGCCGTTGCGGCAAGTCGGTAACCGAGATTTTTGAGACCGAGGGCGAGGATCGTTTTCGCGAGCTCGAGACCTCGGCGCTCCGTTCGCTCCAAAGCGAGCGCAGCCTGTTGGTTTCGTGCGGGGGCGGTATCGTCGAAACGCCGGTGAATATTGAACTGATGCACGAAATGGGTACGTGCGTGTACCTCGAGGGTGACTTCGAGGATTCGATTCGACAGATTCGTCGGTCCGACACGCGCCCTGATTTCCGTTCGCCCGAGCATGCTGCGCGCCTGTTTGAGCATCGCCGTCCGCTGTATCGCCAGGCCGCCGACCTTACCCTTGATATTCGCAACAAGTCCTTCGAGGACGTTTCCTACCTTTGTGCCGAGATGCTTTTGGAGCGTGGGCTGCTATGATTCGCCGTCAACTGATCAATTTCCAAAACCGCAGTGTCGATGTCCGCGTCGGATTGGGCGCGTTCGATGAGCTACCGCGCATGTTTGCCTCGGCCGTGGGCAAGCCTAAGCGCGCGATGGTCGTTTGGAACACCGCCACATCCGAGCGTTTTGGTGAGGTCATCGAGCATGCGCTGGTTGATGCCGGTTTTGTCATGTCGCAGCTCCCCCTCGAGGTTTCGCCTGCTGGTGCCACGCTTGCTGATGCCGATGCTATCTTTGACGTCTTGTCTGCCAATGGCATTACCTGCGACGATCTGGTTGTCGCCGTTGGCGATGCCGCAACCTGCTCGGTTGTTAGCTGGTGTGCCAATCAGTGGTGCGGCCGCACCGAGTGCGCGTTGCTGCCGACGACGTTCGACGCCATGCTCACGGTCGCGACGACCATGAAGCCGCTCGTCGCCTCGTCGGCCAATGCGCTTCCCGCCATCGCGTTCCGTCCCGAACCGGGCTTGGTCGTGTGTGACCTCGACCTTGTTCGCGAGGCGGACCCCGATGATCTAAAGCTCGGCTATGCGGTACTTGTTGGCACCATGCTTTCGAGCAGCAGGTCCCGCTGGAACCAGTTTGCCGAGACCGTCCCCGAGATTCTCGCGGGCGAGGAGGTCGCGCTCGTCAATGCCGTTCAGTGGTCTCAGACTGCCCGCAAGGACGTACTGATGGCCACGAACCCGAGCGCCCGCCATGCGCTCGATTTTGGTAAGACGGGGGAGCGTACCCTGCGCGCCTGCTTGGGCGATGCCGCTTTGCAGGTCCCTGCCTACCAGCTGTTGTCCGAGGGCATGCGTTTTGATGCACGCCTAGCACATGATGCCTGCGACTTCGATATCGATTACGTCTTTGAGGTCGATGACTGCCTGGAGGACTTTGGTATCGAGGAGCTTGCCTTCGACCTGGAGCCCACCGCGTTTATTGAGGAGTTCCGCAAGCAGCAGTTCGCCCGCTCAAACCGCAGTATGCTGCCGCTGCCCGCGGCACTCGGTGCCATTCGTCTGACGAGCGTTGAAGATGAGGTTCTTGAGCGCCATGCTCACGCCTACTTGGCTTCTCGCAAAGAACTTCTCTAAGATTTATTGACATCCATCGTCTTTCGTATCATGTTGAGGGACGGGTTTCCAATCGGTTGCGGTTCGCATGCGATTCCGACGTTCGGTTGAGACCCGTCCCGTCTTTATAGAGACAATAAGAAAGGAATCTGCATGTCTGAGTTTGCTGCCGGTCCTGCCGGTCGTATCGAACGTGTCCGTGCCCTGATGGTCGAGCGCGGCTACGACGCCATCGTGGTGCGCGACGAGGCCAATCTTCGTTGGCTCACGGGCGTGAAGGGCGTCTTCGACTACACCTTCGAGTTCCCGCACGCGGCGTTTATTACGGCTGACCAGTGCCTGTTCCATACCGACTCGCGCTACCTCAACAGCTTTGAGGAGAACACGCCTGCCGGCAGCCCCTGGGTCTACGACATGGACGAGGGCACCATCCCCGGTTGGGTCGCCGGCAAGATTGCAGCCAACAAGTGCCGCGTCTGCGCTGTCGAGGACGACATGCAGATTAACTTCTACCAGGGTATTCAGCGCGGCCTGGAGGACCGCTCCGTTGCCTGCCTGCTGCCGCTGATGCATGATGACATCCGCAAGATGCGTGCCATCAAGGACGCCGAGGAGATCGAGCTCATGCGCCATGCGCAGTCGATCACCGATGCCGCCTTCCAGCATATGCTCGGCTTTATTAAGCCCGGTATGACCGAGAAGCAGGTTCGCAACGAGCTCGAGAACTTTATGTTCGCCAACGGCGCCGACAGCTTGGCCTTCGGCTCCATTGTGGCGAGCGGGCCCAACACCGCCAACCCGCATGCCGTCCCGAGCGATCGTGTCATCGAGAAGGGCGACTTCGTCCTCATGGATTACGGTGCGGGCTACTGCGATTATCGTTCCGACATGACGCGCACCGTCGTGATGGGCGAGCCTACCCAGGAGCAGCTCGACCTGTACGCGCTCGTGCGCCGTACGCACGAGGAGTGCGTCGCCGCCATCCATCCGGGCGTCGAGGGCAACGACATTTTTAAGCTTTCCAAGAAGATCATCGGCGATGCCGGCTATGGCGATTACTACAACCATGGCCTGGGCCACGGCGTGGGCATCGACATCCATGAGCTGCCCAACTTCAACCGCAGCAAGAACACCATCGAGGTCGGTTCGGTTATCACCATGGAGCCCGGCGTGTATCTGCCCGGTGTGGGCGGCGTGCGCCTGGAGGACTACGGCGTCGTCACCGAGAACGGCTACGAGCCCTTCGCCAAGACCCCGCACGACCTGCACGTCATCGATTGCTAGCCCATTTCGATAGATTTTTGGGGCGGGGCGTCCGGAGTAATTCGGGCGCCCCGCGTTCTCTTTTTATGCGCTCGCTGCAGGCGCCGTCTGCAAGTGTATAATTTCGGTCGTATGTAATTTGGACGCTTGTGCGTTCTGCCCATAACAAGAAAGGTCGCTATGCCTACCATTTCTACCGCCGACTTCAAGAACGGCCTCGGTCTCCGCATTAAGGACAAGGTCTACACCATCGTCGAGTTCCAGCATGTCAAGCCGGGCAAGGGCGGCGCGTTTGTGCGCTACAAGACCCGCGACATCAAGAGCGGCCGCGTCGTCGAGAACACCTGCAACGCCGGCACCAAGTTCGAGAGCGTTATGCTCACCACCCGTGAGTTCCAGTACCTCTACAACGATGGCGCCGACTACATCTTCATGGACAATGAGACCTATGAGCAGGTTCCCGTTCCCGAGGATATGGTGGGCGAGAACTCCAAGTGGCTGCGCGAGAACGACATCTGCCAGCTGCTCTTCGCCGACGATGAGCTCATGGGCGTGACCCCGCCGATGTTCATCGAGACCACCATCGTCCAAACCGACCCGGGCTTTAAGGGCGACACCGTCCAGGGTTCCACCAAGCCGGCCACGATCGACACCGGCGCTGTCATCCAGGTCCCCATGTACCTCAACGAGGGCGAGGTTATCAAGGTTGACACCCGCGACGGCAAGTTCGTCTCCCGCGTCTAGCAACCAAATCTTCTAGGAGGACTCATGCCCCAGGAAATCAAGATTGACGGCATCGGCATTTCGCCCGATGTTCTGACCGCCATCGTCTCGCGCGCCGTGTCCGATGTCGAGGGCATCGCCTCCGTTGGCGTCAAGGATCTTGCCACCAACCTTGTCTCCATGATGCTCTCGTCCAAGGCCCCGGCTTCTGAGCCGGCGGTCGAGGCCGAGGTCGTTGGCGACAAGCTCGCACTCACCGTCCGTGTCGTGGTGTTCTTTGGCTATCCGTTCAAGAAACTCGCCGAGGCCGTTCGCGCCGCCGTGGTCGCCGCCATCGATGCTCAGGTGGGCGTCGAGGTCGAGCGCGTTGACGTTTGCATTGACGGCCTCGTTTTCCCCAAGGAGTAACCTTTGAGCCTTAAGGTTTATCGCGGGCGCACGCTTGCCCGCAGTCAGGCGCTGCAGCTGCTGTTCCAGGCCGAGGCCACGGACAGCCCGCTCGAGCGCGTCCTCGAGGGTGATTTCCTGATCTCGAAGGGTCCCCTCGACCCCTATGCGCTGGAGCTGTGCCGCGGTGCCTACGAGCATATCGACCGCATCGACTGTGCTCTGCGCTCCGTTGCCAAGAACTGGGATCTTATGCGCATGCCCGGCGCCGACCGCAATCTGCTGCGTATCGCCGTTTACGAGATGCGTTTCCTCACCGACGAGGAGGTCTCGGACGCCATCGTGATCAACGAGGCTGTCGAGCTTGCCAAGGCCTATGGCACCGACCAGTCCGCGTCGTTCGTCAACGGCGTGCTGGGCAAGATCGCTCGCAGCGAGGAGCTGCCGGGTGAGGACCTGTACCAAGAGCTTCTGGCCGAGGATCGCGCTCGCGAGGAGGCCCAGGCTGTCGAGGTTGCAGCCAAGGTCGCCGCCGCTCAGGCTGCGGCCGGCGTTCTCGATGAGGACGCTGATGTCGCCGAGGCCGAGACCGGTACCGTCGAGGAGTAGCCATGCCAGAGGGTTCCGTCCGCAACTTCGACGAGATCTCGGACCGTCTGGACCAGATCATCGCTACCGTTCGCTCCAAGGATACGTCCTTGGAGCGTTCACTCGATCTGTTTGACGAAGCGATTGAGCTTGGCTCCCGCGCGGTCGATATGGTCGACAAGTTTGAGTTGACGCCGCGTGAGGCCGACAAGCTCGAGCAGGAATACGATGAGGATGCGGCAAACGAATCCCAGGATAGCTAGGCCGCATCTCCGGATACGAATGGTTGATGGCATTCATGAAACGCGTGCGTCTTGATGACGAACTGATTTCACAGGGCATCTGCGCCGATCGCGCGGATGCCCTTCGCACTCTTATGGCCGGCTTGGTCTCGAGTGGCGGTGAGCGCTTGACTTCGCCGGGCCTTAAGGTGATCCCGGGGCTGCCGCTGCATGTGAAGGGGCGCATTCCCTATGTTGGCCGCGGCGGTCTTAAGCTCGAAGGCGCGCTTGATGCGTTTGACATCAATCCGACGGGCCTTGCCTGTCTGGATGTGGGCTGCTCTACCGGCGGCTTTACCGATTGTCTGCTCAAGCGCGGGGCTGCGACCGTTGTCTCGGTGGACGTGGGTCGCGCCCAGTTCGATTGGTCGTTGCGTCAGGACGATCGCGTGACGCTGCATGAGCGCACAAACGTGACGCAACTGCCTGAGCTTGGCTATGCCGGCGCCATCGACCTGGCTGTGTGTGATGTCTCGTTTACCAGCATCGCGAATATTATCGATGCGGTAATGGCGTGCCTGGCTCCTACGGGTGCATTCTGTACGCTCGTAAAGCCGCAGTTTGAGGCTCCGGCGGCGCTGGTGGGCGAGGGCGGCATTGTGACCGATCCCGCCGTGCGCCGCGATACACTCGTGGCGGCGGTTGAGCTCTTTGCTGCCAAGGGCCTGTTTCCGGTCGATGTGTGCGTGTCACCCATTCATGGTGCCAAGGGCAACGTTGAGTTTTTCCTGTACGGCACGAGGTTTGCCCCCGGCGAACGCACCGACGATGAGCTGCAATCCCAGGTATCGGTTTTGAGCGAGAAAGCTGCAACGCTATGAAGGTCTTTCTGGTTCCCAATTACTATAAACAAGAGGCGGTCGAGAGCGGCCTGATGCTTGAGCTTTGGCTGACGCGCCAGGGCTATGAGGTCGCATGGGCTGCCGACCAGCGATCGAAGATTCAGAGCACGCCTGATATTGACGGCTCCGATCTGGTCATTACGCTCGGCGGCGACGGTACGTTGCTGCGCGCTGCCCGCATCCTCAACCATCGCGAGATTCCTATCCTCGGTCTTTCCTATGGTCACCTGGGCTTTCTAACTGCTGCGAGCCCCGAGGAGCGCGACATCCTGCAGGTCGTGAGCGACGCCCTGTCCGGTGAGCTGCACGTGAGCCGTCGCGCCACCATCGCCGCGGATATCGTGTCCGTGCGCGAAGACGGTACGAAGGATGTCGTTCGCACCTTCGCCCTCAACGACATGGCGCTTACCCGCGGTCCGCTGTCCGATATGGTCGAGTTCGACATCACGGTGTCCGGTCACCATATCGACCGCCTACGCGGTGACGGTGTCGTTGTTTCGACGGCGACCGGCTCCACTGGCTATGCACTATCCGCCGGCGGCCCCATCGTGAGTCCCGACTATACGGGCATGGTCTGCGTACCCATTGCGCCGCACACCATTCAGGCCCGTGCCTTCTTGACTTCGCCGAGTGATGTCGTCGAAATCTTTATGTCCGATGATCGCCCGAGCGTGCCGGCGATCGCCATCGATGGACAGTTTATTACCTGCGATGGCACGGTCGAGAGCGTGGCTGTGCGTCGCGGTCCCGGCGATGTGCTGCTGCTGGATTACGGCCCCGAGAGCTTCTATAACTCGGTGAGCCGTGTGTTCTACGGAGTGCGTCATGATCGATGAGCTGCAGGTTTCCAACATTGCACTCATTCGCGAGGCGACGTTGGTGCCGAGTGCCGGCTTGACCGTCCTGACCGGTGAGACCGGTGCTGGCAAGACCGCGCTGCTCTCGGCGCTCAAGCTTATTTTGGGCGAGCGCGCCGATTCGTCGACGGTTCGCGAGGGCGAGGCGCTTGCCAGCGTCGAGGCGCGCCTGTTCGACGGCCCGCACGACACGGAGGGCTTCACCGTGCAGCGTAGCCTTTCTGCCGAGGGCCGCAGCCGCGTAAAAATTGACGGCCGCATCGCCAGCGTGCGTGAGCTTTCGGAGCGCGTTGGCGTGATGATGGATCTATGCGGCCAGCATGAACATCAGCGCCTGCTCGACCCGGCGCACCATGTTGCCATGGTCGATGCTTGGGCTGGACGCGCGGCGCTTGAGGCACTCGAGAAGTATCGCACCTGCTTTAAGGCTTCGCGTGCCGCCGCCAAGGAGCTTCGCCGTGTGGAGGAAGCCTCGCGTGCGCAGGGGAGTCGCGTCGAGGAAGCGCGTTTTGCCCTTGAGCGTATCGCCGAGGTCGACCCCAAGCCAGCCGAGTACGAGGAACTCGAGGAGCTGCTGCCGCGCTCGGAGCATGCCGAGGTCTTGGTGGCGACGGCCAACGAGGCCCATGCATCGCTTGCTGCCGAAGGGGGAGCGCTCGATGCCGTGAATGGCGCCGTGGCCGAGCTTTCACGCATGGCGACCGTTGACCGCAAGCTCGGTGACATCGCCGACGCACTTTCGGATGCCTGTATCTCCCTTGAGGATTGCGCGAACGAGCTTCGTGCCTATCGCGATGGGGTCGCCTTCGATCCTCGCGAGCTCGCTCGCATGCGTGAGCGGTATTCCGACCTCAAGGGCCTGTTGCGTCAGTGGGGTCCCACCATGGACGATGTTTTTGCCATGCGCGATCGCTCGCAAGAGCTGCTGTCCCTGGTCGATGATGGCGATGAGCAGATCAAAAAGGCGCGTGAGGCACTTGGGAGCGCCGAGCGCGAGTTGTTTGCCGCTGCCAAGGCACTTAAGCGCGCCCGCAATACGGCGGCCCCGCGCTTCTGCCGCGAGGTGGGCCGCCAGATGGCTCGCCTGGAGATGGGCGGCGCCGAGCTCGTCTGGGAGTCGCGCGATCTTCCCCGTGCTGAGTGGACGCCCGTTGGTCCTTCGAGCTACGAGCTTTTGTACCGCAGCGGCGCCGGCCTCACGCCGCGCCCTTTGCGCCGCATCGCCTCGGGTGGTGAGCTCAGCCGTGTCATGCTTGCGAGCAAGGTTGTCTTGGGTAATGCGGACGGAGTCGACACGCTGGTATTTGACGAGGTCGATGCCGGTGTCGGCGGCTCCACGGCTCGTGCTCTTGCTGGCGTGCTGGCAGATCTCGCCGCTACGCATCAGGTGATTGTCGTAACCCACTTGGCGCAGGTCGCCGTCATGGCTGACAAGCATTATGTCGTCAGCAAGGAACCGGGCGATGTTCCCCAGACGCATTTGGACGAGGTAACCGGCGAAGCGCGTACCGCCGAGATCGCCCGCATGTTGAGCGGCGATCAATCGGAGGCGAGCTTGGCGCACGCTAAACAGATGCTTGCGGAGGCGCGTGCCTAGGCCGGGCCGCCACATGCATGTCCAACCCGGCCGCCACGAAACGGGTCCATCTACTACGTTTGGCAGGGCATCGGCAACCACGCCAAGAATTGCAAAAAGAAAACCGCATGTAGAACGCCTGCGGTTTTCTCTATTTTGGGTGTATGGTTGGCGCTTGAGGTTAAAACGTAGTAGATGGGCGGATTTCGTGGCGAGGGGCGTCTATCGGCTCCCCAAATTACCTACTCAACGACCTTATCCGGCTGGATGAGCTCCTCGTAGTAGCTGATATGCTCACGCGCGTCTTCAATCTCGGGCAGCAGGAAGTTGTAGATGACTTCGATGATCATCGTGGCACTGATCTTGGAGAACGCAAAGTCGCCCGTCGTCAGCAGCGCTTCGTGGTTGACGGTATTAAAAGTGTAGTCTGCCAGGCGCGCGAGTGGGGATTTGCTGTCACTGCTGATGACGACTACGGTTGCGCCGCAGTTGCGAGCCGCTTTTGCCATGCGATTCAATCGGCGCGATTTGCCGGAGTTTGAGATAAGCACGATGACGTCACCCGGGCGTAACGTGAGCGCAAAGCCGATTGATGTCTCGCTAATGGTGCTCGCCATGCAGCGCAGGCCCAGCTGCGAAAACTTAAACGTCGCATCGAGCGCGACCGCGTTCGTATTGCCCACAGCTGCAAACTCAATAACCCCTGCATGCTTAAGGGCATGTACAACAGCCGCCAGCGTATCGTGGTCGATCCCGTCGATGGTCGCATTAAGCTCACTCACCTTGGCAGCCAGGATGTTCTTGAGGCTCTGCTCCATATTGTCGAGCGAGACCTCGTCAGTCAGGCCCTCGTTGCGCTGGCTTTCCAAATCCCTCGCCAGCGAAAACTGAAAGCTGCGGAAGCTACCAAAGCCAAGCTTGCGGCAGAAGCGCGAAACGGTCGCCTCGGACGTGGCGGCGGCGCGCGAGAGCTGAGCGGCCGTGAGGCGTGGCGCCTCGGACTGGTGCTCCAATATATAGTCGACAATGCGCTGCTCGGACTCGCTGTATCCCTGATGGGTACTAATGAGGGAAAGTGCGCTCTTGCTACTATCGGTCATGGATGGCTCCTGGTTGGCATGAAAATCTAGCTTGATTTGCAATGCCATAGTATACGGACATTTTCAATTACAAGATACACCTTGCCGTTTCAAGTGTTGATGGTAAACTTTCACTTACCGTTTACGGTTATGAAAGAACCTTTCACCGGAGATTTGCACCTTGGCTCTTCTCACGCGGACGGTAGGTTGGTATCTTTCAGTTGTGGAAAAACGCGCATCGAAGCGCGTGAAGGGGAGCGCCCGCGGGCGCTGTACTCAAGAAGGAGGGACACATGGCTAAGTTTGACATCATCGCCGCGACCGGTTGCCCGACCGGCATTGCGCACACCTTCATGGCGAAGGAGGCGCTGGAGAAGGCAGCTGCCGAGCGCGGTCTGACCATTAAGGTCGAGACTCATGGCCAGGTCGGTGTCGAGAACGAGCTCACCAAGAGTGAGATCGCTGGTGCCAAGGCCGTTGTCGTCGCAGCCGATAAGGATGTCCAGGCTGAGCGTTTCGCCGGCAAGCCCATGGTTTCCGTTGGTGTTTCCAAGGCCCTGTCCGTTGAGGCCGCCGGTAAGCTGATTGACCGCGCGCTCGCCGCCAAGGGCGACAGCACGGTTGCAGCCGCCGCCGATGTCGAGGATGAGGTCGAGGAGAAGGAGTCCATCGGCCACATCATCTACAAGCACCTCATGAACGGCGTCAGCCATATGCTGGTCTTCGTCGTTGCCGGTGGTGTTCTGACCGCTGTCTCGTTCCTGTGGGGCATTACGTCCTTCGATTCGACGGCGTCTGACTACAACAGCTTTGCTGCGATGCTCAAGATCATCGGCGGCATCGCTATGAACCTTATGGTTCCGGTGCTTTCCGCCTACATCGCCGAATCCATCGGCAAGCGCCCGGCGCTCGTCCCCGGCTTTGTTGCCGGTATGATCGCCATCCAGGGCCTGCCTGTTAACGCCGAGACCGGCATGATCGACGCCGGTGGCGCCGGCGTGGGGTTCGGCTTCCTGGGCGGCATCGTTGGCGGCTTCCTCGCCGGCTATGTCATCCTGCTGCTCGAGAAGGTCTTTGCCGGTCTGCCCAAGAACCTGGACGGCCTCAAGGCTATCTTCCTGTACCCGCTGTTCTCGACGGCTATCGTCGGCCTGGTCATGCTCGGCATTTCCGGCCCCATGGCTGCCATCAACACCGCCATGATGGACTTCCTCAAGGGCCTGTCCGCCTCTGGCGCCGTTGTCCTGGGTCTTGCCATTGGCTGCATGTGCGCCTTTGACATGGGCGGCCCGGTCAACAAGGCTGCTTATGTCACCGGTACCGCTATGCTCACCGAGGCTCTGGCTGCTGGTGTTGGCACCGATACCTACAACTTCGGCACCAACTTCATGGCTGCCGTCTCCGCCGCCTGCATCGTTCCGCCGCTGATCACCACCTTTGCCGTCGTTGTCGGCAAGAAGTACTTCAGCCAGGAGGATCACGACGCCGGTGTCGTCAACCTCATCCTTGGTTGCACCCACATCACCGAGGGCGCCATTCCGTTCATGACCAAGAACATCTGGCCTGTCATGCCCATCATGATGCTCGGTTCCTCTATCGCTTCGATCCTGACCATTATGTTCAACGTTCACGATCCGGCGCCTCACGGTGGCTTCCTGGTCCTGCCCGTTGTCGAGAACGGTCCGCTTTGGGTCCTCGCGATCCTCATCGGCGCTGTTGTCGGTGGCATCCTGTTCGTGGCCTTCAAGAAGTACGACTTCGAGAAGAACCAGAAGGCCGCTCCTGCAGCCAAGCCGGTTGAGGCCCCCAAGGCCGCTGCCGTCGAGGCCCCCAAGGCCGAGGCTGCCGACTTCGTGAAGGTCGAGAATGTCTTTGTCGCCGAGGACTTCGCTTCTCGTGACGAGGCTCTGAGCTTCGTTTCCAACCAGGCCGTCAAGGCCGGTATCGCCAGCGACGCCGACGCCGTGATGAACGCCTTCCTGGCCCGCGAGGCCGAGGGCACCACGGGCATGATGGAGGGCTTCGCCATCCCGCATGCCAAGTCCGACGCCATTACCGAGGCTGCCGTCATCGTCGTCAAGGACGAGTCCGGCGTGACCGGTTGGGACACCATGGACGGCGCTCCCGTCAACGTGGCTATCGCCCTGCTCATCCCCGGTGCCCAGGCCGGCACTACGCACCTCAAGATCCTGTCCAAGGTCGCCGAGGCGCTCATGGACGAGGACTTCCGTGCCACTGTCAAGGGTTCCACCGACGCCGCCGAGATCGCCAAGACGATCAACGCTCGCCTGGTCTAATCCCCCAGCCCGCGAATAACATCGCATCCTGTATATAAGGCGGAGTCCCTCCCCAGGGTCTCCGCCTTTTTTTCTATCCCTCCCATAAGTTGCGGTGAAATAGGGACTGTTTAAACGATTCAACCCCAAATTCAGTCCCTATTTCACCGCAACTTATAAAAGGGTATAGAGGGAGCTGCCCATCGAGTCTTTGTCGCGAACAGATCATCGGCCAGAATTCCTTTCAGCCGACATTACTCTGGACCGACCGAGTTTCCGCAGCTTGCTCGCCGGGCGGGGCGATTAAGTTTGTCGCGAGTTCCGCACGCAAAGGA
>UQLD01000017.1 GCA_900541855.1 uncultured Collinsella sp.
TATAGCCGTGCAACGGAAAAGAGCCGCCCTTTCGGACGACTCAAACTGTAATGGGGATTTAATAATCATTAGGTACTCAATGATTATTAAATCCCCGTCCCAGAAAAATCATCCACACCGTCCCAAAAAGACTGACTTGGCACCGCGCCACGAAAACGGACCATCTACTACGTTCGACCGGCATGGGTCGACTATACAGGTGTTTTTAGAAAATCGGCAAGCCGTCTACCTGCGGTTTTAATTTCGCGAATTTCGGAATGATTGAGGGTAGTCGACTGAATGTAGTAGATAGGCCCCTTTCGTGGCGACCGGCCCGATTCAAGGCTCAAGATGGCCAGCTTCGGCTGGCCATCCTCAAAGTTGCGGTGGAATAGTTCCTGGAAGAGGCATCTAAACCGGAAAACAGGAACTATTTCACCGCAACTGAAGGGGGCGGGGCGGTATGACCGGTCTAGCGCAGGGAGCGCAGGCCGCCGGCATCCTTGTCGAGCACCGTAAAGCGCACGGCATCCAGGTGCTCCAAGATGCTGATGGCGCGTTTGCGCGACACGCCCAGGGCCTCGCGCAGCACGCTCGTGGTGGCAGCGCCGCCGGCTGCCTCAATGGCGGCGGCGACGAGCTCACGCGCATGGGCCTCGGCGGCAGCGGACAGGGCAACGTCGCGCTCGACCTTAACGATCGAACGGTTAAGCGAAAGCTCGCGCAGGGCACGCGTCATGGTGTCGCGGCCGAGCTGCAGCTGTTCGCCCACCTCGGGAAGCGCCGGTGCATCCAGGCCGGCCTCGTCAAGCAGCGCGACGATCTGCTCGCAAGCCTCTCGCACCACACGTGCCGCCGCGGCGGCCGAATGCGGATCGAATACCTCGGCGCCCTCGGCGGCGCACACGCCACGCGAGCAGCCCTCGGCAATCAGAGCCGCGGCAACGGCTTCATCAGCGGCAGGCCACGCAGCATGGGCAACGGCGCCGGGCGTAAAGCCCGTCTCCTTGGGAGCCGCCGCATGCATGGCTGACAGGGTAGCCGCCAGTGCATCCATCGCGGCGTCGAGCACGGAAGCATCTGCATACAGCGAGCCATCCGAGCCAGCAAGCGCGCGAGCAGCGCCCCTCGCCACCAACTCGCGCAACGCCGCCTCAGCCTCACCGGCAACAAGATCGAGCGCCGCGGTAACATCGGCAGCCGCAACCGGCAGCGCTTGCAGCGCCAGCCACGCATCCACAGCGCCCTCAACATCTCCGGCCTCGAGCGCCGCATACAGCGCACGCTCCCCTTCGGCAAGCTCGCGAGAGCGACGGCAGCGAGAAAGCAGCACGCGCCCGCCGCCAATAAGCATCACGGGCGAATAGGACAGCACCACGGCATGATCCCCGGCACGTAGCGGCAGCGAGTTATCCAAGCGCACCTGAACAATACGGGTTTCGCCCACCGCCATGGGGGCCTCGCCCTCCATGAACATGATGCGACCGACGACCTCGGCCGTACCCGCCATCACGTGCACACGCGCACCCGACTCGAGAACACGCGGCTTGGCTCCCTCGCGACCCAAATACGTAAACGTCATCATAAAGCGCATCGTCTGGCCAAAGCGACCCTCCACGCCGAGCATCTCACCGCGATCGAGCGCAGCAACGCCGTCACCAACCAGGTTGAGCGCCACACGCTGACCGGGCAGCGCCCGTTGCGTGTCGCCATGCACTTGGATCCCGCGTACGCGGCAGGCCGTGCGCGACGGCAGCGCGACGAGCTCATCGCCCACCGCAACCGGCGCATCATGCAGCGTTCCCGTCACGACGGTGCCGGCACCCTTGATCGTAAAGCAGCGGTCGATGGGCAGACGCGGTGCGGCATCGGTGAGCTCGGCACGGGCTCGGCAGGCACCCCAGCAAGCGGCAACCTGCTCGTCGAGCGCAGCCAGCAGGTCATCGATTCCCGCGCCGGTCTTGGACGACACAGGCACCATCGGCGCGTCCGCAAACACGGTATCCGAAAGAAAATCGTCCACGTCGAGCTCGGCCAGCTCAATCATTTCGCTATCGGCCAGGTCGCACATCGTCAGCGCGACCACCATATGCGTGACGCCCAGCAGCTCCAGCACATGCACGTGCTCGCGGGTCTGCGGCATAACGCCCTCGACGGCCGAAACCACCAGCACGGCCACGTCGATACCCGTGGCGCCCTGCACCATGGCGCGCAAGTAATGCGCGTGGCCCGGCACGTCGACCAGGCCAACGATCTTGCCACTCGGCAGCGCCAGCTCGCCAAAGCCCAGCTCCACGGTCATACCGCGACGGCGCTCAACCTCCAGACGGTCGGGATTCTTGCCGGTCAGAGCCTCAATCAGTGCCGACTTACCGTGGTCGACGTGGCCCGCCGTGCCAACGATAACGGGACACTCCACCAGCGCCTGAACCTCACTCATCGTGCAACCGCCTTCTCGACGCACGTTACGAGCGTCGATGCCGCCGTCTCGATATCGCGGTCGCCCACGAGCGTGCGCACATCAAATAGGATGCGATCGTGCGAAGTGCGCGTAACGACCGGCGTGTCGAGATCTTGGACGAGCGAGCGCTTGAGCGCGTCGACGGACAGGCGCCCGTCGACCGGGCAGACGGCCACGCACATCGTGGG
This sequence comes from uncultured Collinsella sp., assembly GCA_900541855.1. GTDB lineage: Bacteria > Actinomycetota > Coriobacteriia > Coriobacteriales > Coriobacteriaceae > Collinsella. The sequence continues at coordinate 2,629 of UQLD01000017.1, forward strand.
CAGCTCGACGGTAGGCAGCGAGCCGCCGCCGGGAGTCGACGACTCCTCGACGATCTCCACCTGAACGGCGCACGGGCAACCCGCCTTATCGAGGCCCGCCACCATCAGATCGCGCAACTTGCGTGCGCGACGCTCCAGATGGGCCTGCGGAAGCGTGAGCATATTGAGCACCGGTACCTCGCGATGGGCCACATCCGCCCCATCCATGTAAATGCGCAGCGTGCCCACGAGCGCCGCCAGCGCGAGCTTGTCCGGGCGCAGGGCACGCATAAGCGGATGCGACCCGCAAGCCTGGACCAGATCGCGACGACCCATGATGATGCCCGCCTGTGCTGCACCGAGCAGTTTATCGCCCGAGCACGACACCAGATCGAGCCCCGCCGAAACCGAAGCCGGCGTGGTTTCTTCGCCGCCGCGCACCAAGATATCGTCGGGCAACAGCGCGCCCGAGCCCTGGTCCTCGTAGAACAGCAGGCCATGCTTGTGAGCAAGCGCCGCAAGCTCTCGAGAGCCCACCTCCTCGTGAAAGCCCTCGATGCGATAGTTGGAAGGATGGACCTTAAGGATCATCGCCGTATCGGGCGTGATGGCTTGCTCATAATCTGTCAGGTGCGTGCGGTTGGTAGCGCCGACCTCGACGAGTTTGGCGCCCGAAGCCGCCATGACATCGGGAATGCGAAAGCTGCCGCCGATCTCGACAAGCTCGCCGCGGCTGACGATGACCTCCTTGCCTGCGGCATGGGTCGCCAGCACCAGCAGCACCGCGGCGGCGTTGTTGTTGACCACAAGCGCGTCCTCGGCACCGGTGAGAGAGCGAATCAGCTGTGCAGCGTGCTCCTTGCGCGACCCGCGCGAGCAGGTGTCCACGCTGTACTCGAGCGTGCTGTACCCGCGCGCAACCTCGGCCACGGCCTTGGCCGCCGACTCCGCGAGCGGGGCGCGGCCCAAGTTGGTATGGATAACCACACCCGTGGCGTTGACGGCGGGACGCAGGCTTGGCAGCGCGGAGCGATGCGCACGCCACTCGATGGCCGAAGCCAGATCGCGCTTAGAGCGCGGGGCGGCGCCGGCGCGAATGGCGGCGCGCTCCTCGTCGAGCTCGGCCGTGACGGCGGCATGCACCACCGCGTCGCAGGTCTCCCCCGCCGCCTTCACCACCGGCCACTCGGCAAGCAGCTCGTTGACGGAGGGAATGGCGCGCAAGCGGGCGCGCACCTCATCGGACATGTTCTGGCTATCGCTCATGTGCGGCCTTTCAAAACCAAAGGTGAATCAATCGTTCGAACGTCAAACTATCAGCCAATTCGATCGGCTGAGTCAATCAATCGTTATTATCCTCGTGCTCCGTGATCTTTTCCACGCGAACGGCGTTTTCCTGGGTGAGCGCGGCACCCGTCAACGGGTCCCAGCGCAGCGGTGTGTGGTCGAGCGGCCCGACGCCCAGGGCCTGAGCGCCACCGGCATCGGCGTCAAACGAACGCCCACCGGGGGCGGCCGAGGTGAAGATGCACGCCGGATGCAGATACGGCGTCGTCTCCACGCGCACGCGGTCGCGGCCCATGTCGCTCACAAGCTCGACGACCTCACCATCGGCGATACCCATGCGAGGGGCGACATCGGCATTCATCTGCACGGCATCCAGGTCCGACCCAGCCTCGGCGGCACCGGCCGCCGCGAGTCTGCGCGAGGTATGTGACTCAAAGGGTCGATTGCCGCTAATGAGGCGAAACATCCCCGGGCTGGGCTCCACCATCGGCGCAATCCAGCCTGGCACGCGCCCCAGGCCGGCTCGCTCCCATACGTCACTTGCCAGCGCAATCTTGCCGCCGGCGAGCGGAATCACCGGCTCGCCCGTGCGCGTCGGCAGCGCCACGCCGGTGTCGGCCCAGCCGTGCTCCTTGAACTCGTCCAGATCGATCCCAAAAGGCGCCACCTGGGCAGCCGCCAGATCGTCAGACGTAAACTGGAAGTACTCGCCCACGCCACACGCCTGCGCCAGACCGGTAAAAATCTCCCGACCGGGACGCGTGTCGTCATGCTGCACAGGCAGCACGGCGTTGCGGTAGAACACGCGCGCATCGTTAGCGCCCACGACCGTGCCTACACCGCGGTCGGCCTCCAGATACGTCACGTCGGGCAGCACGAAGTCGGAAGCGCGCGCCGTCTCGGACCAGCGAATGTCAATCGTCACGAGCAAGTCGAGCTGCTGCAAAATACCCAACCAAGCCTGTGCATTGCCATAGCCCGCACCAGGGTTACTGGCATAGACGATGAGCCCACGCAAATCGCCGGCAAGAATCGACTGACCGATGGTCGTGCACAGGCCGCGCACCGAATCGACCAGTGGATAACGCTCGGACCCCAGCTTGGGCCTGCGCGGCACCGGCGGCGTCGCAAAGCGTGCGGGATCGAGATCGCCCAACACAAGCGGCGTGGGCGGATTGAGCGCACCGCCCTCATGCCCGATGCAGCCCAGCAGCACATCGACCAAGCAAATAGCGCGCGCGGTCTGGGTGCTATTGGCATACGCGATACCGATGCCGCCATGAAAGCCCGCATCCACCACGGCGGCAGGCGCGGCGGCAGCTAGATCGCGCGCCGTGGCGACAATCTCTGCGGCCGGCACGTCGCACATCGACTCGGCCCACTCGGGCGTCCAAGCACGGGCCGCCTGCGCCAGCTCGTCAAAACCCGTGGTATAGCGATCCACGAACTCGTGGTCGTACAAGTCCTCGGCAATCAGCACGTGGGCGATGCCCAGCAGCAAGGCCAGGTCACAGCCCGGGCGCACGCGCAGCCAGCGATCGGCAATAGCAGCCGAGCCGCTGCGCCGGGGGTCGACCACGATGATCTTCGCCCCGCGCCGGCGCGCATCGTTGAGCGCATCGACGGCCCCCATCGTCGACGAATCGACGATGGAACGCCCCAGGTACATGATGCAATCGGTATGCGCCAGATCGGAGGCGGGACTATAGCCCAGGCTGTGCTCCCAACCGGTAAGTCGGCTTACCTCGCAGGCGCCATCGGCACCGTACACGTTAGGCGAGCCCAGCGCATGCATAAGGCGATAGGCCCAGTAGCGATCGAACGAGGGAACGCCGAGCGTCATGCCCAGCGCACGAGCCCCATGCTCGTCAACAATCCCCAAAAGACGATCGGCAATCTGGGCAAACGCCTCGTCCCACGAAATCACATCGAACCCCGAGCCATCAGCTCGTCGGCGCATGGGGTGCAAAATCCGGTCGCGCTCGTCAAACGGCATTGCCAGGCGATGGCGCCCGCGGGCGCACAGGGCACGCGCCGCGCACGGATGTCCCGGCACCGGCAACTCGGCCACCACGTGACCGTCCTCAACGCGTGCCGCAAAGGCGCAATCGGCATAGCATCCCCCGCATGTCGTCACCACGGAGCGACCGTCATGCATAGTTCTCGATGCCATCTCGATTATTCCTTCCAGCTCAGGGGCTCAACCCCACCGCACCACAGCTCTGCCACCAGCTGCCGCGACGCAAAGCCCGCAGCATCTACCGCAGCAAGACACGAAGAGCCTCCCAAAAGGCAAACGCCCCTCGGGAGGCCCGTACGTCATTTCGGCTTATTACGCCTGGGACTTCTTGGCGTAGATAAACCAGTAGCCGAGCGCGACCAGAACCGCGCCGCCCACGATGTTGCCCAGCGTGGCGGCGGACAGGTTAAACGCAATGCCCGCGACGTTGAGTGCATCGGCGCCGGCAACCTCGGCACCATAGCCGCACGCGTGCATCACGGCACCCATGGGCAAAAAGTACATGTTGGCGACGCAGTGCTCAAAACCGCAGGCCACAAAGGCGGCGATGGGCAGCAGAATGCCCACAACCTTATCGACCACGGTCTTGCCGGCGGTACCGATCCACACGGCCAGGCACACAAAGATGTTGCACAGGATGCCGCGGAAGAAGATCGTCACCCAGTCGATCGTCACCTTGCCGGCGGCGACGCTTACCATGGAATTGGCGACCGCCTCGCCGTTGAGCTTGTAAATGCCGGCCATGTACACCAAAAAGACGATGAACAAGGCACCGACAAAGTTACCGACCCATACGACGACCCATGCCTTGAGCATCTGAGCCAGGGTGATCTTTTTGCTCTTGAGCGCGCAGACCATAAGCGAGTTGCCGGTGAACAGCTCGGCGCCACACACCAGCACCAGCACCAGGCCCAGGCAAAAGCACAGGCCGCCCACGACGCGCTGGGCGCCCCAGCCCAGCGTGCTATCGCTCAAAAACACGGTAAAGAACAGACCGCCGAAGGCGATAAACGCGCCGGCGAACATTGCCAACAGAAAGGCCTTAGCGACCGGCAGGTTAGCCTTGGTCACGCCGGCGGCCTCGGTCTTGGCCTCGATCGCGGCGGGCGCCAGGCAATCGGGAGCGGGGAACTCCGCCTTGGAATCTGCCATGTCAATCACTTCTTTCCTAATCAGCAGGGGCAAGCGCTGTTACAGCTCCTGCCCCAAGCGGACAAAGTGGGAAAAGTCGTTGGCGGCCACGGCGTCGTACACGGCGTCGACGGCCTCAAAGACCTCCGGGGACATGGGGTTATAGAACTCCGTATCGCCCGGCTGAATCCCTATGAAGACGATATCTTCGCACGATTGCTCAATCTCTTCGATCAGAATCGACAAGGGAAGCGAATGCGTGGTGAACATCGACTTGCGGGCCACGTCACGTTTGTCGAGCAAGCGGATGGCGCCAACGAGCAGCGCCATGTCGGCGGCATCGACCAAAACCAAACGCGGCGGACGCTCGCGCTTGACCTCGATGATGTCATCCTCGGGCGTTTGCCCGCCGTCGATGGTGTACCAACCGGCGATGGGCGCGTCCTCCATCTTTTTGGAGAGCACGGGGCCGGCGGCATCGTCGGCACGCAGCACGCTTCCCGCCGTGAGCACGATACCCGCAAACGGGGCGCCGTTCACACGGCCATCCACAACGCGACCCATTACTGCAACCTTCCCGTCAGATACACGCCCGACACATCGCGCACGCGCTCAACCAGATCGCGAAACTTCATTAAGAACGCGACCTGCTGGGCATGCAGGCCAAAGTCGTTATCGAACACCGAGATGCCGGCCTTGGCCGACCCGCGAAAACCGCGCTCGTCGAGCAGCGCATCGCAGGCCTCGAGCAGTGACGGCACCGCCGCCTTGTCGAGCTGGCACTCACCAAAGGAGCGGATGGCCTCGAACTTGGTTTTGGCCTCCCCCTCCGGCAGCGCGTCGACGAGCGAATAGAACACGTCCACCGACACCGACAGGCGCGGCTCAAAGCAGTCGAGCACGCCGGTGTGGTGGCCCACGGCGAGCGTGTAGTACAGCACGTCGCAGGCCTCCTGGGGAACGTCTTCCTCGGTCTCCACAAACTTGCGCGTGAGCTCATAGAAGACCACCTGGTCGGGCGCATGACCCAGGCAGGGGTCGGCGACGCCCTCGGCGGCCTCGTCGCTTGCGCGCGAGGCGTCGCCAAAGGAGCCGCCGAGCATTCCGGGGCCCGCAAAGTAACCAGAGCGGTCCGTGAGCTCCATCTAGCGACCTCCGGCCAGCACCAGATCCTGCAGCGCCGAGTAGACCTCGACGCGGCGCGGATCGTCCTGCTTGTCGATGAGCAGCGCCATGGCACCGCGGATATCACCCTTGGGCGCGCCCTCGAGCGTATCCATAAACTCGTTGGCCAGGTCGCGGCCGTAACGGTAGCCGCTCATGGCGCGAGCTTCGCGCTCGATGGCAACACGCAGCTTGTACGGCACGCCGGGGTGCAGGATATCGGCCTGCTCGCCGGCGGCCTCCACCGTGGTCTCGGCATGGAGCTTTTGGTCCAGCAGACCGAGCGCCATGGCAAAGCCGTAGACGGTCTGCGCGGGGCTGGGCGGGCAGCCGGGGATGTAGACATCGACCGGCAGAATCTTATCCGTGCCGCCCCAGACGCAGTAGTTGTCGTAGAAGATGCCGCCGGTGCAGCCGCACGCGCCATAGGACACCACGATCTTGGGATCGGGTGCGGCCTCAAAGGCGCGCAGGGCCGGCATGCGCATGGCACGCGTCACGGCACCGGTGTACAGCAGCACATCGGCGTGACGGGGCGAGGGCACGACCTTGATGCCAAAGCGCTCGACGTCGAAGACGGGCGTGATGGAACCGAAGATCTCGATCTCGCAGCCGTTGCAGCCGCCGCAGTCGACACGGTAGACATACACCGAGCGCTTGATCTTCTTAAGAAGGGTCGCCTTGGCCTTCTCGATGCTCTCGTCGAGCTCGATCTTGGTCGGGCGGTACTGAAGCCGCTCGGGCAAAAGCGTGGGTTCGGCCATGGTTACTCCTCCTTCGTATCAAAATCCATGATGATGCCCTCGACCGGCGCCGGACCGGCGGGAATCTCGGGCGCATCGGGGTTGAGCTCGCGGTCAATATACTCCGGGTTCACGCCGTGGCCGCCCAGATACTCCATGCCGGGGCCCTGGGGCTCACCGGACGTAAGCGTCTCGTTGGCAGCCATGCCGTGCGCGTTGCCGGTCTTTACGGCCGAGGCGGCGCGCAGGGCGTCGAGCTCGCGCTTGCACTCCTGGCACATACCGACGGTACGGGCGGCTTGGATGGCCTCCATGCCGCCGGTCTTTTGCAGCAGGCGCTTGGCGTAGTCGATCTCCTTGTGCGGGGCAAACTGCTTACCGCAACGCGAGCAGTGCTCGAGCGTATAGACGCTCTTGCTGGTAAGGTCGTCCTTGCTCATGACGGCCAGCTCAAACTCCTCGGTGAGCTTGATGGCCTCCATGGGGCAGGCTTCCTCGCAGCGGCCGCAGAAGATGCAGCGGCCGTAGTCAATCGACCAGGTGATGGTATCGGCCGCAAGGTCGGTGTCCATGCGAATGGCATCGGCCGGGCACGCCACGCCGCAGGCACCACACGCAATGCAGAGCTCGGCATTGTGCTCGGGCTTGCCGCGCATGTCCTTGTTGGTGGGGAACGGCGCAAACGGATACTTGACCGTCGCGTCGCCGGCCTTGGCGTTAACCTTCCAAAGCTTCAGCATATTAGAGCGCCTCCTCATCGAGCGGAGCGGCCATGGTGCCCTCGCCCGCAAGCGGCGACTTGTCGCGCCAGACGTTCTCGAACTGCTCCTTGTCGAGCACGTGGTCGCGCTTGGCGGCGACATCGGTCACCGTCACGCGGTCGGTGCAGGAGTAGCACGGGTCGAGCGAGCCGACGATCAGCGCCGCGTCGCCCACGGTGTTGCCGCGGAACATGTAGCGCAGGACCGGCCAGTTGCTGTACGTAGCGGCCTTGGCGCGCCAGCGGTAGCACTTCTGGTTGTTGCCGAGCATGGCCCAGTGCACATCCTCGCCGCGCGGCGCCTCGGTGGCACCGATGGCGTACTTGTGCGGGGTGTACTCCCAATCCGTGGTGAGGATGGGGCCCGACGGGCAGTTCTCGAGCATGGTCTCGATCATGTCGATCGAATCGTAGACCTCCTGGATGCGAACGGCGGTACGGCCGAAGGCATCGCAGGTGTCGGCCGTAGCGGCGTGCATCTTTTGAACGTCCGGATCGGCGTAGCCGTCGAAGGGATGGTCAAAGCGCACGTCGCGGGCATAGCCCGAGCCACGCATGAGCGGGCCGACCGGCGAGAAGTCGCGAGCGATCTTGCGGTCCAGAATGCCGATACCGCTCGTACGCTCGATAAAATTGGGCGTGGAGAGCAAGACGTCGACGAGCTCCTGAACCTCGGAGCGCAGCTGGTGGATGGTCGTGAGCGTGGAGAGCTTCTGCTCGGCCAAAATGTCGCGACGCACGCCGCCGATCACGTTGAGGCCGTAGGTCTTGCGGTGACCGGAGAGCTTCTCGGCCAGGTCCATGGACTTCTCGCGGACGCGGAAGAACTGCTGGAAGCCGGAGTCGAAGCCCGTGTAGTGCGACGCCAGACCAATGTTGAGCAGATGCGAGTGCAGGCGCTCGACCTCGAGCATGATGGCGCGGATGTACTGGGCGCGCGGCGGGACATGAATGCCCTGGGCGCGCTCGACGGCCTCGGCATAGGCCACCGAGTGGGCGCAGCCGCAGATGCCGCAGATGCGGTCGGCGAGGAACGTGACGGCGTCATAGTTCAGGCGCGTCTCGGCGACCTTCTCCATGCCGCGGTGCACGTAGAACAGACGGTAGTCGGCGTCGACGATCGTCTCGCCCTCGACAAACAGGCGGAAGTGGCCGGGCTCGTCGGAGGTAATGTGCAGCGGGCCCATGGGGACGAGCGTCGTCTCCTTGCCCTTGGTATCGGCCAAGAACTCGTAGTTTTCCATGTCGCTCGCGGGAGCGGGACGGAAGCGGTAGTCCATGGAGTCCTTGCGCAGCGGGTACAGGCCGCTGGGCCAGTCATCGGGCAGTACCAGGCGGCGACGGTCGGGCAGACCCTCGGGGATCAGGCCGAACATGTCGCGCAGCTCGCGCTCGCCCCACACGCAGGCGGGGACGAACGGCGTCACGGACGGGAACGTCATCTTGGCGGGATCGACCTCGGTGCGCACGGTCACCCAGCCGGGGTCCTCCCCCTCCATGGAGATGACATAGTACACGGCGTAACGGCCGCACAGACTGCGCTCGTCGTTGCCGATGATCACGGGAATCCAGCCGTAGCGCTCGTAATACAGGTAGTGGACGGCCTCGGGCAGCTTGTCCTGCTTGACGGTGATCGTCAGCTGGTCCTCGCACTGCCACTCGACCTTCTCGATAGCGCCCGGCACTGCAGCACGCAGGGCCTCGACGTGGCTTTCGCAGCGACGAGCGTAGTCCTTCTTTTCAGGTTCTGCCATGGTGCTAATTCACCTCACTTGTCTTGGTCTGGGAACTGAACACCATGCGGTAGAGAGGGGCCTCGTGGAGCTCTTCGACGCTCTGGTTCAAAACGACGGACGTTGCATCCTCGACGCCGCTCGTGATGGCGACCGGGGTGGCGATACCGAACCACATGACCACGATCGCGAGGGCGATCTCGGGGATGATCATGAGGGCGGGCACCTCGTGGCGCTTCATGCCCTCGGGCGCCTTGCCGAAGATGGACTTGAGCGCGATGCCGGTAAGGGCGAAGTACACGCCGGTGAGGCCGATGGCCACGAGCACGACCACCCAGATGGGACCGGACTGAACGCCGGCCACGAAGGTGAGGAACTCGGAGATGAACAGGGCGAACGGCGGGAAGGCGGCGAGCGCGAGCAGGGCGATGATGGTGAGCGCTGCCGTGACGGGAGCGATCTCGACGACGCCCTTGATCTTGTTCAGGTCGCGGGTGTGGTAGATGTGCTGGATGTTACCGGCCATGCAGAAGGCGAGCGCCTTCGTGAAGCCGTGGAAGATGCAGTGCAGCAGGCAGGCGGCGATACCGAGCGGGCCACCGATACCCAGGCACAGCGCGACCACGCCGACGTTGTCGACGGAGGAGTACGCGAAGCGGCGCTTGATATCGTCCTGCTTGAAGATGCACAGGGCAGCCACCAGGATGGACAGCGTGCCCAGGATGAGCAGGAGCGTTCGCGGATAGGTGTCGCCCACCGTGATGATGGACAGGGAGTAGAAGCGGATGATCACCAGCATGGCGCACTTGAGCAGCACGCCCGAGAGCAGCGCGGAGACCGGGCTCGGAGCCTGGGAGTGCGCGTCGGGCAGCCAGGTGTGCATGGGGAACAGGCCCGCCTTGGTGCCGAAGCCGATGACGATGAACGCGAACGCGAGGCGCACGAGCATCGGGTCGAACTGGTCGGCGTAGGGCATGATGGAGGTGAGGAAGGCGGCCTCATGCGCGTTGGGCATGATATCGGCGGCGTTCGCGTAGATGAGCAGCGTGCCGAACAGGCCGAAGGCCACACCGGCGGTGCAGACCATCGCGTACTTCCAAGACGCCTCGAGCGCCTGCTTGTTCTTGTAGATGCCCACGAGGAACACGGTCGACAGCGTAGTGGCCTCGACCGCCGCCCAGGTGAGGATGATGTTGTTGGACAGGCAGGCGAGCAGCATCGTGAAGACGAACAGGCTGAACAGCGCGTAGTACTGCTTGGTGCGCTCGGCCGGCATGGTCTTCTCCTCGATATCGATCTTGATATAGGAGATGGAGTACACGCCGGTGATGAACCCGATGATGCCTACCAGAAGGACGAAGATCGACGAGAGCGAATCGAGATGGAGCCACGGGCCCAAAGCGTCGATATTCTGCCCGCTCGAGAGCATGGTTCCCGCGGTGACGACCGAAAGGACAAGGGTCGCCGCGACGGAGATGGTGTTGAGCCCCGCGAAGACGTTGTAGGACGTCGTCTTGGGGAGCGCAGCCATAATCAGGGAGAACACGAGAGGACAAGCGAGCAGGGCGACCGTCAGCATTGAAACATCCATGGCCTACCCCTTCAATTCGGTCAGGTCGTGGGAGTCGAGCGACTTGGTGTCGTTCCAAATCCTCACGACGACGGCGGACATGATGATGACGGCGAAGATGGCGTCGGTGGCGATGCCGATCTCGATGATCTCGGGGGCCGTGGGCGCGAGCAGAGCGAGCGTCACGTGGCTACCGTTCTCCATAAGGCAGTACCCGAAGATCTGCTTGAGGATGTTGCGCTGGGAGATGATGCACGTGAGGCCGACGAAGAAGTGCGCGAAGCTGATGGCGAGGGCCGGAGTGGCCACCTCGGCGGTGGGCAGGCTCAGGCGCGTGACCACCGCGAAGCAGACGGCCACCTCCAGACCGGTGAGGATGATGGTCCAGGCCGGCTTGATGGAGGAGGTCAGCGTGCTATCGGCAGGCGAACCCATCTTCTTGTAGGCACGGTTGAGAATGAACGGAACGAGGATCACCTTGGTGACGAAGGCCGACGCGGCCCACATGAGAAGCTCGGTGGCACCGGTGGTGAGGCCCAGGGTGAGCAGCACGCCCACCAGGACAACCGACTGGATCGCGTACCACTTGATGGCGGACGGGATGGTCTTCGAGACGACCACCATGGTGGAGGTCACGATCAGAAGACCGCCCAGGATATTGACTAACGAATAACCCATGTCCTACCTCCTAACCCATCCAACTAGAGGACAGAGGACCGGCGACGACGACCATGATCATGAGGACGACGAACACGAACGCCATGGCGCGCGGAAGGGGCTGGCCGGCGGCCACGGTCTCGCTCGGCTCACCGGGCAGGACCTTACCCATCCAACGCAGGAACCATGCGAAGGTGGCGACGGTCTCGACGACCATGACGCACACGAGGACAAAGATGACCGTGTTGGTAGCACCAACCGCGAAGCCACCGGAAATGATCTGGAACTTGGAAAAGAACGTGCTCATGGGGGGCACGCCGGCGATAGCGGTCGCGGCGACCGCAAAGCCCACGCCCGTGACCGGGTACTTCTTCATGAGGCCCTGGATCTTGGGCAGCATACGGGTTCCCAGCGTGAAGCTGAGAGAGCCAGCGATGAGGAAGAACAGGGTCTTGGTGAACGCGTGGTTGAAGATGTGCTCGACGGCGCCGTTAAACGCCATCTGGCTTCCGAACACGGAGAGGCCCAGGCCAAAGAACACGTAGGCGAGCTGCGCGATCGTCGAGAAGGCGAGCAGGCGCTTCATATCCTTCTGGGGCAGGTACATGAGGAAGCCGAAGAGCATGGTCACGACGGCGTCGATGATGGCGACCCAACCGACGATCTCGGGGATATCGCCGGCGCTCGCAAGAGCGCGGGCGAACACGCACACGCCGACCTTAACCATGGACGCGCCATGAAGGTAGGCGGAAACGGGCGTGGGGGCCTCCATTGCGGAGGGCAGCCACATGTAGAGCGGGAACTGGGCGGACTTGGCCCAAGCAGCGAACAGGATGAGCAGCAGCACGACGGTCTTCATACCGGAATCGAGCTGGGAGATCGCGCTCAGCGCGAACGTGCCGGTTCCGGCGAACAGGAAGGCCGCGCCGATGTAGAGTCCCAGAGCGCCGATATGGGTGATGATGAGCGCCTTCACACCGGCCTTCTTGGCCGTGGGCGTCATGTAGTAGCTGATGAGGCCCCAGGAGCACACACCGGTGATCTCGAAGAAAACGAGCTGGCCGACGATGGTGGAGCTGTAGGCGAGACCGGCCATGGCGCCGATGAACGTGGAGAAGTACACGTAGAAGCGACGACGGGGCGCGTCGGGATGCTCCTTATTCTTATCGCTCATGTACGGGAACGAATAGATGACGACGAGCAGGCCGATAGCGACGAACGCGGGTGCGAGCAGCGTGCTCATCCGGTCGAATATGAAGCCCATGACCAAGGTCTGGCCCATACTCGCCCAGGTTACATCGACCGCGTTCATGCCGTTTCCGGCAAACGTCGCGGCCAAGCCAACGGAAGCGACCGTGGCGATGCCGCCGGCAAAGGCGCAGATCCATTTAGCGTAGGGACGCGGCAGCATGACGATGAGCAGGGAGCCCAGCATGGGGACGGCGATCGCCACCATGGCAAAGAGGGACAAGCTCGATTCGATTGACATAGTTTCTCCCTTCTCCCTACACGCCTACGACGACGAAGACGAACGCGAGGACCGCGATGCCGACGACGGCCCAGGTCTGGTTACCGAGCACCTTGAAGCGCGAACGGGAAACGGAGTTCTCGAGCACGCCGCAGACGACGAAATCGACCAGGCACTTGACGAGGAAGACGACGGCGCCCACGAGAGCGGTGACGCCGATGGTCGCGGGCTCTCCCCAGGGGATGAAGATGGAGGTGAACCAAGCGACGACCACGACCTGCTTCATGCCCATGGCGAGCTTCATCATGGCCAGGGACGGGCCGGAGAGCTCGGCGAGCGGGCCCTCCTGGAGCTCCTGCTCGGCTTCGGCCTGATCGAACGGAAGCTTGCCGAGCTCCATGTAACAGGCGGCCGCGAAGGCGACGCCGGCGAGGATAACGGCGACGACGCTCGAGACGTTGCCCGTAACGATGTGCTGACCCATGGTCGCAATGTCCGTGGAGCCGCACACGATGGCGACGGTGAACAGCGCGATGAGCATGGACGGCTCGATGAGCACGCTCATGAGGAGCTCGCGGATACCGCCGAAGCCCGCGTAGGCGTTGGAGGAATCCACGCCGGACAGCGCGAAGAAGAAGCGGGGCAGCGCGAGCGCGTACATGATGGTGATGGCGTCACCAAAGACGGGCATGGGGCTCTGGAGCGTGAACATGGGCAGGCCCATGGCGAGCATAAACGACACCGCGAGGAACAGCGGCGGCATGATGCGCAGTACGAAGCTCGAGTCGGAACTCACGGACTCGGGACGCGCCATGAGCTTCGCGAGGTCCCGGTAATCCTGAAGGATGGACGGACCGCGGCGATTGTGCATCTTCGCGCGAATCACACGGGCGAGGCCGGAGAAGAAGGGCGCGACCAGCATGACCACGAGGCCCTGCGCCATCGCAAGAACGATGTTCATAATATCCTCTCCCCTCTCTAGACCATGACCACGGCGAGCACGAGGAAGACCACGAGCGCCGCGACGATGTAGCAGATGTATACGGAGTAGTTGCCGCCCTCGATCTTGGAGGCGAGGCCGGCCAGCTTGTCGGCACCCTCGCTCGGTGCATCGACCAGGAAACGGTCGGGCAGGGGCTCGACGCCCTGGGCGACACCGGTGAGCTTCTGGAACACGTGCGCGATGGACCAGCAGATCTTGGTGCATACCTCGCGCAGGGTGTAGAGCGGGCCCATGAAGAGTTCGACGTCGGACGCGAAGCTCGTGGCGACGACGGGCATGTGCTCGTTGGGCTCGTAGCCGCACGCCCAAGGGTCGGTCTTCTTAGCGGGGGCCTTGGCGCCGAGGCAGGACCTCAACGCGAACGCGAGGCCGGTGAGGACCACGAGCGCGATGGCGATCGCGGGGGTGGAGGTGGCGGCACCGGAAATCTCGTTCACGAGAGACACGCCCGAGGTGGCTGTGACGGCGGAGCCGGCAAGCACGCTCTGGGCGACGTCGCCCAGAACCGGGGCGATGACCGGGGAGCCGATTCCCAGTACCACGCAGATGGCCGCGAGGAGCATCTGCGAGAACAACATCGGAGCCGGGGACTCCTTGGCGTTCGCGGCCTCCTGGGAACGAGGGCTGCTCGCGAACGAGACGCCGTAGGCCTTCACGAAGCACGTGACGGCCAGGGCACCGGTGATGGCGAGGGCGGCCGCGGAGGCGACGGCGAACACCATGACGACCGGGTCGGAGAGCGTCGAGATGTTGAACAGGGACTGGTAGGTGAACCACTCGGAAACGAAGCCGTTGAGCGGCGGGATGGCCGAGATGGCAAGGGCACCGATGAGGAAGCAGACGGCCGTGACCGGCATGCGGCGGAACAGACCGCCCATCTTCTCCATGTTGCGCGTACCCGTGGCATAGAGCAGGGAGCCCGCGCCGAGGAACAGCTCGCCCTTGAACATGGCGTGGTTGAGCGTGTGGTAGAGGGCGGCCATGAGCGCGATCGTCGCGATGACGTCGTTGCCCAGGGCGTGCGCCGTCATGGACGCGCCGACACCGAGCAAGATGATGCCGATGTTCTCGACGGAGTGATAGGCAAGCAGGCGCTTGATGTCGTGCTCGTGGAGGGCGTAGACGACACCCAGGACCGACGAGATGGATCCGAAGACCAGGACCATGAGGCCCCACCAGAGCTGGACGCCCGAACCCGCGAGCAGGTCGAGACCGACCTTGAGGATTCCCAGGATGCCGATCTTGATCATGCCGCCGGACATGAGGGCGGACACGTTGGACGGCGCCTCGGGGTGCGCCTGGGGCAGCCAGGAGTGCAGCGGAATGATACCGGCCTTCGCGCCAAATCCGAAGAACGCGAGGACGAAGCACGCGGAGGAGACGGCGGGTCCAAAGTCATGCGTACGGAAATCACTGAAGCTGAAAGAACCGCCCACGCCGTTGGTCATGAGCAGGAAGCTCGCCATGATGAGAACGAAGCCCACGTGCGCGATGACGAAGTAGAGCCAACCGCCCCTAATGGAGTTCTTGTTCTCCTCGATAACGACAAGGAAGTAGCTCGTAAGGGACATGAGCTCAAAGGCGACCAGGAACCAGAACACGTTGTCGGCGGTGATGACGAGCATCATCGAGGCGACGAAGGTGTTCATAAAGAAGCCGGCGCGCCCGACCTTGCCCGGGTACTCGTCGAAGTAGGACAGACCGTAGATGAAGCCCGCAAAGGCGAGAATCGAGATGAGGACCACGATCAGGCCCGCAAGGCCGTTGAGCAAGAGCTCGAGACGGGCGAACGGGAAGAAGAAGACCGTGTTGAGGGACGAAACGTCGCCAAGCACGGCCTCGAGGCCCGCGATGAACGACAGCACGGCCGCGACGGCGCCGATCAGGCAGCCGGCGGTCTTGGCGGCGTTATCGGCCTTGATCAGCAGAACCGAGGCGAGCGCACCGATGCACGAGACGGCAAGCGATGCGATAAACAGCGTCATGCTATCCATTGTTTACGCTCCCTTCTGCTTTCTCGGACAGGCCCTGGGCCACAGCGGTAACGTCGACGACCGGACCGTTTTCGATCGAGCGTAGGCGCTTGGCCTCGTCGAGCTCGCGATCGGCCGCGCCGCCCATGACGGTCAGCGCCTTGGTGGGGCACGCCGCCACACAATGCGGGCCGTCCGGATCGAAGGCACACAGATCGCACTTGACAGCGCAGGTGTACTGGCCGGGAGCCCACGTAAGCAGGCTGCTCAGGGACTTAGGATACGAAGGCGTCGGGTCGCACATGCCTGCGACACCGGCGATAGACGTGCCATCGGGATGGATGGCTCCGAAGGGGCACGCGATGGCGCACAGCCTGCACCCGATGCACTCCTGCTCCTTGACGTGGATGCGATCGCCATCGTGCTCGATGGCATTCACCGGGCAAACCTCGGCGCAGGGGGCACCCTCGCAATGGTGGCAGGCAAGGGCGGCCGAAATACCGTCGGTCTTCACGAGCGCCAGGCGCGGCGTATCCTGAAGACCCTGCATCCGGTGGGCGTCGGCACAGGCGGACTGGCATGTTCCGCAGCCGATGCACCTCTCCGGGTTGATGTCGATGAAGCGGTTCATCCCCACTTCCTTTCAAAATAACGGGCCGGGCTCCCGAACGTACGGGACGCCCGGCCCAAAAAGCCAACGAGAACGGGACTACACGATTTGATTCACGTGTGTCTCGTCGTCGAACTTGGCGGCGCCGGGCTCAACGTCCTGGGGAGCGGCGGCGTCGACCAGAGCCTGCTTGAGCTCGGTGTACTGACGCTCCACCTCGCCCTCGGCCCAGACCTGGTCGGCGATAGCGTCGACCTGGCAGGCGGAGAACTTGTCCTCGGGCGTATGCGATACCGGGTCGACCTTGTGAATGGTCAGCTCGTTGCACTTGCCGATCCACCACTGGTAGGTCATGTAGACCGTGCCCTTGTTGATGCGGTCGCTCACGTCGGCGCGGCTATATACCTGGCCGCGGCGGCTGTGGATCGAGACGATGTCGCCATTCTTGATGCCGCGCGCCTGGGCGTCCGCGGGATTCATGCGGACAAAGCCGGGCTCGTCGGCAAGCAGTGCCAGCGTCTTGCAGTTGCCGGTCATCGAGCGGCAGCTGTAGTGGCCGACCTCGCGGACGGTGCACAGGATGAGCGGGTACTCATCGTCGGGAAGCTCGGAGGGCGCCTCCCAGTCGTGCGCCATCAGGTTGGCGCGGCCGTCCTTGGTGGTGAACTTGCCACCAGCGAACATGTCGGGCGTACCGTGGTCGTTCACATCGGTGCTCTTGACGGGCCACTGGGCGTAACCGCCCTCGGGAGCCATCTTCTCGTAGGTCGCGCCCACAAAGTTGGGGCACAGGCTGATGCACTCATTCCAGATCTGCTCGGTGTTGTCGTAGTGCATGGGGTAACCCATGCGCGTAGACAGGTCCGCGAAGATCTCCCAGTCGTGGCGGCACTCGCCCTTGGGCGGAACGGCCGCGTCAAAGTGCTGGAAGCTACGGTCGGATGCGGTAAAGACACCCTCGTGCTCGCCCCAAGAGGTAGCGGGCAGGATGACGTCGGCGAGCATGGTCGTCTGCGTCATAAAGATGTCCTGGCAAATGAACAGATCCAGCTCGGAGAGCGTCTTGCGCATACCGGCCGAATCGGGCTCGGTCTGCACCGGGTCCTCGCCATAGTTGTAGAAGCAGTGCACCTTGCCCTCGTCGACCAGGTGGCCCAGGTCGGTGAGCTTGTAGCCCTCCTCGAGCGGGAGCTTTTCCTCGGGCACGCCCCAAGCCTTTGCAAACTTGGCGCGCACGGCGGGGTCGGTGACTTTCTGGTAGCCAGGGTACAGGTTAGGCAGCATGCCCATATCGCAGGAGCCCTGGACGTTGTTCTGACCACGCACGGGCGCGAGGCCGGAATTGGGTTTGCCGATCTGGCCGGCAACGCAGGCGATGGAGGCGATGGTGTGCACCGTCTTCAGGTTCTGCTTCTGCTGGCATACGCCCATGCCCCAGCCAATGATGGCGGAGGGCTTCGCCGTGGCGTACATCTCGGCAGCTTGGTGGATCAACGCGGGCTCGACACCCGTGATGTCCTGTACGGATTCGGGAGTGTAGTTCTTGATGGTCTCCCACCACTCGTCAAAGCCGTTCGTGTGCTCGGCGACGAATTCCTTGTCGTAGAGGCCATCGTTGACCAAGCAGTTGGCAAAGGCGTTGAGGAACGCAACATTGCAACCGTTCTTGATCGGAAGGTAGAGATCGGCGATACGCGCGGTTTCGATATGGCGCGGGTCGGCGACGATGATCTTGCAACCCTTTTCTTTGGCTCGCACGATACGCCTTGCGACGATGGGGTGCGAATCGGCAGGGTTATAGCCGAAGAGGAAAATGCAGCCCGCATCCTCCATACCGGGGATGGAGCATGACATGCAACCTGAACCAACCGTGTCCATCAGACCGAGGACAGTAGGGCCGTGTCAAGTACGGGCGCAGTTGTCTACGCTGTGGGTGCCGATGCACGCACGCGTAAACTTCTGCATGACGTAGTTCGCCTCATTGCCGCCGCCTCGCGAAGAGCCGGTGGTCATGACAGCGTTAGGACCATATTCGTCAATTATGGCCTGCATCTTAGATGCGGTGAAATCCAGTGCCTCGTCCCAGCTTACGCGCTCAAGATCCGCGCCCTTGGTGCGGCGGATCATCGGGTGCAGTACGCGAGGAGTCAAGATCTTGGTGTCGTTGATGAAGTCGTAGCCGCTCATGCCCTTAAGGCACAGCTCGCCCTGATTGGTGATGCCGTTGAGCGGTTCGGTACCCACGACCTGGCCGTTTTGGACCAGGAGGTTAAACTGGCAACCGGCGCCGCAGTAAGGGCAGATCACTTTATGCTTCTCCATGACACCCTCCTTCCTTTTTCTGCTACCGATTATTCGGTACTAATTTGCCAATCATTGGGCCTGTCGCCCCAACGCTTACGCCTCGTTTTCGATGGTGGCGCGGGCACGCTCGGCGGTCAGCTCCGCCAGACGCTCCTCGTCAACCAGGGTGAGGCCCTTGGTCGGGCACGCCTCGGCGCACGCCGGGCCGCCGGGACGGTCCACGCACAGGTCGCACTTAAGCACGAAGCTCTTAGTCTGCGAACCCACGCGAACGTCGCCCATCAAGACGGGGACCTGCGTGGTCGCCACACTCACGGCGCCAAAGGGGCATGCCATAACGCAGCTCTTGCAGCCGATGCAGTTGTCCTCGTTGACGCCGATGCGATGGTTCTTTGGATCAAAGAACAAGGCGCCCGTAGGACAGGCCTTCGCGCACGGGGCATCCTCGCAGTGATGGCAAGCCACCGGCGCGGAGATCTCGTACGTACGCGTCACGCGCAGGCGCGGCGCGGCGATGTTGCCGGGGATGTCGTGCGCCTCGATGCACGCCGCCATACAGGTTTGACACCCAATGCAGCGTGAGGAATCGGCTACGACTCGTTTATTGCCCATGTTGTTCACTCCCTCCTGAATCCCATGCCGGAGAGACCCTGCCGACGTTGCCCCGGACCGCCCGTGGTCCGGCATCGGCGTATCGAGTGCATGCGGCGAAACAGGCACTTCGATAGAATTCCTCCAACGATATACAGGTTAAATATACGCAGTTGCAGGTGGCAAACTTGAGCATAGGCCCTGCAATACGGGTGTATTGCAGGGGTTTTGGCAGGTTGGAATTATTCTCTAGAAGCTATAAAGGTGAGTGTATTACATGCGTACATCCAAGGGAGATTTCACGCTCGTTTCTGAAGGATGTAGTACGTTTGTAATATCGTTTACACTCAATTACTCTAGTGCAATAAAGTAGTGGTTGTAAGATTGGCTATTATTAGCCGATGTTGTATTTGACTATTCAAATTGCACGCTCATTAAGGGAGGCCAGTGATGTCATCGACTCAAAAACGAGCCATCCTGCAGGTGCGCATTCGCGAGGAAGACAAGCAGCATGCCGAACGTCTCTACGACGCCATGGGTACATCGCTCGCCGAGGCTGTCCGTCTATTTGTCGCGCAGAGTATTTTGATGCGCAAGCTCCCCTTTCAGCCGGTCGCCGTGCGCTCCAAGGACGGCACGGCCGCCTATGGACTGCTCAAAGCATATGGGGACCCCAATCGCCGCTCCGAGGAGCGCAATGCCTGGATTGAATACCTAGCCACAGAAAGCGACGAGTCGGTTTTGGGTCCCGAGGAAGTAGATATCCATGAGTAGCACCATCATCGACGAGACCGTCATCCTTCGCTACCTGCTTGACGACGACGAGGTCCTGTCACCGCGCGCCGCCAAGGTCATCGCCACGCGCACCGCACGTGTCTACCCCGAAATCATCACGCGCGTCGTGGTCACGCTGCGCGACGTCTATAAGGTTCCCCGCGTTGAAATTGCTGCGGCCATGAAAAGACTGCTCGATGACGTCATGGTCGACGAGCCCACCGTTGTCGCCCTTGCCGTCAAACTCTTCGGCAAGACCCATATGGACTTTACCGACTGCCTCCTCGCAGCCCGAACCGCCATCTACAACGATGATGTCGTGAGCTTTGGCAAGCCCATCATCCAAGGCATGATCGATTACCGCCGCAAGCGTCAAACCGCAACCGAAGCCCGCAGCCGCAGCACCGACTCCACCATCGACAAGCTCCGCCACCACGGTCGCCACTAACCGGCAGGCAACGGCATCGCCCGCCCCTCAGCCCCATCCCCTCCTAAGTTGCGGTGAAATACGGACTGTTTCATGCCTTTAAAGGCCTCGATAGTCCGTATTTCACCGCAACTTATTGAAGGTTGGCTGCGAACGATTTCTCTATCGGGAGTCGGCGTAGGGTTTTGTTGTCGGAATACCGTAACCGCGCATCATGGCACCGAACGATTCTACTTCGTAGGTGTCCGAGAGTTTGAAATGAATGACGTTGTGGCCCATGGCGCGAAGGTTCGCATCGCGCATGAGGGCCGCTCGATAGGTTTTTGCCGCCGCTTGCTCCGGATCATTTTGAGCTTCGTCTTCAAACTTACCCAGCCCATGCAGCTCTGCCAGCGTCCATGAGCCGTCTGGCATCTGCCAGCCATAATCTGCTAGATAATAGCCAGCGTTTCCCGGTCGCGTTATCTCAACTTGAAGCTCGGGCGCGGCAACCCCAGCGAGAATCATCGCTGCTCTCGCCTCAGACTCGCCGCCATTGTCTGACCTGCCGTCCATATACTCAAAAACGTCAAAAGCACGCGCGATGCCATGCAACCCTCGGCAATTTGCCTGGGCATATGCTCGCAGCTCTTCGCGTTCGACATCGTACTCACGGGCCAAGCCATCGACATAGCCCAGCGCATAGCGAAAGGCGCTCGTTCGAGCGATATCAACAACCGTTCGACACGGATCCGTCAGTGTAAACAGACCTAGCCGCCACACTTCGCCCGCCCGCCAGCGCTTGTATTCAACGAACTCATACTTATCACGCCTTGTAGACCGTGGCAGCAGTACTTGCACTTTATCCAGAAGCGTATACGCCGAGCCGATGCCGTAGAGCAGCGCTGCTGTCGCTCCGCAAAACACAGCATCCGGTTCAACGACCGCAATAGCGGATGCCAGCTGAAAGATACGATCTTCAACCCCAAGATTATTCCAATAGACCGGATCCGCATATACATGGTTGTAAAGACGAAGCATGAGCTCTTCCTGCATAAGCTCGCGCGCACGGCGTTCATCCCAAGGATCAATTGTTATAAGCAGCTGTCCATCTTGATGAATTCCAACGGCCGAGAATAGCATCCTTGCATAGGACTGCGGAAAATGTTTGCCTTTATCGAGCATGGCCAACCCCATAACCATCACGGCGGAGAGAATACCATTACGCTATCGCATGCTTCCGTCCGCAGGCCTTGCCAAAAGCTGACCAAAAGCTTGACGTCGCAGGTCAGGACTTCAGAAAATATTTCCACTCTCGGTAGACGGTCGTTACGGTCCTCCCAACGGCATCAAAATCCAACCTTACAAATAGTTGCGGTGAAATACGGACTAAATGAGCCAAATAAGCCAAAAAACAGTCCG
The DNA here is from genome assembly GCA_900541855.1 of uncultured Collinsella sp. GTDB lineage: Bacteria > Actinomycetota > Coriobacteriia > Coriobacteriales > Coriobacteriaceae > Collinsella. The sequence continues at coordinate 24,224 of UQLD01000017.1, forward strand.
TATTTCACCGCAACTTAAGAGGGGATGTGGGGCGGCATCGATTCCCGTCACCCCGTGCACTTACGAAAATGGCTCTGGTCCCAAAAGGAACCAGAGCCATTCGTCTATCTTATGGAGCGGGCGACGGGAATCGAACCCGCGTCATCAGCTTGGAAGGCTGGGGTTCTACCATTGAACTACGCCCGCAAGATATGGTCGGGACGACAGGATTTGAACCTGCGACATCCTGCTCCCAAAGCAGGCGCGCTACCAAACTGCGCCACGTCCCGAAGGTGTTGAGCAGCTAAGGTCTAAACCTTGCGTGTCCCAAAGCGAAGGAAATTATAGGGGAGACTTCGCGCCTGTGCAAGCGACGATACCCTAGCTCCTCGAATGTGCGACAAACTGGCTATGGGCCAGGCCAATCACAAACGCCACCACGGCGACTGGCGCCCACGCGGCACCGATATCCGCCAGGGGCAATGCATCGAACGGCAGCCACGCGCCCGCAAAGAACGCGTCGCGAACCGAGGTGATCACACTCTGCACGGCAACCACGCCGCCGACCCAGACCCACACCTGCGGATGAGCGTCGCAAAAGCCGTGCACCAGGCCCATCAGTACCAGCACGATGGCGACGGGATACAAGGCGTTGAGCATGGGCACCGAAAACATGAGGATCATGTCGAGGCCCACGTTGGAGAGCACGCACGAAAACGCCGCGAACACAAAGGCGAGAATCGCAAAGGGACGGCGCATAGCCTCCTCGGAAGCCTCCGCTCCCCCTTCGACCACATACGTCTCGCAGAAGTAGCGCGAGCAGCAGCTGATGAGGCCGATGCACACGTTCATGCAGGCAAGGAAAAAGATCGCAAAGACCACGACCGTGCCGACAAGACCAAAGTGCATAGAGGCCGAACGGGCAAGGATGGCGGCGCCGTTGGTAGCATCGGGCATAACCGTGCCGAGCTGCATGCCGGCAAGCGCCAGGCCGCAGTAGATGACGGCCATGAGCACGCCGGCGATCACACCGGAACGCGAAATCTCGAAGGCCACGCGCTTGTCATCGGTAACACCCAGCTCGTGGATGGTCTCGGCGATGATAATGCCAAAGGCGAGAGACGCGAGCAGGTCCATGGTCTGGTAGCCGGTCAAAAAGCCTTGCACGGCGGCGCCTGCATCGTAGGGAGCTTGAGGCGCGGCAGCCGGTCCCAGCGGCGAGATCACGGCAGCACCCACGACCAGCACGATGAGCGCGATAAGCGCGGGGCCCGTAATGCGACCGAGCACGCGCGTGATGACGCCCGGACGCAGCGTGAGCGCAAACGCGACGACGAAGAACCCGATGGCAAACACCAGACGTGCCGTGCCGAGCGAGACGCCCTCGGGCAGCAGTGGCACCAGCATCTCGAAGGCTGTGGAGCTCGTGCGCGGAATAGCCAGGCACGGGCCGATGGCCAGATACACTGCCGCGACAAAGAACTCACCAAACTTGGGGTGCACGCGGCCGGCAAGCTCGCGCGCCGTTCCGGCAAGCGCCACGGCGATAAAACCCATGACGGGCAGGCCGATGGCGGCGATGAGAAAGCCAAGCATAGCGACCGGCGTGGCAGAACCTGCCTGCAGCGCCAGCAGTGGCGGAATAATGAGGTTGCCGGCGCCAAAGAGCATCGAGAACAGGGCGATGCCGACGGTAACGACATGGTCGGAGCGTAGACCACGCGAGGCGGATGAGGCCATAAGAGCACCTTTCGAATCGAAACAAAAACGGGACGGGCATAAGACCCGTCCCGCAAGTATATACGCTCTAGCAGGCTAAATCGCGCAAAGCGTCAATCGCGGTGTCGACTTCCTCGTCCGTGTTGAAATACCCAAACGAGAAGCGAACGACACCCTGACGCTCGGTCCCTAGCGCACGGTGCATGAGCGGAGCGCAATGGGCACTGGGGCGCGTCGCAATCCCCCACCCTTGCATGAGCGCATCCGAGATCTCGGCAGAGTCGATATCACCCACGTTGAGTGAGACGATCGCCGAGCGCACGGGCTGGTCAAACGCACCGTAGAGCTTGATCTCCGGGATTTCGCGCACGCCAGCGAGAAAGCGATCCGCCAGTGCTCGCTCGTGTGCCGCGATCGCCTCGACTCCGCCTTGGGCCTCGATAAAGTCGAGACCTGCGGAAAGTCCCGCGATACCGTGACCGTTGAGCGTGCCCGCCTCGAGGCGAGTGGGCCACTCAAGCGGCTGCAGTGCATCGAAGCTGTGCACGCCGGTGCCGCCCATGGCCCACGGTGCCATGTCAATTCCCTCCGCCACGGCCAGGCCGCCGGTGCCTTGAGGTCCCATGAGCCCCTTGTGGCCGGTAAAGCACACGACGTCGAGCCCCATGGCGCGCATATCGATATGCGCCGTGCCGGCAGACTGTGAGGCATCGACGATCACCAGCGCGCCGGCCGCATGGGCCATGGCGGCCACGCGCGCAATGTCGACCTCATTGCCGGTCACATTGGAGGCGTGCGTCACCACCACGGCACGCGTGCCCGGCGTGACCAGCCGCTCGAGTTCGTCGTAGTCAAGCACGCCGCTCGCGTCGCAGCCCGCATGTTCAACGGTCACGCCCTGCTCTGCTGTCAGGCGGTTGAGCGGACGCAGCACGGAGTTGTGCTCGAGCACCGTCGTGACCACGCGGTCGCCGGGGCGCACCACGCCACAGATGGCGGTGTTGAGCGCCGCCGTAGAGTTGGGCGTAAAGCACACATGGTCCGCCCTCGGGCAACCTAAAAGGCGCGCGAGCTTGGCACGGCAACCGTGAATCGTACGAGCGGCATCGAGGGCACCCGACGTGGCGCCACGCCCGGCATTGCCGAGCGAGCACATCGCCTGCGTCACGGCATCGATCACCGTCTGCGGCTTGTGCATGGTCGTCGCCGCGTTATCCAGGTAGATCATCGCACGACCTCCCACATATCAATCACGGTATAGCCCTCGGTAGGAACACTCGCCGCGGCGAGTTCGGCGCGCAGCAGCTCCTCATCGGCAGGCGACGCCTTCCACGCCAAACCGCAGCCGGCAGCGACCTCCCCGGGCACGGGAATCGTTCGCCCGGGAAGGCCGCGCTCAATGCACAGGGACTCGCAACCCATGGCGGCCGCCGTGGTGGGGAACGTGATGACAAGCGCCGGGCGCTTCTCCCTCATGGCAACTCCAACCAATACGCTACGGGCGCACGACGCGCACGGCCTGCTCCATCTTCTCCACGATCACGTACATGTTGGTGACCTCGCCCACTGCAAGTTGGTCTTTAATGCCATAGTGGTCGAGGCAGGTACCGCAGGTGAGAATCTCGACACCCTGCTCAGCCAGCCCCTTCAGGTCGTCGAGCACCGGTGAGCCCTCGACGGTGAGCTTGGCACCGCCGTTGTAGAACAGCATGGTCGCGGGCAGCTCCTCCTGCTGCGTCACGGCAAAGATAAACGCCTTCATGAGCTTGTGGCCCAGCTCGTCATCGCCACGGCCCATGCAGTCGGTGTAGACGGAAATGACGAGCTTGCCCTTGCCGGCGCTGGCGTCGCAGAAGGCAGCGCCATCCTGCTCAGGATCGGCCACGGCAACGGCGCCAGAGGTCGCCACGGTCACGTGCCACTCGGCGTCAGAAACCTTCTCGACCGAGGCCGTGCAGCCCTTCTCCTGCGCCATCTTGGAGATGTTCTTGACGGCGGTCTCGTTGTCGACCGAGGTCACCACGGCACCCTCGCCATCAAGCTGTTTGAGTGCCTTAAGTGTCTTGACGACGGGCAGCGGGCAGGCATCGCCCATGGCATTGACTTCAATTTTGGTAGACATAGCTTTTCCTTTCGAAAGAACCGTTCTAGAGAACGGTAAACAGTTACATAAACGTGCGGGCTAGCGGACAACGCGGACGGCAGGACCGCCCGGCTCCGCCTCGCAAACGCGACCGACGACGGCGGCAACGCGCCCCTCGGCATGCAGACGACGCGCAAGCTCATCCACATCCGCCGCGGGCGCCGCAATAAGCAAACCGCCCGAGGTCTGCGGATCGTACAGCGCATCCAGCATGCCCGGCTCCAGGTCCTCGTCGGCCGCCACGCGCGGGCCAAAGAAGTCCTGGTTGCGGTAGGAGCCCGCGGGGATAATGCCCAGACGCGCCATGTCGAGCACCTGGTCAAAGAGCGGCACCGCCCCCGATGCAAGCTCAACCTGCACGCCCGAGCCCTCGGCCATCTCGCACGCGTGCCCGATCAGACCAAAGCCCGTAATGTCGGTGCAGCCGTGAAGCTCAAGTCCCTCGGCCAGACGAATCGGTGCCTCGTTGAGGGTGCGCATCGAGTCAAACATGGCTGCGGCCTCGTCCTGCTCGATGAGCTCGCCCTTAATGGCCGTGGTGATAATGCCCGAGCCGATGGCCTTGGTCAGCAGCAGAACATCGCCCACGCGCGCGCCGCTGTTGGCGAGCATACGGTCAAGCGCGACAAAACCGCTCACGGACAGGCCGTACTTGGGCTCGTCGTCGTTGATGGTGTGACCGCCCGCGATGGAGCAGCCGGCCTCGACGCACTTGTCGGCGCCGCCCGCCAGAATCTGACCGGCAACCTCAACGCCCAGGCAGCTCGGGATGCACAGCAAGTTCATGGCATGGCTCGGCCGCCCGCCCATGGCGTAGATGTCCGACAGCGAGTTGGCCGCGGCGATCTGGCCAAACAGAAACGGGTCGTCGACCATCGGTGGGAAGAAGTCGATGGACTGCACGAGTCCCAGGTTCTCCCCTACGCGGAAGACGCTCGCATCGTCGGAGGTATCGAACCCCACGAGCAAGTTGTCGTTATGCACATTGGGTAAATCGCCCAGGACCTGGGCGAGGGCTCCGGGGGCCAACTTAGCGGCTCAACCGCTCGCGGCAGTCATAGACGTAAGCTTAATCTGATCGTCAGCCATCGATACCTCCTCTCATCGGTCAATCATTTTCTCCCAGTATACGCATGAATGCGAGCCTACGGCGGATGCATTAATTGAGCGCCTGTGCGCGAATCGCCGCGCCGATGGCACCGGCGAAGCGGGCCTGGGGCGAGGTGGTGACCGGCGACCCCAGCAGCGCCGCCAGCCGCTCCACAACGTAAGCGTTCTCGCACAAGCCTCCCGTCAGGTAGTACGGAGCACCCGTCGCCTGCCCGGCCATAGTGGCCACGCGCGAGACCACGCTGTCGATCACGCCACGCGCAATGTTCTCGCGCGGCTCACCGCGACCGATCAGGCTGATAACCTCACTTTCGGCAAACACCGTGCACATGCTGCTGATCTTGGTGGGCTCACCGGAAAGCGCCAGGACGGCCATCTGCTGCTGGGAAATGCCTAGGCGGTCGGCCATGATCTCCAAAAAGCGCCCCGTGCCGGCAGCGCACTTGTCGTTCATGGCAAATTTGGCCACGCGACCGCCCTTGATCTGAATGACCTTGGTGTCCTGACCGCCCACGTCGATCACGGTGCCGTGGTCGCCAAACAGGCGCACAGCACCGGTACCGTGGCAGGTAATCTCAGTCACGACCTTATGCGCATAGGGCACGGCGACACGACCGTAGCCGGTCGCGATCACGCGCACGTCGTCGGCAGCCACGTCATAGCCGGCCGCGGCAAGCTCGCCGCGCAGACGCTCCGCCGCATCGACCGAGGAGAACCCGGTTGGCTGCACGCACGTCCACGCCACCGAACCCTCCCCGTCGACCACAGCAGCCTTAGCCGCCGTAGACCCGATATCGATCCCGATCCCTATCATGGCTCTCTCCCAATCTAAATATCAAAGGTAGCGGCGCGTTCAGGCGCCTTAGCTCTAGGTTTCTCAGGTGCCGGAGATTGCCCCGAAAGAGGAGCGCAGCGTACTTTGGGTACGCAAGCGACGGTTTGAGGAGCAAGATCCGGTGCCTGAGGAAGCTAGAGGGTTTCGATAAAGGCGGCGATGCGAGTCTCGATCTGGCCCATGTCGCCGTTGCTGTAGTCGGTCTCGATCTTCATATACGGAATGCCCGCACCCTCGACGGCCTCCTGCATGCGTGCACTCTCCACGTTAAAGGTGTGGCACGCCTGGAGCACGCTCTCCACTACGCCATCGACGTGATACTTCTCGCACATGGCCAGCGTGTTTTCCATGCGACCGTCGTTGGGCGTCATGACCGAGCAGTTGATATCCAGATAGCGGTCGGCGATGGCGCGCAGAATGTCGGGAGCCTCCGGGTCGATCATCATGGCCGCCGTGCGCTCGCCCGAGCAGTCGTCCATGCACACGACCACACCGCCGTTGGACTCGATAGTACGGCCGATCTTGTTGATCACGCCGCCCACCGGGCAGCCGGTGATCAGAATGCGCTTGGCGTCTGCCGCGACCGGGCGCTCACCCGCGTCGTAGGTCTCGCGCAGCTTGGCAACCTTTTGCTCCAGCTGCTGCGTATAGGCCTCGATATCAAAGCTGAACGTACCGGCAAACATGGTGCTCATCAGATCGACGCCGCTCATGGCCGCCGGCTGGTTGGCCTGCAGCGCAAACATCTCGAGCTGGGCCGCACGCAAGCGGTTGCGACGACGGACGGCAGCGCGCAGATCATCGTCGGTAATCGCGATGCCGTAGAAGTTCTCGAGCTCCTCCTTGAGCAGGCGGCACTCCTCGTACCAGCCTTCACGCTCGTAGGCGCGATCGCGACCCTGCGGCAGGTGCAGAATGTGCGTACGCTTGAGCTCGTTGAGTAGCTCGTACATCTTCTTCTTGCCGTCGCAGGTGGTCTCACCGATGATCATGTCGCTAAAGTACGTAAACGGGCACTTTTGCGAGTAGGCAAAGCCGTACGTCGACTTGATGAGCGGACAGAGATTTGCCGGCAGCACCTTCTCGGCCTCGGGAATCACCTCGTCGGACGTGCCGCACAGCGCCACGCTCGCAGCCCCCGCGGCATCGATAATCTCGAGCGGCGTGTAGCTGCACAGAAAACCGACCAGGCGATTACCCGCCTGCTTATAATCCTTGACGCGAATAAACGCCGCCTTGCGCTGCTCGTTGAACTCCTCAAACGTGGACGGCAACGGCTGCTCAATATTTTCCGACATATAACTTCTAAACCTTTCAACCAACCAAGGAAACGGCTTTCCCAGGTGCCCGAGGTTGCCGTAAAAGAGGAGCGCCGCGTACTTTGGTACACAAGCGACGGTTTGAACGGCAAGATCGGGTGCCCGGGAAAGCCGCCGGGGCGGATAGTCCTAAATGGTCTCCAAGAAAGCTTCGATCCTGGTTTGTAACTGACCTGCATCCTCGCCAGCGTAGTCGGTCGTGATGTGCATAAACGGAATGCCGACCTCCTCGGCGGCCTTCTCCACGGCAAACGACTCCATCTCGTAGAGCGTGCAGAACTGCAGGGCCACGTCGACGATGCCGTCTACATGCAGGTCCTTGGCCATCTGAACGATGTCCTTCATACGCTGGTCGTTGGGCGTAAAGACGGCGCAGTTGATCTTAAAGTAGCGCTCGGCGATGGCGTCGAGCATCTCGTCGACCGTCTCGCCGGACTCGTCGACCAGGTCCTTGTAGTAGCGCGAGCCCGTGCAGGACTCCTCGCCGACCACAACGCCGCCGGCCTTCTCGATGAGGTTGAACAGTTTCCAGTTGGGCACGGCCATGGGCGTACCGGTGTACAGGATGCGCTTGGTCCCCTTGGGCGTCACGCCCTCGCCGGCCTCGACACGCTGCTCGCACTCAGCCGCCATATCGTTGATGGCTCCGGTCAGACGCGGCGTGTCGTCCATAAAGGCGGCCTGAACGGTCAGCAGGCTGTCGAGACCGCTGATGGGCGCCGGGTCGGCAGCGCGCGTGGCTGCGAGGCGCTGCAGGGCGCGACGCTTCTCATTGACGGCGTGGATGGCGGCCTTCAGACGCTCGGGCGTAATCTTGACGCCACACTCTTCCTCGATCTTGTCGGCGAGCTTCTTGACCTCGGCCTTCCAGGTCACGAGCGTCGACTCGTCGTGTACGTTGGGAATATCCATGACGTACATGTTCTTTTGCGTGGCAAAAAACTCGTAGGCTTTCTTCTTGCCGTCGCAGGTGTTCTCGCCTACCACCAAGTCACTCGACTCAATGTAGGGGCAGACCTCGCCCAGCTTAAAGCCGGCAAAGCTCTTGATAAGCGGACAGGTGTTGCGCGGCAGGTGCTCCTCGACCTTATCGGTTGCCCAATCGGCACCAGAGCATAGACCCACGGGGATACCGTCGCAGGCAAGTACGATCTCCTCGGGCACGTAGACGCAGAACGAGCCGACGATCTTGGTGGCCTCGCCGGCCTCCTTCTTGTCGAGCATCTCCTTAATACGGCCGCTGTGGATGTTGGTGGCGACAAAATCCAGGTAGGACGTAGACTTGGGGCGATTGTTCTGCGTCAGGAACATATCGCCGTACATCTGGCCCACGGCGCCCAGCAGCAGGTCGTGGTCGGCAAGATTCATGCCGAGGCTCTCCCACATCGGATGGAAATCAAATTCTTCAGCCATGACGGTTCCCCTCTCGAACCAAAAACGGATAACGGCGGTATCGATGCACGACGGACGGCGATTGTCCGGCCGTGCTCAAACCCGGAATTTTAGGGAACCTGCCTTGCGGACGGTTATTTAGTTGTGCGTCGTCTCTCCCGGAGCCGTGAACATACCTGCTCATATGCGGCTCCGAGCCATATATAGGGCACGCGCGGCAACGCGGCGAATGTATGTCGTCTGCGGCATGTGCGCACCCTCCTCTACAAGTTGAGGTCAACTATATCAACGGTCGTCGACCATGCGAACACCGTTGACATTCGTACGACAACCTCGTGTGCCGTCGTTTAATAAATAATTATCTGTGTTGATAAGAGTTTGTCATTCCCCATTCGGCGAACGGCAAGACAAAGCCGCCGAGACTTATATCCCCGACGGCATTACCCGGCGCTACCGACAAACCAGATGGATCCTGCTGGCATCAAAATGCATACGCAGGGTCTCGCCTTCTTGCGGTAACCCATCCGCTGGTACGCTCAATTTGTTGACCTTCCACTGCAGACGCGTTGGCGCATCGGCCCGCGGCGCATCCAACAGCACCAGGCGCTCAAAACGCGAATCGCTCACGCGCGCCACGTGCAGGTCGTAGCTGTTGCGACCCCGCTCGGCACGGTTGTCCACATGGAAGTAGCTCGCGCGAATGCCCAGGTACGCCACATTATCGGGAACCTCGCGACCCACGTTAAAGGTCATGCCCCAATCGAGCGCCTCAACTTCTTCGTCGCCGATCTTGCGCGCCCGGCTTGTGTTCTTGCAGCCCGTCAGGCGCAGCGCCGCCAGCGTCTGCGGACGGCGGACCACGTCCTCGACGGAGCCGATCTCCTCGACATGTCCGTTATGCATCACGCAAATGCGCTCGCACAGGCGGCATGCCTCGTCAATATCGTGGCTCACGTAGAGCACGGTGCGGTTGCATACATCGAACAGGTCGAGCATGTTCTGTTCGAGGGCGCTCTTAAGATAGGAATCGAGTGCGCTCATGGGCTCGTCGAACATAAAAATGCCCGGATGCGCCGCCACCATGCGCGCAAGCGCCACACGTTGCTGCTGACCGCCCGAGAGTCGCGCGGGATAGCGGTCGGCAAAATCGGCCAGTCCAAAGATACCCAGGTAGCGCTCGGCAAGCTGCTTGCGCGCCGCGGCGTCGCCCGCATCCTTTACGCCGGCACATACGTTATCGGCCACTGTCATATTAGGGAACAGCTGATAGTTTTGGAACAGCAGGGCGCATTTTCGCTCCTGGGGCGACAGGTTGATGCCCGCCCCCGAGTCAAAAAAGGTCACGCCGTTGACGACGATCTTGCCCTCGTCGGGCGTCTCCACACCGGCAATGCAGCGCAGCGTGCAGCTCTTGCCACAACCCGAGGCGCCCAGCAGCGCCACGCGCTCCTCGCCGGCCTCAAGCTGCATGTCGAGCATAAAGCCGGGATAGCGCTTTTTGATATCCAGAACGAGTGACATGACCTATCGACCTCCCTGCGGCGCCGCATCATCGCGCATGAGCTCGGCCAGCGCCTCGCGATCGATACGCAGGGCATCGCCGCCGACTGGGTCGAGCGAATCGCCCTGTCCGGCGAGATCTTTGGCCTGTTTGCGCTCCGCACGGGAAAGGCCCCGCTCGCGATACTTTTGCGAATGAGCGGTGTACATGTTGATGAACAGGATGACCAAAAAGCTAAAGACAATCACGACGACGACCCAAAAGAGGGCCACCGACGTGTTGCCGCCCATCCACTCAAAGTAGATGGCGATGGGAATGGTCTGCGTAATACCGGCGTAGTTGCCCGCAAAGAACAGCGTGCAGCCAAACTCGCCCATCGCGCGGGCAAAGGCGAGCACCGTGCCGGCGGCAATAGAGGGCCACCCAAGCGGCATCATAAGCTTGGTAAAGATGAGACGCTCGGACCATCCCAAGGTTCGCGCGGCGTCGAGCATCTGCGTGTCGAGGCTCTCGAAGGCTCCGAGTGCCGTACGATAGACGAGCGGGAACGACACCACCACGGCAGAGATCACCGCCGCCGGCCACGTAAAGACAATCGAGACGCCGTGCGCGATAAGCCACCGACCGACCCCGGTCGATCGACCAAATAGCATAAGCAGCAAAAAGCCGCACACCGTAGGCGGCAGCACCATAGGAATCGTAAAGACCGAATCGAGCAGGCCCTTGATGCGACTCGAGGTACCCATGGTCTTCCACGCGGCGAACAGGCCCAGCGCAAACGCGATCACCAGGGCAAGACCGCTCGTTTTAATGGACACCCAAAACGGGCGATAGTCGATGTCGCACAAAAAGGAGGTCAGAGAGGTCCAGGGCCCCTGCTCATCCCGCAATACGACAGACGATGCTTCTACCATGTGAGCGCTATCAAGCCAACGCGCGCCGCCCTTGGCATCACCCGAGGCTGATGCAATCACCACATAGCGGTCCCCATCCGCACCGCGCTCGTCAAAGCCATAGGTATACCCGCCGGAATCAAACGTTGTTTCCGCCGTGACATACCAAGGAAGATCCACGTCCCCCAGCTGCGCACCTCCCATGCAGTTTGCGCTGTCGAGCTTACAGACGAGGGCCTTGAGACCCGATACGCACTCGTTGTCCTGCGGATCCAATCCATACTTCTCGACCGCCTTGGGCGATATCCACACCACAACGCGATCGGCAGCAGGCGCCACCACAAGGTCCACGTCCTCGTCAACGGGAAACCGGTAGCCCTCAGGCTGGCCCTCCATGGCACGAGCGGTCCCCTTGGCCAGCCGCTCAAAACCCTCGATCCCATAGGAAAGCCCATGAGCGGTCGCAGCAACCTGGGCCCCGTCCTCAGCGTCCCCAGCAAACGCAAATCCCGGCACCCAGCAAAGCGCGAAGGTCAAAGCACAGGCGACAAGCATGCGGAATCTATTAAGCACGAAAAGCTCCAAGCGAATACAAGAACGGAGTGAAACACAAAACGATGGAATTATCGCGCCAAGCCGCACTACGCGGAAAGCTCAAAGCCGTACTTGGCCCAAATCTTCTGAGCCTTCTTGTTGGTCAGACAGAAGTCGATGAACGCCTTGGCTTCGTCGGCGTGCTCGGAGCTCTCGGCAACGGCACCCGGATACACGATGGGCTTGTGCGAGTCCTCGGGACACACGAAGGCCTCCTCGATGCCGTCGTAGCGGAAGATATCGGAGCTGTAGACAAATCCAGCCACGCAGTCGCCCGTGGACACATAGGCGGCGGCGGTACCAACTTTGTCGGCCAGGGCCACCTTGTCGGCGATCTCGGGCGCATACTCGCCGTCGTCGCCCTCGATGCCGGTGTAGAGGCCCACGGAAGCCAGCGCCTGGTTGGCGTACTTGCCGGCGGGGACGGTCTTGGCGTCGCCGATGGCGATCTTGCCGTCCAGGTTCGCGACGTCGGCGATGGCCTCGATCTTGGTGTCGGAGCCCTCGGCGCGAATAATCACGAGGTCGTTGACGAACATGTCCTCACGCGTGTCGGCGTCGACGAGCTCGGCGGTCTCAGCGTCATCCATGGTACCCTTGGAAGCGGTGATGAGCACGTCGACCGTGGCGCCGGCCTTCATCTGCTCAACGAGGTCGCCGGAGGCCTTAAACTGCGTATCGGCAAAGGTGGTGCCGGTCTGGTCGGTGTAGAGCTCCTGGACCTCGGGAAGGGCCTTCTCGAGGGAGTTGGCGGCAAAGACCTGCAGCTCGACGGTTTCCTTCTTGGAAGAGGCCTTGGCGGAGCCGGCATCGGATCCGGCCGGCTCGGACGTCTTGCTGCCCGAGCAACCGGCAAGACCAAGGCCGGCAGCGGCGACAGCAGAAAGTGAGACGAATCCGCGGCGAGAAACCAAATCGAACATATTCAACCCTTTCGGACCTTGTGCCCGGGTACCCCACCGCGGGCTTTAATCTGCAACCAGATTATACTTCTGCGCGAATAATGTTAGTGAGAAATTATTCTCGCCAGAGAATATAGTTTCGAGTTAGCGTGCACCTCGGCGTCGCTTCGGCGGAAAACAAAGGCGGAGCAGCCGTTTAGGTCGCCCCGCCGCAGGTAAACCGCTTAGTTGGTATGTCCGCCGCCCGCTGTCATCTGAGCTGCGTGCTCCAGCTGATCTGCTATGGCCTCCCAGCTTTCGCGGGCGGCCTTCGTAGAACCGGGAAAGTTTACGACAAGTGTATGACCTCGTTGCATGCAAATAGCGCGCGAGAGCATGGCGCGGCGCGTCTTGGTCATGGAGTACGCACGGATCGCCTCGGCAATACCCGGCACATCGCGGTCGCAGACGGCACGCGTCGCCTCGGGCGTCACATCGCGCATCGAAAGCCCCGTGCCGCCGCAGGTGAGCACGACATTGGCGTGACACTCATCGGCGGCCTCCACGATGGCATCACCAATCTCGCTGACGTCGTCGCGCACGACCACATGTGAGGCGACCGTCCAGCCCTGTGCCTCGATAAGCTCCTCGAGTGCGGCCCCAGCCTCGTCCTGGGCAAGGTCGCGCGTATCCGAGCACGTCACGATCGAAATCTTCAACTCCATAGCGATCCTCCTATAGCACCGTTCCCTCAGGCAGGTCGACACGCACGACATCCACGACGTCGCCCGCCGCAAGGTCGCACGGTCCTTCGTCAATACGCAACAGGCAATTGGCCCGCTGCATCGTGCCGAGCAGCGCCGAATTCTGCGTCTTGGCCTCGGTCACCAACAGCTCACCGGTCTCGGGGTCGCGCAAAACCATGGCGCGATCGAAGAAGCGGCGATGCTGTCGCTTTTTCACGCCATGTGTGAGCGTCGCCTGCTGCACGGGACGCACGCCCTCGGCAAAGCCGCGCATCTTGCGGATCGCCGGACGGGCAAGCATCTCAAAGCCTACATACGCCGCGGCCGGATTGCCTGAAAGCCCTAGGTAGGGCTTACCCCCGAGCAAGCCAAACGTGATGGCCTTGCCCGGACGCATCGAGATGCGGTCAAACAGCACCTCGCCCTCGCGCCGGACGAGCGCCGTCACATAGTCGTAATCGCCCGCCGAGGCGCCACCGCTCGTAATGACAAAATCGCACTCTCGCGTGGCGCGATGTACCAGCTCGGCAATCGCCTGCTCATCATCGGGCGCGATGCCGTAGAACACGGGCTCGGCGCCGGCATCGAGTGCCTCGGCCATCAGCGCCGAGGAGTTGGAATCGCGAATCTGACCACGCGCCGGTACCTTACTCGGTGCGACCAGTTCCGTGCCCAGCGAGATGATGCCCACACGCGGGGCAGCGTGCACCTTCACGCTCGCGTATCCGGCGCTCGCCAGCAGACCCGCGCCCGCCGGAGCCACGACCTCGCCGGCGTGCATCACAACATCGCCGGCATGGGCCTCCTCGGCAGCAGAGCGAACGTTCTCCCCTACCTTGGCCGGCGCCGAGAACCTCGCTCGCGAGCCCTCGTTGCCGTCACCGTCGAGCACATCGACGATCTCATACTTCACCACGGCATCGGCACCTTCGGGTACCGGCGCGCCCGTCATGATGCGGACCGTCTCGCCCGCGCCGATTGCGCCCTCAAACACATGGCCCGCGGCCTCGTGTCCGATAACGTCAAGCGTCACCGGCGCCTCGTCAGACGCCTGCGTCAAGTCCGCCGAGCGCACGGCATATCCGTCCATAGCGCTGTTGGCAAACGGCGAGATGTCGATATCGGCCACCGCGTCCTCTGCCAAGGGAAGACCGGCAGCCTGCCACGCGGGAATCTCGACAACTTCGGTGCGATTCACGTGCGACAAGACGATCGCCTGTGCGTCCTCCAACGGAATGAGTATCTCTGCCATATACACCTCTAGCATGCAGCGGCGCACATCACGGGCGCCGATTCTTTATGTTTATCTCAGTATAATCCCTCGCCGCCTGCTCAAGACCTGGCCTGCGACCGCGAATACACCTGTCGGTAACGGACGGCGAAACAGAGCCGAAACCAACCTGCCGGTTTGTCTCGTTTGGCACGTTCTATAATGCTCGTGTTGCAACCCAAAAGAGGAACGTATGGCTTTTACCGACAAAACCGAAAGCGCAAACGAAACGCAGGATCATTCCCAGCCGCTCGACGATGGCGGCTTTTTCTCCCTGAACGACGTCATCACGGCAGGCAGGCATCAGCTCACCCGCTCCGAGCAACTCTTGGCTGCCGACACGCGCCGCAACGCCCGCAACCTACTCGCGAGCGCCAAGTTGCTCGTACTCGTCGTCATCGTCTCGGTCGCCATGGGCGTTGCCGCTTGGGCGTTTTTGGCCTCGCTGAATATCGCCACCGACTATCGCGAGCACCATGCGTGGATTTACGCACTGCTTCCCGTTGTGGGCGTTGCCACCGCATGGGTGTACAAAAACCACGGTCTTGCCGCCAAACGCGGTAACAACCTGGTCATCGACTCCGCTCTGGGCACACGCCTCATCCATATGCGCATGGCCGTCCTCACCTTCGTCTGCTCCACGCTCACGCACCTAACGGGTGGATCGGCCGGTCGCGAGGGAGCCGCGGTTCAGATTGGCGGCACCATCGCCAGCAACATCTCGAGCCTCGCCCACCTTAAAAAGCATGACCACCACGACCTCATGCTCGCCGGCATCTCGTCGGCCTTTGGCGCCGTATTCGGTTCGCCCCTTGCCGGAGCTTTCTTTGGCATGGAGATGTGCTTTATCGGCAAGATCGACTACACCGCGGGCATCTACTGCCTGGTCGCCTCGTTTACCGGCTACTTTACATCACTCGCCCTGGGTACCGAGTACGAGGCGAATGTTATCGTCAGCGTTCCCAACATGACACCACGGACGGTTGTCATCGTTGTTATCAGCGCCATTATCTTCGGTCTGACGGCACGCCTCTTTGCCTGGTCAGTTCGAACCGTCAAGAGCCTGTACGGTCGCTTTATCACCAATTATCTCGTTCGCGCACTTATGGGCGCACTCGTGGTTTTGGCCGCCTATGCCCTTCTCGACGTCTGGGACTACGCCGGCCTTTCCACGTGGCTTTCCGGCGCCGGATTTGCCGGCAACACCACCCTGGCAGACGCAGCCATCAAGTTGGTCGTCACAGCGCTTACCCTGGGTGCGGGCTTCCAAGGCGGCGAGGTCACGCCCCTGTTTGGCATCGGTGCGGCGCTCGGCGGCTGGATCGGTTGCCTCGTCGGAATCGACCCCAGTTTTCTGGCGGCTCTCGGCATGCTCGGCGTGTTCTGTGCCGGCCTCAACGTGCCCATCACCACTTGCATGATGGCCATCGACCTGTTCCACGGCACGGCCGCCGGGTTCTTTGTCATCGTGGCCTTTATCAGCTATCTCGCCGGCGGACACCGCGGCGTTTACCCCGCCCAGCGCATCATCTCACCCAAGCGCCGTTCGCTTATTGTGGATGAGGGCGGAACGGTAGCGGATGCTATCGAGCGCCACAACGACCTGATAGAGTAGACGTTAGTATTCGCCGTGCAGCCACAATCGGGGGCAATTCGACCTGAACGCGACCGCACCGTCACGTCATACGCCGGGAGTCGCCCCATGCACGCAACTGATTTTGGCCGCACGCTCATCATCGCCAACCCAGCCGCCCAGTCGGGTGCGGCGCGCGAAGTTGCCGAGCGCCTGCAACGCTTTTTGGATATGACCGCGCGCGCATCCCAGTTTGACCTGGTGCTGACCGAGCGCATGGGACACGCCAAGGAGCTGGCCGCACAGGCTCAGGGCTATCGCACCGTTATCGCCCTTGGCGGCGACGGCGTGATTCACGAGGTCGTCAACGGGCTTATGACGCAAGAGGAGGGCACCCGCCCCGCCCTTGCCGTCCTGCCCGTGGGCTCCGGCAACGATTTTGCCCAAACGCTCGGCATCGACGATTTCTCCGGCAAGGATTTTGGCGCACTGCTCACCTGTGAGCTGCAGCGTCAGGACATCGGGCGCATTCGCTCATGGAACCCCGCAAGCGGCAGCGGCGAGGCTACCGTTGAGTACTACGACCAGACGCTTTCGGTCGGCATCGATGCCGCCATCGGCCTTGGCACCACCGAGCTACGCAAAAAGACCGGCTTGACGGGCGCTCCGCTCTACACTCTCTCGGGACTTGAGCAGTTTGGCCTTCGCTATCGCAACTACCCCATGACAGTCAGCTTTGACGGGACGCCCGCCGAGCGCGTGAGGGCGATCATCATGGCGATTCAGCTGGGTCCTACCTATGGCTCGGGCTATCGCATCTGTCCCGACGCCGACCCCTGTGACGGCATACTCGACGTCTGCTACGCCTGCGGCCCCGTTCCGCGCGCGGTCGCGCTTCCCATGTTCCTTTCGGCCAAAGATGGCCACCATACCAAGCTGCCACCGGTTCGCATGCGCCGTTGTCGCCATGCCGAGCTTACCTTTGAGGAGCCCGACTACCCCATCCAGGCCGACGGCGAGCCCGTTGTCGCCTCGCGCATCGAGGTCGACATCCTCGCCGGCGCCCTCCACGTCTGGCGCCCCACCCGCTAACCCCACCTAAGTTGCGGTGAAATAGGGACTGTTTATGCAGCTAAAGCCGCAAAACAGTCCCTATTTCACCGCAACTTACAAGGAGGCTATTCGTCGCTGCCCGGTTTGCGTCGGTTGGCCTTTTTAATGGCGTTGAAGCGTTTGTCGTTGAGCCTGCGCTGGCGAGAGCGTTGAGGCACCTTGGTCTTTACGCGTCGACGCGGTGGACGCCCGCGACGCTCAAGCTCTGCCCTCAGCTTACGCAAACAGCAGCTGCGATTCTGAAACTGGCTACGGCTCTCGCGCGCCGTCACGACAATCCCCGTGGGCCCATGTTTCATGCGCACCGCAGAGTCCGTCGTGTTCACGCCCTGTCCGCCCGGACCCGTCGCGCGAAACACCTGCACCTCGCAATCGCGCGCCAACTCCTCGGCCGACATCTCGGCATAGCGCGCATACTCGCGCCATCCCATCTTGTCCCCATCCATATCAACACCTCCCCTCATACAAAAAATGTGACAAAGGGACAGTCCCTTTGTCACATCGCATACCAATCGCTTGTGTTGCGCGCTTAGGCGAAGGTGATCTCGCCGTTCTCGCAGTCCATATCGGCGATACGCGCCAGGCTCTCAACGCGGAAGCCGCGCTTACGGAGCTTATCGCCGCCGCCCTGGAAGCCCTTCTCAACGGCGATGCCAATGCCGGCAACTTCGGCGCCCGCAGCCTCGCAGATCTTAATAAGGCCCTCAAGCGCGCAGCCGTTGGCCAGGAAGTCGTCGATAATCAGGACCTTGTCGCCCTCGGACAGGAAGCGCTTACCCACAATGACCGGGTACTCCTTCTGCTTGGTAAAGGAGTAGATGGTCGTGGCATACTGCTCGCCGTCGAGGTTGATGGACTGCGCCTTCTTGGCAAAGACCACCGGCACGCCGCCAAAATGCTGAGCCGCGATGCAAGCCATGCCAATGCCCGAAGCCTCAATCGTCAGGATCTTGTTGATCTCGACACCCTCGAACAGTCGGGCCCACTCGGCGCCCATGTGGTCGAACAGCTCAACGTCGCATTGGTGGTTGAGGAAGGCATCAACCTTAAGGACGTTACCGGCCTTTACGATGCCGTCATGGCGAATACGATCCTCAAGCTCCTGCATGGCGCAACCCCTTCTCGCGGCAACGATACCGCGCGATTAATAAACGTTGTTCGATAGTCTACCACGGACCGACCCCCGCCCGTCCCACAAGCCGCATCGCACCACAAACCAGTCTTTTTGGGACGGCGCGAATCGTGGCAGACAGCCTCCCAACACGCTAATGGCGGGCGCGCATCTTCACCAAACGCACCATGGCAAGCGCAAAGCCCACAGCGGCCACAGCCATCAACACATAGAACACCGAACGGAAACCAAACAGGAACACATCCGGACGTCCTGCAACAAAACTGGTCACGGCCTCGCCCATCGCCACGCTCATCTGTCCATACAGGATATTCGACGCCACCGTAATGCCGAGTGCCATACCCGCATAACGCGCCAGGCTACCCAGACTACCCGCAAAGCCAAGTGCCTCGCGCGGAGCCGAGCCCATGTACAGCGAGTTGTTGGGGCTCTGGAAAATCGACGTACCGCACGACATAAATGCGACGCAGCACACGATCACAGGGATAGAAGAGTGCTCGTCGAGCGTGCTTACTGCAAAGAGACCGCACACATACACGCCCAGGCCGACCGCCGTGGGACCCTCGCAGCCAACACGGTCCGAAACCGTTCCCGAAAGCGGGCCGATAAAGGCATTCACCATTGGCAGCGCCAAAAAGAGCAATCCGGAAATGTCAGAACCAAAGCCGTGGGCGTCCTGAAAATAGAACGGCAGAATAAACTCGGATGCGCCAATGCCAACGAACACGATGAGCATGCAGGCAAGGTTGATGGTGAAGGCCGAATTTGCAAAGCAGCGACGAGCGGCCTCGGCAAGGGGCATGGGACGTTCGCCGGCCTCTGGCCTAACATGCGGCAGCGTGTAGAGTCCCACGATAAACGAGATCACGCCAATGGGCAGGTTGATGAGGAAGATGCTCTCCCAGGGAAAGCTTGCCACCAGCATGCCGCCGAGCACGGGGCCACACATCATGCCGAGGGCCACAAAGGTCGCGAGAATACCCATGGCACGGCCTCGTTCGCGCGCCGGAAACGACTCGGTGATGATACCCATGTTGTTAGCCATGGCCGCCGCGCAACCGATGCCCTGAACAATGCGTGCCAGGATAAGAACCTCAAGCGAGGCCGAAAGGCCGCACAGCAGCGAACCGACCGAAAAGACGATGACGCCCAACTGGAACACATTCACCTTGCCGCGCACGTCGCCCAGACGGCCAAACGGCAACATAGCCACGCAAGTCGCAAGCAGATACACCGAACTTACCAGCTGAATGCGATCGAGGCCCACGCCCAGCTCCTTTTGCATCACGGGCAGCGCCACGGTCACGACGGTCGAATCCAGACACACCATAAACGTCATGATGAGCACGGTGAACAGAATCGCCCACTTGTTCTTGCCATGGGTGTCGCCCTCTAGGACAATGTGCTCGCGGCGCAGCTGCTCTGCAGTTTTCTCCATATCCATCCTTTCGAGTGGCCTAACGCAAAAAACGGGGCCCCGATCGCCTGCAAACAGCCGCGATTGGGGTCCCGCCTACGGAATCGGAACGAAAGGTCACCGAAGCTTTCTGCCAGCATCGGCACCTTGTACGGAGCTAGCCTAGCACTGCTCGAGTGCCTGCTCAAGGTCGGCAATCAGATCGGCCGTGTCCTCGAGGCCGCACGACAGGCGCACCATGTCGGCGGAGATGCCACAGGCGATGAGCTCCTCATCGTTCATCTGGCGGTGCGTAGCGTTAGCGGGATGCAGGCAGCAGGTGCGGGCGTCGGCCACATGCGTGGCGATCTGGGCGAGCTTGAGGCTCTTCATAAAGGTCTCGGCCGCCGCGCGACCACCATTAAAGCCAAAGCTCACAACGCCGCAGGTACCGTTTGGCATGTACTTCTGAGCGAGGTCATAGTACTTGTCGCCCTCCAGGCCCGGATAGCTCACGAAGCGCACCTTGGGATGGCTCTGCAGGAACTTGGCAACGGCCAGGCCGTTCTCGCAATGACGCGGCATGCGCACATGCAGGCTCTCGAGCGAGCTGTTCAAGAAGAACGCCGCCTGCGGGTTCTGCATGGGGCCAAGATCGCGCATGAGCTGCGCGGTGGCCTTGGTAATGAAGGCGCCCTCGCGACCGAACTTCTCGGCATAGGTCACGCCATGGTAGCTCTCGTCAGGCGTGGTGAGACCCGGGAACTTGTCCGCATGGGCCATCCAGTCAAACTGGCCGTGGTCGACGATCACGCCGCCCAGGTAGGCAGCATGTCCATCCATGTACTTGGTGGTGGAGTGCGTAACGATGTCGGCGCCCCACTCAAAGGGACGGCACATCACGGGCGTCGGGAAGGTGTTGTCGACCATCAACGGCACACCGTGGTCATGTGCGGCCTTGGCAAAGCGCTCAATATCGAGCACGGCAAGGGCGGGGTTTGCGATCGTCTCGCCAAAGACGAGCTTTGTGTTGGGCTGGAAGGCTGCCTCGAGCTCCTCATCGGTGCAGTCGGGGGCAACGAACGTGCAGGTCAAGCCCATGCGACCCATGGTGTGGGCGAGCAGGTTATACGTACCGCCGTAAATGGCAGAGCTTGCGACCACGTGATCGCCGGCACCGGCAACGTTAAAGATCGCGAGGAAGTTCGCAGCCATGCCCGAACTCGTGAGCATCGCTGCGGTGCCGCCCTCCATCTCGCAGATCTTGGCGGCAACCAAATCGCACGTGGGGTTCTGCAGACGGCTGTAGAAGTAGCCAGACTCCTCCAGGTCAAACAGCTTGCCCATGTGCTCCGACGTGTCGTACTTCCACGTGGTGGACTGGTAGATGGGCACCTGGCGCGGCTCCGCATCTCCCGGGTGATAGCCGCCCTGAACACATGTAGTACCGATAGTCTGCTCGCTCATATCTAGCTCCCTTACCTGGGTTACGTTTTATTCGGTTCACGATACCGCTACCCTGCACCCCTCTCAACCCATCCCCAAGGTAGGTTATGGGACAAATTGATTAGGGGTATTTATCTCAAGCCTTGGGCATTTGCTCGATAGATAAAAACGAGGCATACATGAAGCTCTCGATGATTACATGCCCCGTCACGGGTACCATAGGCGGGTACACCGTGACCAAGGAGACAACGATGAAGCAGATCGATACCACCCAGCTCGACACCGCCGCCTGCCAGGCTCAGGCTGCCGAATACCACGCCCGCGGCTTTAACTGCGCACAGGCCGTTGCCTGCACGCTCGCACCTGCCGTCGGGCTCGACCCCCAGACCGCCTTTACCCTCACCGAGGGCTTTGGCGCCGGCATGGGTGGCATGACCGAGACCTGCGGCGCCATCTCGGGCGCCGTGGCCATCATGGGCTTTGTAATGAGCGACGGCATGGAAAACCCCAAGACCAAAGGCCAGACCTACAAGCTGTCGCGCGAGATTGCCAAGCGATTTGGCGAGAAGAACACGACGACCGTCTGCGGCACGCTCAAGGGCATCGGATCGGATAAAGGTCCGCTCCGCAGCTGCCCCGGCTGCATCGACGATGCCGTCGAGATCGCCTGCGATGTGCTAAAGCAGCTCGCCGAGTAAACGGCAGCAACATAAAACGACGGCCGGCGCGTTTGGGATCCATCCAAAAGAACGCCGGCCGTCGTCGTTAGAACTCGGCAAACTCGGGAGCGCCGACCTCGATCTCCTCGCGCCCCGCCATAAGCTCGCGCATCTTAACGCAAAACGACTCCTGCTCCCCTGCCTTAAACACAAAATGAAGTGTCACGGCATCCGCGAAATCGGTATCCGAAACCTTGGCACCCGAATCCTGCGCCAAACGAAGCACCTGCTCATACTGCGGATAGGCCACATGCACGTCAACCGGCACGACGCTTGTCATCTCAACGATCTGCCCTGCCTCCTGAGCCGCGGCCACCGCCGCCTGCGTCGCCGCGGTATAGGCGCGTACCAAGCCACCAGGCCCCAACAGCGTGCCACCAAAATAGCGCGTCACCACGCAGCAAACATTTTTGAGCCCCGCACCGCGCAGCACCTCGAGCGTCGGCATGCCGCTCGTGCGGCTCGGCTCACCATCATCGCTCTGGCGCTCGCGCCCATCGACCAAAATCCACGCGGGAACATTGTGTCGAGCGTCGTAATGACGCTTGCGAACCATCTCGATAAAGGCATTCGCCTCATCCTCGGACTCAATATGGACCAGCTGGGCAATAAACCGGCTCTTGCGGTCCACAAACTCGCCCGAAGCCTCAATATTCGATTGCAGAGTAAAATAGCTGTCCAACAAAGTCCCTCAACAGAATAAAGCGCAGCAACAAACAGCCTCAATAATACGGCAAAGACAGTACCGGTAACCCCGGTAAATAGAACGGCAAAGTCAATGACCAGGCAAAAACAGCGAGACGGCGTCAGCTGAGTCGATTTGGCCCGAAAGAGGAGGGAGCACGCCTTATGGCGGCGACCGACGAATGAGCGCCAAATCGGCCAGCTGACGCCGTCGAAGGCGAGAACCCGTCAGCGCGAGCAAGGTGCCTTGAAAGACGAGGGCATTGACCTTATGGTCATGCCCGAAGGCTTGAAAGGCAGATTGCCGCGCTGACGGGTTCGCAGCGTCAACATAGTTGCCAAGTGGGCCTATAAGCCGGGTTCTGTCGTGAACGGTCATTTATCTTGTCTGCACGTTACCATGCAGCTCCACGCACGCTACCCGAACGCGGACCGGGCCGGCCCATAGCGTTCCTACTCGCGCTTGCTCCGGATGGGGCTTGCCAAGCCGCCGTGTTGCCACGACGCTGGTGGTCTCTTACACCACCGTTTCAGCTTTTCCCTTTACGCCTTGCGGCGCAGGTGGGAGTCTTCTTTTCTGCGGCGCTTTCCGTCGGATCACTCCGCCCGGCCGTTAGCCGGCATCCCGCCCTCTGGAGCCCGGACTTTCCTCACGCGTACTGCAAGCAGCACATCGCGCGACCGTCTGGCCCACTCAGCAGTGCAAGAGTGTAGCACACCGTCACCACAGGCAATGGCACAACACAAGCGTTCGACACGATAAACCAAGAACCACGCCATGCAGTACAATAGGGTTGTCGATGGGCAACGTCGTCAGTCGAGACGCGACCGCGCTCCGCACCCCTCCGTCTACTCGGTGCGTTCCCGCCTCCTCCCCGAGGCGGGATGTCGGCATTTTTTCATGCACGACAACCAAATAGCCTGCAGACAGCATGGGCAGCATCATGCATCTCGGCACCAATTGCAAAAAGGGACCCGTCCATTACGGACGGATCCCTTAAAACAAGTGATCGTCAAACCGATTTACTCGGCGTCGGTCTCCTCGTCCTTCTTCTCGGAAGGAAGCGGGGTAACCTCGATCTCGACGCCCAGAGTCTCAGCAGCGGACTTCATGGACAGGGAGATACGACGACGGTCGAGGTCGATCTCCATGACCTTGACCTGAACCTTGTCGCCCACATGGGTGACCTGAGAAGGCTGATCGACGTGCTTGTTGGCCATCTCGGAGATGTGCACCAGGCCCTCGATGCCCTCGCCCAGGTCGACGAAAGCGCCGAACGGGACAAGCTTGGTCACAGTGCCCTCGACGATAGCGCCGACGGGGTACTTCTTGACCAGTGCACGCCACGGATCCTCGGTGGTCTGCTTGAGACCCAGGGAGATGCGCTCGCGGTTGAGATCGACGTCGAGAACCTCGACCTCGACCTCCTGGCCGACCTTGACAACCTCAGAAGGATGGTTGACGTGGTTCCAGGAGAGCTCGGAGATGTGGATGAGGCCGTCGATACCGCCGAGGTCGACGAAGGCGCCGAAGTCGACGATGGAGGAAACGGTGCCCTGGAGACGCATGCCAGACTTGAGCTTGGACAGAATCTCGGAGCGCTCGGCCTTACGGGACTCCTCGAGCACGACGCGACGGGAGAGGACGACGTTGTTGCGGTTGCGGTCCATCTCGATGACGCGAGCCTCGATGCGGGTGCCCATGTAGGAGGTGAGGTCCTTGACACGACGGAGGTCGACGAGGGAAGCGGGCAGGAAGCCACGCAGGCCGATGTCGAGGATCAGGCCGCCCTTGACAACCTCGATAACCTCGCCCTCGACATTCTCGCCGGAGTTGAACTTCTCCTCGATGCGGTTCCAAGCACGCTCGTACTCGGCACGCTTCTTGGACAGGACCAGACGACCGTCCTTGTCCTCCTTCTGGAGAACCAGAGCCTCGATGGGATCACCGAGTGCAACGATGTCTGCAGGGTTAGCGTCCTTGCGGATGGACAGCTCGCGGACCGGGATAACGCCCTCGGACTTGAATCCGATGTCAACGAGCACCTCGTCATGCTCGATCTTAACGACAGTGCCGTTAACGAGATCGCCCTCATCAAAGTCGGTAATCGTACCGTCGATGAGGTTGTTCATCTCCTCCTCATTGACATCGTCAAGAGAGAAAATGGACGAGTTCTGAATCTCACTCAAAGGTGGACCCCTTTCGAACTACGGGGCCCCGATTGCTAGGACCTACAGAAGGGTGCGACAAGCACACAACGTTTAGGAACACTCGGGAGCCGACAGATACTAATGTGACGCTTATGCAATCACGTTCGTATAGGTTACGGGGAAATGAGTTCGATTTCAAGCGTGAACTGCGATTTTTTACTCGTGTGGAGACTTTTTCGTAATCTTATGAACACACGTCTCCACAACTTGACGATAACCAGCCAGGCATTTGGCTTTGGGGTAAAGTATCCGGAGCCAACGATTCTGGAACGATTTATCGAGAAAGGTGCCCGCGTGCTCAAAGCAGTCGTTTTCGATATGGACGAAACGCTTCTCAGCATCAACCTCAACGCGTTCATCCTTCGCTATTTTAAGGATGTCTCGTCGATGCTCGCGGATATCGGTCGCCGCAGCCACGGTGGCACGATGGCACGCCTCGGCACTATCTTGGTCGACCTCAACGCCAATCGCCGAAGCGGCACGGATAATCGCACCAATCTTGAGTTCTACCAAGAAGAGGTTGAGCGCCGGTGCGGCATTTGCCTCTCGGACCCACTCATCTACGAGGCGTTTACCTACTACGACCGCGAAGTTCTTCCGTACAAGAACGACGATGTCATCAACGCCCACGCCATGCCGGGCGCACACGCCGCGCTTCAGGCCGTACAGGATGCAGGGCTACGTTGCGCGCTCTTTACCAACCCCAGCTTTCCGCAGGGGGCCATCGAGTGCCGCATGGGTTGGGGCGACCTGGCCGACGCCCCCTTTGAGCTCGTCACGCACATGGGAAACACCACCCGCTGCAAGCCCGATGCCACCTACTATCTAGAGCAGCTTCAGGTGATGGGGCTCGAGCCGCACGAGGTCCTTATGGTGGGCAACGATCCCAAGCGCGACTTCCCCAGTCCCGCCTGCGGCATTCAAACTGCCTATGTTGGCCAGGGAAAACCCGGCCGAGCCACCTGGCGCGGAACCATGGAAGACTTCGCCCGCGACTTCAACGCCGTAATCGAAGCCTTCTACGAGCACCAAGTAGCCGACGAACTGTCATAGGACCCCTCGCTCGCTCCAAACAAAATAACGTCGCAGACCGAATGTGACAAAGGTTCAGCCCCTTTTCACATTACAAAGATGGCGCCGATGTTTTGGCAACGACAGACACTATGACCCAATCCGAGGGCACTAAAAAGATAGGAGCCCCCGCTCGTGACCGCGGGTCGGGGCTGCGACAATGATGTTGAAGTGCCATAGGCGCAGCCGCGCCGCAACGAGGTTGGGAGGCTCCCATGCCAAAGTATTCTACCGCGTTCGGGATGGACGTCCACCTGAGGTCGACCACCGTCTGCGCCCTCGACGCGGACACCGGCGAGGCCGTGACGAGGAGGTTCCCCGGCAACCCCTGGGGCGAGATCGCCGGGTGGATGGATGGGTTCCCCGGGCCGTCGCTCGCGGCCTACGAGAGCGGCTACCTCGGCTTCGCCCCGCAAAGGGAGCTCGCCGGGCTCGGCGTCGAGTGCGTCGTCGCCGCGGTCTCGAAGATCCCCAGGTCGGCCGCCGACTCGGCCTCCAAGAACGACAGGAACGACGCCGCCAGGATGGCCAAGGCGATACTCGCCCACGACATCTCCCCCGTATGGGTCCCCTCCCCCGAGGTCGAGGGCATCAGGGACCTCGCCGGCGCCTACGACGGGGCGACCGCGCGCCTGGCGACCGCCAAGCAGCGGCTGCTCGCCTTCCTCGCAAAGCGGGGGTTCGTCTACGGCGGCACCACGCCCGCCGGCAACCCGAGGAAGTACTGGACCTACGACTTCCTGAGGTGGCTCGACAAGGTCAGGCCGGAGGACGATGGCGGGGTTCGGACGCTCGCCGCCCTGAGGAACGAGGTCGAGGCCGCGGCGGAGGCCCGGGCGGACCTGCTCTCCGAGTACAGGGCCGCCGTGGATGCCAGCCCGATCGCCGCGGAGGTGGCCGCCCTCCAGTCGATCAAGGGCTGCGCCTTCGCGCTGGCCGCGGCCTTCTCGGCCGAGGTCGGCGACTTCACGAGGTTCCGTTCCGGAAGGCAGGTCACGGCCTATTTCGGCCTCGCGCCGAGTCAGAGGTCGAGTGGCGACTCCGTGCGGCTCGGAGGCATCAGCGGCGCGGGCAACGCGCTCGTGAGGAAGCTGGCCGTTGAGGGCTCATGGTGCTACGCCGCGGCACGGCACCAGCCGAAGCTCATGCCAAGGGACACGGGCGTGCCCCTCGAGATAAGGATGCACGGGAGGAAGGGGTCCGAGCGGCTCCTGCGGCGGCGCGAGGAGATGCTCGCCCGCGGCGTGCCCGCGGCGAAGGCCAACGCGGCCACCGCGGCCGAGCTCGTGAGGTGGCTCTGGGCCCTCGGCATGATGTGCCGGGAGGGCGCGGAATAGACATAGCCCATTACAGTTTGAGTCGTCCGAAAGGGCGGCTCTTTTCCGTTGCACGGCTATA
>UQLD01000018.1 GCA_900541855.1 uncultured Collinsella sp.
GTTGGGTGACTGGAGTTCAGACGTGTGCTCTTCCGATCTTCACATCGCCCCCAGACTCCCCCACCCACGGTACACACGGCCCACCACCGCGTCGGTGTCTAGCGAAAAATGGGACGGGCCCCAGATTGCCCATGCGCGCAAAAGTGCGTCTCGGCAATCTGGGGCCCGTCCCCTTTAATATTTATAAATATGCAGGTCAACGAGGTGCTAGCGATGTGCCAGCGGATGCGCCGCCAGATAGACCTCGGTCAGTTGCGTGCGGTCGACATGCGTGTAGACCTGCGTGGTCGAAATATCGGCATGGCCCAAAATCTCCTGCAGCACACGCAGGTCGGCACCGCCCGCGAGCATGTGGGTGGCAAAGGAGTGGCGCAGAGTGTGGGGGTGGAGCCCAACCAGCCCCACCTGGCGCCCATACCGCTCGCATATCGCATGCACGGCCTGGCGCGACAGGCGACGTCCGTTCTTATTTAAAAAGACCGCCGAGGTCTCCGTCCCGTGAGCATGCGCGGCCAGGAGAGTGCGCCCGTCACCTATATAGTGTGTCAAGGCGCGAGCCGCGCTTCCCACCAACGGGGCCAGACGCTCCTTGGAGCCCTTACCGCGCACCAGGACAAACCCGTCATCGATATGGATATCGCCCACATCGAGCCCAACCAGCTCACTCACACGCAAACCGCATCCGTAGAGCACTTCCAAGATGGCATGATCGCGCAGCCCCATCTCACCCTCGGGAAAGTCTTGATCGAGCAGTGCCGAGACATCCTCCACCGAAAGGTATTCCGGCAGGCGATCTGCCTTTTTGGGCAGGCGCAACGCCGCCGTCGGGTTTTGGGCCACGGCCCCATCGCGCACCAAAAAGGCATGCAGGCCCTTCACGGCAGCAAGCGCGCGCTCCACCGAGGCGTCGGAATAGCCTCCGTCGCGGCGATCGGCAACAAAGTCCTCCACGACCTGACGGGTCACATCTTCAAAAGACGCGATGTCAGCTCGCTCCAGATAGGCGCAGTACGTCGTCAGGTCACGACGGTAGGCCGCAATCGTATTGCGCGCCAAACCCCGCTCGACCGCAAGGTAATCGAGATACTCCCCCGCCGCCACGGCGAGCGACGAGGGAGTAGCTTCGGTATGTTCCTTATTCGCCGGCACCCTTAGTCCGTAGCGAGGTTCTTGGGCGTCACCTGCAAGCGATCGACGCCCTCATGCTGGCCGATCGAGGCGCGCACGAACTCGCGGAACAGCGGCTGCGGGTTGGTCGGGCGGCTCTTGAACTCGGGATGAGCCTGGGTGGCCACATACCACGGATGCACGTCGCGCGGCAGCTCGACCATCTCGACCAGACGCTCGTCGGGTGAAAGACCCGAGATTACCAGACCGACGTCCTCGAGCTGGTCACGGAAGGCGTTGTTGAACTCAAAACGGTGACGGTGACGCTCGTAGACGAGCTCCTCACCATAGGCCTCGCGAGCGAGGGTATCGGCGGCAAGCTTGCACGGATAGGCGCCCAAACGCATGGTGCCGCCCTTCTCGGTCACGTCCTCCTGCGAGCTCATCAAGTCGATGACACTATACGGGCCATCCGGATCGAACTCGGAAGAGCTGGCGCCGGCAAGGCCGACCACGTTGCGGGCAAATTCGCACACGGCCACCTGCATACCCAGGCAAATGCCCAGATACGGAATCTTGTGCTCGCGGGCGAACTCGGCCGCGAGGATCTTGCCCTCCAGGGCGCGCTTGCCAAAGCCGCCAGGGACCAAGATGCCCGAGGCGTCACCCAGGACCTCGGAGACGTTCTGCTCATCGAGGCTCTCGCCATCGACCAGCTGCACGTCAACGTGGCGATCGTAGAACACACCCGCGTGGTGCAGGGCCTCGATAACCGACAGGTAGGCATCGGGCAGCTGCGTATACTTGCCCACGACGGCGATCTTCACCTTGTCGGCGTGATGGTTGGCGTGATTCTGTTTGCGCAGGAACTCGTTCCACTCGCTCATGTCGCGCTCACGCGGATCCAGACCCAGGCGCTCGCAAATGCGCAGGTCAAAGTCCTGCTCGGCAAGCAGCTGCGGAACATCGTAAATGCTCGCGCAGTCCTCGTTGGTAAAGACGCAATCGGTGTCGACGTCGCAGAAGCTTGCGATCTTTCCGCGGATAGCGTCATCGATATGGTGGTCGGAGCGCAGCACGATAATATCGGGCTGGATGCCAAAGCTGCGGAGCTCCTTGACGGAATGCTGTGTGGGCTTGGTCTTGACCTCGTGGGCGGCGGCGATATAGGGAACGAGCGACACGTGGATGTAGCAGACGTTCTCGGGGCCGGCCTCCTTGCGGTACTGACGGATGGCCTCGACAAACGGCTGGGACTCGATGTCGCCAATCGTGCCGCCCAGCTCGGTGATGACTACATCGGAGCCGGTCTGCTCCTCGATGCGGCGGAACTTGTCCTTAATGGCATTGGTGACGTGGGGAATCACCTGCACGGTACCGCCCAAAAAGTCGCCGCGACGCTCGCGGGCGATTAGGCTTTTGTAGATGGCACCGGTCGTAAAGTTGGAATCGCGGGTCAGGTTCTCATCAATAAAGCGCTCGTAATGACCCAGGTCCAGGTCGGACTCGTAACCATCCTCGGTAACGAAGACCTCACCATGCTGGAACGGGCTCATGGTACCGGGGTCGACGTTCAGATACGGGTCGGCCTTCTGCATCGTTACTTTGTAGCCACGCGACTTGAGCAGACGGCCCAGCGAGGCCGCGGTGATACCCTTGCCCAGGGACGAAACCACGCCACCGGTTACGAACACATGCTTGGTCATATTGAGTTACCTGCGCTTCCCGTAGAAGTTGTTTATCCACATCTTACGGGTCTTCATTGTAATACTCGCGCCGCGGACCGTTCGCAATTTTTCTCGCGTGCGATTGCATTTCTCAATCTTGAAACAAAACGCCGCCCGGTTTCCCAGGCGGCGTCGCTATGGCAAGGGTTACATGCTGCTATCGATCAGCAACCTCGTCCTCAAGCATTTCTTGAACGAGCATGCCGGTACGGACGCCCTCAAGATACCACTCGCCACGTTCGGTGAGGCAAATGCCATTTGCAAGCTGACCGCCGTCGTCGCTATAACGCGAGACGACATCAATCATGCCTTCGGAATCCAAGCGATCGATTGCGGCGCGGACACGATACGGCGAAACCCCCACGCGCTCGGCAAGCGTTTTGCGCGAGAAACCATACGGCCCGCCATTGTCTTCGGTTTGCTGGTCGATCTCCATCAACACCAGCACCTCGACACGCTTCATATCGTTGACACTCGCACGACCCTTGCCCGCCATAGCAGCCTCCTCAAACCGAGCACGAGCATCTAACGCGCCGTGCGCGACCGACACACCTCACGATGGCAGGTAATATCCATCATGCGGCATCCCGCTAAGGATGAAACAGTTACGGTTATTGTATACCGCTCAAATTGTTTCTAGGCAGGTAAACAGCTATTTTTCGCCGAAATAGGCGCTTTATTGATCAAAAAGCCGTACCGGGCGCTAACCCGATACGGCCAAAATGCAATGCAATTACCGCGGTGCTTCAAACTTAGCGATGGAAGAAACCGCGGCGCTCAAACTTGGGCTCGCAGCACACGTTGATACCCAGTTTGCGCAGTACCGTCTCGTCCGTCGGCGAGATAATCACGCTAAAGAAGGCATCGCAACCGCGCAGCTGCTCCAGGCCCGAAAGGACGCGAGCGGCCGTCTCACTCGTGGCCGAGGTGATCGACAGCGCCATAAGCGTCTCGTCGGTGTGGAGGCGCGGGTTTTTGCTGCCCAGGAAATGCGTCTTGAGCTTGCTGATGGGCTCGATCGCCTCATCGCTGATAACCTCGAGCTCAAGGTCGACGCCCGAGACGTGCTTGAGGGCGTTCATAATGAGCGAACTTGCGGCGCCCAGGCGCGTGGAGGTCTTACCGGTCACCACGGAGCCATCGGGCATGACCATGGCACCCACGGGACCACCCGTCAGTTGCTCCCTGGTGAGGGCCGCCGAGCGCGCCGGTGAGTAGTTCTTATCGATGCCGGCTTTCTTCATAATAATCTTGAGACGGTCGACTTGCTCATCGCCCACGCCGGTACGGCGCACATTTTCGACCGCGGTAAAGTAGCGGCGGACAATCTCCATCTTGGAAGCGTCGCGGCAGGCATCGTCATCGGTGATGGCAAAGCCGACCATATTGACGCCCATGTCCGTAGGGCTCTGGTAGGGGCTCTTGCCCAGGATCTTTTCCATCAGGGCACGGACTACCGGGAAGGCCTCGACGTCGCGGTTGTAGTTGACCGTGGTCTTGTTGTAGGCCTCAAGGTGGAACGAATCGATGATATTGGCGTCGTCGAGGTCAGCCGTGGCGGCCTCGTAGGCAATATTGACCGGATGCGTCAGAGGAAGATTCCAGACCGGGAAGGTCTCGAACTTGGCATAGCCGGCGGCGGTACCGTGCTTATGCTCGTGATACAGCTGCGAGAGGCAAGTAGCGAGCTTGCCCGAGCCGGGGCCGGGTGCCGTCACGACAACGAGCGGACGCGTGGTCTCGACAAACTCGTTCTTGCCGTAGCCATCGTCGGACACGATCAGATCGACATCGTGCGGATACCCCTCGATGGGATAGTGCAGCTTGGCGGGAATACCGAGCGCGTTCAAGCGGTTGCGGAACACATCGGCAGCAGGCTGGCCGGCGTACTGGGTGATGACCACAGCCGCGACGGCAAAGCCGTTGCCGCGGAACAGGTCAACCAGGCGCAGCACATCCTCGTCATAGGTAATGCCAAGGTCACCACGAGCCTTGTTTTTCTCGATGTGGTTCGCGTTGATCGCGATGATAACCTCGACATCGTCGGCGATGCTCTTGAGCATGCGGAACTTGCTGTCCGGTTCAAAACCCGGCAGCACGCGGCTCGCATGATAGTCATCGAACAGCTTGCCGCCAAACTCCAAATAGAGCTTGCCACCAAACTGTGAGATGCGCTCCTTAATGTGAGCAGCCTGCAGCTCGATATACTTCGCGTTGTCGAAACCCTGGCGCATATATGGCTCCCGTCCCGTTTCCATTTAATGTTCTAGGCGATTATAACGGAGCCCGCCCTCCCCGATACCCAGACCATCAACAGGCACCAACCAAACATCCGTCAAACCTCTTGTCGGACATATTTGGTGCAAACTAACCTGACCCCATTGCACCGCCCCATAACACCAACAATGGCAGCGCCGCAGGTGGAGCAAAAGTCAGCGAAAGCCCGCCAGAGCGAGCAAGGTGACGTGAAAGAGGAGGGCATAGGCCTTTTGGCCATGCCCGACGATTGAACAGATTGCCGCTCTGGCGGGCTTGCAACGTCGAGTGGTTCCGGCGTTTGGTAAAACGCCGGAACACAAGAGCGCCCCCTCCCGCGCACGGAACGGGAGGGGGCTAAAGGTAGGAGTCTACCGGTGGGTTGACCCCACCGGACAGACGATGACCAGGTGATCCTTTACAGGATCGTCAAGGTTTCCGTGGGGTACCCGTTGGGTACTTAGAGCAACACGCAGGCGACGGTCAGGATGATGGCGCAGACGACGGAGAGCGCGACGATGAGCTTAAGGGCAAACTTGAGCCAGGTCGTCCACTCGATCTTGGCCAGGGCGAGACCGCCCATGATGGCGCCGGAGGTCGGGGTGAACAGGTTCACGACACCGATGGCGGCGGAGAAGATCATGACCATGACCTCGGGCGAGAAGCCGAGCTTAACAGCCAGCGGTCCCATGATGGGCATGGAGACGGTGGCCATACCGGAGGTCGAGGGGATCAGGAAGGACAGGCCGAAGTAGACCAGGAAGCTCATGGGAGCGAAGATCACACCGGACAGGCCAGCCAGGGCATTGGCGGCAGCGTCGAGGACGTAGACGTCGAGGCCGGTGTTAGCCATGAGGACGGAGATACCACGAGCGAGGGCGATGACGAGAACAACGGACATCATGTCGGCAGCGCCGGTGATGAAGGTGTTGACGATCTGCTTCTCGGACAGGCCACCGATGATACCGATCAGGACAGCCATGAGGAAGAACCAGGTGGAAGCCTCGTCGAAGTACCACTGGCCAATGGGCAGGCCGGTGATCAGAGCAGACCAGCCCTGGACGACGGCGTTACCGTCGGCATCGTAGACAGCGCCAGCGTCAAAGAAGTTGGCGACGCCCTCGTTGAGGTCGGCCAGCGGGATGAAGCCGACGATCATGACGACGAAGGTGAAGGCAAAGGCGATCAGAACACCCTTCTGACGACCGGTGAGCTTGACCTCATTGTGAACCTCGGAAGCAGCCTTGCCGTGAGCCTCTTCGGCGTCCTTGAGCTCCTGCATCGACAGGATGGTGGAACCCTTGTCAGCCTTGACCTTCTTGGCATAGCTCATGACGAAGAAGATGGACATAGCAGTGGTAACAATCCACAGGACGGCACCGAGGCCGATGATGATGGACTGGTTGACCTCAATGCCAACGCCGGTCAGAGCGTCGACGGCAGCGCCGACGGCGAACGGGTTAACCGTGGAGCCCAGGCAGCCGCAGCCAGCGCCGAGCAGGACGGTGGCGGCACCGACCATCGGGTCGAAGCCAGCGGCCATCATGGTAGCGGCAAGCAAGGCGTAGAAGGGAACGGTCTCCTCGCACATACCATAGGTGGTACCACCGAGGGAGAAGATGAGCATCAGCACGGGAATGAGCATAATCTCGTTGCCCTTAAGCTTCTGCACCAGAACGGCGATGCCGTTGTCCAGAGCGCCGGTCTCGGTCATCATGCCGAGGAAGCCGCCCAGGATCATAACGAAGAGGCAGACGGGCAGAGCGTCAGCGAAGCCCTTAATC
Organism: uncultured Collinsella sp.; assembly: GCA_900541855.1. Classification (GTDB taxonomy): domain Bacteria; phylum Actinomycetota; class Coriobacteriia; order Coriobacteriales; family Coriobacteriaceae; genus Collinsella. Next base: position 6,875 of record UQLD01000018.1, read on the forward strand.
GGGGCGGTGCAGAAATCGCTCAGACGGGCGGCAGTAACCGCGCCGCCGGACGTGCCGGAGACGATAACGGTAATCACTGCGACAATTGCCAGCAGAGCAAGAAGAATGGTGAACGATGAAGGCATACCGCGCTTTTTCTTAGCGGTCTCAGTCATAGTTCTCATCCCCCCTTCATAAATCATTTACTGATCTCGCCAGAAGCGGCTCTTCCGTGCCGTGCCTGCCGCTTGATGCGAGATTATTACCAGATAAAACCGCTCGGGGTGTGCAGCAATACACCCCGAGCGAGATGCTAGATGCTCTTACTTGAGCGTGGCGTACATGACAGCCTTAATGGTGTGCATGCGGTTCTCGGCCTCGTCGAAGACCTTGGAAGCGGGGCTCTCGAAGACCTCGTCGGTGACCTCCTGCTCGGTGATGCCGAACTGCTCGCACTTCTCGGCGCCAATGGTGGTGTTGGTGTCGTGGAAGCTGGGCAGGCAGTGCAGGAAGATAGCACCCGGGTTGGCCATAGCCATGACCTCGGAGGTAACACGATACGGGGTGAGCTGAGCGATGCGCTCGGCCCAGACCTCGTCGGGCTCGCCCATGGAGACCCACACGTCGGTGTAGATAACGTCGGCACCGGTGACGCCGTCCTTGACGTCGGTGGTCAGCTTGATGGTGCAGCCGTTAGCCTCGGCGATGGGCTTGCAGGCCTCGATGACGTCGTCAGCGGGCATGCACTCCTCGGGGCCGCAGGCCACGAAGTTCATGCCGAGCTTGGAGCAGACGACCATGAGGGAGCGAGCGACATTGTTCTTGCAGTCGCCCATGAAGACGAGGGTCTTGCCCTTGATGTCGTAGTTGAAGTTCTCCTGGACGGTCAGGATGTCGGCGAGCATCTGGGTGGGGTGCCACTCGGTGGTCAGGCCGTTCCACACGGGCACGCCGGACTTAGCAGCGAGCTCCTCGACGTCGTCCTGGGCAAAGCCACGGAACTCGATGCCGTCATACATGCGGCCGAGAACGCGGGCGGTGTCCTCGATGGACTCCTTCTTGCCCATCTGCGACGAACCCGGATCGAGGTAGGTCACGCCCATACCCAGATCCATGCCGCCGACCTCGAAGGCGCAGCGGGTACGAGTAGAGGTCTTCTGGAAGAGCAGAACGATATTCTTGCCCTCGAGATAGCGGTGCGGAACGCCAGCGCGCTTCATATCCTTGAAGTTCTTGGAGAGCTTGAGCAGGTACTCGATCTCCTCGGTGGTGAGGTCGAGAAGCTTGAGGAAGCTACGGCCGGAGAGGTTAACACCCATGGTTTGATTCCTTTCGAAGAAATGAATTACGTAAGTATTAGTGGTGCCCGTTTAACGGGCGAAGCCGGTGCGGTTGTAGGGGGACCGCACCGGAAACGGAAAGACTTAGAGGTCCTCGCGCCAGAAGGGCATGCTCATGCAGCGCGGGCCGCCGCGGCCGCGGGAGAGCTCGGCGGAGGGCACGACGAGAAGGTCCAGGCCCTCCTTGTACAGCACGTCGTTGGTGACGGTGTTGCGGGCGTAGACGCAGATCTTGCCGGGCTCGACGCACAGGGTGTTGGAGCCGTCGTTCCACTGCTCGCGGGAGGCCGCGATCGGGTCGCCGCCGCCGCAGGGGATCAGCTTGACCTGGTCGACGCCGGTGGCGTCCTCCAGGACGTGCTCGAGGGTGTCCTCGATCAGGCGGATGTTCACGTCGCCCGGGTTCTTGCCGGCGGTCAGCTCGTAGACGCGCAGGGTGCCCATGATGGCGGGGTGGATCGTGAACTTATCGACGTCGATCTGGGTGAAGACCGTGTCGAGGTGCATGAAGGCGCGCGAGACCGGGATGTCGAAGGCCAGGATGCGCTCGACCTTGGAGTCGGAGTTCCAGAAGATGTTCTGGGCCATGACGTCGATCGCGGCGGCCTGGGTGCGCTGGGAGATGCCGACGGCGAGGGTCTTCTCGTTGATGTTCAGCACGTCGCCGCCCTCGGTGTGGAACTGGCAGTCGCGGCGGAAGTACAGCGAGACGTCCTTGTAGTCGGGGTGGTACTTGAAGATGTACTTGCCGTACAGGGTCTCGCGGTTGCGGGTGACCGAGTACATGCGGTTGAGGTTGACGCCCTCGCCGACGACCGCGAACGGGTCGCGGGTGAAGTAGAGGTTGGGCATCGGGTCGATGATCAGGTCGGACTCGGACTCGGAGTTGACCAGGGAGTCGAGGGTCGTGGACGCCGTGAGGGGCATGTCGATCTCGGACTTGGTCATGCCGGCCATGGTCTTCTTGACGAACTCGAGGTTGTCCTCGATGGAGTCCAGCTTCTCGCGGACGATCTGCGGCATGTGCTGGCCGCGGATGCCGGCCTCGGCGATGTACTGGTCGGTGAACTCGGCGCGGGCGCCGGGGACCTGGTCGAACACCTCGGCGACGAGGTTCTCGAGATAGAGGACCTCCACGCCCTGGTCCCTCAGGATCTGGGCGAAGGTGTCGTGCTCCTGCTGCGCGACCTCCAGGAACGGGACGTCGTCGAACAGGAGTCGCTCGAGCTCGTCGGGCGGCAGGTTGAGGAGCTCGTCGCCGGGACGGTGCAGGCAGACCTTCCTGAGCTTGCCGATCTCGGAAGGCACGTGCAGACCTTTCGTCATGGCCTCCTACCTTTCTTTCGGGCCCTTGTCAGGGCCGATTCGTTAGCGCCCCTCCGTGTGAGGCGTTATTGCTGACGACATATTTATATCCAAAATCAGCTCATACTTCCACCTTGCCCCCGAACGGTTTTTTATAGGGGGTGAACGGCATACACATATACTTCACGCATGGCACACTTCATCTTAATAAAGCGTATTTACGTGCTTAAACGCGTTTTAATCCTAAAATCAAATGGAACTAAACTTTGTTAAACCATCCTCAAATTGCATATTTCCAATAAAGCTATGAATAGAATTAGCGGTTCACACCGCGTCTCAACCATTTTCACTTTTATTCAGAAAAAAGTTTGTCCTATTCATTTCTGGTAAATAAATTACCGTTTACCAGACGCTTGATACCGTTCACCGGAAACTCAGTATAAGGCCCAGCGGATACCGGCTCGCTTTACGGCCCCATTTGTAACAACTTGACTTCTCGGTATAGAAAAACGGACTCGCTTCCCCTAGGGAAACGAGTCCGTTTTCGATTATCTTCGGCTAATTTGGATAAGGCCCCCGAAGACCATCGGAATCCTAGCGATCGAACTCCGCCAGTGCCTCGCCCAAAAGTCTCAGGCCCTCGCGCAGAACGTCCTCGCTCGCGCAGTAGCCCAGGCGTGCGCCGCAGGGAAGCTCAAAACGGCTACCGGGGACCAGCAGCACTCCCCTCTCGGACAGCAGGCGCCTGCAGAACTCCTCGTCATCCTCGGGAATATCCAACTGGATAAACGAGGTGGACACGCCCTGCGGGGCCGTCCAGGAGACACGATGCTGCGTATCGATCCAAGCCTGTGCGATATCGCGGTTGCCAAACACGATATCGCGGTTGCGCTCGAGAATCTTGCCCTTGTGCTCGAGCACGTAGGTCGCCAAAGCATCGTTAAACACGCCACCGCAGATCATGGTGTAGTCGCGGTAGGTGCGGATGCGGTTGGACAACTCTTCGTCCGCGACGACCCAGCCCACGCGGGCCGCAGGCGTCGAATAGGTCTTCGACAACGAGTTGGTGACAATGGCCCTCTCGTACACGTCGACCATCGACATAAAGGACTCAGTGTTTTCGAGCGGCAGATATACCTCGTCGCACAGCACGTAGGCGCCCACCGAGCGGGCGATCTCGGCAATCTGACCGAGCATATCGGCATCGAGCACCGTACCGATGGGGTTCGATGCGTTGTTTATGCAGATAAGCTTGGTGTTGGGGCGCACCAAGCGCTTGAGTTCCTCGATATCGGGCTTCCAGCCGAGTTCCTCGCGAAGCTCCCAATACTCGACCTCGGCGCCCAGCGTGCGCGGAATCTCGTAGAGCGGCGCGTAGGTGGGCCACTCGGCGATAACATGGTCGCCGGGCTCGACCACAGCCATGATGGCGTTGAGGTTAGCGCCCGTGCAGCCATTGGTCTGCAGAATGTGATCGGGATTGACCTCCCGACGATACAGCTTGGCAACCTCGGCCTTAAACTCCGGCGAGCCCTCGATCCAGCCGTAGTTCATCTTCTCGCGGTCCAGGCGCTCGTAGAACGTGGCGCCGTCCTGCTCATCGAGCGCGCGCAGCTCGCCCATGGTGAGCGACGAGATCGTCGACTGGGCGATGTCCCACGTGGCACTCTTCTCCCAAACGTTGAGCCATTCCTCAACGCCAATCGTCTTGATGTCCATGGCCAAGCTCCTTACAAAAGCAGTCATCCAATCGTGTTGACGTTCCTCATACAAGATTGGGGCGGTGCGAAAACCCGCACCGCCCCAATGGGAGACATCTAATGGCAGCTAGATGTATGTATTAAGACCTGTACGGGTCCTAGAAGACCCTAGAGGTCCTCGCGCCAGAAGGGCATGCTCATGCAGCGCGGGCCGCCGCGGCCGCGGGAGAGCTCGGCGGAGGGCACGACGAGAAGGTCCAGGCCCTCCTTGTACAGCACGTCGTTGGTGACGGTGTTGCGGGCGTAGACGCAGATCTTGCCGGGCTCGACGCACAGGGTGTTGGAGCCGTCGTTCCACTGCTCGCGGGAGGCCGCGATCGGGTCGCCGCCGCCGCAGGGGATCAGCTTGACCTGGTCGACGCCGGTGGCGTCCTCCAGGACGTGCTCGAGGGTGTCCTCGATCAGGCGGATGTTCACGTCGCCCGGGTTCTTGCCGGCGGTCAGCTCGTAGACGCGCAGGGTGCCCATGATGGCGGGGTGGATCGTGAACTTATCGACGTCGATCTGGGTGAAGACCGTGTCGAGGTGCATGAAGGCGCGCGAGACCGGGATGTCGAAGGCCAGGATGCGCTCGACCTTGGAGTCGGAGTTCCAGAAGATGTTCTGGGCCATGACGTCGATCGCGGCGGCCTGGGTGCGCTGGGAGATGCCGACGGCGAGGGTCTTCTCGTTGATGTTCAGCACGTCGCCGCCCTCGGTGTGGAACTGGCAGTCGCGGCGGAAGTACAGCGAGACGTCCTTGTAGTCGGGGTGGTACTTGAAGATGTACTTGCCGTACAGGGTCTCGCGGTTGCGGGTGACCGAGTACATGCGGTTGAGGTTGACGCCCTCGCCGACGACCGCGAACGGGTCGCGGGTGAAGTAGAGGTTGGGCATCGGGTCGATGATCAGGTCGGACTCGGACTCGGAGTTGACCAGGGAGTCGAGGGTCGTGGACGCCGTGAGGGGCATGTCGATCTCGGACTTGGTCATGCCGGCCATGGTCTTCTTGACGAACTCGAGGTTGTCCTCGATGGAGTCCAGCTTCTCGCGGACGATCTGCGGCATGTGCTGGCCGCGGATGCCGGCCTCGGCGATGTACTGGTCGGTGAACTCGGCGCGGGCGCCGGGGACCTGGTCGAACACCTCGGCGACGAGGTTCTCGAGATAGAGGACCTCCACGCCCTGGTCCCTCAGGATCTGGGCGAAGGTGTCGTGCTCCTGCTGCGCGACCTCCAGGAACGGGACGTCGTCGAACAGGAGTCGCTCGAGCTCGTCGGGCGGCAGGTTGAGGAGCTCGTCGCCGGGACGGTGCAGGCAGACCTTCCTGAGCTTGCCGATCTCGGAAGGCACGTGCAGACCTTTCGTCATGGCCTCCTACCTTTCTTTCGGGCCTTTCGGCCGAATCTCTCAGCGCCCTTCCATAGCGGACGCTGCTTGCTGACAGCTCTAGTTATATCCAAATTCCACCCGCAATTCCACCTCGCCCCCGAACGGTCAACAAAGTGCGATGAACGGTATATCGCATGTGATTCCCCCATGATGTACTTCGGCGTTCTAAAGTAACTTTTCTAAGGTAAACGCTCTTTTTTCCTAAAAACTATTTGCAATTGCATCTCTAAACTTTTGATTCAGAATTGCATAGCTAAATCGGTTTTATGTATATAAATGATGTTTGTTTACGTTTCCGCCTGCATTCAATGATATTCAGCTATCCATCATTCTTATTCACACTTATGTACCAGTTGAGTGAGGATATAGACCGCTTGCAGACGAGCAGGGCGTCAGTCCTATGACTTGTCAGCGTAAGAAGTAGGTAAAGATACCGTTCGCGCGATGCGTCCGTGCCACAGGTCGACTAAATTGAGACAATAGTGATTAGTGTTAGGCTACCGTCCCTTGTGGGGACTGAACGGACAGATGCATATGCCGAGCAAAATCGAAAAGAAGCAAGCCGCCGCAAAGCTGCGCAAACCGCCGCGCGACTTCTCGTACACGCAAAACCGAGAGCTCAGCTGGCTACGCTTTGACAACCGCGTGCTCGACGAAGCCTTCGACGAAACCGTTCCGTTATTCGAGCGACTAAAGTTCGTCTCGATCTTCGAGTCCAACCTCGACGAGTTCCTTATGGTGCGCGTGGGCGGCCTGTCCGATCTGGCGGAGCTCAAAAAACAACCTGTCGACAACAAGAGCAATATGACCGCCTCCGAACAGGTCGATGCTGTCATGGCCGAAATGCCCGGGCTCCTTACCCGTTGGGAGTCCATCTTTAAGAGCATCGAGGGCAAGCTCGACACCTTGGGCGTTCACCGCGCCCACATCGATTCGCTTACGCCCGAGGAGCGCACCTTTGTAACCCGCTACTTCCAGGCCTACGTGTCGCCGGTCATCTCACCGCTGGTGATCGACCCGCGCCACCCCTTCCCCAACCTGCGCAACGGCGCGCTCTACCTGGCGTGCGGCCTGGACGGCGTCACCGACGAGGAAAGTCTGCTGGGCCTGATCGAGATTCCCGCCTCGATGAACCGCGTGGTCGAGATCCCCTCGCCCACCGGCACCTACTCCTACATTCTGCTCGAGGACGTCATCCTCGCCTGCCTGGACAGCTGCTTTGGCTCCTATAAGCCGCTGGACCGCGCGCTGATCCGCGTCACCCGCAACGCCGACATCGACCCGGACGGCGAGGGCGTCGAGGAGGAAGAGGATTACCGCCAGCACATGAAGCGCATCCTCAAGAAGCGCCTGCGCCTGCAGCCGGTAGTGCTCGCCGTCTCGGGCTCACTCGAGAAGCAGACGCTCAAGACTATCCGCAAGGCGCTCGAGCTCTCGCGTCGCTCGGTCTTTACCTGCGATATCCCGCTCAACCTGGGCTATGTCTTTGGCATTGAGGGCAAGATTCCCGAGCACCTGCGCAACGAGCTGCTCTTTACGCCATTTAAGCCGCAGCCCAACCCCACCATCGATATGTCCCGCTCCATCCGCGAGCAGGTGCTTCAGCACGACAAACTGCTCTTTTATCCCTATGAGGCCATGAACCCCTTCCTGGATCTGGTACACGAGGCCGCCTACGACCCCGAGTGCATCTCGCTGCGCATCACGCTCTACCGCGTGGCCAAGCAGAGCCGCCTGTGCGAGTCGCTGATCGATGCCGCCGAGAACGGCAAAGAGGTCACGGTGCTCATGGAGCTCCGCGCCCGCTTCGACGAGCAAAACAACATCGAGTGGGCCGAGCGTCTGGAAGAGGCAGGCTGCACCGTCATCTACGGCTCCGAGGGCTTTAAGTGCCACTCCAAGATCTGCCAGCTCACCTATCGCGAGGGCATGGCGCTTACACGCCTGACGCTTTTGGGCACCGGCAACTTTAACGAGAAGACGGCCAAGCTCTACAGCGACTTTATGCTCATGACCGCCCATCCCGGCATCGGCGAGGACGCCAACTTGTTCTTCCGCAACCTGTCGCTGGGCAACCTGCGCGGCGATTACCGCTTCCTGGGCGTGGCGCCGGTCGGCCTGAAGCCACTCATTATGCGCGGCCTGGATCGCGAGATCCAGCGTGCCCTCGCTGGCGAGCCCGCCCGTGTGTTCTTTAAGCTCAACTCGCTCACCGACCGCGAGGTCATCGACAAGATCGCCGAGGCATCGTGCGCAGGAGTCCGCGTAGACATGATCATCCGCGGCATCTCGTGCCTCAAGCCGGGCGTTCCGGGCAAGACCGAGAACGTGCATGTCCGTTCTATCGTCGGACGCTTTTTGGAGCATGCGCGCGTTTACGCCTTTGGCGTGGACTCGGACATGATCTATCTGAGCTCGGCCGACATGATGACGCGCAACACCGAGCACCGCGTGGAGATCGCCTTCCCCGTGCTCGACCCCACCTGCCGCGCCCTGGTGCACGAATACATGGGCATGCAGCTGCGCGACAACGTGAAGGCCCGCAGCCTCACGAGCGACGGCACCTGGGTCCCCGTGAAGCGTGCAGAGGACGAGAAACCCTTCAACTCGCAGGAAGCCCTGCTGGAGCGTGCCTATCGCAACGCCGAGTCCGCCGCGCAGCAGCGCGCACAGGAGAAGGAACGCGTGGCCGAAGAAGCTATTCAGGCCGAGGTTGAACATGGGGCAGTTGCCAAACCGGAAGCGGTTTCCGCTCCCCCGGTGAATGAGCCCGAGGCTGCCGCAGAGCCCGCCGTGGAGAAAGCGCCCGAGGTTCAGAAGGTCCAGGCGACCGTCATTGAGCCCAAGCCCGCACCTGCACCTCGGCCCGAGCCGCAGGTCACCAAGCCCGCACCCGAGCCGAACGCCCGTCGCGATAAGCCCGCCGGCAAGACCAAGGCCATCGAGCGCCATCGTCCCGGCCGCGTGCGCATGGGCTTGGGTCTGATCGGCCTGGGTCTTAAGACGCTCATTACCGGCAAGACGAAATAGTCGTTTGTAGAAGCAGTTTGTAGAAGCGCCCCGCATTTGAGGAAAGCCTCGGATGCGGGGCGCTTTTCCCTGCTACCATGGTGCGAATAACAACGCGAATGACAGGCAGGGATATGAAGCTCACTATAGAATCGATGACCTACGGCGCCGACGGGCTGGCACATGCCGACAACGGCAAGGCCGTCTTTGTGCAGGGCGCCGTGGCAGGCGACACCGTCGAGGCCGAGGTCGTGCAGGACGGCAAGTCGTTCATGCGCGCCCGCACCACCGAGATTCTGGAGCCAAGCCCCGATCGCATTCAGCCTCCCTGCCCCTTCGTGGGCATTTGCGGCGGCTGCTCGTGGGGCAATCTCTCACGCACGGCACAGCTCGCCGCCAAGGAGCAAAACCTGCGCTCCACGCTCGAGCGCATCGGCAAGTTCGCTCCTGAGCAGGTCGATGAGCTGATACAGCCCATCCGCCACACCAAGGACGACTGGGGCTACCGCAATAAAATCGAACTCGAACCGACCGTCGTCAACGGTCGCGTGCGCCTGGGCATGCACGGTGTCGACCCCAGCAAAATCGTGACCGTCGATGCGTGCCCGCTGTTCGATAAGCGTTTTCCCAAGGCGCTCAAATCGGTCGTCGGCGCGCTCAACTATCTGAGCGGCAGCCACGACCTGGGTCTGGAGCGCGTGGGCATTCGCGCTTCGCGTCGCACCAAGGCACTCGAGGTCGCGCTTTGGACGCCCACAGGCTCCTTCCCGCGCACACAGGTCTCGCGCGTGCTGGCAGACGCCGCACACCCCACGAGCGTGGTGCGCGTGATGAGCAAGGGCGAAAAGAAGGCCCGCCGTGTCTCCAAGGTCGAAATGCTCGCCGGAGAGGGCTCATGGACCGAGAATATCGCCGAGGGTCAGATGCGCTTGTCTGCCCCGTCTTTTTTCCAGGTCAACACCAAGGGTGCCGAGATTTTGATCGAGCTTGTCATGGAAGCGCTCGACCCGCAGGAAGACGAGCTTGCCGTGGACCTGTACTGCGGTGCCGGCACCTTTACCCTGCCGCTCGCCCGCCGTTGCGACTTTGTCGCTGCCGTCGAGGCCTACGGCCCCGCCGTGCGCGATCTACGCCGTAACCTAGAGATCAACAAGCTTGATAACGTCGACGTCATTGGCGGAGACGCGGTGCGCGAGTTCCCCGACCAGGATGCCGATGTCTTGGTGGTCGACCCGCCGCGTGCAGGCCTGGCGCCCGAGGCCATCGACCTCATCGCCAGCACGAGTGCGCGCGATGTCGCCTATGTGAGCTGCGACCCTGCCACCCTGGCACGCGACCTTAAGCGCTTTGTCGAAGAAGGCACCTTCTCCCCCGTAAAGATCACGCCAGTCGACCTGTTCCCACAAACCTTCCACTGCGAGACCGTCGTCCACCTTAGGCGCAACTAGCCACTTAATCATTGCTCAGAAAAATCATTGGGAAATCGAGCGTGGCAAGCGGAGGTCTTCGGGGTACAAGACGGCTAATTGTATGCCGCCTATGAAAGGAACCCTCATGCCCAGCGTTGCCGTTCTCGCCGCCGATGGCTTTGAAACGATTGAATGCCTGACCATGGTCGATGTCATGCGTCGCGGCGGCGTGCGCGCCACGCTCGTCTCGATCATGCCCACGCGCGAGGTCGTAAGCTCGCTGCAGATTCCCGTAACTTGCGATGCGCTCTTTGACGAGATCAACTTTGACGAGTATGACTGCGTCGTGCTGCCCGGCGGTCTGCCCGGCGCTACCAACCTGCGCGCCGACCAGCGCGTCTGCAACGTAGTCTGCGAGTTCGCCGCGACCAAGCATGTTGCCGCCATCTGCGCCGCCCCGTTTATCCTGGGCGAGCTTGACCTGCTCGAGGGACGCCACGCCACGTGCTTCCCCGGCTTTGAGAAGAGTTTCCCCGAGGGCGCCTATACCGGCGACAAGGTCACGCACGACGGCAACATCATCACCGCCAGCGGCATGGCCCAGTCGCTCCCCTTTGCGCTTGAGCTGCTGCGTACGCTCGCCGGCGACAAGGCTGTCGAGAAGGTTGCCGAGGGCATTCAGCTATGATTTTGGCTTCGCAATCACCGCGCCGCATCGAGTTGATGCGCGAAGCGGGCTACGACATCCGCGTCATTCCCGCTGACATCGACGAGACTCCTTTTGATGACGAAACCCCGCTTACGCTTGTCGAGCGCTTAGCTCGCGCTAAGGCTGCCGCCGTTGCCGCCGAGCACGCCGAGCCCAATGAGTTGACCATCGCGGCCGACACCATCGTCACCTTCGATGGCAAGCTTTTGGGCAAGCCGGCAAACGAGGATGAAGCCCGCACCATGCTCCACGAGCTCTCGGGGCGCACGCACCAGGTCGCAACCGGCGTCTGCATCGTTAGAGCCGGAGACGCCACAGCCCCGCACGCCGCCGAGAGCCTGTCGTTTGTCGATGTGACCGACGTGACGTTCTATGAGCTCACCGACGAGCAGATTGAGCACTACGTTGCCTCGGGTGAGCCCATGGATAAGGCAGGCGCCTACGGCATTCAGGGCGTCGGCGGGCGCATGCTCGTGCATGATATTTCGGGCGACTTCTACAACGTGGTGGGCCTGCCCATCGCTCGCGTCGCGCGTGCGATTCAAAAACTATCGTAATTGCATCTGGCGCTGGGTATCCCCCAGCGCCTACAATTTCGGCGTACCGTACGGATCCCGACCGGGCATAAGGCCCGGCGGAAAACCGATAGGAGTAAAACATGGATACACTGCTTGAGGCCATTGACGTTTGCGATGTCGATGGCTTTTGCTTTGGCAACTATACGGACGAGGAGGCCGGCACCGGTTGCACCGTAATCGTGGCACCCGAGGGCGCCACCGGCGGTGTTGACGTTCGCGGCGGTGCCCCGGCATCGCGCGAGACCGACCTGCTGCGTCCCGAGAACACCGTGGACAAGGTCCACGCCGTCTGCCTTTCGGGCGGATCAGCCTTTGGTCTGGAGGCCGCGAGCGGCGTCGCCCGCGAGCTCGAGAGCCGCGGCATCGGCTTGCCCGTCGGCCCCACGCAGGTGCCCATCGTGTGCTCTAGCTGTATCTTCGACCTTGCCTTTGGCGACCCCACCGTGCGCCCCGACATTGAGGCCGGCATCGCCGCCGTGCGCGAAGCACTCGACCACACCCCCACCAAGCTCGAACAGGGCAACGTAGGCGCCGGCACGGGCGCCACCGTGGGTAAGCTCATGGGGCCTGCCACCTGCATGAAGGCCGGTCTTGGAGCTGCCGCCGTGGCACTCGGTCCCGTCAAGGTGGGCGCCGTGGTCTCGGTCAACGCCTGCGGCAACGTTGTCGACCCCTTCACCGGCGAGTGGGTCGCCGGCATGCGCGCCGCAGCCGATAGCGACCAGATCGTCGACATGGAACTCGCAGCCTTTGCCGCCGCCGGATCCATGCAGATGCCGCTCGACCGCACCAACACCACCATCAGCTGCATCATCACCAACGTGGAACTCACTAAGGCACAAGCCACCAAGGTCTCCCAGATGGCCGCAGACGCCTACGCACACGCCATCCGTCCCACGCACACCACCAACGACGGCGACACCATCTACACCCTCGCCAGCGGCAAACTGGGCGCCCAGGCAAGCGCCGCCGTTCCCCTGGACCTGTTGGGCATGCTCGCCGTAAGGGCCTTACAGACCGCCATCGTAAACGGAGCCAAAACCGCCAAAACCTCCCACGGAATCCCAGGTGCTGCGAAGTAATCTCACTCGACCGTCGGTCGGAGGCGGGCGGGCATTACGTTTGCTGCTCTACAGTCCTATGCAAGACGAAGGCCACATTAAGTGGCCTTCTTTGCATGCGGAACTCGCGACAAACGTAATGCCCGCCCGCCTCCGACCGACTACCAACTAATATTTTTTCAGCCCAGGCCCCTGTGTACCGCGCGTCGAAGATCTTCAAATTCAAATAACCTGACAATCGACTCTTATAGCAGAGGCCCCTTGGCCTTTAGTTTGATACAAGTTCCGCACGAGCCGGAAAGCACTTAATGTGCTTTCCGTGCGAGCAGGACTGTTCGCAGTAGCAAACTAAAGGCCAAGGGGCCCAGTCAACCTATCAGCAGCGATTACTCGGCAGCTAGTTGAATTTGAAGATCTTTGAGGCAAGACGGTATAGGCCGAGTGTGGTTTTGTCACCGGCACGACCGCGCAGATTGGTGAAGAACCCGACCACGCCGTAGCGGGCACGACGATACATGCGCTCGTCATAGGCCTTCAAATCATTCCACAGCGTCTTTAGGCGCTCGTCGGCGCAATCTTCCTCGGAAAGCTTGGTAAGCACCGAGCAGATCGCCATCATCATGGTGAAGTAGCCCATCATGTACGAACGCAGGCGCGACGACCCAACATCGCTGTACAAGTGGTACGACTCCATCATGATACGCGTAACACGGAACTGCTGGTCCAGACGCTTGACCATCGTTGCCTCGTTGACGCTCTGGCCCTCGCGACCGATAAAGTAGCGGTAGAGGTCGATGTCGGCGTAGTACATAGTCTTGCAACGCGGCAGCGGCACGTAGGCGTAGATGTTGTCCACATAGAACGTGTGCGGCGGCATGGGAAGGTTGGACTCGCGCAGCACATCCGTGCGATAGCACAGGCTGTGCATGAGAAGGTTCTGGTCCAGGCGGAAATGACCGATCTGATCCCAGGAAAAGATCTTTTTGCGCGGCAGGGCAAATTTGTAGCCAATAGCGGTATGCGTGCCCTCGTAAACCTTCTCGTACACGTAGTTCGAGATAAACAGGTCGACGCGCTGGTCGCGCTCCTCAAAGCCACGCAAAATCGACAGCATGGTCGAAAGCGCCGCACCGTCGAGCCAGTCGTCCGAGTCGACAACCTTGTAGTAGGTGCCCTGCGCCTCGCGCAGGCCCGAAAGGACGGCGATACCGTGGCCGCCATTCTCCTGGTGCACCGCGCGGATGATTCCAGGATAACGGGCCTCCCACTCGTCGGCCTTGGCGGCCGTCTCGTCCTTGGAGCCGTCGTCCACCACGATAATCTCGATATCGGTGGCGTAATTGCTCCCCTCCAAGATGGAGGTGATGCAATGGTCCATGTCCTTGGCGGCGTTATACGAGGGAATACCGAATGTTATGACTTTATGCATGGCAGGCGATAATCTCATCCGAAAGTTCGAGGGCGGAATTGGTCACGGCGTCCATATCGTAGTAACGATACTCGGCCAGACGACCCACCGGGTGGAAGTTCGTCAGGTTCTGGACGCGCTCAAGATAGCGCTCGTAGAGCTCACGGTTCTCGGGCTCCAGGATAGCGTAGTACGGCGTCTCGCCCGAACCGGGCGTATAGGCCTTGGAGTACTCCTTCATGATGGTGGTCTTGCCGGGCAAAACCTGACCGGTCATGTTCTTGAACTCGGTGATGCGCGTGTAGTCCTCGCTCGTGGTGTAGTTAACGGTGCCCACAGGCTGGAACTGATCCATATCGAGCGTCTCGAACTTCATATCGAGCGTGCGGTACGGCAGCGCGCCCAGGTCGAGGTTGAACAGCTCGTCGAGTGGACCGGTGTAGACGATCTCGCCACCATAGACCTTACCGTCGATCTTGACGGTAGTCTCGTCGATCTCAAAGAGGTCACGGGCGTCTACGTCACAGAATACGTCAATCAGGTCGTGATCGAGCATATGCTCGAACAACGCGGTATAGCCGTCCTGCGGCATGCCCTGGAAAGGAGCCTGCGGAAAGTAGCGATCGTCATCGCCCACAAAGACGGGAACGCGGCCGGTGATCGAGGGGTCGATCTGATCGGGCGTCTGGCCCCACTGCTTCATGGTGTAATGCAAAAAGACGTTCTCATAGACATAATCGGCGACCTCGGCCAAGTCGGGGTCGTTCTTCTTGCGCAGCTCCATAATGGGCACCTTGACGTCCTTGCCAAAGGTCTCCACGAGCTTTTGGTACAGTTCCTCGCCGCGCTCATCGCCAAAGGCAAGCTTAAGGCTCGCATGGTTAAAGGGCACGGGCATAAGGGTACCGTTGATGTTGGCGAGCACCTTGTGCTGGTAGTCCGTCCACTTGGTAAAGCGCGACAGGAAGTTATGCACGCGCTCGTTAAAGGTATGGTAGATGTGCGGGCCATACTCGTGGACAAGGATTCCCGCCTCGTCAGTGCAGTCGAAGGCATTGCCCGCAATGTGGCTACGGCGCTCCAAAACGGCAACACGATAGCCGATGGTTTCGGCAAGACGGCGGGCGCAAACGGCACCGGCATATCCAGCACCGACGACAATCATGTCGTACGCGCCGGCGTTAAAGCCTTCAGGCAGGCCTGAGGTAATCTGCATCGATACTCCTTGTCAAAAGCCACGGGCTCGTTAGCTGGGCTTTTCTCGAACATTCTTCGAGACATATTTATCAGAGCGATTATAGCGCTAATGCGTCCTATAATGAGCTTGCCACACAAGGAAAGCTCAAGCACCGCGGCGTACATAATTGAAAGGTAAACCCGCTAGCAGCGGGTTTATTCGTGTACAGCCGAGGGCCTGGAGCTTAGCAAAACGCTTGTAAGGAGTAACATGAGCGATTTCCTAAACCGTATGAAGTCTGCCGCCAAGGCCGACCTTAAGACCATCGTCCTGCCCGAGGGCGAGGATCCGCGTACCATCGTCGCGGCAAACAAAATCATCGAGGAGGGCCTGGCAAAGCTCGTCATCCTGGGCAACCCCGACGAGATCGACGTTCCCGGCGCTACCGTCATCGATCCGCGCAACGCCGAGAAGCACGAGGAGTACGCGCAGAAGTTTGCCGAGCTCCGCGCCAAGAAGGGTGTCACCATCGAGCAGGCTCGCGCCCAGGTGATGGACGCCACCTACTTTGGCACCATGATGGTCAAGATGGGCGACGCCGACGGCCTTGTCTCCGGCGCCTGCCACTCCACCGCCAACACCCTGCGCCCTGCGCTGCAGATCCTCAAGACTGCCCCGGGCACCAAACTGGTCTCGGCCTTCTTCGTGATGTGCACCGACACCCCGCAGTTCGGCACCGACGGCACGCTGATCTTCGCCGACTGCGGCCTCAACATCAACCCGTCCTCCGACGAGCTCTCCGAGATCGCCATCGCCTCGGCCCACTCCTGGTCCACCTTCATGGGCAACGTTGAGCCGCACGTGGCCATGCTCTCCTACTCCACCATGGGCTCCGCCGGTGGCGAGGTCGCCAAGAAGGTCCAGGAGGCCGTGAAGTTCTGCAAGGAGAAGGCTCCCGAGCTCGCCATCGACGGCGACCTGCAGCTCGATGCCGCTATCGTCCCCACCGTCGCCCAGCTCAAGGCTCCCGGCTCCTCCGTCGCCGGTAAGGCCAACGTGCTCGTGTTCCCCGACCTCGAGGCTGGCAACATCGGCTACAAGCTGGTCCAGCGCTTCGCTGGCGCTGACGCCTACGGCCCCATCCTGCAGGGCATCGCCAAGCCGGTTAACGACCTGTCGCGCGGCTGCTCTGCCGACGACATCGTGGGTGTCGTGGCCATCACCGCCGTCCAGGCTCAGATGGCTGAGTAGCGGACATATCCCCTCGGGACAGGAATTTCCACCTGCTAGCAAAAAGGCCTCCGGAGCTGTTGCTCTGGAGGCCTTTCGTTTACTTGCAAATGCGCGCGTTAGTTGTTCTTGGTCAGGCGCTCGACGTCGTGGGCGATCATGTATTCCTCGTCGGTGGGGATGACCATAACCGTGACGGAAGAGCCGGCGGCGCTGATGACCTGTGGGCCGTTGCCCACGGCCTCGCGGTTCTTGTTGTTGTCGATGCGCACGCCCAGCCACTCAAAGCAGTCGCAGAAGGCCTTGCGGATCGACCAGTCGTTCTCGCCGATGCCGGCGGTAAAGGTAATGGTGTCCACGCCCGCCATGGAAGCGATCATGGAACCGGCCTGCTGCATGGCCTTGTAGGCAAACATATCAAAGGCGAGCAGGCAGCGCTCGTCGCCCTCGGAGGCACGTGTACGGATGTCACGGGCATCGTTGGAGATGCCCGAGATGGCAAGCAGACCGGACTGCTTGTTCATCATGTCGTCGACTTCCTGGTAACTGTAGCCGCCCTCGCGCTGAAGATAGCACACGGTGGCCGGGTCGATGGAACCGCAACGGGTACCCATCATCAGGCCGTCAAGCGGCGTGAGGCCCATCGTGGTGTCGCGGCACACGCCGTCCTCAATGGCGGCAAGCGAAGCACCGTTGCCCAGATGGCACGAAAGCAGGCGGTGGCAGCGCGAGCCCAGGATCTCCTTGGCCATCATCCACTCGTAGCGGTGGCTCGTACCGTGTGCGCCGTACTTGCGCACGTGGTACTTGTCGCACACGTCCTTAGGCAGCGCGTAGGTGTAGGCGACCTCGGGCATGGTCATGTGGAACGAGGTGTCGAAGACCGCCACGTTGGGCAGCTCCGGATACTTCTCGCGGCAATATTCGATTGCCGCGGCCTCGCCGTAGTTGTGCAGCGGAGCAAGAGGTGCCACCTCAAGAATCTTGGCCATAACCTCGTCGTCGACAACCGCGGAATCATCGAAGTGCCAGCCGCCCTGAACGATACGATGCCCAATGCCATCAATCGTAAAGTCGGTCTTCTCGAGCTCCTCGAGCACGCGAGCGATAGCAGAGCGATGATCAGGGAAAGGGACCTCCTCGGTCTGCTTAGCGCCACCGTTCTCGGAGTGGCCAAAGATGCCCATGTCCGATCCGATACGCTCGCAGTTGCCCTTGGCGAAAACCTTGCGGGTATCGGTATCCAAAAGCTGATACTTAAGGCTTGAGCTGCCGGCGTTGACAACAAGTACGTTCATGAGACTCCTTCGCAGTGCAATACGGTCGACGCAGGCCCCTTAAGGCGGCCGCATTTTAATAAGAAGTTATCATATCTTGATAAATAGATATCAGCATATCGCCCAACGCGCGCAAAAGAGGGGCCGAACGGCGCTCGGTCGTCCAGCCCCTCCCCTCTTGCAATTACTTGCCGTTGACGATGCGCTCGACGTCGGAAGCGATCATGAACTCCTCGTCCGTAGGGATGACGAAAATCTTGACCTTGGAATCCTTGGCGGACAGGCACCAAGCGCCGTCGCCACGCAGGGCATTACGGGCGTGATCCATCTTGACGCCCATAAAGGCCAGACGATCGGCCACGCCAGCGCGAACGGCCGGAGCGTGCTCGCCGATGCCGGCGGTAAAGACCAGGGTGTCCATGCCGCACATGGAGGTGGCCATCTCGGCGGCCTTAGCGGCAATCTTGTAGACGAACATGTCGAAGGCGAGCTGAGCCTCGGGGTCACCAGCAGCGGCGAGCTCCTCAACGTTGCGGCAGTCGTTGGTCTTGCCACCGGTCACAGCCAAAAGGCCAGACTTCTTGTTCATCATCTCGTCGACCTCGTCGAAGGTGTAGCCACCCTCGCGCTGCAGGTAGCACACGGTAGCCGGGTCGATGGAGCCGCAGCGGGTGCCCATCATGACGCCGTCGAGCGGCGTCAAGCCCATGGTGGTGTCCATGCACTTGCCGTCCTCGATGGCGCACAGGGAAGCGCCGGAGCCGATATGGCACACGACGACCTTGCGGGCCTCGCCGTTGGTCATCTCGGCGACCTTCTTGGAGATGTAGCGATAGCTGGTGCCGTGGGCGCCGTACTTACGGATGTGCAGCTTGTCGCAAACATCCTTGGGAAGGGCGTAGGTCTTGGCGACCTCGGGCATGTTGAAGTGGAAAGCGGTGTCGTAGACCGTGACGTTGGGCAGATCGGGATACTGCTCCAGGCAGTACTCGATAACGTTGGCCTCGGGGTTGTTGTGCAGCGGCGCCAGCGGGGCGACCTCGCGAATCTTGGCGAGGACGTCCTCGTCGACGAGGGAGGAATCACCAAAGTACCAACCGCCCTGAACGATACGGTGGCCGATGCCCTCGATCTTGACGCCGTTGGCCTCAAGGTCCTTCAGGACGACCTCGATGGCGACCTTGTGGTCGGGGAACTCGATGTTCTCGGTCACCTTCTTGGAGCCATTGGCAGCATGGGTGAAGGTACCACCGGTAAAGCAGACGCGCTCGCAGGAGCCCTTTGCGGACACCTTATGGGACTTGGTGTCGATGACCTGATACTTAAGGGTCGAAGATCCCGCGTTGACGACCAGAACGTTCATGTGTCTCCCTACTAACAGGCGGTGTGGCGCCGCCAGGTTACATACGCTTCAATAATAAACCCAAACGCCCTCGCGCTCGGGTTTATTGCGTTGATATATAAGTTATCGGTGCCTAAATACTCATGGCCTTTGACTTGTAAGACGAAATAGCGCGGGGATATACACCAGGGAAGAAATCCCGAGCGCAACAAGCAATACGACTCGAATGCCCGCGATGCTGCTCAACGCAGCATTGAACAGATAGAAAAGGATGGCACCCACCGCCACCATCTGGCTTTGGACCGAAATCAGTGAACAGCGCATCGAAGAATCGACAGCATTTTGAAAAATTGAGTATTTAATTGGAGCAAATAACGAGTACGCGACCGTCTGCAGTACATAGAACACGGGCAGCAAATAGACCGGAGTAAAGGGAATCAAAAACAGAGCAGCCAGGGAAAGGCGCACGATGCCGCAAATACGCGCAAAACGGCCCTTGTCGACATGAGCAATCACACTGGGCACAATAAGCCCCATGGAGGCCGAGGCAAGAAGCTGGACCGCAATGATCACACCCGAAGCGACGGCATTCATTCCGCGACCCGCAAGCAACAGTGAGAAAAAGTCTTCCAGGGCGACAAAAGCAAATGCCTGAGAGCAGTCCATGATGAACGCTGAACGAAGAATGCCGTTACGCGCAATAGCGGCACCGATCATCTTCGGGCTCATTCCATGCCCAGGTGTCACCGCAGCGCCCTCTCTTCTCGCCTCAGGAATACAGACAACGACAACCAACGTCAACACCATTGCGATGATATCTGCCAAAAGACCAATGAGATACGCGCCAGCGGACGAAATGAAACCGCCCACACAAGCGGAGAGGGCATAAGAGGCATAGAAAACAAATCGCTCAACGACATTAAGCCTTACGAGCTGGTCCAGAGAGACGCTGTCAATGTAAATCGCTTCCATGGACCCGCTCATACATGCAGCGGCAAAACCTTTGAGAGCAAACGCGCCGATTAAAAGCAGAGGAGAACGGACGAGAAGCAGGGCGGCGTAGTATCCAAGCATCCCCACGACGCCAACGAGACCACTTGTCTTTCGTCCAAACCTATCGGCAATATAGCCAGTGGGAACTTCAAGGATGAACTTGCTCACTTGATATGCAATCATCATGCTAGAAATCGCCACCATCGAGAATCCGACGAATTCAAGGTAAACCGTCAGAAAATACAAAATGGTGCTGAAGTTCGACAGAAAAACAAACGTCATATAAAGCAAAACCGTACGGTTTTTCATGCTCCGCCCTCCAAGAGTCAACAATCTAAATCGGAATCTTGGAAAAGCATGAGGGCAAAGCCGTCAGTCATGTGTTACAAGGCGTCAACATTCACTTGACGACACGAGGCCAAATGGCCTCACGAAGCAAGATGACGCAATAGGTGAAGAAATACCGTCTGGTGTCGATCGGTCCAGGCATTTTGTCGATAGCAAAAGTAGATGGGCAAGGCTACGTCATGCGAACCTTCAATAGAGTACTCGCTCACTTCCGACCCATCTGATGCGAGAGAAGAGCCAGAAAAACCCAATATCAATCCCCCGGCTTGAAGAAACTCAGCCTGCGCTCTGTTTCCGTATTCGACGTCGCGGAAGCGGAAATTAACCAGCTGAGCTTCGGGGCATTGATTGATCGCATTGAGACAGGGCGACAAATTAATGGGAACAGCTAACCTGCCGCCCAGTAACTCACGAACGGTCATAGCACCCACAGATTGATGACCCGCTGGGCACGAAAGAACCTTGAGCTCCTTTTCACCCAAGTATTTCGAAGAAAGGACACTGTCCCTTGGTTCCTCAAATGAGATGGCCGCATCCGAAATGCCAAGCACAAGTGATTCAAAGCATGTAGCCGTTGGCTGATGCCACACATCAAGGTGAATCTGAGGGTGCGAGCTTTCAAACGAGTCGTACCAGTTTTCGGAAAAAAGACGCCCCCGCCCGTGAAGACAGGGGACGTAAAGACGAAAGTGGCCGTCGGGCGAAACGCCACCGTTCCCCGATTGGGTGTACTTTTTGAGATCGTCGACTTGTGCCAGGATCACGCGTGCACGACGCGCAAATTCTCTGCCCGCCGGAGACAAAACAGCCTCCCCCGCCGATCGATTGAGCAAAACGATCTGATACTCAGACTCCAGTTTCTTAATTGCCGACGAGACAGCCTGTGGGCTCACGTGAACGGCGCGAGCCGCTTTGCGCACGCCGCCATAGTTCGCTACCGCTTGAAGGTATTCGAGTTGAGAAAGCTGCATAGATTACTCCAAAGGCAGCCAAGTCGACGGCCTACGCGCCCTCAGATGAGGTTCTCACCCAAGTTCTTGCCGCCGAGGACGTGCATATGGAAATGCATGACGGTCTGACCGGCGTTGACGCCCTTGTTGGAGATGACGCGGAAACCGTCCTCCAGGCCCTTGGCCTTAGCGACCTCCTGGATGGCGTGAGCCATGGCGCCCATGGTCTCGGCCGGCACGTTATCGGCGATATCGCTGTAGTGCTTCTTGGGGATCACGAGCGTGTGGACCGGCGCCTGGGGGTTGAGGTCGTCGAAGGCGATGACCTGGTCGTCCTCATAGACAACGGTCGAAGGGATCTCGTGGTTGGCAATTTTGCAGAAGATGCAATCACACATGGTTGGTTCCTTTCTTACAGACCAAGGTAATTATATTTGGTCGAGATGGTTAGAACGAAAGGCTGTCGTCGGTGTTGGCGGCTTCGCCGTCGGCGAGCACGTCGTTGCCGTCGACGTCCTTCAGGAGCACCGAGACCTTCTGCTCGGCATCGGACAGGCGGGTACGCAGGCTCTTGAGGAGCTCGACGCCGCGGGTATAGCTCTCAAGCGACTCCTCGAGCTCCATATCGCCCGATTCCAAGCTGCGTATGATGAGCTCCAACTCCTGCGAAGCCTGCTTGTACGTAAGCTGCTCGACCGGGGTCTTTTCTGCCATATCTGTTTCCTTTCCTAAAGGTTTATCGCTGTGAAACGCGGCCTACTCGACCGTATTGACCGTTGCCGCCACGTTGCCGTCTGCCATGCGTACACGAATGGCATCGCCGGGCTTAAAGGTCTTGGCGCTCGTGGCCACCCCATCATCGCTGTACGCGATGGAATAACCACGGGCAAGCACCTTGAGCGGCGACAAGGCATCGAGCGACGCGGCAGCTCGGCCCAGGTCGGACGCGGGTTTGCTGAGCATCGTACGTCCCTGATGCTCCAGACGGGAACTCGCAAGCGTGAGCGCATGACGCTTGCCATCGAGCCCCGAGGTGCTTGCGACCAAGCGCTCGGGCAGACGCTCGAAGTTGGAGCGGAATGTCCCGACCGAGCGCGCTATGGCGCCGGACAGACGATCGGCCGTCAGGGCAAGATCAGACTCGCGACGCTCGACCATAAACGTCGGATCGTTGAGGCACGGGCGGCATGCGGCCGCATCGAGCGCGTCGCCCAGACGAGCCGTATAGGTATCCCAGGCACGACGACCGCGCTGGTCGAGCATTTCCAGATCGACCTGATCCGACCCGATCATCGAGGCCATCGCGACGCCCAGACGCTGATGGCGCGTCTCGAGCACGTCGGCCAACTCCGTCATAGCCGGCGCCACCGATTCTGCCGCTGCCGTTGGCGTGGAGGCGCGACGGTCGCTCACCATGTCGCAAATCGAGGTATCGGGCTCATGGCCAATGCCGGTCACCACGGGCACGGGGCAAGCCGCCACCGCACGGGCAAGCTCCTCGTCGTTAAAGGTCATGAGGTCCTCGAAGGAGCCGCCGCCACGGACAAGCAAAATGCAATCGGGCGCCGGCGTAATGGCAGCGGCGCGGCGCAAGCCTTCAATAAGCTCTGCCGGCGCGCCCTCGCCCTGGACCTTTGCGCCCACGCAGACAAGCTCGACGAGCGGGTTGCGACGGCGCAGCGTACGCTTGACGTCGTCGATCACGGCGCCCGAAAGCGAGGTGACAACCGCCACGCGCGAGCAAAACACCGGGATGCGGCGCTTGCGCGCTTCGTCCATCAGGCCCTCGCGGCGTAGCTTTTCGGCCAACTGAGCCACCTGCTGACGCAGCAAGCCCTCCCCCGCCAGCGAGAACGAGCGGGCGACGAAGCTCATGCGACCCGTAGGCTTGTAGAGATTGAAGCTGCCCTTAAAGCTTACCTGCATGCCGTCGCGCAGATCGAAGGTGCGCTTAAGGTAGGCGCCCTTCCAGATGATGCAGTCGACGGCCGCCGAGTCGTCCTTGATTTGGAAGTAGCAGTGGCCGCTTCGGGCATTGGGACCACGAAAACCCGTGACCTCGCCCAGAACGCTCAGCTGCGGAATCGCATCGAGCGCGCCAGCGGCAATCTCCACCGCCTGGCTCACGCTGAGCTCTTTGCGCTCCTGCTCGTCCGAACCGTCGAACTCGGCGGAAACGGCATTGCCGGTTAGATTCCAGCCTGCCACGCAGCCTCCTTTCGTCATCGTGCACACGGGCTCCGGCCCTGCGCAAATTCAAGTCCAACACATAGTACAGCGCCGCGAGGACACGAATCCCCGCGGCGCCTGCCTGCCCTATTTGTTATCGGTTGGAGTTTCTGTTGTAACGAGCCATAAGGTAGAGCAGTTGGATGATCGAAGTGAGCGCCGCCGCCACGTAGGTGAGCGCGGCTGCCGTCAGCACCTTCTTGGCACCGTTGACCTGCTTGGAACTCATGCCCGACTGCTCGATATACGCCACGGCGCGGCGACTGGCATCAATCTCGACCGGCAGCGTAACGAGTTGGAACAGCACACTAAACGAGAAGAAGACCAGCGCGAGGGTCGTGAGTCCCGCGATGTTCATGAACAAGCCCATGAGCAGCACGATCGTCCAGGTGTTCTGGGTAAAGTTGACGACGGGGACCAAAGCGGTGCGTACCTTCATCATGGCATAGCCGCTTTGGCGCTGGGCGGCATGGCCCGCCTCGTGACAGGCGACGGCAACGCTTGCGACCGACCCGCCCGAACGGTTGGCATCCGACAGATACAGGTTGTTGTCCTGCGGGTTGTAATGATCGGTGAGCTCGCCGGCAATGCCCTTGATGCCCACGGCGCTACAACCGTTGGCATTGAGCATGCGGCGAGCGACCGTGGCACCCGTATCGCCGTCCGAGCGCACCTTGGACCACGTCTTGTACGTCGAGTTGATATAGCTCTGCGCGGCAAGGCCAAGCACCGTGCAGACAAGAACAACCAGCAGGTACAGCGGGTCAATGCCAAAGCCGTATCCATAGTAATAAGGCATGCGAATTCCTCCGAATCGAGTTACACGTTGGAGGCATTCTACCCATTCGACTGACCAGCAAATCAACATCGATGTTTTGGCAATGTCAGCGAAAACGGCCGAGAGCGAGCAAGGTGACGTGAAAGAGAAGCGACGCGTACTTTGGTACGCGAGCGACGATTGAACGTCAGATTGCCGCTCTCGGCCGTTTGCAGCGTCGAGCTGTTACGCGGTTTGGTAAAACCGCGTAACTATATACCTATAGCAATTCAATTTTGCCATCTTTGACCGTCAACCCCATATTGCCCGAGAGCAAATCGTCCAAACGCGAACCCACAAGCTCAAAGCGCCAACCTTCGCGCAGGGGGCTTTGCTCGGGATGCTCGATGTAATCGGCCAGGTCATCGCGCGAGGCAATGACCGAGGTCGCCACGCCCGAGCGCTCGGCAACCAGGCGAATGAGCGCATACATCAGGTCCGTCACGCTCTCCAACTCCGGCGAAATCTGACGGTGCCCGCGCACCATGAGCGGCAGGCGATCGTGTGGGCAGCTCGCACCGCGCTTAATGGCCATGAGCGCGCCGTCCACGTCGCGCTCCCCCAGCTGGTCGGTACCGCGAATGCTGCGGAACTCCTCAACACGAACGGGATTACGTTTAACCAGGGCCAGCAGCGTATCGTCGGACATGACCCACTTGCGCGGGATGTTGCGGCGCTCGGCGCGGTCCTCGCGCCAAGCGGCAAGCTCGCGCGCGATACCCAGCTGATGGCGGCTACACGAGTTGATGCGCTTGACCTTGCGGAATGCCTCATGGCGGTCGGCGCGGTAGTGCGACTCGTCGGCCAGCGGACGCAACTCGTCGAGCACCCAGTCCACCCGGCCCAGCTCGCGCAGGCGACTCATCATCTCGGTATAGGCGACAATCAGGTACTTGACGTCATCGATCGCGTACTCGACCTGCTTATCAGTCAGCGGGCGGCGCGACCAGTCGGTCAGCGACTCGGTCTTGGGCAATGAGACGCCACAAAACGTCTGCACGAGCGCGCCGTAGGAAATCTGCTGGCGCTCGCCCAAAAAGGCGGCGGCCACCTGCGTGTCAAAAATGGGACGCGGCAGCACGCCCACGGTATGGAGCATGACCTCCATATCCTGCGAGCAGGCGTGGAAGACCTTAGTCACGCTCTCGTCGGCCATAAGCTCGGCAAGCGGCGACAGGTCGTCGATCACCAAAGGATCGACCGCGACGCTCTCGGCAGGGGTGGCAATCTGAACCAAGCACAGGCGCGGGTGGAACGTGCGCTCGCGCAAAAACTCGGTATCGACGGCAATCGCGTCAAACTCACGGGCGCGCTGGCAAAAGTCGAGCAGAGCCTGATGTGTGGAAATGTACATATCAACCCATCGAATAAGGTTAGGCCCGAAAAACACGGGTAGGATATCGGCATTGCCCTACAACTATACTCGGTTAGTCACAGAACGGGAACGTAAGTATGCGCTGCCTTATCATCCACAACCCGGCATCGGGCCCCAGCTCAGATGAAATCTACGCGTTCACGCACGCCCTCGCGCAGGGCGGCGACGAGGTCGTGATGCGCTTTATCGGCGATGGCATGGAACCCGAGGACGCCGTGGCAGACGTGCGCGAGTTTGATCGCGTGGTCGTTTCGGGCGGCGACGGCACCGTCTCCAACGTGCTCGACCAGATGCGCGGGTGCGGTGTCCCCACGCTCGTCTTCCCCTCCGGCACAGCCTGCCTGTTCTTTAACAACATCGGTAATGCCCCCGAGGCAGCGGCGCTTGCCAAGGCTTGCCGCGCCGGTCGCACGGTCAAAGTGGACATGGGCGAGCTCTTTTGGCTCGACGAGAACGGCAACGAGAAGCGCCACGGCTTTATCATCATCGCCGGCTCGGGCTTCGACGCCGAGATCATGATGAAGGCCGCCCCCGCCAAAAACGACATCGGCGAGATCGCCTATTTCCTGTCGGCGCTCGCCACACCCAACCCCACGGTGGCGCATTTTACGATTGAGCATGACGGCATTGTCGAGGAGCTCGATGGCATCTGCTGCATGGCCGGCAACACCTCGGTCATTCAAAACGACATCAACCTGTTCCCCGATTGCCGCATGAACGACGGCATGGTCGACATCGCGGTCATCGAGCCCGTAAAAACCGTCCAGCTCCTGCCCACCGTGATCACCGCCGCACTCGACCCCGCCGGCAAGGTGCTCGGCCGTCCGCAGTTCAAGATCATCCAGACCAAGGAAGCCAAGATCACCTGCACGCCGTCGCTGGGCATGCAGTTCGATGGCGAGATCATCTCCAGCAACTCGGGCGTCTTTGGTGCCCGCGCGCTTCCGCAATGCCTCGATCTCATCGTCGACGAATTCTCCCCGCTCGGAAAATAGGAGGACCCCATGAACGACAACCCCCTGATTGGCTTTATCGTCATCGTCTTGGCCATGCTCGTCGGCTATGCGATTAACGTGATCCACCGCCGGAAGAAGTAATTCCACATTGGTATGATATTCATCCAATTCTCGTATCCCCCGTTGTTTATGCATTTGCCAAACAGCGGGGGATTTTCTTTGTGCCCCGTGCAAGGCGCTTTATTCAGGTACAGTAATTGCAGGGCGTCTTTATTTAAATAAAGTTACATAATGAGTATTCTTGTCCGTTCATCGCATATTTTAGGACGCTCATCGAGTATTTCATCGAAATAGATGAATACTATTTAGACTTCCGATAGGCTAATAGATGTATTTATTAGCTGAAATCCTGCACGGTTCCGCGGGGTTTCAACGGTTGGGAGGGATTATGAGGTTTACTCATCCTGTCAACACGCTCAAAAAGCTCGGCTGCGGCCTTGCGTTTGGAGCAGCGGCCATCATGGCCATGCCGACTTCGGCACTCGCCTGCACCCAGATCTACATGGGCAGCAAGCTCACGGCAGACGGCAACACATACTACGGCCGTTCCGAGGACTTCGGTCCGCGCTATGTTAAGCACTTTGGCATTGAGCCCGCACACAAGGACGGCAACGAGTACACATCGGTCGAGTCCGGTTTTGAGTACAAGTCCAAGGGCGCAACCTACCGCTACACCTTCGTTCGCGACAACCCCTCGCAGTGGGAAGATCGCTACGACGCATATTCCGAGGCCGGCATCAACGAGAAGGGCGTCTCCTGCTCTGCCACGTTGAGCACCTCCTATAACGAGAAGGCCGAAGAGGCCGACCCCATCACCGAGGAGACTGGCATTGGCGAGTACAGCTATGCCAGCGTCATCCTGGGCGAGAGCGCCACGGCCCGCGAGGGCGTCGAGCTCATCGGCAGCCTAATCGACGAGCAGGGCGTCTGCTCCAACGACCAGATCATCATCGCCGACAGCACCGAGACCTGGCTGTTCGCCGCGCTTTCCGGCCATCAGTGGATTGCCATGAAGCTCGCTGATGACATCGCCTCGCTCAACCCCAACATCGGCAACCTCACCTATAACGTCGACCTCGATGACACCGAGAACTGTCTCCATTCCGAGGGTGTCGAGTCCATGCCTAAGGAGAAGGGCTTTGCCGAGTACACCGACGGCAAGTTCGACGTCGCCAAGACCTACGGCGAGGAGATTGGCGAGGCCGGTATGCACCAGTGGTCGCGCTATATCCAGGGTCGCGATTACTTCATGGCCCCGCTGGCTGAAGGCACCGACTACGAGATCGTCAAGGACGAGCGAGAAGACGCTCGCGCCACGACCGGCGCTCTGGTCCACGAGATGCAGCCGCTGTTCTTCCAGCCCGGCAAGTCCGACTGGAACACCTTTGAGATGATCCGTTCCTTCGCCGCTCGCGGCGAAAATGTTGCCGGTCTCAACGCCAACACCGACGGCGCCTACGCCATCGGCTCCAACCGCAACACCGAGATTCACACCTTCCAGATCCGTCAGGGCATGGATCCCGAAATCGCGACCATCCAGTGGGAGATGCTCTCCAACGCCGAGTTCTCCGTCGCCATCCCCCTCTACTCTGCACTGCTCACCGAGGTCAGCCCCTACTTTAGCGATCAGGATGTCTCCTTCGATCACTGCGAAGAGGAAGACGTCGTGAACAACGAGGAACCCAAGAACTCCATCAACTACGTCCTCATGGACATCAACACGCTCGCCTATGAGAACCGCGACCACTGCGCCACCGGCGTCCGCGCCTACCTCGATGCGCTGCAGAAGGAACTCATCGAGCAGAACCTGACCGTCGACGAGGCCATGCAGGCCGCCGAGGACACCGAGGCGCGCACCGCCCTGGCCAACAAGGCCGGCAAGGCTGCCACCAAGAACACCTACCTCAAGTGCAAGGCCATGCTCGAGGAGATGCGTGACTACCTTAAGGAGGGCGACTTCTCCGAGGAGTTCGTCCCGAGCGACTACGATGCCGACAACGACTGCCTGGTCGAGTCCATCACCTACGCCGACGAGGCCCTCTCCGATGAGGACGTTGCTGAGCCCGAGGTTGAGGAAGAGGCAACCGAGGAGAAGTCCGAGGGCAACAACATGGCCGCCATGGCCGTTGGCGCCGTCGTCATCATCGGTGTCTGCGGCTTCGTGCTCTATCGTCGCAAGAAGGCATAAGAACCCCCACCTTAAGGCGCGGGTGGGATGGCCAAGGTCGCCCGCCCGCGCAGCCGCCCATTCGACCGGCGGGAAACGTCGCCGAAATCTTTTCAAAAAAGATTTCCCCGCACACACTTTGCTGTGCTATAGTGCAGCGCAACAGCAACTAGGTGCGACCGCGCCACGGCATCACGAAAGGAGCCACCAACATGAAGAACACGATGAAGTCTCTCAACAACTGGTGGTGGCGTGATGCGAATACGATCGGTCGACAGTGAGTCCCTCACGCCTGTTTTGCGCTCTAGGTGATTGGAAGGCCTCCGGTTTCGACCGGGGGCCTTTTTCTATCTCGAGCCCAATCGCATTCGCATCGCGCGCCTCCGCTTTCTTCTCTTTCACTTCCCCTCCGAAAGGATTTTCACCATGTCTCAGAACACCACCACCGCCCAGCCCCGCACCGTCCAGACCGCCGACCGCGGCAAACTCGACGTCCGTGCCCTTGTCTTGCTCGCCATCCTGCTTGCCGCTGGCTTCATCCTCAACTTCACCGTCGGCAAGGCTATCTCCGGCATCTCGGGCGGTATGATCAGCCCCGAGTTCATTATCTCGGCCTTCTGCCTCACTATCCTGGTCGTGCGCCCCAACATCGGTCAGGCACTCGTCATCGG
Organism: uncultured Collinsella sp.; assembly: GCA_900541855.1. GTDB lineage: Bacteria > Actinomycetota > Coriobacteriia > Coriobacteriales > Coriobacteriaceae > Collinsella. The sequence goes on from UQLD01000018.1 coordinate 36,396, forward strand.
CCTGATCTCGGCCGCCGTGATCCAGATCACCACCACCTCGCCGTTTGTCGATTTTGCCGCCGAGGGCATCGCTGCCATGCTCATGGCCGTCATTGTCAACGCTGCCGCCAAGGACGGCCAGGTTAAGCCCGCCGTCGCCATCGTTGCGGCCTTCGTGACCACCTTTGTCTCGGGCGTCATCTTCATGGTCATCAAGATGGCCATGCTCGGCGTGGTGAGCGAGCTCGCCGCTGCCATGCTGCCCGTCGTCGCCATGACCGCCGTCTTTAACGCCATCCTGGTCGGCGCTCTCTACTTGCCCATCCAGAAGGCCCTTAGGCTCAATTAAGCCGCTCGGCTTTACGAGCCACCCCATCTTGGCGTTCATTCGTCGCTCGCGTACCCAAGTACGCTTCGCTCCTCTTTCGCGCCAACCTAGGGCCCCTCGTAAAGCCGTCTCCGTGCTTCACCACCAAAGACTGTCCCAAACAGCTAGCTTTTGGGGACGTTCTTAAACGACTAGTCATGTAAGAACGTCCCCAATGACTATGAAAGGTATCCATGGAAACGATCATCAACGTCGACGATGTCTCGTTCTCCTATGGCACGCAGACCGAGCAGGCGCTTAAGCATATCTCGCTCGGCGTGAACAGGGGAGATTTTATCGGCATTATCGGGCCTTCGGGCGCCGGTAAGTCCACACTTGCCGCCTGTCTGTCGGGCGCCGTACCTCGCCACTACACCGGCGCCTTTTATGGCTCCGTGTTAGTTGACGGCCACGACACCTGCGAGGTCTCGCTCACCGACATATCGCAGATCGTCGGCAGCGTATTGCAGGACATCGACACGCAAATGGTCGCCTCGGTCGTCGAGGACGAGATGCTTTTTGGCCTGGAGAACTTTGGCGTTCCCCACGACCAGATCGAGCAACGTGTGAGCGAGACGCTTGAGACCGTCGGTATCAGCGACCTGCGCGACCGCGAGATCGCCACCCTCTCAGGCGGCCAAAAGCAAAAGGTTGCCATCGCCGCCATCCTCGCCATGCGTCCGCGCGTGCTCGTGCTCGACGAACCCACCGCGGCGCTCGACCCCGCCAGCTCCACGCTGGTCTTCGAGACCCTGCGTGAGGCCAACCGTGCACTCGGCATCACCATCGTCGTCGTTGAGCAAAAAGTCGCCCTGCTTTCGGAGTATTGCAACCGCGTGCTCGTGCTCAATCATGGCGAAATCGCGCTACAGGGCGAGCCGCACGAGGTCTTCGCACACGCCGATGAGCTCCGCGCCATCGGCGTTGATTGCCCGCGTGTCACGCGCATTTTCAACAGCCTCGAGGCCGACGGCCTGGCCAGCGGCACTCCCTGTTTGGATGTTGATGAGGCCGAGCGCCTGATTACGGGCATCGTCGACCCCGCACACGCAAGCAGCGACATTCAGGCACCATCCGGCTCGCCGCACGCACCGTCGTTGCGCCCGCACACCAAAGACGCCGAGCCCGTGCTCACCTTCGATCACGTTGAGTTTGCCTATCCCAATGGCGGCGCCGCCGTCCACGACCTCAACCTGACCCTCTATCCCGGCGAGCTCGTGGGTATCGTCGGCCAAAACGGCGCCGGCAAGACCACGCTCACCAAGCTGCTTACAGGCCTGCTTAAGCCCGCCTCGGGCAGCGTGCGCGTCACGGGACTGGATACCGCAGCCGTTCCCACGAGCCGCATCGCCCGCGAAGTCGCAACCCTCTTCCAAAACCCCGACCGCCAGATCTGCAAGGAAACCGTGCTCGACGAGGTCGCCTTTGGCCTGGAGCTTGCCGGCATCGACCGTGCCGAGGCGCTGCGTCGCGCCCAGCTCGTCATCGACCGCTTTGGCTTGCCGGCCGACGAGGCGCCCTTCTCGCTCTCGCGCGGTCAGCGCCAGATGGTGGCACTCGCCTCCGTCGTGGTCGTAGAGCCCAAAATCGTGGTACTCGACGAGCCCACGAGCGGCCTTGACTACCGCGAGTGCATGACCGTCATGGAAACCGTGCGCACCATGGCCGAGCGCGGCTGCGCTGTAATCATGGTCTGTCACGACATGGAAGTCGTCTCCGACTTTGCCGAGCGCATCGTAGTCATGGCCGACGGCCGCATCCTCGAGCGCGGCCGCACGCACGAGCTGTTCTCGAACATCGAGCTCATGCAGCGAGCCTACGTTGAGCCACCCCAGGTCATAGAGCTTTCTCGTCGCCTGACATCCTCCGTCTCTCCCGCCTTTGCACAGGTGAGCGAGGTCACCGATATCGTTCGCATTACCGAGGAGATGGTCAACCGTGGTTAACGTCATCGACTACATGCCGGGCGACACACTGCTGCACCGCTTGAACCCGGTCGTCAAACTGGGTCTTGCCGCCGCCATCATCATCGGCATCTTCTTGTCTGACACCTACATGGCACTGTTGGGCTTTTTGGCGCTCACCCTTGCACTGGGCGCCTACGCCGGCGTCGCCGACCGTCTGCTCGCACTGCTCAAGCTGCTGATTCCGCTCGCGCTCATCATGCTGGTGCTTCAGCTGGCCTTTATGCGCGACGGCAACATGGCGTGGGGCTTTATCACCGACACGGGCCTCATTACCGGATCGAAGGCCTGCCTACGCCTGTTGGGCGTGGCGCTGCCACTCATCCTCATGCTTATGGTGACCAAGCTCAACGACCTCGCCAACGCCTGCGTCGAGGTGCTGCACGTGCCATATCGTTATGCCTTCACCTTTACCACGGCACTGCGCTTTGTGCCGGTATTTGGCCAGGAAATGAACGCCATCATGGAGGCACAGACTGCACGCGGCGTCGAATACGACACTAGGAATCCCGTCAAGAAACTCAAGCTCATGCTGCCGCTGTGCGTGCCACTGCTTATCTCGAGCGTGGGCAAGACCGATGCCACCGCGCTTGCCGCCGAGCAACGCGGCTTCTACCTGCGCACGCGTGCGAGTTCGTATAAGCGCTACCCCATCAAAGGCCTGGATATCGCCGTACTTATCGTCAGCATCGCCCTTATCGCCATCGGTTTCCTGTTCTAGCAATCGCTGACAGCAACCGACAAACGCAAAAGGCCCCGGCTCGCATCAAACGAGCCGGGGCCTTTACTGTTTCACCAGATAAAACCTACCAAAATAAACCTGTCCCTTTTTGGCAGGTCGAGGGTTACAGGCGGTAGGGGACGCCGCTGCGAATGATGGACTCGCGTACCAGGACATCCATCGCATCGAGGGTGATCTCGGGCATCTCGCGATACTTCTGCAACACCGAAAGCTCCGTGCAGGCCAGGATGACGCGGTCGCAGCCGCTACGGGCGAACTCCCACATCACGCGGTCGAACTTATCCATATCGGGCTCGCGCCCGGCCTTCACATCGTCGTAGATGAGCGACATCACGTCGGCCTGACGCTTTTCACTGGGATAGACGACCTCAACGCCCGCGGTCTCACATTCGCGCCCATAGACGTCTGCGCCCACGGTACCGTCGGTGCCCATGATGCCGATCTTGTGCACCGGCTCGGCCGGCATACTCAGGTTGGGGTCGAACTCGCACTCCCCCATCACCGCGCCGGCCAGAGCATAGCGCACCGACTCGCGCGGCATGTGGATAATCGGCACCTTCGTAAACGACTGAATCTGGTCGTAGAAGTAGTGCGACGTGTTGCAGGGAATCGCTATGTGCGCGCAGCCCAGCGACTCGAGCGCCTGAGCGCACTCTTTCATGGTCGCCAGCAGCTCGGCATGCTCGCCGGTCTTGATGGCCAGCGTACGGTCGGGCATGGTCGACTTGGAAAGCACCACCATGTCGATATGCTCCTGGTCACAGGTAGCAGCCGTATGACGCACGACCTGGTCGTAGTAATACGACGTGGCCTCGGCGCCCATGCCGCCGATAACTCCCAGCTTTTCCATCGCCGCCTCCTTGGTGACGCCCACGCAATTGCGCGTATCATACCCGCGCCCGCCCGATACACACCGGACGGGCGCCACACTCGTCTACTTGTAATACGTCTTGAACAGCTTAAAGTGACGCAGCTTGGTGTGCCACATGCGCAACCAGCGGTTAAAGACAAAATCACCCTTCATAAACGAAGGATCGGCAGCCTTGCCCTCCTTGGCCAGGCGATGCGCCTTCGCACGCAGCTCGGGGTCCTTGACATACTTGTCAACGACGCCCATAGGAACGACCATCCACAGCGCCTCGTCCTGCGCCGTCACAAACTCCGGCTCAAACGGGCGGTTATAGACGTACTCATCCACCACGTATTTGGCAACGTTAAAGCCACTATTGGTGACATAGTAATTACTGCGTCCCTGACGCGTGTTGAAGTCGAAGAACTTAAACGAGCCATCGCGCTGGTCGTACTTGACGTCGAAGTTGGAGAAGCCCGTAAACTTAAGGTCCTCAAGCAGCTTGCGCACGCCACCCATGAGCTCGTCGTTGGGCTCAGTGATGATGCAGGCGTGGTTGCCGACACCATGGGGCTGATGCTCCTCGAGCAGCACGTGACCCGGGCACATCATGCGGACCTTGCCGTTGCGGTCGGAATAACTGGTGAGCACGCGCATGTACTCGTCGTTGCCGGGCACGCGGTCCTGCAAGATGAGGTCATCGGTGTAGCCGCTGGCGTACACATCGCGAATGACCTGCTCCAGCTCGGCGCGATCGGCAATCTCGTAGGCCTTCTTCTGACCCTCGAATTCGTGCTCCCACCACATGATGCCGTCAGAGGGCTTCAGAATCATCGGGAAGGGAAAGTCAATCTGGTCGAGCGCCTCGGCGGAAGCCTCGCCCTGAGCGTTGAGCATCGCCATGGTAAAGGTAAACGTGTGCGGATAGGGCACACCGTGCTTCTCGCACAGCTCGTAGAAGATCTCCTTTTTCTGGCACTGCTCGAGCATGCTGTAGGGCGCATAGGGCGCGATGACGTTCGAGGCAAGCTGGCCGGCGTCCTGAGCCTGCGCGGCGAGCGCGACGTAGTTGTCGCCGCAGCCCATGAGAATAATCTTCTTATCAGGATTGGCCTGTGCGACGCCGTTAACGGTCTCGATCATGACCGGCATGGTGTCGATATCCACGTTGGGCGTGTAATCGATAATTTGGCTGCGATACGCGGGGCCGGTCTGGTACTTGCCAAAAACCAGGCTCTTAACCTGATACTCCTCGTAGAAAGCGCGCGCCACCGAATACGCGTTGATGTCGCCGCCGAGCAGCACGGGGATAAACTCGCGCTCTGTAAACTGCAATGCCATGGAAACTTCCTATCTAGAACTGCCCACACGACGGGCGGTCTTTGTGCAACTGATTTATTCTAGCGTGCCGAGCCGCCGGCACCCAAAGCTCCACCGTATCTATGGCAATCGGCGTAATTATCCAGCACGAAGGCGGCGATCGCCGGTGTACGACAACGGGCAATGAACCCACCGTTGTTGTAGGATTCAACATGTTGCCCGCCCCGTCGAAAGGTACACTGTGCCCCAGGCTCATCCGATCAACAACCCCATCATTGACGCCGCAAAGCGCGAACTTGCGGATCGCGCCCAGATGGCAGCTCCCCTACGCACCGCAAACGATGCTTACAACGGGCCTACCCGCATCGTCTCAATCAACACGTCGGAGCACAAAGGCACGCGTAAGTCACCCGTCGCCGACGGGCACGACACCGTCATCGAGCAGTTTGGCCTCGCCTCCGATGCGCACGCCGGACATTGGCACCGCCAGGTCTCCTTTATAGCTGCAGAGTCTATCCAGACGGCGCAGGCGCGCGGGCTCGATGTGCACGAGGGCGACTTTGGTGAGAACTTCACAACCCAGGGCATCAACCTGCTCTCGCTCCCTCTGGGAACGCAGCTCAAGATTGGCAGCGAAGTACTCGTCGAAATCAGCCAGATCGGCAAAGTCTGCCACACCCGCTGTGCCATCTACTATCTCGCCGGCGACTGTATCTTCCCCCACGAGGGCATTTTTGGCGTCGTGCTGCAGGGCGGAGAAGTCCATATCGGTGACGACATACAGGTGGTCAGGCTCGGCGACGGTACCTGTTCCTTCACTCCCGCCGAGGCACTCAAAGAGGTGGAGCAGGCTCGTCGCGAAGGGACCCTGTAGTTGCAAAACCCCACGTTAAGGTAGCTTTTTCAGCCAAAAATCCCGTTGCAACAGGGTGCCGTAACGTTAAAGTTGAACTCTATGGTTTCTCAACAATTCACCATTCCCGCAGGTCAAGGCCAAAACCTCAAGTTCAACTTGACCCTTTAGAACCTTTAAGGTTCAAGTTGAGGTCGAAAGCAGTAGTAGAATACACTTCGACCAATAACCTACGATTGATTGCAGAGGGACTGGATGCAGCATTCGAACCATCGCACCGCAGCGCTCGTCGCGTCGAAGCCGGCTCGTATCATCACGAGCGCCGCGCTCGCCGTTGCGCTGACGGCCACGCCGATGCTCTCCCCCGTCGCGGCCTATGCCGCCTCGCAGGCAACGCAGGATCAGCTTTCCGCCGCCCAGAAAAAAATCGAGGACGCTACGAGCGCCTACAACGACGCCCGAACCAAGCTCGAGGATCTGCAAAAGCAGATCGACTCCAATGAGGCGAACATCGATAAGATCGAGGCCGAGCTACCCGAGCAGCAGGCCAAGGCAAGCTCCGCCATGCGCGATCTGTATAAGTACCAGAAGGGCACCAGCCCCATCGTGAGCTTCCTGGTAAACACGCAGAGCTTGGGTGACTTTATCACCACCTGCAAATACACCAACCAGATTACGAGCTCGAGCGTCGACGAAATCGAAGAGCTTAACAAGATGCAGACCGAGCTCGAGCAGAACAAAACCGAGCTCGATCAGGCCAAGTCTCAGCTCGAGGGCGAGCAAAAGAATGCCGAGGACGCGCTGGCGCAGGCACAGCAGCTCCGCAGCGAGGCGCAGGCAAAGGCTGAGCAGGAAAATGCCGCCGAGCTGGCAAAGCTCGAGGCCGACAAGGCCGCTGCCGCCGAGAAGATCTCGGGTACCGGCGTGAGTGGCAATAACTCCAACAGTCAGGCCACCAACTCCAACACCACCATCGACACCACGCCGAACAGTCCCAACAGCGGCAATTCCGATTACGACTCGTTCATTAACGAGTGGACGAGCCGCATCGACAACTACCTTGCCGGCTCCCCTATGGCAGGCCAGGGCTACAACTTTGCCGTTGCCGCCTGGAATACCGGCGTCGATCCCCGTTGGTCCCCCGCCATCGCCTGCATCGAGAGCAGCAAGGGCCTCTATTGCGCCGGCTCCTATAACGCCTGGGGCTGGAGTGCCCGCGGCGGCGGTTGGCGTAGCTTTGGCAGCTGGAGCGAGAGCGTCTCTGCCCACGTTGCCTACCTGGGCGCCAACTATGGCTCCACGCTTACCCCGGCAGCCGCCAAGAAGTACTGCCCGCCCACGTGGCAGGACTGGTACAACAAGGTCGCCAATCAAATGAACCGTATTTAGGTGCAACTGCAAAGGGCCCCAGACGGGGCCCTTTTCGATTATCTAAGAGACGACACCGGTCGCGTTACCGATAACAACGACGACGCACATGACGGCAAACATAAACCCGAGTGCCTTGAACCATAGTTCGACAAAAGCACTCCCCCGATACCGATCGAGAACGGGAAAACGACGTCGAAGCCTACGCCGGTCGAGCATTCCGAATGTAATGAGCAGCACCAGGCCATCGACCATAAAGAAATACTCAAGTGCCAAAAACCACGTTGGATAGTTTCGGTTTTCGCTCGTCGGCGTAAATACCGCAAAATGGCTGCCCATCAGCAGCAACAATGTTGTCGCATAGACGCATCCATTCCATATGCGCCCCACGGGCTCGGGGATACGCGAGAGCAGACGCGCACATTTGGACGTCACGAGAGAGACGATCGAACGCCGTCTTGCAGAAGACGGAAGCGTGAAGGCAACCGGCTGCTGTACCCGTTGCACCTGTGGCACCGCGGCCCGGGGCACGCTGGCAGCAGAAAAGGTCACGGGCGACGGTGCAGGGAGACATAGCTCATATGCCGCACGCGCAGCATGCCCCAGTGCCTTTGCACTCGCAAAGCGCTTAGCCGGATCGAGCGCCATCGCCATGCAAATCACATCCGCCAGCGGAACGGGAATGCCATGCGCCTCGCATTGCTCACGTATGTCCCGCCCCGGTTTGGGGTCAGTTCCCGTCAGGCAAAAGAACAGCAGTGCGCCAAGCGCGTAAATATCGCTGCGGACGCTCGTCTGCCCAAACCCAAACTGCTCGGGCGGCGCATAGGAACGCGTGCCAAACTTGACGGTGTCGGCGTCGGCGCCATCGCGCCAAACGCGCGCGATTCCCAGGTCAATAATCACCAGCGACGAGAAGGTCATGCCAGCATCGGCCGTATACCTCACGCCCGATACGATGATGTTCGAGGGTTTAAGATCGCGGTGGATCACCGGTGTCGCCGCCTCCCCCGCCGCCGCAAAGCCGGCATGGAGCTCGCTCACCGCATCACACAGGACGGGATATAGCACACGGGCATAATCGGGCGTCGCGCCCAGGCGCCCCACGAGCGCCTCGAGCGTCTCACCTTCGACATATTCCATCACCACATCGAGCTCCTCGCCCGCGCGGCGGCAATCGACAATCCGGGGTAAGTGTTCAAAACGGCGTCCGGCCCGCTGAGCCGCAAACAGGCGCTCGTAGGCCCCGCCAATCTGCGCCGAAGCATCGATGCGCTTGCGGACAAAGGGACCGAGAGACCCGCCGCCAGAACCCTCAAAATAGACGAGTTCGGTCGTCTCGACATCCGAGCACTTGAGCACACGCTCCACACGATAGCTGTCATCGCGGTCGAGCGACGCCAAATGCTCGACAAGTGAAGCAGTCAGTTCATCATCGGAATATGTTGGGCTCTGAGTATCCATAGCGTCCATCATAGCGCAGGGCGCGGACACCCCATGGTGTCCGCGCCCCGTTCGTTCGCATAGTTGTTTTGGTAACAGCCAACTCAGCCATCGGCCGCTAACTCACCGTCTCCTCGCCAAAGCGATACAGTTCCTCGTTGACCTTTTGCAGGCTGCAGCCGCGATCGATACAAAAGATAATGATTGCATCGCGACGGTCCTTGCAGTTGAGGACGCTCACTCCGGCAGCCGTCAGGGCGCGGTTGGTCTCCTTGAGCGTCAACGCCATTGCAAAGGCAATCTGCAGCACCTTGTTGCGGCTCGGATGCCGCGCACCGGTAAAAATCTGATAACCAAAAGTCTCATTGAGGTCGGCCATGCGCACCACGCGCGAGCGCTCTAAGCCCTTTTCCTGCAGCAGCTGCTTAAGATAGTCCGAAAGCAACGGGGCGGCAAAGTCGTGTTCTTTGATATAGCCATCGATGTTTGGCGCATCGAGAAGCTCATTGAGTAACTCGTCCGTCAGCTTTTTATCGGGCATACGACCTCACCTCCCATACGGCGCAACGGTAGCGACATGTTAGGCCAGCACCCAGCTTGCAGCAGCAGACTTATCAAACACGTTGGCAAAATAGAGAGCCTTCTTGATGTCACCATCAAAGTAGATATTGCCCGCCACGGAGCCACCGGCGGCAAGGGTGCCAGACTGCAGCTCATCGGAGCCCTCGCTGTAATAACCCTGGTTCTGCTGAGCACCGTTGGCGTCCTCGCCCTTCCAGTCGTAGATATTGTAATCTGCACCCTCATCACCATTGTTGACGTACGTGACGTGAATGCCCGTCATGGTCGAACCGTCATAATTTGTGAGACCGGGCTGGACGGAATCGACAACGACGGAAAGACCGGCAGCCGTGGTCACCGTCGTGCCAACAGCCAGGTCAGTCGTAGACTGCTCTTCCTTCTTCGCCTCTTCCTTCTTGTCGCCATCGCCGGCATCCTCGGTGACGGTCGCCTTATCGCTACCGCAACCGGCAAGAAGACTAACAGTCCCCAAGGCAACAGTGGCGAATGCGCCAAGTGCAGCGCGACGGCTCAGCAGCACTTCGTTTTCGAGCTTATTCATCATGCATCCTTCCTATGATCCGGCTACCGCGCCGGCACACAGCACATCGTAGGAAGGATTGAACGGGAATTCATTAGCTGCGAGCTAAGACAGACTGAGGGTCTCAGAACGGTTTAAGCTCATTGAAGCAAAAGGCATCGTTTCTGCAGGTAAAGAAAGCGGAACGGTGGCCTTGCGGCCGCCGTTCCTGTGAGCATCCTTGTAAAGCGGGGTCAGTTCTCGATCCGGTTGCCATCGAGGTCTTTGAGCCCGAGGCCGGCGACGTCCCCGGCGAGGAAGCGCCCGACCATCCACTCGAACCACTGGAGGTCGTTAACGTACCACTCGAAGTGCGAGTGCCAGCCGCGGTAGAAGATCGTGAGGTGCTCGCCCTCTCCGCAGTCGATCCAGAGCGGTTCCCCGAGCACCGCTACGGAGACCTCGTAGTACGTCCCCCAGTCACCTATGTCCTCGTAGCCCTCGTCGCCGTAGCGGTGAGTCTTCACCGCGCAGCTGTCCAGAAGGGAGAGGACCCACTCCCTGAGGCCGTCGCTCTCGTAGGCCGGCGTGTACACGCTCGCCGGACGTTTGTCGTCGCAGTCACAGACCCACCAGCCGGCGCCGTCGCGATAGGAGTATCTGGCCATGAAAGGCTTAAGCCGCGGACAGAGCGCTTGCTCGTCGGGATCTCCCGGCACCATCGTTAGCGCCCGTTCAGCCAGTTCGTCAACGAGTTTGCGCCACGAGGCAAAGTCCTCATCGGTGCACTCGTCGGCCTGGAACTCGTGCATCAGAACACCGTTCTGGTTCCACACCTGCGCGAGCATGTCGGCGAGGCACTGGCCGTACCAGCGGCTTTCCTCCCGCTTCGAGAGCCAGGCACGGACCCGCTCGGGGGTCCATCCCTCGCGCGCCTCTCCGTAGAGGAACATTTTATGCTCGGGTATCATCATCGTCTTCAAGTGGGGCCCTCCGTTCTACATCGGCCCGGACGCCCACATTATCCCATGAAGCGTCACCCCGCTGTCAGGTACCCCGGTTCGTCCTCGCGGTCGATCCTCAGATACGCGCTGCTCGCCGCGTCCTTGCTCCACGCCGCCCCGTTGCCGCCCACGAGCGCCTCGGAGCACCCGTAGAACGTCTGTGAGATCGTGAGCCCCGGGGACGGAAGCTCCCAGTCCGCGTACGGCCAGTATCCGCATCAGCGCCCTGCACCCCGAGAACGCGTACGTCAGGTCCGCCAGGCTCGCCGGCGAGAACCCGCGCAGGTCGATCTTCCATCACCGCCGAGCAGCTTGCGAAGCAGAACGCCATGTCGGACATGCGCCCGAGGTGCCCCATGCCCTCGAACGACTTGATCCCGCCGTATGCGTAGAACCAGTAGTCTATGTTCAGGAACTCCACCTGCTCCATGTCGGCCTTGAACGCCACCCGCCCGAACGACCCCTTTGCATCACTCCAGGGAAGGCTACCGCAAGACCACCATCGGCCTAGGAGACGTCCTCAAGGGGCTGTTCAAGTGAGGGGCTAGAGCCTCACGTCCGCCGGCGCGGGATTCTCCGCGAGGAACCGCTCGACGGGCGTCATGGCGTCGTCTTCGAGGACGCGCGCGGCAGCGTCGGGACAGAGCTCGCGAAAAAGTCTCACGGCATCCGCGTCCGCCCCGATTGGGGAGAGTTCAGGCCGCCTCGGGTCGAAGAGGCGCTCGTCGTGGGCCACCCGGTTGCGCACGCGTAGCACCCCGTCGAGGGCCCGCAGCAGCTCCTTGCGCCTCGTTCCCCTCGGCCAGGCGCGGTAGAGGGCCGTGCGCCATATCGCCGCCTCGCGCGAGCGGTCCGCGAGGTGCACCCAGAAGCCCAACGTGAGGTTCGAGACGAGCTGGCCGGTCGTAAAGCCCGCGGGGAGCTTCTCCACCGCGGCGTCGATGATCTTGCGGTTGATGCGGTTGAGGTCAAGCTCGCCCCTCGCGGCCTTCCTCATGAGGGGCCGTCGAACGGGGGAGTCGTCATCCAGAAGCCAGTGCGCGTCCCCGCCCCAGGCATCCGAGAGGGCCCTGTCGTAGGCGTTACGCATGGCGACCTCAAGGTGCGCAACGTCGCGCATGAGCACCTGCGCGAGCGAGATGTTCCACTCGTGGAGCTCGACGGCGCGGTCCGCGTCGCCTCCGCACGCCTCGAGGTAGGGCGCGAGGCGCTCCTCGGAGAGCCAGAGCCCCGCCCACTCGCGGGTGCCGGTCGTCATCTCTTCTGCCATGGGGACTCCAAATGGGTAAAAATTGAGCCCCGGTGACTTGAATCAGAGGTCATCCCGGGGCCATCGATAGACAGTGTACCCGCCAGGCGGGCTTCTAACAAGCTGATTCGCGGCCCCTACATCATCCCCTCTTGAACCTTGAATATCAACTTCATCCGAACACTTCCCAAATTCATCCGCACATGTGCGGA
>UQLD01000019.1 GCA_900541855.1 uncultured Collinsella sp.
GGGCCCGCTCGGAACACATGTCCGAGCGGGCCCCTGCATAGATTTTGGAATAAAAGGGCGCCGCGGATGGAGTTCCGCGGCGCCCAAGCCACACGCTAACAGCTTTAAGGAGTCAAAGCTGGTTTAGCCAAAGAAGCGCTTGATCTCAATCTCGGCGTTCTCCAGGCAGTCGGAGCCGTGGATCACGTTGGCGTTGACATCGACGGCAAAGTCGCCGCGGATGGTACCAGGAGCTGCCTCAAGCGGGTTGGTAGCGCCCATGAGGGTGCGCATCTTAGCAACAGCGGAGAGACCGGAAACGACCATCTTGACGACCGGACCGCTCGTCATAAAGTCGCAGAGACCGCCAAAGAAGGGCTTGTCGGCCAGATGGGCGTAGTGCTCCTCGACGGTAGCGCGCTCGAGCGTGGTCATCTCCATGCGCTCGATGACAAGGCCGCTGCGCTCAATGCGAGCAACGATCTCGCCGATCTTGCGGTCGCGCACGGCGTCGGGCTTAATCATGATGAAGGTCTTCTCGATAGCCATAAAAGTAGCCTTTCAAGTAGGTTCGCGCGTGCCCAAGTCCCATTCCGGCACCCGCCTGGACTGCATCGTAACAGAGTTTTAGCTGCAGTTAAACAAAAAGCTGTTTATTGAAACGTTGCAATTTATTAAAGCGCTCCATATGTGTCACTTCTGTTTCGAAGCCCGATTAGAGTACCATCCGACCGCCCATCAACCGCGCCGAACAGAGCAGGCGGTCGGTTGCCGCCCGCGAACGTATCCCCTTCACAACCTGCCCAAAGGTCCTACAGAAGTTCTCGACAAGCCCCTCCCCCATAGCAACAAAATACGGGCTCCCACATCAGCAGGCGCCCGTAAAGCGAAAACGATTTATCAATAAATGGACAATACGTCTTCAGCCAAACCTCTACTTTGCCCCGTGACCCATCTCGACGACCTTGGTTAGCGATCCAAACACACCTTCGTCGACCACGAGCTGCGCCTCGGCACGCTCAAGCTGCACGGCAACGGCGGCAGGGGCGGTGCCGCCCTCGGTCGTGCGCGCGGCGACAATCGACGGGATGTCGAGCGCCTCGGTAATGTCGTGCTCAAAGAGCGGGCTTGCCTCCTGGAACACCTCAAACGGCAGGTCCTCAAGATTGCAGCCGCGCTTCTCACACATCAGAACCAGATGCCCCACCACGGCATGTGCCTCGCGGAACGGCAGGCCACGCTTGGCCAGGTAATCGGCAACATCGGTAGCGGCAAGGTGCCCCACGCCGCACTCGCGCGCCATGGCATCCTCGTTGACGGTCCAAGTCGAAATCATTCCGGCCATAACCGACAGGCACTGCATGAGCGTATGGGCGGTATCGAGCGCGCCCTCCTTGTCCTCCTGCAAGTCCTTGTTATAAGCAAGCGGCAGGCCCTTCATGGTCACGAGCAGCTGCACCAGGTTGCCATACACACGGCCGCTCTTGCCGCGAATAAGCTCGGCAAAGTCGGGATTCTTCTTCTGCGGCATGATGGACGAGCCGGTGGAGTACGAGTCGGAAAGCGTGATAAAGCCAAATTCGGAGCTCGACCACAGCACGATCTCCTCGGAAAGACGCGACAGGTGCATCGCCATGACGGATCCGGCGTAATGCAGATCGAGCAGGAAATCACGGTCGGAAACCGCATCGAGCGAGTTGGGAATCACGCCCGCAAAGCCAAGTTCAGCAGCCGTCATCTGGCGATCGAGCGGATAGCTCGTACCGGCAAGCGCGGCAGCACCCAGCGGGCAGTTGTCGGCGGCATCAAAGGCGGCCTTCAGGCGCGTAAAGTCGCGCGCGAACATCCAGGAATACGCCAGCAGGTGATGCGAGAGCAGCACGGGCTGAGCGTGCTGCATATGCGTGTAGCCCGGCAGAATCACCTTGTCGTACTTCTTGGCCGCATCCACCAGCACATGGCGCAGCTCAAGATTGGCCTCCATGAGCTCCTTGGCCAGCGCCTTGATGCCCAGGCGCGTATCGGTCGCCACCTGGTCGTTGCGCGAACGCCCAGTATGCAAGCGCTTGCCAGCCTCGCCGATGCGACGCGTCAGCTCGCTCTCGATGGACATATGAATGTCCTCATCGTTGATATCGAAGGTGAAGTTGCCGGCATCGATATCCTGTTCGATTCCGGTCAGGCCCTTGGCAATCGCCTGCTCGTCCTCGGCACTGATGATGCCCTGGGCGGCCAACATCTTGGCATGCGCCTTAGAGCCGGCGATATCCTGCTTATAGAGATGCTTGTCGACCGGCAGCGACGCGCCAAACTCCTGCGTGACCTCGGCCACGCCTGCCTCAAAACGACCGCCCCAAAGAGCCATGGAACCGTCCCCTTTCTCCAAATTCCAAAACAAGCGCCCAAAGCAATGCGCCATATCGCTAAAGCGATTTTTCAACCGCTAGTTTTACACATTCCCCACCGTGTGCAGAGCCATGTAGCTAATTTGCAAAGAAGTGACGCGCCATGCACTTGGCGCCCAACGTCTCCCTCCGGATGTTGCCCTGCGAACCATCGATCCAGGCCTTCAGGCTCATAGGGACGTCCTCGACCCTTGCAGCATCGAACTCGGGCGCGAGGGCAAGTAAAGCATGCGCGATAGCATTGAACATAATGGATACTCCTCATATATATAGGTATAGGCGCAGGGCCGCCAAATTGATAGAAGGAGCCCCGCCGGACAACCCCGGCGGGGCTCGGACTCAGCCGCAGACGCGGCATCATATATGCGGGCGGAACGTAGGGGCCACCAATGTTAAGAAGTGTCAGCAAGCATAACGAAAGGTAGGGACCCCGTGCGCCCGTTATGTATCACGCGGATGGGCCGCGCGGATACCAAGGGAAGGAAGCGCTAGGCCTGGGCGGCAGCAGAGCTGGGGCCCTGGACCTTTGCCCACGTCTTGAGCGACAGCGTATCGATCTCGATAAAGCCGGCGCTGGCCTTCTCGTCAAACGTGGTGTCGCGGTCGTAGGTAGCCAGACCGTAGTCGTAGAGGCTGAAGGGGCTCTTGCGGCCGACGACATGGCAGTTGCCCTTAAAGAACTTCAGACGGACAGTGCCGGTCACGAACTTCTGGGTATCGGCCATAAAGGCATCGAGCGCGTTTTTGAGCGGGCTGTACCACTGGCCGTTGTACACGGCGGTGGCCCAATCCTGCTCGAGCTTGATCTTGGTCTTGAGCAGGTCGCCCTCGACGCAGATGTCCTCGAGCGCCTTGTGGGCGGTGATGAGCGTCAGGGCGCCGGGAACCTCGTAGCACTCGCGGCTCTTAAGACCCACCAGGCGATCCTCGACCAGATCGAGACGGCCAAAGCCATTGTCGCCGGAGATCTTGTTGAGGGCGATGACGATCTCGGAGAGCTTCATCTTCTTGCCGTCTACGGCGACGGGCTTGCCGGCCTCAAACTCAATCTCGGTGTAAGTCGGGGTGTCAGGCGTGTCCTCGGGGTTCTTGGTCATAACCCAAGCGTCATCGAGCGGCTCATTCCAGGGGTCCTCCAGGTGACCGCACTCGATGGCGCGACCCCACAGGTTGTCGTCGATGGAATAGGGGTTATCGTTGGCACCCTCGGGAACCGGCACGTTGTGGGCGTGGGCATAGGCGACCTCGTCGGGACGGCACTTCAGGTCCCACTCGCGAACCGGGGCGATAACCTTAAGCTCGGGGTCGAGGGCCTTGACGGCAGCCTCAAAACGGACCTGGTCGTTACCCTTGCCGGTGCAGCCGTGGGCGACGTAGGTCGCGCCAAACTCGTGAGCGACCTCGACAAGCTTCTTGGCGAGCAGCGGGCGGGAAAGAGCGGAGAGCAGCGGATACTTGTTCTCGTACATGGAGTTTGCGGCGATGGCCTTAGTCAGGAACTCATCGGAGAACTCGTCGCGCAGGTCGAGTACCTGGCAATCGAGAACGCCCAGGTCGAGCGCCTTCTGCTTCTTGGCATCCAGTCCGGTCTCTTCCTGGCCCACGTTGCCGCAGACGCAAACGACATCGAGATTCTTCTCGTCCTGGAGCCACTTGACACATACGGATGTATCAAGACCACCGGAATATGCGAGAACGACTTTTTCCTTGCTCATGGCTGTTTCCTTTCGCCCTTGGTAGCTAGTTAGAACATCGGTCAGTTGCAAGTCATTTCAAGGTCATATACCGTGCAATATCAGGTTAAATAGCAAAAATCAGCACATACATGCCCTAGAAACATGCAGCAATGTCGTGCTAAAACCCAACGACCTCAAAATGACTCTGTTGAGGCAATTCGCCCCATGCGGACAGAGACGATTGTTATCGTCGTCGGGAAATTGCGCGCTGGCGTCGGATGGCATTGTCTGCAGTGGTGATGATCTTTACGAACTGCATCTGCCTCTCCTCTCACGTATCGCCGGGCGCAATTCAAATATCGCAAACGGTACCTTTTCCTCGGTAAACGGCTCTTTTGCCGTCTCCGTTTTCGATGTTCGCTATATTACGATAAAGTGCACGCTGCACAAGCGACAAATTCAAATTTCTGAAAAGTTTTTTCATTAGTTTGTGAATTGCAGTGCAAATACGCACCATTCCTGCGAAAATACGCTCGACTACTAGTTGATGGTTATAACGTCTGAAACGATCTCGAAACGAAAGGCGCTTTTTTATGCAAACTTACGAATCGGACGCCAACATCGGCAACATTAAGATTCTCGCCGTCGATATGGACAAGACGCTGCTGACCGACGAGCGTGTGCTGCCCCAGGGTCTTGATGAGCGCCTGGACAAGCTCGCCGACGCCGGCATCGTATTCTGCCCCGCCAGCGGACGTCCCGCCCCCAAGCTCGAGGAGATGTTCGAGGGCATCAAGAACCGCCTCGCCTTTTGTCCCGACAACGGAGCGTGCGTGAT
This sequence comes from uncultured Collinsella sp., assembly GCA_900541855.1. Taxonomy (GTDB): domain Bacteria; phylum Actinomycetota; class Coriobacteriia; order Coriobacteriales; family Coriobacteriaceae; genus Collinsella. The sequence continues at coordinate 4,899 of UQLD01000019.1, forward strand.
CTATCGCGGCAGCTATATCTATAAGAGCAATATTGACGTGGAGCTGTATCAGCAGGTCTTGAACCGTGCCTCGGAGGATCCTCGCGCTGTCCCCGTCCTGTGCTGCTTCGACGAGTTCTACGTGCTTGCCCGCGACCATCAATACCACGACGAGATCAGCGTCTACTACAACACAATCAACTACGTCGACAGCTTTGAGGGCATTGATTTCGAGTCCAACAAGATTTCGGTCTTCTTCCCCGGCTACGACGCCGAGCCCGCTTTCCGCGAGACCTATAGCCCCGAGTTCTCGGACAAGCTCTACGTCACCAACGCCGGGCGCGAGTGGATCGACTTTATGAACCTGGGCGTCGACAAGGGCGCCGGCGTCGCGCACCTGTGCGAGCACCTGGGCATCGATATTGCCGATGCTGCCGCCGTGGGTGATACCTACAACGACATCCCCATGCTGGAGCGCGTCGGTCACAGCTTTATCGTGGACAACGCCGAGGAGCATATGAACGCGCACGCCAAGTGGCGCATTCCGAGCAACAACGACGGGGGCGTACTGACGCTCATCGACGCCATCTTGGCGGCTCGTTAACGTGGCTCGTTGGGCCTGGCCGGGCGGCACGGGTTAACTTTTCGCTCGGTCAGGTCCTGGGCTCGCTCGGAAAGCACATTAAGTGCTTTCCGGCTCGTGCGGAATCTACGAAAAACTAATCCGCGCCGCCCGACCAGGTCCTAGGTTTACTTGCTTGCCGCCTAGATGGTGTCTTGAGTGTCTAGATACTTGGCTGATTTTTTGGAATGAAGGGGGCTCCTTGTTGGCAAGGAGCCCCCTTCTGCTTTTGGTTACTTCGGGATTGTGGGTGCTTCTTTATTTGGCGTCGGCCCAGGTTATGCCGGTGCTGGCTTCGGCGATTAGGGGGACGCGGAGGTCCACTACGTGTTCCATGACGTCGCGGACCATGGCGGTGAGGCGCTCGACTTCGTCGACGGGGCACTCAAAGTCCAGTTCGTCGTGCACCTGTAAGATCATGTGGGCGGCAAAGCCCTCTTCTTCCAGGCGGCGGCTTACGCGGGCCATGGCGATCTTGATGATGTCGGCCGCGGTGCCCTGCATGGGATGGTTCATGGCCGTGCGCTCGCCAAAGCCGCGAAGTTGCGGATTTTTGGCCTTGAGCTCGGGAATATGGCGTCTGCGGCCATACATGGTCTCGGCGTAGCCCGTCTGCTTGGCACGTGCCACCACGCTGTCGAGGAACATACGCACGCCCGGATAGGCCTCGTAGTAACGGTCGATCATGTCGCGTGCCTCGACCATCGAGATATGCAGCGACTGCGACAGGCCGTAGGCCTGCTGACCATACACGATGCCAAAGTTCACGGCCTTGGCGCGACTGCGCAGGTCGGGCGTTACCTCGGACACCGGCACACCAAACACGCGCGCCGCCGTCTCGGCATGGAAGTCCTCGCCCTCGTTAAAGGCGCGCACCAAGTGCTCTTCACCCGAGAGATGTGCCAGCAGACGCAGCTCTATCTGCGAGTAGTCCACCGCCAAAAAGACGCTTCCTTCGCCTGCCGAAAACGCCGTCTTGACGGTACGACCAAGCTCCGAGCGCGTCGGGATGTTCTGCAGGTTCGGGTCGCTCGAGGACAGACGCCCCGTTGCCGTGATGGTCTGATTGTACGTGGTGTGCACGCGACCGTCACCACGGCGCAGCGGGCCCAGCGTATCCAGATAGGTGGACTTGATTTTGGACTTTTCACGCCAATCCAAGATCAGACGCACGATTTCGTGGTCGCGGGCAAGGTCGCTCAACACCTTGGCGTTGGTCGAATAGTAGCCGCGCTTAGTCTTCTTGAGGCCCTTGGTCGGAAGCCCCATCACATCAAAGAGCACATGCGACAGCTGCATGGGACTGCCGATGTTAAAGGTCTCGTCACCCGCCAGGTCGCGAATACTGCGCTCAACCTCGGTAATCTGGGTCGCCAGACCCTCGGACAGACTGTGCAGGCGGTCGGGATCCACGAGCATGCCCGCGCGCTCCATCTTGGCAAGCACCGGCACGAGCGGCATCTCGATGCCATCGAACACGTTGGCGGCATTCTCGAGGGCCATGCGGTCGCGCAGCGGTGCGACCAGCACCAGCGTCAAGGCCGCCGTGCGAGCGGCAGGCGCCGGAGCGTCCTCACCAGCACCCTCTGCGCCGCGCGCCGCAGGCAGCGCCATCTGCAGATACGTATCGGCCAGATATGCCTCATCGAACTCGGAGCGATCGGAATCCAGCAGATAGGCAGCGACCACGGTATCGAAGATACGCGTGGAATCGGTAGCGAGCGGATCCATGAGCTCGAGTTCAGAAGAATCGATGGGCGAAAGCTCGTGCAACAACGCCTTCATATCCGGGCTCGCCACGCGGCCCTCCACAAACAGGCGCGCAAGCACGCCGGCAATCACGCCGTGGGCGAAGTTGAAGCCATCGACTACGGCAGTGGTACCGCCGTCGCCCTCCTCGAGCGCGAACAGGCCCTTGGACGTCGCCAACCACAGCGTGCGCGTCAGTCCAAAGAGCGCGCCCTCTTCCTTGTCGTCGTCCACCACGGCGGCGACCCACTCGCCGGCATCAATCGCGCGGGAAACCTCAGCCGCAACGGCACCAAGCGCGTCGGCATCGCCGGCGGCTGCGCGAACCATCGCAGGTATCTCAAACACACTGGAGGCAGCAGCAGCCCCGCCCTCGCCGCCGATCAGCGCCAAGAAACGGTTCTGCATGGCGGTGATACCAAGCGTGCCCAGCGCCGCGGACACTTCGTCGGCAGAAAACGCCGGGAAGGACGTTTCGTCAAAGTCGAGCTCGACGGGCGCATCGGTGCGAATGGTTGCGACCTTGCGGCTCAGCAGCGCATCGTCGATGTGCGCACGCAGGTTCTCGCCCATCTTGCCCTTGACCTCGTCGGCATGCGCGATGACCTCGTCCAAGCTGCCGTACTGTGCGATGAGCGCGCTCGCCTTTTTGGGGCCGATGCCCGGTACGCCGGGAATGTTGTCCGACGTATCGCCCTTTAGACCGTAAAAATCGGGCACGAGCGCCGGCGTAATGCCGTGATACAGGTCGTCCACGCTCTCGGGCGTCATGATCGCCACGTCGGACAGGCCCTTGCGGGTCGAGACCACGTTGACGTGCTCGGTCACGAGTTGATACATGTCGCGGTCGCCGGTCACCAGCAGCATGTCGCAGCCGGCCTCTTCACCCAGGCGCGCCATGGTTCCCAGGATATCGTCGCCTTCCCAGCCCTCGGACTGCAGAATCGGCACGTTGAGCGCGGTGAGCAGCTCCTTGATCATCGGAAACTGCGCATGCAGATCGGGGTCCATGGGCGGGCGTTGCGCCTTATACTGCGGCAGCATCTCCATGCGCACGCGCGGTTTGCCCTTGTCAAACGCCACGACCACACCGTCGGGGTTAAAGGCATCGATCATCTTAAGAAACATGTTCAGAAAGCCAAAGATCGCGTTGGTGGGGCGCCCGTCCGGCGCATTCATGGTGGGCGGCACGGCGTGGAAGGCGCGGTGCATGAGCGAGTTGCCGTCGATAACGGCAAAGGTGCGGCGCTTGTCAGACATATTGAATACCTCGCTTTGGGCTGGGCACGGTTTGCTCACACCAGTTTACACGCTCCCCGCCCCGCGGCCACCGCACATCAGGCTTCCCTGCCGCCGCGGGCCCGCGCGTGATACGATGGCTCACGGTACATCAACCAGCACGATCGATCCGAAAGGAGCCTGCGTCATGGAGCGTCCCTGCGCATGGAAAAAGTACACGCCACAGCAAGTCGAGGAACTCGAGGAGCTTTGCCGCGGCTATAAGCAGTTTTTGAGCGAGAATAAGACCGAGCGCCTGTGCGTCAAGACCGGCATCAAGATGGCCGAGGAGGCGGGCTACGTCGACTTGGAGACCGTGATTGCCGAGGGCCGCACGCTCAAGGCCGGCGACAAGGTGTACGCCGCCAATCACGGCAAAGACCTCATGCTCGTCAACCTGGGCACCGTCCCGCTCGAGCAGGGCTTTAACATCCTGGGTGCTCACGTGGACTCGCCGCGCCTGGACCTTAAGCAGAATCCCGCCTTCGAGGCCGGCGACATGGCCTACCTCGACACGCACTACTACGGCGGCGTCAAGAGCTACCACTGGGTGGCCTCCCCGCTTGCACTCGTGGGCGTCATCTGCAAAAAGGACGGCACCACCGTCGACATCAACATCGGCGACAAGGCAGACGATCCGGTCTTTACCATCTCCGACCTGCTGATCCACCTCTCGAGCGAGCAGATGTCCAAGCCCGCCAAGGACGCCGTCGACGCCGAGATCCTCGACGTGATCGTGGGCGGCCGTCCCGTCAAGTTTGACGAGGACGACAAGGACGCTCCCAAGGAGCCCGTCAAGCAGATGTTCCTGGACATCCTCAAGGAGCAGTACGGCGTCGAGGAGGAGGACTTCCTCTCCGCCGAGATCGAGGTCGTGCCCGCCGGTCCCGCCCGCGACATGGGCCTCGACCGCTCCATGATTTTGGGCTATGGCCACGACGATCGTGTCTGCGCCTATCCGTCCATGCTCGCCCAGATCGACGTCGCCAACGTGGAGCGCACGAGCATCACGCTCATCGTCGATAAGGAGGAGATCGGCTCCGTGGGTGCCACCGGTATGACGAGCCGCTTCTTCGAGAACACCGTCGCCGAGATCATGACGCTCGCCGGCGAGGATAGCCCGCTGGCCCTGCGCCGCGCGCTCGCCCGCAGCCGCATGCTCTCCTCCGACGTGTCCGCCGGTTTCGACCCGGGCTATGCCGGCAAGTTCGAGACGAAGAACGCCGCCTTTATGGGTCGTGGCCTGTGCTTTAACAAGTACACGGGCAGCCGCGGCAAGGGCGGTTCCAACGACGCCGATGCCGAGTACGTGGCCCTCGTCCGCGACATCATGGACGAGGCCGGCGTGGACTTCCAGACCTGTGAGCTCGGTCGCGTCAACGCGGGCGGTGGCGGCACCATCGCCTACATCATGGCCAAGTATGGCATGAACGTCATCGACTCCGGCGTTGCCGTCCTGTCCATGCACGCCCTGTGGGAGGTCGCCAACAAGGCCGATATCTACGAGGCCTACCGCGGCTACAAGGCCTTCATCGAGCGAGCCTAACCAACCCTTCATCAGTTGCGGTGAAATACGGACTAAACTGGCCCATAAACGGCCAAAACAGACCGTATTCCACCGCAACTTCCTTTTTGGCAGAGGAGAGTCCATGCTGCAGGTCATCATTTCGCCCGCCAAGCAGATGCGCGCGGCCCAAGATGCTTTTGAAGTCCTGGACATACCGCCTTTTGCGCACGAAACGGCTCGCCTCCACCGCGCACTGCTAGATATCGAACGAAATGAAGGCAGCGGCGGTCTGCAGACGCTATGGAACGTAAGTGACAAACTGCTGGGGCCTTGCCTCAACACCCTGCATGAGTTCGGGCCCATCCTGAAAAACGGCGATCTCGACAATCCCGCACTCGCCCGACACCTCTCCCCCGCCGTCATGTCCTACCACGGCATCCAATACCAAAGTATGGCGCCCGAGGTCATGGATGCCGCACAGCTCGACTGGCTGCAAAACCATCTCTGGATCCTCTCGGGCCTTTACGGATGCGTACGCCCCTTTCATGCCGTTGAACCGTATCGGCTGGAGATGGGCGCAAAGCTTGCCGTCGACGATGCCCGAGACCTCTACGCGTTTTGGGGCGACAAGCTCGCACGGACCATCGCTCCGGCGAGCTCCAACGCTACGATCGTCAATCTCGCCAGCGCGGAGTACGCCAAAGCCGTTCTGCCCCACCTCGCGGGCGACGCCACAGTCGTCACGTGCCTCTTTGGTGAAGGCATCCGCAACGGCAAGCCCATCCAGCGCTCGACCGCCAGCAAAAAGGCGCGCGGCTCCATGGTGCGCTGGATGGCGGAAAACAAGGTCGAGGATGTAAGCGGGCTCACCGCATTCGACGTTGGCTATCGTCACCTTCCCGAGCTTTCAAATAAAAACACTTTGGTCTTCCTGAACGAACGGGCCTTGTAGGACCACCGCTACTCTTGAATGTACTGCCTAGGCACGACGTCTATTCCGCCAAGCCGTCGGCTTTGGCAATTTCATTTGTCGTGCCGTCCTGATAGGTAATCTTGACATGCTCAACCTCGGACACCTTGACGCCCGACGGAGGCTCCAGACGCCATTCCGCCAGGGCGATATCCATGGTCGTGGGCACATCTCCTTGATCTTTGAGCTTCACCGTCAGCGTTTTGAGCGCCGCGTCAAACGTCACGCGTTCGATTTCTTCGCCTGGAATGGACCCACCACTCAGCTGCAACTGCACAAACTCATCGCGCGGGTACCAATAATCGCCCGGAATGGCGAGCGTATTGGCATTACCGCCAGTACTCCTCACCGCCATAATCGGTAGGCTATCATCGGCCTCAAACTCCCAGGCAGCGCCGCCGCGACCGCCAAACGTCCAAATACAAAAGGCAATCACCAGCACGGCAAGCACCGCAAAGCCAATCGCGACCAACCCATGGTGCGCACGGCCCTCCTCGGCCGATATGTCCCATTGCGTCTCTCGATATAGATGCTTGTCTTCCATGTACGCCTCCCCACAGGCACGTTCGTTAGGCCAATCGTACCCATTCAGGCTATACTTGAGCCCACTACATAAACGGGGAGCTTGCAGGACCAGACGGCAGGCTGAGATTGGGCGCGCCCGCCCTGACCCGCAAACCTGATATGGGTAATGCCAACGAAGGGAGCCGTGCCAATGAGCACACAGACCGAGTCCAAGCTTGTCACGCAAATCGACTTCGCCCGCGCCGGACAGATCACGCCGCAGATGAAGGAAGTCGCCGAGCGCGAGCATCGCGACCCCGAGTACATCCGCGAGCGCGTGGCCGACGGCCGCATCGCCATTCCCGCCAACATCGTGCACATCAAAAAGGGCATGCGCGCCTTTGGTGTCGGCGAGGGCCTGTCCACCAAGGTCAACGTGAACTTGGGCATCTCGGGCGACAAGGCCGATGCCGCCGAGGAATGGAAGAAGGTCAAGATCGCTGAGGACTTTGGCGCCGACGCCATCATGGACCTCTCCAACTCGGGCAAGACGCGCCAGTTCCGCCAGCAGCTCATCGACGAGACGCCGCTCATGGTAGGCACCGTCCCCATGTACGACGCCATCGGCTACATGGAAAAGCCGCTGGTCAAGCTCACCAAGGACGACCTGTTCGAGGTCGTGCGCGCGCACGCCGAGGACGGCGTGGACTTTATGACCATTCACTGCGGCATCAACAAGTCGGTCACCAAGACCTTTAAGGAGACCGGTCGCCTGATGAACATCGTCAGCCGCGGCGGCTCGCTGCTGTTTGGCTGGATGGAGGTCACCGGCAACGAAAACCCCTTCTACGAGTACTTTGACGAGCTGCTCGAGATTTGCCACGAATACGACGTGACGATTTCGCTCGGCGACTCCTGCCGCCCGGGCTGCCTCTACGACTCCAACGACGCCACCGAGACCGCCGAGATGATCGAGCTGGGCAAGCTGTGCAAGCGCGCCTGGGCAGCCGGCGTCCAGGTCATGGTCGAGGGCCCGGGTCACATGGCGCTTGACGAGATCGCTGCCAACATGAAGCTACAGAAGCGCCTGTGCCACAACGCCCCGTTCTATGTGCTCGGGCCGCTGGTGACCGATATCGGCGTGGGTTACGACCACATCACCGCTGCCATCGGCGGCGCCATCTCCGCCAGCTCCGGTGCCGACTTCCTGTGCTACGTGACACCAGCCGAGCACCTGTGCCTGCCTAACGCTCAGGATGTGCTCGACGGCCTCATGGCCACCAAGATCGCCGCACACGCCGCCGATATCGCCAAAAAGGTGCCCCACGCCCGCGACATGGATGACAAGATGGGCCAGGCACGCCGCAAGCTCGACTGGGACGCCATGTGGAAGTGCGCGCTTGACCCGGTCACCGGCAAGAAGCGCTACGAGGAATCCCCTGCCGCCACCGAGGGCACTTGCACCATGTGTGGCAAGATGTGCGCCGTCCGCACCGTTAACAAGGTGTTCGAAGGCACGACGATCGACCTCGGCATGGAGGACTAACTCGTCACCGGAGCCACAAACGGCCACAAGGTGTTCGTCAATTGTTGACATGTGAACATTTGCCTGCATTTGCGTAAAAATTGCATCTCGCGCCCGGGTTCGGCATATCGCCGGCCCGGGCATCTTTATAATGCGGGGTAAAAGACCCATTTGAATCCGACCGGACAAGGGAGCGAACATGGATCACAGTAAGGTACCAGCCGTTCTATCCATCGCAGGATCCGATTCCAGCGGTGGCGCCGGCATTCAGGCAGACATCAAGACCATCACGGCGCACCGTCTGTATGCCGAAACAGCCATCACGGCCATCACCGCACAAAACACGCTCGGTGTCACCGCCGTGCAGAATGTCTCCCCGGATATTGTCGCGGCGCAGATCGATGCCGTCTTTGACGATATCCGACCCAGCGCCGTCAAGATCGGCATGGTTTCCTCTGCTGAGATTATCGAGGTTATCGCCGACCGCCTGAGTGCCTGGGACGCACAAAATATCGTCGTCGATCCCGTCATGGTCGCCACTTCGGGCGCTCGCCTCATTGCCGAGGATGCCGCCGAGGCGCTCACACGTCGCCTGTTCCCGTTGGCGACCGTCATCACGCCCAACATTCCCGAGGCCATGGCGCTGCTCGACTACGAGGTCGATTCCGAGCGCACGCAGCAAAACGCTGCCATGCTCCTCACCCGCCGCTTTGGCTGCGCGTCCCTCGTTAAGGGCGGGCATTTTGTCAACGAGGCCAACGATGTGCTAGCAGAGCCCGCGCCGCTCGATGACGAGGGCAACCACCTGGGCGATCCGCTCACCACGTGGTTCCGCCATAAGCGCATCGAGACCGGTAACACGCATGGCACCGGCTGCACGCTCTCGTCCGCCATCGCCTGTGCGCTGGCGCAGGGCATGGATCTTGCCGACGCCATCAATGCCGGCAAGGCCTACCTAACGGGCGCTCTCGCCGCCGGCTTTGACATGGGCAAAGGCTCCGGCCCCGTCAACCACATGTGGCAGTATTGAGACAGTTTGCCGCAGCTCGCTATTGATGCTGACCATCAGGCAAAACACGCTGAACGTACCGCAACACGCTGACCGTACTTAGGGTTTGGCGGCAACTTAGGATATTCGAGGGATACAAAAAGGGGCCGTGGCGACGAACCGCCACGGCCCCTTTTGCTGTTATCGTCCGCGGTCGCTCCCGCCCCAGATCAGGGCGAACGCGACAACCGTGACGAAGCTGCCCAAAATCGCGCCGAGCGCCGCGCCCATGACGAAAACCATTACCACGGCACCCCGTCGGTGACGCAGACCTGCAGACGGTCGAGCGGCTCGCCGTAGATACCGGCGTAGTCGTCGCCGCTATAGGTAGAGCCGTCGTCGCACACGGTGTTCAGCCATCCGGCGCGCGCAGTGGTCTGGGAGCGGTACCACGCCTGCTTGTACTCCTCGCCGCTCGGCGTCACGTAGTACATGCGCACGCCGTCGATGGTATGACCGGCGATACCGGCGCAGCCGTTTACGGTGTCGTTGCGGTCGCCCTTGGCGACCCAGTCGAGCCAGCCGTCCTCGACGGTGTGGACCTGATACTTGAGCGTACCGCGATCAACTCGGGCGCAAAGGAGGTCATGTTGTCGGCACGGGTAGCCCGCGAAGCCGTCGTCGCCGGCACCGAAGTCAGTCACCTCGTCCAGCCAGCCGCCACCCTTGAAGTGCAGCGAGTAGTGTACGGGAACACGGGCGCCAGTGGAGCGAGGGAAACCGCCCGGCGCGCCCTGCGACGCCGAAGGCGCAGCGGGGGTCGCCGCGGGCTGCACAGTCGGCGCGGACGGCTGCGTGCCGCCGACCATCGCGTCGTACCACTCGACGGCGCGCTGCATGTAGTGGTCGCGCTGCGAGCCAGCCAGCTCGCCGGGGCAGGCCGTGGACGACCAGTGCTTATGCGGGAACACGTTCAACATCCATGCCGGGCGGCCCAGCCCGTAGTACAGGCACAGCGCCGCCACGAGGTGTGCACCGCTCTCGATAGCGGCCTCGTGAACCGTCCACGGGCCGCGCGCGCTGTTGGCGTGCTCGATGCTGATGGTCGTGTCGTTGCCGCCGCCCGTGCCGATGCTGTCGCCGCAAGCGTAGGCGCGGTCGGTGTCGTTGACGTGCTGCACGATGTAGCCGTTGCGGTCGACCGAGTAGTGGGCAGAGCAGCCGTTGGCGGCCCAGATGCTGTTGCACTGGGCCGCATTGAGGTCACCCGCCATATGGTGGATCGTGACGCCCTTGATGCCGAAGGGTCGTCCCGCCGAGAAGTTGCAGCCGAGGAGCTTGTACTCGTCCGGTTGGACGTTCGCGAAATCTGCCATGTTAGTCCTCCTTAATGTCGCCGAGCGCGAGCAGCGCGTCGAGCCATTTGTCCGTGATACCGACGGATTTGAAGGCGGCATAGGCCACCTGCACGCCGCCGACACACGCGAAGATGGACGTCACCCACGCCGAGGGGTCGGTGGGCACGCCTCCCGCCATGGCCGTGAGGGCGCCGCACCCCGCAGAGACGGCGATGGCCGTCCAGCGGGCGACGCCGCCCGTCATGGCCTTAGTCTTGATGGCCTGCACGATGTACGGCACCACGAGCACCGTGGCGACGGTGAGGCCGGCCTGAATCTCAGTCATTTGATTGCTCCTATCTGCTTGTCTCCTTGTTGTACATGAGGTCGACGCGGTCGTAGATGTGGTCGACCTTCTCGGCCATCCCCTGGCTGCGCGCCTGGCTGTGGACCAGATCGGCGTGCAACACGTCATTTGACGCGACGACCGACTCCATGAGGGTCTTCATCCCCTCAATCAAGGTGTTGCTGCGCTCCATCTGCGCGGCGATGCGGCCTTCCATCTGTGAGCGCTCACGGTCGCGCTGCGCCCGCTCGTCCACCTCGGCCTGCTTTCGCTCCTCGCGCTTGAGGTCGAGATTCGCCTTGCGCTCGTTCTGCAGCTTGTATTCGGCGAGAAACTGACGCCCAAAGAAAACGGCAATAAGCGCCAGAAGCACGCCTCCAAGCCAAGCCGGTCCGTACGGCACGAAGAGCTTGAGTACCTCCATCCGGCCTCCCTTCCGTTCTGCAGTGTGGTGGGGCCCATTCCCCGCCACACTGCAGGTTCGGGCCCCCGTAACGCCGGCCTACACCGCCGCCATCGTGCCGATGCACACGGCCAGCGGGCCCTGCGACAGGATCACGGCGCGGTCGGTGATGACGCACCCCGTGCAGGAGCGCACCATCGGGACCGTCACGACCGCACCGCGAAGCATCACGTCCAGCGCCGTGCCATGGACGCCGACGACCGTGCCGAACTCCATCGTCAGCCGCTTGCCGCCCGACGGAATCGCCGCCGCCAGCCGCGCCGCCGCGCCCTTGATCTCGACCGCCGAATCGCTCATCGCTCGTACCTCCTCGCCGTGTGCTTTATGACGCAGCCGGCGTCGAGCGTCAGCGTCTGCTTCTGGATTGCCAGCTTGCCGACAACCCCGCCGGTCCTGTAGTTCATCGCTACCGCCATGCACGGCTCGACGGGCTTGTAGACGCTCCTGAACTCGTCCGTGCGCGTCACGGCGCGCTCGGTGGCGAGCAGCTCCGCCGCCTTGCGGTCCGCCGCCGCCTGCATGGCGTCCTGGGGCCAAGGCGTGGCGCTGCCTCCCTCCTCGACCTTGTCGGCGACGAAGATGGCCTCGCCGCCGTCGATGTAGCAGTAGCCCCAGCTGACCTTGCTGTGGTTCTCCGTGGCGTGGTAGGTGTAGCTGACCTTCTGCCACTCGCCAGTCATGGTGAACCCCTTGGTCACCGGGCCAAGCGCCCTCTCCTGATCCCAGAAAGACTGTATGATGCCCGTCGCGCCCTTAGTGCCCTTGACCCACACGCTCTGCGTGTAGTCCGTATCCTTCTTGACGCTCGGCCCCTCGTCCTGGCAGAAACCGATACGCCCGCCACTCGAAACGACCTTGATGCCGAAGAGCACGCCCGTCTGTGGCGAGTCAGGGACGTAGACGGTCCGGATGCTGCCGTGCGAATCGCTCTGCCTGAAGCTCTTATCCGACTTCTTGCCGGTGCCGATGAGGGCGTTGGCGGCGCCCTCGACAAGGTTGGCGTCCTCGGTATCCACGCCCGGCAGGCTGTCGTAGCTGTAGCTCTTGACGATTCGACGACCGACCGAGACGGTCGAGAGGTCTGAATCGGGCGAGTCGTCCACCGCTGTGCCGCGCACCGATGCGTCCTGCGTGCTGAAGTCCACGTGCACGACGTTGCAGACCTCGGCGCGGTTAGTCGATTCGGTCATGTCCGACATGAAGCGCGCGTCCCTGCCCTCGGTGAACTCGGCCGAGATGGGCATGTCGGCAGGCTCGACGTAGCGCCTGTAGATCACGTTGCCCATTCGGTCGGTCGCCGGCGAGCGGAACCCGGCCGCCTTGAGGAGCAGGTCCACCGCGTCCAGCTTGTTCTTAGCGTCGTTGTCCCTGCCCACGCCGAAAACCAAGGTGCTGCCCAGAAGGAGGCTGCTGGGGTCGGCGTAGACGGTGAGGCCGACCGATTCGGCTATCTTGACGGCCTCATCAACCAGATTGCTGCCCGCAACGATCACGTACGGCCCGTCGAAGTCGTCGTCTTTGAGCCGCTTCAGGAGGCCGTAGGCGTTGATCTGGCCCTCGCGGTAGGCGCCGTCGATGTCCACCGAGTCCACCTGCGGCATGAATGTTCCGAGGCACTCGCGCCTCTTACTGCCGTCCGTGAAGGTGGCGTTGAGGTACACACGCAAGAAATCGTTGCCAACGTCGAACTTGTCAGCGAAGTCCAGGGATGCAGTCTCATAGAGCGCCGTGTTTGCGTTGCGCTCGATGGAGCCGCCGTTCTCGATGTCGCGCACGAAGTCGAGCTCGAGCCCCGTCTCACGTGATACGCGCACGAAGTCGTAGGAAGCGTCGAACGGCCTTATCCAGCTATCAGCCATTGGCGGGCTCCTCCCACGTCTCCCACGTCGGGTCGCACGAAGCCACCCACGCGCCGTCGGAACGCTTCACGCTACAGCTGAGGCGGGCGCGGAACCGCTCGCCGTGGAGATCACGCACCCAAAAGCGCCCCGCCATGTTCATGACCTCGAGGAATGACTTGTAGTCCTCCTCATCGAGCAGCAGGAAGTCCATGCTGTCCTTGACGTCTCGTTCGTTGATGCCGTACGAGACGGGCAGCCCCTCCCCGCCGTCGGCGAAGTGCAGCATCTTGTATCCGTGCGTCACCTTGCGGCTCGAGCCCTTCTTGAGATAGCGCCCGAGCCACGACCTCTCAGCGCCGGCTCCCCAGTTGAGAGCCACCGCGCGGCTCGCCACGGTCGTTTTGACCCTCGTCGCCGTGCTCACGCCAGTCGCCGCGTATGCGACCGCGACGTACTCGAACTCGCTGTTGAGCGGAGGCAGCGGGTCGCTCGCGCCCTCGCCCGCCGCAAGGTGAGAGCCGAGCTGCAGGGTCGAGCCGTCGGGCAGGACGCGCGACACGGTGAAGTGGGACGTCTCGGGCGTGTCGTCGCTGTCGGCCTTGCCTGGGAATACCGACAGCTGGCATCCCAGCCTCTCGTCGACGAAGATGTTGAGCGACGGTTTGGCTGGCGGTGCCCAGTCGGTCCGGAAAGGTCTCGAGACGGTGACCGATAGCGACGATCCGGCCGTGACCGTGAGCATGACCCTGTACGGCGTGAAGTTGACGAAGGCGTGTTGCGCGTAGCCGAGGCCAAAGGAGCGCGCGTCCTTGTCCACAGTCCCGCTCCACAGGAGATTGCCCCTGATGTCGCACAAAGACAGGTACTGTCGGCTGACGCCCGTCTCGTCGGCCACCTTCCACGTGAAGATATGCGGCACCGCGCGCAGGGTCGCCCCGTCCGCAGCCGGGTCGGTGAAGAATGCCTGGGGCGCGTCCGCCACGGTATATGCCGCCGCGCTCGACCACGCTCCCCAGTCCTCGTCGAGGCCCTTGGTGCGCACGCGCACGGTGTACATGCCCTTGGCGTCCGTCGGCAGCTTCAGGCTCGTACCCGGGCCATCGACCGTCGTGGTGGTGGGACCCGTCGGCGTCGTGATCTGCACCTCAGCGGAGGCCTGCGCCGAGCCGTCCGGATGGTTGGGCACCCATTCGAGTGTCGCGGTCGAGCGGGTGGCATAAGCCGCCCTGACGCCCCTGATGGACGGCGCGAGCGGCGGGCATATGGTCGTGACCTCGTTTGACTCGGTCCACGGTCCCTTGAGGCCGCTCTTGACCGCGCGGGCGCGGTAGCGCACCGTACCCGCCGGTGCCTCCTCGTCCTCCCAAGAGGCGCTTACATCCGCATCGACCCACGTCTTTCCACCGTCGGTCGTGAGCTGGAACTCCCAGCTGTCGACGAAGGCCGGCGCGTCGTGCCCCTTGAGCACGACCTTCGCCGCCTCCGCCTTGACTGCTTCGAGCATGCCGAGCGCCGTCGGCGTGGTGTAGATCGCCGGCGCGCTCACGCCGTAGTCCGACGTGCCGCCGGGGCCCGTCGCCTTGGCCGAGAAGATGTACATGCAGCCCGGCTCGAGGCCGTTGTAGGTGTGGCTCGTGGTATCCCAGCTGACGGTTCCGACGTCGGTGAACTTCCCCGGGCCGTTCTTCGCCACGCCGACGGTCACGGTCGACCAGGGGTAGTCGCCGTTCATGCCCGTGTAGTCGACGTCCCAGCTGACCTTCGCGCTGGTGTCGCTCAGGCGCTCCGCCCTGATGTTCTTCGGCGTGTGCGGCGTATGGTAGGCGCGGCACGGGACCGTGACGGTGTTGGAGGCGTTCGACGTTCCGTTGCCGAAGCCGCCCGTGACGTTAATCTGCCCCGTGAAGGTGTGGTTGTAGGCGCTTCCGTTGCCACGGTTGAGCACGACGTCGCGCGACGTGCACTGCACCCACACCCAACCGGAGTTGTTCGTCGAGTAGACCGAGCCGTTCCACGAGCCGCCCGCCGACGAGCTGCCGTTTGCGTAGCAGTCGATGGCGTAGCGCGTGCCGTAGCCGTGCGTGACGCGGTACGTCACGGTGGTGTCCGTGCGCCCGACCTCAGCAACGTCCACGTACGCGCACCAGCAGTACTTGCGGTAGCCGCTACCGCCTTGAACCCAGTTTCCCTGCGCCATCCTACGCGACCCCCATCGCCATGCTCTGCTCCACCGCCGCGACGAAGGCCCTGAACGCGGACGCCACGCGCCCGTCGACGCCCAGCATGTCGCCGTCGAGGTAGAGGTTGTAAACGTTGCCGCCGCCCGCGAAGCCCGCGGCTCCGCTGGCGGTCGCCCCGTATGCTCCGCCGCCGGTAACGCTCACACCGAACACGGCGGCCTTCTCGACGTTGCGCACCGCCGACCTCATGGACTTCACCGGCTCGTCCGCCGTGTCGTCGATGCCGAGGGCCGCGCCCTGCATCACGTAACCGAAAATCTTGCGGAACACGCGCGACGGCGAGTGGATACCCAGCAGGTTCTTGGCCGCGTCGATGGCGCCGCCCACCACGCCGGTAATCTTGCTCACGACCACGCCTGCCGCGCCGCTGATTCCGTTTGCGATGCCCTGCACGATCTGCGAGCCGATGGAGGCCACGCGGCCCGGGATGGAGGACAGGGCGCCCATGATGGAACTGCCGATACTCGAGGCCGCCGAGATCACGAAGCCGACCGCGCCGCGGATGGCGGAGCCCAAGCTGCTGATTCCGTTGCGGCCGATGCTCGCCAGGGTGGACGGCAGGTTCTGGATCGCGCCGCGGATGGCGGACACGATGTTGGTTCCGCACGTGCTGACGAAGCCGGCCATGCCGGTGATGCCGTTGCCCAGGAACGTGATGGCGTTCCTGCCGAGGCTCGGCCAGTCGAGCCCCGACCACGCCGAGACGAAGGCCGAGAAGATGGCCGGGATGTTGGCTATGAGCGTCGGTATCGCCTGCACGATGCCGAGCGCCAGCGTCACGATTGCCTGGATGCCGGCACCGAGCAGTATCGGCGCGTTCTCGTTGATCGCGCTGGCGAGGTTCTGCACGATGACCAGGGCCTGCTCGATGAGCGTCGGCAGGCTGTCGGCGATACCCTGCGCCAAGCCGACGATGAGGTTCGCCGCGCCCTCTGCCAGAACGCCCGCGTTCTCGGCTATGGACTCGGAGAGGCCGGTGAGAATCTGCAGGCCGCTCTCCATGATGGAGGGCAGGTTCTCGGACAGGTACCCGCCGAGCGATGTCATGAGCGACGCCGCCGTCTCGGAGAGGAACGACAGCCCCATCTCGATTCCCTCGGCGAGCTTGGGGGCGACCTCGCCGCCGACGTCGGCGAAACCCTCGGCGATGCCGGGCAGCGATGAGGTGATGTTCTCCTGCAGCGTGGACAGGTCGCCCTCGAGCAGCGTCAGGCCGTAGACCATGGCGAGGTGCAGCGACTCCAACGGGTTGTCACCAACCGACCAGATCTCGCCAAGGCCCTTGAAGCGCTCGCCGATCTCGTCCACGCCGTCAGACACGGCGGAGAGGATGTCGCCCATGGGCCCGGGCACGGCCTCAGCCGCGCTGCCGAGCGCCTGCGTGAAAATGTCGACGAACGCCTGGCCGAGCACGGGACCGACCGACGTGACAAGGCTCGGTAGCTGCGACAGCGCCGTGCCGACGATGGTCGCAACGCGCGGGACGACGTTCGAGGCCGCCGTCTCGACCGACTGCAACAGCTCCTCGGTGAGCTTGCCCATGTCGGCGTCGTCCTTGCTCAGCTCCGTCACCCAGTTCTCCCAGGCGGCCTTGGCCATGTTGCAGGAGCCCTCGATGGTCGTCGCGGCCTCGCGCGAGGTCGTGCCGGCGATCTGCATCTGCTCCTGCATCGTGTGGATGGCCAGCACGACGTTATCGAAGGATAGGCTCGACTCGTCCACGGCTGAGTTGACCGCGTGCGCGTCCTTGACGAGGCGCTGCATCTCCTCCTTGGTTCCGCCGTATCCGAGCTTCAAGTTGTCGAGCATGGTGTAGTTCTGCTTCGCGAAGCCCTGGTAGGCGTTCTGGAGGTCCTCCATCGCCGTGCCGAAGGTGTTCGCGTTGTCGCTCATGTCGACCATGGCCGTGTTGGCGTACTCGGCCGCCTTGACCGTGTCGCCGCCCAGCGAGGAGACAAGCGAGGCCGAGAAGCCCGTCACCTGCTCCATGTACCGGTTGGCGCTCAGGCCGGCCGTTATGTAGGCGCGGTCGGCGTTGGCCAGCACCGTCGTCTGGGCCTGTTCGAGCTGCTCCCACTTACCGGAGCACTGCTCGACGGTCTGGCCGGTCATGGCGGCGTAGTCCTCGAGGGACTTGCCCATGTTGCCGAATATCTTCTTAATGCCGCCGACGTTCTGCTCGTATGCGGCGTATGCGCTCATGCTCATGCCCGTGATGGCGGCGACGCCCGCCCCCACGGCGGCGACGCCAACGCCTATCGCCTTGGCGGCGGTCGCGCCGGCCTTGCCGAGCGTGCCCACGACCTTCGAGGCCACGCCCTCAGCCTTGCCACTGGCCTCGTCCTTGAGGCCGACCTTAATCATCAGGTCGAGAAGGTTCACCTAGACCACCTTCAATCCCATCCGCTCGATGATGTCTGCGGCGATCTCGTCGCCGCCGCGCGTGTCCTCCGCCTCGGACCCATCGCCCGCACCGCCGTTGACGATGCTCAGGAAGGGCTCCTTGAGCCACTTCCCCTGCGCCATGAGGCGCACCGACTCGCTCAGGTACACGCGGAACGCCTCCCGCTCGTCCCGCTCGCGCCACCGCGCGACCATGTACCTACAGAAAGGGCGAGCACGCCGTGGCCCGACGTACTCGCCCAGACAGAGCCATATGTGAGATGGGTCCTCGGCGGCTATCCAAAAAAAGGAGCCAGAATGTCCTTGATGCCGTCGATGCCGTCGATGGCATCCTTGATGTCGTTCACCCACTTCTTGACGGTGAAGTCGGCCTTGTACTCCTCGAGCGTCTGGCCGTCGAGTGCGGCGAGCAGCTTGTAGCTGATCTCGCCGCCCTGGCGCAGCACGTCGGGCAGCAGACCGGCCACCATGTCCACGGCGAGGCCGTTGACCTCGGCGGTGGCGGCTGCTTTCGCGGCCTCGGGGTCGCCCTTCGCCTTGGCGGTCGCCTTGGCCTTGGCCTTGGCGGAGTCGGAGCGGAACTTGGCGTAGGAGGCCTTTGCCTTTGCGCCGAGTTCGCCGTTCATGACGTCCTCCGCCACGTCCGCCAATAGGCACATGGCATTCTGGAACTCGTCGGCGTTAAGGTTGTCCAGCTTCATGGTTAGGCTCCAATCTCCTGTTTGATATACAGCTCGTAGGGCACGATCTCGGGGTTCTTGATTGAGTAGTGGCCCGTGAACTCGAACGCGAACTGGCCCTTGGCCTTGTTCTGCGTCGTGATTTGCAGACCGCCCGTGTTGAGCGCGTTGATGAGGCGGATGGCGATATAGCCGTTGCCGTTCTCGCCCGAGTAATCGCCGATGAGCCAGATGTCGGCGAAGTCGGCCTCCGAGAGTGCGGAGCGCGGGACGATCTTCCCCTCGGTCTCGTCGGCTGCGGCTGCGAGCTTCTTGCCGAGCGCGGTGTTCAGCGTCACGAAGGTGCCGCTCAGCTTGGCCTCGATGCTGTCGATACGCTTGAGCTCCATCGTGTTGGCGGGGCAGTTGTCGATGTCCTCGCCGTAGTCGATGAAGTTGGGCGTGGCGGCGAAGCTGGTTCCGCCGCTCGTCGCGCCCATCAGCTCGGACTCCGCGACCTCTGCGGTCTTGGGGTTGAAATTCGTGGCGAGCAGGCCCGCGTTGATGACGATCTCCTTGAACGTGTTCTCGGGGATGCGCGTGAACTTAGACATATGACCTCCTAGTAGCTGGTCATGTACTCAATGGTCAGGTTGATGATTCGGCGCTTCACGGCGTTGTCCTCGTCGGCCATGGCGTTGCAGAACGGCTCGCCCTGCATCACCCACATGCCGCCGCCGTCGCACGGCAGCAGCACGCCCGACAGCCCCAGCGCCCGGGCGATCTCTTCGGTCTTGGCGTTCGGCGCGGCCTCGGACGATGTACGGAACCAGAGGTTCACCTCGGAGTTGCACTGCGTGCCGAATGCCGCGGTCGGCAGGTCGTAGGTGATGTAGGGCATCTTCGCCTCGCCCGGCACCGCCGAGTCGCGGTACACGGGAAGGCCGAAGCCCTCGAGCCAAGCCTGCAGCGCTGCCGCCTTAGTCGCCATCCGACACCTCCCACTCCTCCGCGCTGCACTGGCCGAAGCCGAACGACGCGCAGCTCGGTGCCGCCCCGTCGTCCGCGTTCGACGTGCAGCGGAAAACCTGTCCGTCGGACGCACGCTGGAAAAGGTCGCCGTACCGCAGCGGCTCGTCGGTGGTCACGGTGTAGACGTTCCTCACGCCGTCGTGCTCCGCGATGCGCGAGGCCGTCGAGCTGTCGCGCACGATCGCCGCCACGAAGCCGTCGCCGACGGTAAGGGCGGTCCTGAAGCCGCCCTCGCCGTCAGGCTCGGTCTTTTCGACGAGTCTCGCGCACGGCACCGCCATACGCTCGTAAAGGCGGCTCACAGCTTTCTCCAAGGGTCGAGTCGCGCCTTGAACTGCTGGCGCCACGTGATGGGCGAGCCGTCACCGCCGACGCGCGTGTAGCTGTAGCCGCCGAAGCTCTCGCTCGTATACGGGCTGTCCAGCTCCTTGGCGTGCTCCTGCTGCCAAGCCGCGACCTCGTCAGCGAGGTCGACCACGGCCCGCGGGATGGCGAGCGCCCAGACGGTGCCGACGAACTCCTCGTCCGTGAGGCCGTTGTAGGGCCATGAGTGCAACCCGTCGTTGAACGTCGAGCCCGTGATGCGGATGTACTGGCCCTCCTTGAGGTCGAGTGCCGCGGGCGGCACGAGGCGGCCGTCCTCGATGCGGACGCGCCCCGTGCGCTTGTCAGCGACGAACCAGTTGCGCAGCGACAGAAGCACCTGCTCGAGCATCTCTGCGCCTATCGCTTATCGGTGATGACGGCGGCGAGCTCGGGGCTGAGGGTCTTGACGCCGCAGAGCATGTCGATGGAGACGGTGTCGGTCTTGGTCTTCTGGTCGTAGCCCTGCACGACGCGCAGGCCGAAGCCGTCGTAGGAGGTGGAGAACGCCTTGGGAGCGCCAAGCGGCATCTCGAGCTGACGGGTCACAAGCGCGAAGGCGTTCTTGTGGAAAGCGATGGACGGCGTGTAGTTGGCCGTCTCCGCCGTGGTCTTCTGCACATTCTGGTCGCAGTAGAAGTCGAGGCCGTACTTGCGGCCAAGCGATGCCTCCTTGAGGGCGGTGCCGTTGTCGCCGACGGCAGAGGCGTTGGTGAACGCCTCGGTGTTGAGCAGGTCGGCCTCGGCCTGGGAGCCGTAGACGAAGCGGCGCTCCGTGGAGGGCGCCTTGGCGTCCACGAGGAACTTGCGGGCGGCGATGATGTCCGCCACGGCGATAGCGCCCTTGGTGTGGTCGACGCGGTTCGTGACGTCCTTCTCGAGCGCGAGCAGGTAGCCGTCGATCTTGTCGGCGAAGGCCTGCATGGCCGGGACGAGGAACTGCGCGGAGAAGTCGACGATGCCCATCGTCAGCTCCTTGGACGTGACGGCGAACGTCACGTCGAGCAGCTTGTCCATCTTGACGGGAACCTTGCCCTCCGTGGCGTCCTGCACCTCGACCTCGGTGGTGAACTCCTTGGCCTCGAAGGTGGCGGGCTTGCGGACGGTGATGGTGTCGCCCACGCCTGCGACGAACTCGGAGGAGTAGTCGCGGTGGACGAGGTTGGCCATGACGGCGTTGGTGCGCAGAACGTCCAGCGCCTCGTTGGCGATGATGTTGGGTGTAAGGATGGTGTTCGACATAGATACCCCTTAGCCTCTCTGCTCCGCCTTGTACTTCATGTACTCGGCGGTGCTCATTTCGTTGATGTCCTTGCCGCCCTCGCCCTTGGGGGCGTGGGCCACGTCGGCACCCTTGACGGTCGTGGTTGCGATGAAGTCGGCCCAGTCGGCCTTGATGCCCTCGGTCAGCTTGTCCGCGTCCTCGATAGCGCCGTCCTTGACGGTCACGCCCTCGAGGTCGGAGACCTTGAGAACAGTGTCGATGCGCTTGGGGTCGACGCCCGCCGACTCGAGCAGCTGTCGGTACAGGCCGCGCTTCTCGGCTGCTGCCTTTTCCCCAGCGACCTCGGCCTTGTAGTCGTCGAGTTCCTTGCACTTGGCCTTGTACTTTTCCTCGTACTCGCCCGCGCCTTCGCCCTTGGCCTTGAGCGCGTCCAGCTCCTTCTTGTAGCCGTCCGCCTTGCCAGCGGCCTCCTTGAACTCGTCGCGCTGTGCCTTGAGCGCGTTCACGCTCTCGGCGTGCTCGTCGATGATCTGGTCGATCTTCTCGTCCTCGATGCCCATTGCCTTGAGCATCTTTCGCGTGAGTGCCAACAGAATCTCCCTTGCTTCGGAATGGGCGGGTTCCCACCTATTGCCTCGGCGGGGCCCGCGCCGCAATACCTCGCGGCAAGGGTGAGTATCCAAACGGAGTAACGCGGCCCTACCCGCCGCCCCTCAGGTGCTTCTCGAGAATCGCCCGGTACGTGTCCCCGTGGCCCGTCGCCGCCTTGCGCAGGAAGTGCTTGCCCTTCATGCGGGAGGTCCCCTCCTCGACGTACGGCGCGTACTCGACGTTGGTGCCGATGAAGCAGTCGTAGCCTTTGAGGAGGTGCGTGACGGAGTTGCGCAACCTGCCCGTGTCGACCGGGCACGTCGCCTTGGCGTAGCCCTCCGCGACAAGGCCTATCTCCTCCAGGCCCGTTTTATAGGCGCGCAGGAGGGCCTTCTCGACCTGCTCGATGTTGTTCTGCCGTATCTCGATGCACTCGGCGGTATCCAGCTTCGCGGCGTTTACGATCTCCTCGGTGATGAGGGTGCCGTGCCGGCCGTGGTCGCCGACGCCGCCGACGAGCCCGTAAGCCATCAGTCGAGCACCTCGCAGCCGTAGCCAACGCGACCGTCGACGTCCGCCTCGATGGCCTCGATGGCCTGCATCGGAACGCCATCGCACCCGAGCGTGCATCCGTCGTCGGGCTCGACCTCGTCGCCACGCTGCGTGCAGATGTAGGTATCCGGGAACGTGAAGCCGAAACCCAGCTTTACGGCGCAGTCGCCGCAGTTCGCACAAGTGAATAGCTCTTTCATGCCTGCCCCAATCTCTCTGCGGGCAGTGTCACGGCACGGTCACGCGGCATGAAAAAAGCCCCGCCGTGGCGGGGCTGGCTGTGGTCTATTTGACTTTTATCTCGTTGGCCTTGTCCATCTCAAGCTCGATAGCAGATGGACTCTCGCCTCTGAGGAAAAATGGAATCGGGAAGAAGTCAATCCTCCCCGTTTCCTTGTCGATGGCATACGGAGTGTCGCCCGGGGCCATCTTTCCATCGAAACCGAAACCGACGAACCAATGGTATTTGCCCTCGTATGCGCACACCGGGCCGTATCCGTCTGCGGCCTCCTCTTCCAGAATCGGCTTTATGGCCTCTTCCAATGTGAGCATGTCAACCTCTTGTCGTCAGGCACTCGTCGATCTTGATGATACGCCGTTATACGCTAGAGACAGATTTCGGGGTCCTGCCTCTCGAATTTTGGAACGCCAGAGTCGAGCGACTCCTTGAGGGCTGCATAGACCTCATCGACATTGCCGTACCATATCGGCTCATAGCCGAAACGCTCCTCGAAGTTGGCCGCGAGCTTGTCGACCTGCTCCCATGTATGCAATTCGGCAACCATCACAGTCCCTCCTTCATCATCTCGTCAAATATTTTACTCGATTCCGGTAGGTATTTGCGCAGGACGGCGAGAGATTCCGGGTTCGCGGTGCTTGCGCTGAAGAACTCGGCGAAGCCCTCTTGCGCAAGCCTTGCCAGCTGGTAGTCCTCGGACGCTCCCTTTGGCCGCCAATAACTCTTGCTGTGGCCCCATCCATCGTTGCACTTGTTCAACGTTGCCCCGCCGAAAAGGTCGGAAAGGTCGGCCTTTTCGGCATTGCTCATCTCCCCTATCTCGGAGGCGACGGAACTATATGTGACAGCCTTCGTGTGCTTGAGGCCCGAGAGCGCCTCGGCCACCTTGTCAGGATGTCTCCTTAGGTAGTCAGCATGCCATTCCATGAGGTAGCCATTCGACTCGAGCCATCCGATGTCCTTTGACTTGACTGCCCGTTTGAGCCCTTCGCGCATCTCCTTGTGCCTTGCGTCAATGTAGGCTTCGACCTCGCTCTTTATGGTCTTGGCGAACACGCCGCCGCCGTACGTCCTCGAGATGTCCGCGTGCAGGCCATCAATCATATGCCCGAACTCGTGGAACCAGGTCGTTCCTTGGGGTCTCAATCCATCTTTCGAAAACACTATTTCAAGGTTGAGCCTCACGCCACCGTCCGTTGGGCTGTAGTGGGCGGTTCCACCCCATCCGCCGTTCAGCAAAACGAAATCCCGCTCATGCTTCAGGTAAACGCTACGGGCGGCCTTGTCCGAACGCTTGAGAATGCCTTTCACCGCATCCCTTTGATCCCCATTGAGGCACGAGTAGACGGAAGCAGACATATCGGGCTTGCCCGCGATGCGCCGAATTCGGGCCAGCGCCGCGTCCAACACCTTCTGCTGGTCGCCGGCGCTCATCTTGCGGAACGAGCCGGACGGTATGCCGTACTCCTTGAGCTGCTCGGTGAGCCTCTTCCTCGCCTCGGTCACGGACACGCCGGCAGTATCGAGCTTGCGGGCCGTGCCGGGCATCTCCATGAACTCTGAGATGGTGCGGTTCGCTGGCTTCGCGCCGGTGACGGCGGGCTTGCCCGCCTTCCATTCCTCGTAGGTCATGCCCTCGGGCAGGCGGCTGAAACGCTCGCCGTCGAGCACGTCGAGTCCGTCACAGCACGCCACCAGCGTGCAGCGGCAGTTCGCCGTCTCGGCATACGGTGCCTCGGGGTCGCCCGGGTAGCGGCACCCGTTGCTGAACTTCTCCCCAACTTCGACCTTCTCGCCGTCGAGCTGCCTGTGGCTCGAGCGCGTACGCAGGTCGAGCGTCGCCATCCATTCCTGCTGCACCTTGATGCCGAGCCCTTTGGCCCTCTTGTAGCTGTCGACGCGCCCGGCGTTCTCCGCCGCCGTCGTCGAGGTGCGCGCCAGGCGCACCGCCGCCGCGCGGTTCGCCCCCGTCACGCCCTGCATGCGCTTGGCTATCTTTGGTATCGACTCGCCGAGCAGCACGCCCTGCGTGATCTGGTTGGCGATGAGCCGGCGGTTCCACGCCACGTCCTTGGCGACGTTGACGGACGGCTTGGGCAGGTAGCTGTCGTGGTCGGTGAGCAGCCTCTGCACGGTCGACGCGTCCTGCAGTGCGTAGGCTGTGTCCCAGCCAACGGCGCTCTCGACCTGCCACGTGCCGTAGTTGTAGTTCTCGGCGTAGACCTCGGGCAGCCTGCCCTCGATGGCCGCTGCCGCGACAACGTTCGCGTGCGTCATGGCCTCGGCGCACTGCTTGAGGACGATTCGATAGCGCCTGCCAGCCGCTATCTTCCCGCTTCGCCAAGACCTGTATTGAGCCTTGGTGATCTCGCCGGCCTCGAGACGCTCGCGCATCCTCTCGTCGTCGGCCTCGAACTGCGCCAGATAGCGCTTGAGGTCGGCGTAGGCCGTCTTGCTCGCCTCGCCGTACACTCCCGCCACCTCGCGCTCGAACGCCCGAATCTCGGCGTCTGAGAACTCGTGAGCGCTATCCTTCGCCATGCGCCGCCTCCAATCGTCGGCACGCATGGTCGCCCGCGCATAACGGAAAAGGGCCCCGACCGAAGCCGGGGCCCTTCCCTACTCGCCGTCTGCCTCTAGCATCTGGCGTACCTCGTCGCGCCAGCGCTCGGGAACGCTCTCGAGCGTGCGCTTGCCGCTTTTCACGGCGCGGTAGTAGATCTTCGCCAAGCTACTCACCTCCAACGATGTCGCCGAGTTCGAGAAGGGCCGCCTGCGAGTCGGCGACCTGCTGCTGGAGCGATGCGATCTGCTCCTCCATGCTCATGCCGTCCGCCTCGTGAGCCGCCCAGACGGTGTCAAAGTCAGCCTTTGCGCCCTCGACCGTCAGCTCGCCAGTCGGGTCGGTGAAGTGCAGCTCCTCGTAGGTGAACACCTTCACCTTGACGGAACCGCCCTCGCCGCCCTGCTCCTCGCGCACGCCCTCGGCGATGCCGCGGCGCAGCCAGACATCGGTCCCCGCGATCTCGACCGTCTCGGGCCTCTCGCCTGTTCGCTCAGACTTCACAACCATAAATTACCTCCTAACCCACGGCCCTCGCCGCGTTGAATATGCACCGCTTAGCGTTCATCTGGTGCTCCATGACGGCCGTTTTCAGCCAGCCCCAGTAAGAGCACACGCGCCTCGCCAAGCGCTCGGTGCGCCTGCGCTTGTAGCGCGCGAACGCGCGTCGCAGTCGTTTCCAGAGCCTCTTTCGCAAGTCGACCCGGCGCCCGCGAGCGCACCAGATGCGATAGCCCGCGAAGTCGATGGGCTCGGCGCCGTTGCGCCTCACCTTCCACGGCTTCAGCGACAATCCTAGCCGCCCCAAAACGCGCGCGGCGATGGCCGCGGCCTTCCCGAGCGAGCGCTTTGAGCTGCCGAGAAAATAGCCGTCGTCGGCGTACCACACCTGGCATCCCGCGAGCCTCACACGCTTGCCGCGCCGCTCCTTCGCCGCCTCCTCGACCGCGTGGTACGCGAACGAGATCACGAACGCCGCCAACCGAAGCGACAGGTAGCTGCCGAGGATAAGGACGCCGTTCATCGTCGACAGCAGCGAATGGAGCAGGTAGAGGACTTGGCTGTTCTTGACGTAGCGCGCCACCAGACCCTCCACCACCGCCGTCTGCATCGAGCCGTAGCAGTTGCGGATGTCGACGTGTACGTGGTAGGCGAAGCTGTGAACCTCACGCCTGAGCTTGCGCATCCCCAGCGCCGCGCCCTTGCCCTTGACGCCGCTCGACACCTGCCAGAAGCCGACCTTGGCGGCAAGGAGCGGCTCGAGTGCCCCAACGCACAGGTAGTTGCAGACCTGCCGCTTGATGCTCTCGACGCTTATCTCGCGCAGCTTGCCGTTGTTTGGGTCGTGCTTCAGGTAGGTTCGAATCGGCTCGAACGTAAGCGTCTCGGTCGAGAGCTCTAGCCAGATGCGGTCGACGAACGCCGTCTCGGTGCCGTATTCGTCGGCGACGCGCCAGCCGTTCTCCTTGCCGGAGTCGCTTTTCTTCCATCGGTGCAGGGCCTCGACGACGCTCTTGCGCGTGAACTCGATGCCCTTGCAGTAGGTTTTCATAGATCAAAGCTCTTTCTGTCTGTCATACGAGCGTTCGCCTTGCGGCTACCAGCCCGTGAGCCTTGCGGACAAATTTCACTCAAAGGAGTCAGGCCGAGCCGCGTCCCGTCAGAAAGCGGCGGGCGCGGTAGACACGGTGCGAGTAGAGATTTATAGACAGATTGCCGGGAGACGAAGTTCCAAGTGGCCCTACCGGACCTGTTCCTCGAGTTCGCGTAACGAAGACCGGCATTCGAGCCGTTCCTCAGGTTGCCGAGGAACTGAACCAGAAACCAGCGCCGCCCTCACCGTGAATCCCTGTTTGGGGTTAGGAGGGGGCCAGCCCCCTCTCAGGGCTACGCCCTGATTCACCCCCGGCTACGGCCCGTAGCAGAAAGCCGGGAGACGAAGTACCAAGCGGCCCCACCGGACCAGTACCACGAGCCCGCGCAACGAAGACCGGCAACCGAGCCGCTCCACAGGACGCCGAGGAACCGAACCAGACGGATTGTGCCTTTGACCTTACCGCCGGATGTGTCGAAGTAGAAGTAGTCACCGACACCGGTCGTCGCCGAGCCACCGAGCCCCTTTCCCAAGATAAGACCGTTGACGAACTGAATGTCGAGCATGTAGCCATCTGCCGTCGGCATACACGCCGCCGTCGGGGTCACCCCGTCCGCCACGGCATTCTTCTTCTCATTGCGAGTGTCGGGGTTGACCGCGATGCCGAAGCCCGTGCCGTCGGAGACGAAGAGCGCATCGCCCATGAACTCCCACAGGCCCAGCCCCGTCTCGACGCCGCCGACCTTGAACGGATGCTTGCCGTCCTTCGCCACCTGGCCGTCACCCACGAGGGCATCGGTGTTGCCCGTGTTCCACGGCGCACTCTGGAGCCATGTGTTCACGGTCGTGTCGAACGCCTTGGCGACGTCCATGAGAAGCGCCACGTTGCCGTCTGCGAGCGTCTCCTTGCCGCCGACGACCGCGCCGTCGAACACGTCGTACGCCGCCGCGGCGCCTCGGTCTGGGCACGTGGTGCCCGTGTCGGTGCCGTACATCATCGACGCGCCCACGGGAATCTTCGCCGCCTGCTCGGCGGTGACGACCACGCGCGTGACGCCCGTCTCGGCGAGCGCGGGGTGGATCTGGATGTTGAAGTCCGTGCAACCCGGGAAGTCCACCTGGGAGGACTTGCAGAGCGTCTTGGTCAACTGGTGGAAGTTGATATACCACTGGTCGTAGACGCTCATGCCCGAGTAGCCCGTGGTCGCGGTCTTGCAAAGGTCGACGAGCGAGTCGTGCGACGTCGTGCGGTTGGCGACCTTCGCGCCCGAGACGGAGCGCG
Source organism: uncultured Collinsella sp. (assembly GCA_900541855.1). Taxonomy (GTDB): domain Bacteria; phylum Actinomycetota; class Coriobacteriia; order Coriobacteriales; family Coriobacteriaceae; genus Collinsella. Next base: position 32,750 of record UQLD01000019.1, read on the forward strand.
GGCGCCCTTCAGCGTCGATGCTCATGGGATACGTCGGCGTCAGCATGTACGGTCGCAGTGTGCCGTCCGGCAGCAACGCCTTGGGGTTCGGCTGCGAGCCACTGAATCGGCTGTCGGACCACGAGACGAGCAGGTTGCCGTTCGTCAGTACCTCGACCGCCTGCCACACGACCGGCGCAATCTCGTAGACATTGTTGCCGTGTCCGTTGTCCACACGCGAGAAACCGTAGTCGACGCCGTCGATGGCCTCGACCCACGGCACGCCGTCGGCGTCGGCACCGGCGTTGGCGGACACGTGGAACCACGGGCCGCCCTCGGTGTCGAACGGGTCGACAGCCGCGCTCGTCGCCGTCGCGGGCACGAACTCGGTGGAGGCCACGCGCTTCGCGGCAGCGCTCATCGGCTTGATGTCGGTGGGGCTGCCCGCCGGGATGAGGAACGTGTGCACCAGCCCCGTCTTGTGCTTGTCCACCATCGCGGCGACGCTCTCGTTGGCGTAGCGGCCCGTCGAGGCGTCACGCTCGAGCGCCTTCTGGTCGCCCAGATTCTTCACCGCGCTGACAAGCGCCCACACCGCCTTGTCCGATGCCAGCGGGTCCGCGTACTCGAACCCCTCGGTTGCCTGCTCGGTTGCCTGCGTATCGGCCATTTAGGCACCTACCTTTCGCATCTGGCAAATCTTGCCGTTTACCTTCTTGAGTCCCAGCGCCGTCACGGCAGCCGCCGAGTCGATAATCGACTGGTAGTTCAGGGCTGCCGTCTTGGCGTCCTTGAGCGCCGCCTGCGCGTCGGCTAGGGCCTTGGTCGAATCCTGCTCGCGCTTCTGCTCGGCGGTCTTGCGTCCGGCCTCAGCCTCCTTGCGCTCCGTCTCGTTCTGTCCGCGCTCGGTCTCTTTCTCCTTGCGCCCCGCCTCGGCGTCGGCGCGGCCCTTCTCCGCCGTTTCGACAGAAGCCTTGAGCTGCTTGAACTCGTTGTTAACCTTGTTCACGCCAGCCGCCGCGTCCGTCGCGGGCTTCTTGAGCTCCGCAATCTGCTCGGCGGTGAGGTCGCTGTATCTCAGCGCGTCCCCCTTCGGCACGCCGACGACCAGCACGTTGTTCTCCATCGTCGCCGTTGCCTTCGAGCCCGAGGCGAGCGTCGTGGCGCGTGCCCCCTTGACCTCGGCGGCGACGGCCCTGTCTCGTGCGGCCTCCGCCGCCTTCTGTGCGGCCTTGGCCTCGTCTCGCGCCGTCTCCGCGTCCTTGATGGTGCGCTGGTCGCTCGGCTCGTAGATGTACTCGGCGGGCTTGGCTCGCCTCTTTACGTCCCAGAGCGCCTCGATGCGCGTGCGCCCGCCGTATGCCTCGTCCGTGATGTAGGCCCATGCGTACACGCGCCCAGCCGCCTGGAGCAGCTCGTCGGGAATCTTCGCCTTGCTGTTAGCCACCGCAACCGTGTAGCACGTCCCTGTGGTCGACTTGGCGAAATGCACCTGCTCGCAGCCGACAACCTCGACCTCGCGCCCGGTGTCCCACTGCCACAGCTCGCCGTCAAGCACCTGCAATGCCGCCATCACTCATCACCTTCCTCATCCTCGTCGTCCTCGTCGCCCTCCTGGGCACCCTTCGCGTTCGCCGCCAGGGCGGGCGGCAGCGCCGCCATGCGCTCCTCCTGCTCCCGCTGCTTGCGCTCCAAAATCTTCGCCCTCTCGTCGGGCGTGATGTTCGGCAGCTTTCGCAGGATCGTCTCCTCGTCCAGCCACTCGGCCTCCAGGCACACGGTCTCGACCTGCTCCTTGGTGTTGCTGATGCGAGTGCGCGTGAACACGGGCGTGTCCTCGATGCCCTGGAGGGCGAGGATGTCCATGATACCCTCGCGGATGTGGCGCTCGAACTCGGCGGCCTCCTCGTCCATCGGCTGGTATGCCGCGTCGATATGGTCGTTGGTCGCCCCCGCCGCGATGGTGTGGACGTCCAGCGCGCCGAAGTCCTCGTAGATGTCGGCCTTGATCTGCGCCAGCGTCTCCTTGCGGCCCTCGACGGGCACCTCCTGCGTGTACGGCGTCACGGACTGCCCCTGCTCGGCGTCGACCTCGGCCACGTGCGTCAGCTTGAGCTTCGCCCGCCACAGGTCGAGGTCCCTGTCGTCCATGCCGCCGGCTCCGTTGATGAGCCAGTAGATCTGTGCGCAGTCGCGCGTGTCGTTCACCAGGCCGCTCTTGATGAGGTCGTAGGCGTCGATGCTCTCGCGCATGCCGACGAGCGTGCTCTGGTGCGCGTCGCTGCCCCAGACCGCCACGATGGGCAGGCGGGAGTAGTTCTCCGCATCGACGGCCAGCTTCATCCCGTCCGCCGGTATCTCCCGATACGTGACCTTGTAGGCGCGCTTGGCCTCGGCCACCTCGAAGTCGAAGCCGCTGCCGCCCGACACCATCTCCGTGTAGCCGTCCTGCTCGTAGAGGGTCGCGTGCCACGGGTGGTCGGAGTCGAGCCGCCAGAACCTCACGCCGGCGTATAGCGCCCCCGAGTACTCGTCCCACACCGGGCAGAACTCGTCGGCGGTGAACACGTCGATGTGGTCGAGGTTCCAAAACGGGAATGACACACCGTGGATGAGCGCCTTGAGCCCCATCTCCATGACGTCGTCGTCGAAGCGGTCGCCAAGCCCCTCCTTGGTCGTGTCCTTGCCGCCCGCCGAGACGTCCACGAAGCTCACGCCCTTACCGAGCGAGTACGTGCAGCGCTGGACGTTTAGGCGCTTGAACAGGTTACTCGCCAGCCTCAGCTTCGAGGCCGTGAAGTCCTCGGCCTCGGCACCGGAGCACGAGTAGATCTTCTGCACGAAACGGTTGATCGTGACGTTGTGCTGGCGGTAGTACTCGTTCGCGGTGACGGCGTTGCGGTACATCTCGCTCGACATGTGCCGCTCGATGGCATCTGCCGCGAACGCCGTCGCCGACGCCGCCGCCTTGAGGTCGCCATCGGTCACCAAAGGCCCCTTAGACAAGCCGCTACCTCCCTCCAAAGAATGGGTTTACCTGCTCTTTCGCAGGCTTGTACATGCGCAGTGTTGCCACGCCGTAACGGAGCGCGTCGCAGCTGTGGTCCTCGACCTTGACGGGCCTGTCGCCGTCCGCCTTGGCGTCCCAGCAGTAGCCGCCGAGCTCGCCTATCAGCCCCGTGCAGGCGTCGGAGATGCGCACCGTGCCGTTGCCCAGGCACACCCCCGTCTCTCGTATGCCGTCCGCGACGTCGTTGCGCCCCTTCTTGGTCTTGAACCCGGCCTGCCGCATCGCGGCGATGAAGCTCGTGGCGCTCGGGTCGATGATGAACGTGGGCGGCTTGCCCAGCCCGCGCACGAAGTCGGCCATGTCGGCCACGTAGTCGGCGTCCGTCTTCTGGTGCCCCGTGTCGCGGCCCGAGTAGCGGTACTCGTCAACCGCGTGCCACACCTTGCCGTCAAACGCCCACAGCAGCGCCGCGAAGGCGTTCTGCGTTCCGTAGTCGCAAGACACCGCGTACTTGGCGGCACTGCCCGTATATCGGCTCTCGAGGGCACCCTCCCACTCGGGGTAGACCAGGCCCTCGGCCAACGTCCACTTGCCCAAGATGTAGCGGTCGTAGTACACGCCGCTGCCGTAGTCCTTGATGAGGGCTTCGATGACATCCGGTGCCAGCGCACCGTCCCAGATCGTGTAGTCCTGCCTGTAGATGTCGCTGTCGCCGTCGAGGAACCGCTTGAACCAGTGGTTGGGGCTGTCGGGGTTGCAGGTGCCGTCGAAGCGGCTGTGCTCGCAGCGCAGGCGGCTCTTGAGCATCTGGAACACATCTTCGCTCCACGTGGCGACCTCGTCGCCGTAGACCCACTCGAACGTGGCGCCCTGAATCTTGGATACGCTCGTCTTCTTATCCGCCCCGAGGCAGTAGACCTTACGCCCGAATATCCGGGCCGTGTTGTCCCGCCCGATCTGGCTGACGACGTCTTCGCTGTAGAGTGAGCGCATCGGCTCGAGGATGTTGCGCTCGAGCGTCGAGCGGGTGTTCCCGATCATCACCGCCAGCCCCTCGCCCCTCATGGCGAGAAGCCTCTGCGGTATGGTCACGGCTATGTCGACGTAGCTCTTGCCCGAGCCCGTCGCCCCGCACTTCACGTTGTAGCGGTGCGTGCAGTTGGCGAGGTACTCGCGCTGCATCCTCGTGAGCGGCATCGGCTACTCGTCCCCGCCGATTGAGGACGGCACGGACAGAACCAGCTCCTTGGCGGCCTTGAGCACCGCCGTGTCGGTGGTGTCCATGATGCGCTGCGCCTTGGCGTACTCCTGCGGGTACTTGCGCTCGAGCAGCCACGCCGCCGCCTGCCAGCTGTCGCCGCTCGCGTCCATGATGCGGCCCACGAGCGTCGCCTTGCGCTCCACCTCGGCCTTTTTTAGAACGTGACACAGTTGACGCTGATTGTCTGTTCTGGGGTGGTTGATCCAGCGGCTGTATGTCTCGCGTGCGACCCCGAGATATGCGGCGATGTCCCTGTCGGTCATTCCGGCACGGCACAGGCGGACGGCATCCTCGATGCCCTCCTTGGTCAGTTTTTCACGCCCTTTTCCCGCCACAAAATCACATTTCCGCTGGTAAATAGCCATATGGAAACGCGAACGTTCCCACCTTTCTACGCACGTGGACAAGCGCGTGCGTTTGCCCACGAGCGTAGAAAGGGGGTAACGTTTAAAGAAAAGGCCCCGGTTTCCCGGGGCCTTTCGGCTACTCGACCTTGGTCGGCTTGATTCCGATTGCCTCGGCCAGCCTCTCAGGCGTCACCGTCCAGCTTCTGCCGTCTGTGCGCGGCCTGTCGTATGCGGTTGCTCTCCACCTCTTCCTCGAGCCGCCTCTTCCTCTCCGCCAGATAGCACCCCTTGCACAGCCTCCACTTCTTCGCCTGCGCCGACGTGTCGAACACGGGCCGCGCGTCGCACACGATGCACAGCCCATCCGTTCCGGTCGAAAAGCGCCCGTACCGCTGCCGCGCGTGCCTCACGGCGCTCGGCGTCACCCTGAGGTCCGCCGCGATCTCCGCCGCCGTCCGCTCCGGGTGCGCCTGCATCCGCCCTATCATCTCGTCCGTCCACAGGACGTAAGAGGAGCGCCCCTTCCGGAGCGCCCACTCGTCCCTCAACGGATGTGTTGACTTTGTAGATGGGCCTTTTGGCCCATCTCCTACAGGTGGCCTACACGCCATTCGCATACCCCCTAAAGCTCGACCGCCGCGGCAGAACCTTATCAAGCGCCGGGGACCAACTCACCGAGGACGCTCGATATTCTCGCTCGGGCGGTCGATGAGGTCGGCAAGTCTTTGCCACGTATCGGTTCCACAGCTGTCCAACCCGCAAAGCGCATCGTAGTGGCCGAAAAGCATCGTGCTCACCTTCATGCACTGGTTGCAGTCGAGCTCCGTTTTCCGGTGCTCGTCAAAGTATAGGCACTTGCCTGAGCGCAGGAACTCGACGGCCTCGCGGCGATCTTCATCGCTAACCCTCATACAGCACCTCAAGCCCATACGCGACGGCGGCATCATGCTCGATGCGGCATCCGCGTGCGTTCTCCCAGCCCTTGCAGAAGTAGGCCGCATGGCACAGGCTCATGTTCTCGAGCGACTTTGCGAGGTAGCAGAGCGGAATCTGCACGACGCCGCGCTCCTCCATGGCCTCGTCGCTGTACCACTCGTCAGTAAATAAGGTGTTCACGAACTCGTAGCCCATCTCGCGCAGCTTGGCGTGCGCCCTATCCCTCGCCTCCGCGATCTCCTCGTCGGTCTTGCCGGCCATGGGCTGAGAAATCATCGCTCGTTTAGTCAACATAGCTCACCCTTTCATTCCATAGATCTGCGGCGAACTCCTCGGCGTACTCTAGGTCCGTCCGTGCGCCGCATCCAAAGCAGCTCACGTAGAAGGTGCGCAGACCTTGATACTTGCCCTGCTATATCTCAGCATCGCCACCGCAGAACGGACAGGGCTTCAGCTCGATCTCGTCCATCAGTCCTCACTACCTATCCATGCGTACTGCCTAAACATTTCTTCTGGCGCGTCGATCGTCACAGCTTCGGCGTTTACGGTCACAACGTCGCCCGATTCGAGCAGCACGACCGCGACCGGGTACGCGATTTGCCCGGCGGGAAATCCACCGATTAGAGGTGATGCGTCATGCGTCCACGCTTTTTGATAGAAGCCGACAAGCAGCGCTTTCGTCTTTTCTCCGGGCATTTCGGAAATGAAGCAGGGTGTCATGTTCATCAGTCCTCACCCCTCAGCTTGCGGATGCGGGATGCAATGTCGCGCATGGCAATTCGAGCGCAGCCGTCCCCGCCACCGGGGCACGATGTACAGTCATCTTCGTCTTTGTCTCTGTGGAAGTAGGCGCAAGCCTCGTAATACCGCGCGTCACCTGCCTCGCCCAAGTCTTCAAGCAACTTCTCCCAGCTGTCGGGCGGGGTGGAGAAAAGCTCGTTCGGTCGCATCGAGACACAGCAGAGCTCGTCTACTTTGCCGGTAAGGCACGAGAGGGACACCTCAGTGATACGGTGATAGTCGATCAGCCTGATACCGACCGGCCTGTACTCGGCTCCGCGTCCGTCGTAATACGTGCCGCCCAGCTCGATCTCCTTGCCGTCGGCGGTCTTGATGTCGATATTCATCACTCAACCTCCTCGTAGTCGCGGCACTCGTCGCACTCGTCCTCGCAATACAGCAGGTTCTCCATGAGCCACGCCACGGCCCACTTCGCCAGGCGCCAGAACCCTTCCTTGCGGTCAGGCGCCTCTGCGTCGTAGGCGCGCTCGAACTCGAGGTGGCAGTAGCCGTAGTCGACGTGAATGTCGCTGCCGCAGAAGTGCCTGCAGTTCCCGCACATCCTGGGCTCGCAGGCCCCACCGAAGCTGCGCTCGATGGCGGCGTCCGTCACCCCCATCGGGTAGCCGCCGACCCTCGAGTCACTCATCGCAGTCCGCCCCCCTACGCTCTCGTCGAGCAGGTCGATGGCATCCCCGACGGTCGCCTCGATGCTCGTCAGCTGGCGGCGCAGGTTCTGCACGAGGTTCGCGCCGGTGACCTCCGCCCTTCCCGCCTCGTAGGCGCGCTCGATCATGTCGGTCACCGCGACCTGCATCGCCGTGTCGTTGTAGCCGCGCCTGACGCGGTACTTCCCCAGATAGGCGTGCGCCCTGTCCTGCGGCCTGCACTCGCGGTCGAAATGAAACACCTCGACCGCGTCGGCCTTGATCTGCTCCAAAGTCTCCATCACAGACGTCCTCTCTCCCAATTCCTCGCATTGCAGCGCCCGATGGCCGCGTCCACGTCCTCCTGCGTGAACCCCTCGGCATCGAGCAGGTTGACGACCGCCTGGACCACGTCCATGCACTCGTCGATAAGGTCCTGGCGGTACGCCCGGCGCGCCGTCATGATCTGGCTGTGGCGCACGCCGTCGTGTAGCTGCCACGCACCGAACACCTCGGCCGCCTCCTCGAGCGGTTTGAGCGCCTGCGCCTTGGGTGCATCCGGCTTGTCGAACGCGCCGAACGCGAGCCTGTAACCGTCCTGCATCAGACGCACCTCCCTTCCGCCAGCGCAGAGCGCATGGCGTTGATCTCGCGGCCCGACTCACTCCTCGTTCCGAGGTACACGTCCACGGGCCGCTTGCTCGCGTCCCTTCGCGCCACGTTCTCGCACCACCCGCAGCAGTACCTCTGGTTCCTGTACGCCGTGCGGAACCGCCTGCCGCACTGCCTGCACTCGAGCACGTAGCCCCCGCGCCTGTCCCGCAACTCAGCCCTCATGTCGCGCCTCCCAGTAGTTGCACCTCGCGAGCCCCTGTGTGGCGTGCACGAAGTCGGGGCAGCGCATGCACGTGTACCGCTTGCGGCCCTCGCCGGATGCCGTCATGACCGCCTCGCTCACGGCGCAGAACCTGCACGTCTCGCAGCGGGCGCTGCGCGGCCCGTCGTCGTAGATGCTCGCGGACCCCTTCGGTCTGCCCATGTTCTCGCTCCTCTCGGCGACCAAGCTCATGACGCCCTCCTCTCGCATGCGGCCCTCGCATCCAGCAGACGCCGCGCGTCCTGGTACGCCTTGAGCGCCACCGGGTCGGCGGTCGTCCCCCTCGGGGCCTTCACCTTCGCCGGGTCGATGCCCGGATATTCCTCGCGCCACCTGCGCTCGAGCTCCGCCCTCGTCTGCTCGGGCGTCCTCGTCGGCTTGAACGTGGCGGCCTCGACCTCCGAGGCGGTGGGCTTGCCCCTCGCCCGGTCGTCGGCGTCGATGCGCTTCTGGCGCCTGGACCAGTCGAGCGCAAGGGCGCCCCAGTTGCTCACCGGCTGGCCGTTGCCCTTGACCCAGCCCTGAGACTCGAAGTGGGCCCAGAAGGCGTCCGGGTCGCCGCTCAGGCAGTTGGCGCCGAAGTAACCGCGGGCCTCATCGAGGGTCGGCGGCTCGAACTCGGGCGGCGCGGCGGGGGCATCGCCCCCATCACAGGACAGCTCAGCACAATCCAGTTCAGGACAGGACAGGACAGGACAGGTTAGGTTAGGGTTTTCACTTTCGGAAACCTGCGTTTCGGGTTTGTCGGAAACTGGTTTCCCGTTTGAAAAACCTAGGTTTTCACTTTCGGAAACCTGCGTTTCGGGTTTGTCGGAAACTGGTTTCTTGCGCGGGCGACCGCCCTTGCCGCCCCTGCCGCGCGCGTCCTTGGAGTTGTCGATGGCGTTCTTCATCGCCTTGAAAACGCGGCGGAGGTGCTTCGGAAGGTCGGCCTCGACGCCGTGCAGCCCGTACATCATGATCGCGTCGGCGAGCATCGCGCGGTCGCGCAGGTCCTCGGGGTCGCTCGCGTCGAAGTCGTCGTAGACCTCGGCGAAGCTGTCGAACACGGTGAAGGCCATCAGAACCACCCCCATAGAAGCGAAGAGAAGAACAGGAAACCCGCGGAGAAGGAGGCGGCGAACAGGGCCGCCTCCCAGTGGTCGCGGATGATGTCGGGTACGTGCCTCATCAGAACGGCACGTCCTCGTCGTAGAACTCGGACTGCGGGACCGCGGCGTAGGCCTGCTGGGCGCTCCACTGCGGCGCGGCCTGCGCCTGTGGCTGCACGGGCACCGTGTCCGCGAGGCTCTGCTGCGGCTGGGCCTGCGTCTGCCCCTCGCGGCGCACCATGACCTCGATCTCGTCGACGATAACCTCGAGCTTCGAGCGCTTCTGGCCGTCGCGCTCCCAGGAGCTGTAGCGCAGCTTGCCCTCGATCGCGACCTTCATGCCCTTGGCGAGGAATCGCCCCACGGCCTCGGCGCGGTTGCCGAACATGGTGCAGTCGACGAAGTTGGGGTAGTCCTCCCACTCGCCCGTCTGCGCGTTGCGTCGACGGTCGTTCACGGCGACGCCAAAGGACAGGACCTGCGTCCCGCCCGCTGTGGCGCGCAGCTCCGGGTCGCGGGTGAGGTTACCGGTGATGTTCACTCGATTGATGCTCACTGCCCGTCCTCCTTCGCGGTCATGCAGCCCTTGATGGCTTCGACGAGGCGCGGCCCCTGCATGTAGCCCAGGCCGCTCACGCGGCGGCCGTCGCGGATGTGGCACGCCTCGACGATCTTCTGCGCCGTGACCGGGCCGATGCCCGGGAAGGAGCGGGCGAACTCCTCGACCTTTAGCTTTGCCGCGATGGGCGCCTCGATGGCGACCTCGGGCGGGATGTTGCCCGCCTTGCAGGCGGCCTTGAACGCGGCGCGCTCGCGGCGCGTGTGGACGGCCTTCGCCATCGCCTCCTTGCGCTGCTCAGGCGTTCGGAGCGGCGGTAGGTTTTTCTCCTCCATGTCCTACATCCTCTCTACGTGTCCGTGGATGCCGTTCTCGACCATGACGGTCCTCACGCGGCGCAACTCGTCTGCCGTGGCGCACTCGATGACCACGCGGTAGCCCCTCTGCGGCGCTGGAGCCGCATCCTCGGCCGCATCCGGCTCGGGGCGCGACGGGACCACCCGCACGCACCTCGGCACGCCCAAGGGCGGCTCAGGTTCCTCGGCGGGCACCGGCTCGGGCTCGGGCGGCAGCGGCGCGGGTTCCGGCTCGGGCTCGGGCTCCGGTGCGGGCGCCGTCGCCTGCTCGTAGGTCGACACGAGCGCGGCGGCCTTGGCGACCTCCTCGCGGTGCGCGGCGACAGCCGCCGCCACCTCGCCCGAGTCCATCGGCAGCGTCCTCGTCCACCACGCCACGGCCCACGCCTTCTCGTCCTCGTCCGCGTAGTCCAGCCCGTTGACGAACTTGAACTGGTGCAGGAGCTCGCCCACGCGGCGCTCGATGATGTTCTTGGCCTTGACCTCGCCGAAGCTCGCGTTGAGCCACCTGTCGTCGGCGATGCGCTCGTAGGGCACCAGCGGCCCCATCTCGCCCGCGAGGTCGTAGTAGTGGCCACTGAGCGCGGCGAGGCGACGGGCCCTGCACTCGCCGTCGTAGCGGTCGATCTCAGCCTTGTACTCATCGGAGAGCCTGTCGATGGGCGCCGTGATCTCGCCGATGGTCTTGTCGAACGTCTTGAGCAGGTCGCTGTACTTCTTCTTCGCGGCCTTGCGCTGCGCCTCGATGGGCTTCTTCACGTCGTTGACCGCCGCGCGGTACTTCTTCGCCGCCTTGAAGTCCTCGTCCTTCTCGATGCGCTTGACGTCCATGTAGTCCGCCAGCTTCTCGTCCACGCTCTTCTTGAGCTTCGCCAGCTTGTCCTCGAGCGTGTCGTCGATGGCGAGCGACGCCACCAGCGTGTCGAAGTCCTCCTCGAGCGGCACGGCCTCGACCGCCAAAACCTCGTCTGCCATTAAAAGCCTCCCAGAAGGTCGTCGTCGGTCGCGTACTCGGCGGGCGCGGGCTCATAGACGGGCGCGGGCTCCGGCTCGGGGGCGGCTGGCTCGGGCTGCGCCTTGCGGGCCGCGATCTCCTCCTCCATCCACGAGGCCGCGCGGCGCGCCTGCATGAGCGTCATGTCGTGCATGGAGCCCGACGTGCAGCCCACGGCGGCGCAGATGGCCGCCATGGCCCCGGCGCTGTCGAGCCCAGTCGCCGCCATGAACGGTTTGAACAGGTCGCGCACGGGCTGCAGCGGGTCGGCCACGGGCTCGACGCTCTCGGCCTTGACGGTCTGAGCGCCGACGCCCATGTCGCGCTCGACCTTCTGGTCCATCTCCTCGCCCGTGTACATCCCGCCGAACTCGTCGGGGTAGGCAAGGCGCCACGCGCCGGCCTTTGCGCACTTCTCGATCATGACGCCCGGCATCTTCGCCCAGTTGCTCTTGCCGGTGCTGTAGTCGGTGAGAGCCAGCTCGACGTATGCGGGCTTCTTGCCGTCGGTGAACGCGACCTCTGCCCAGCCGCCGATGAGCTGCTCCCCGATCATCTTGTAGACGGCGGAGCCCTTCTTCTTGACGACCTCGCCGTCGCGGAGCACCACGACGCCGCTCTCGATGCCGCCGTAGTTGGGCTGCCTGTTCGCGCGGCGGTTGAACACCTGGTAGGAAGTGATGATGCTCGCCGGGGCGCTGCCGTACTTGACCAGGTACACCTCCTTGGTGAACGGGTTCAGGTGCTGGCGGTTGCAAAGCTCCACGCAAAGCGCCAGCTCGCTGTCGGTGGCGTTCGGGCACAGACGCTCGCGGATGTCCTGCGAGGTGAACTTGACGGGCATGCCCGCATCGTCCTTGAACTCGATGATCTCGTTACTCATTGAAGGTCACCTCTCCTTCATTGACCTCGACCTTCTCGATGTCCACGCCCGCCAGCTCGGCGAACACGCCGCGCGGCCCGTCCAGCTTGTAGATGCGCTCCATACGGCCAGCGCTGTCGACAATGCGGTCGTAGATCTCGAGGTCCTGCGCATCGGCTCCCAACAGCTTCGGACCGAACAGAAGCCCGTAGGCGATGCCGCGCAGGCACGCGGGCTTAAGGCCCCTTTTCCCTATCTCAGCGCCCTTCTCGTCCGCGACGAGGATTAAGTTCGTGGCAAACCCGTCAAGCACCTCGAACGCATCGCCATCGACTTGGACTTTTATGTGCATGTACTCCATTGCTTAATCTCCGTTTCTACTTTTTCTCTTCGGCTGGGTCTGCCCAGCCGCGATATACCTGTATGTCCATGTGCGGCTCGATGCCGCGCCGACGGGGCCACTTGACCACGTGGACCTCGGCCACCTGGCTGTCGTCGCCCCAGACCGCCCCATTCATCCCGTCCATCACGAGCTTGGCGATGTTGTCCGCGTCCGGCTTGAACGTGTTCGGTTCCGACGTGACGCGCTTCGGCCTCGACACGGGCAGCGGCTCGTACACGTCGATGCGCACCGCGACGGGCACCCTGAACGGGAACAGCAGCCCCTTGAGCTCCGGGTACGCCTCCCGCATGGCCCCGAGCGCCGCGTCGCGGATGGCGGCCTCGTTGCGGATGGTCTCGTTTGGCGTGTACATCCGGGCGTGCCTGCGGTCGAGCCTGTGGCGCTGCTTGCCCGCCACGAACGGGACGGTGAACGCGAATCGCCTGCCGATCACAGTACCGACCCCATCCCGAGCACGACGCGGATGCCGTCCGCCGCGAGCAGCATCGCCCGCAGGACGTACGGCATGAGCGCGTACACCGCGAACAGGAGCGCAACGAACCCCGCGCACCTAAGCAGCCTCGATGCCATGCGTTCCCTCCTCGATCCACTGCTCCACCCATTCCGGGCGCACCATGCGCCCCACCTTGCGCCCCTCGGGCAGCTGCGAGCGCAGGCGGCCCGCCTTGCACTCGCAGCGCAGCGTGTCGTATGGCACCCCCGTCACCCTCGACGCCTCGCGCAGCGTGTACATCAGCTTGTGGCGGATGCCTAGCTCGTCGGCCATCTGCTGGAACGTTTTGGCTCTGCTAGAATCCATGAGTGACCTCCTTTCAGGTCAGGGAGCCGTCCCCGCTTTCCACACTGGGCGGCTCCTTTTTTGTCTTTCCGGGGCCTCGCCCCCGGCACGGCACCGGTAGGGAACGTCCCCGCGGATGGTTATTGGAGAGCCGCGGGGCAACGGTGCCGCCCCGGGGATGGGGCCCGCGGGCTGCCTGAGCGGCAATACCCGCGTTGACGCGTTACACACGCGTTAGGCTTCGGGGCATGATTTGGAGACAGCCGACATACCGACCGAAGCACGTCCGACCAGCGGGCCCCCTACTCGTGCGGCTCGTCGACTGGGTCGAGCGGCACCCTCGCATCAGCGCCGCGATCGTCCTCGCCGGGTTCATCAACGACGCCTGCGACCTGCTTGGGCGCGTCGTTGATCTCGCGATGTTTCTCATGAAGCTCGCGGGTGTGCTCTAGTACGAACGCGACCGCGAGAACGTCGAGGAAGACCCGGACGGCCGCATGGATAAGGTTCAACATCTCCACCGCCCCTACTTCGTGCCCACGATCGGCTGGGAGCCCTCGGGCACGACGACGAGGTTGCCGTCCTTTCCGATGCTCTTGAGCGCGTCGATGTAGTGCTGCTGGAGGACCTGGTCGTTGAGCGAGTCCGCGAGGACGGCGTTTGCGTCCGCCTCGCCCTGCGCCTCGATCTTCTTTGTTTCAGCCTCGACCTTGGCCGTCTCCTGCTCGTTCTGGGCCTTCTGCTTCGCGACCTCGGCGGCCTGAGCCTCGCTGTAGCTCTTGGTGATGTTCTTCGGGTAGCGGACGTCCTGCACGCTCACCTGCTCCACCGTGAGGCCTATGCCCTTCCACTTCTCGGTGAGGGCCTTCTGGACGGCCTTGGTGAACTGGGAGCGGTCGGTGAGCATCGTCACCGTGTCGAAGCCGCCCGAGACCTCGCGGGTGACGGCGCGGACGTCGTTGGAGATGTACTTCTCCACGAAGCTCTCCTGCGTGCCGTACTCGCTGTAGAGGCTGAGCGCGGCGTCGGGGTTGAGCGAGTAGTTGACCTGGATGTCGATGTTGGCGCTGGCGCCCGACTTGTCGTTGATGGAGACCTGCTTGCCCTCGTAGGAGCCGCCGTCCACCTTGTAGTCGGTGTCCCCGTAGAAGTTGATGAGGTTGTTGCGGGTGTCGTAGGTCACGACATCCTGCCATGGGGCCTTGGCGTGGAAACCGGCCTCGGAGGTCGAGCCGGCGAGCGAGCCGCCGAGGTTGCGGATGACGCAGACCTCGCCGGTGTCCTGCGTGTAGAAGCAGCCGGTGGCGGCGATGATGGCACCTGTCAGGACGAGGGGCAGGGCGCACGCGGGCGAGACGATACGAGGCTCGTACTTGTTACCCCAATGGTCCGCGGGCTCGGCGGCCTTCTCGCGCTCGACCTCGTTATATCGCTTGATGGCGACGGCGGCGGCCGCGCCGCCGAGTCCCAGACCCGCTCCGATAATCAGTTGAATCATGTCTTCCTCCATTTCGTTTGGTCAAATCTAGAGAGCCCCGGGGATGGGGCACGAGGCTACTCGCCGCCCTTGAGGTGGAAGCGCGTCCACTCGCCCGCGCCGAGGCCGACCATCACCGGCTCGATGCCGGGGTCGATGGCGTCGGCGGTGTTCATCACCACCGTGCGCTGGACGTAGGCCATGACCGCCTCGCCGCGCAGCAGCCCGTCCAGGCGCCCGCGGGCGTCGAGGAACGACTCGAAGGCCTCGTGGTGCCAGCCGTCGCCGGCATCGCACCAGCAGACGATGGCCTCGATGCCCGAGAAGCCCTGCGGGCACTCGATCTCGAAGGACTTCCCGCGAGCCTCGTACCTGATGTTCTCGCGGCGCATCTTCATGTCTCCCATGACGCCCTCCCCTACAGCTCGAAGTCGGAAAAGTCGCGGGCCTCGACCGGCTCGGCCTCGACCGTGATGGCCTCGGGGATGTTCCAGCCGCCCAGCTCGATGTCGATGTAGTTCTCGTTCATGGTTCTCTCCGTTTCGCTTTAGGGAACTTTAATTTCCCTTGATTGGTAAATAAAAATCTTCGACTTTGCAGCCGAGATAGTTGGCGAGCATGACAGCCGTGGGAAGTTTCATCTGGGACGTGTCTCTATAGTTTTGTCAACCGCGTGCTTCGCGCCATTTCGGCATGAC
>UQLD01000020.1 GCA_900541855.1 uncultured Collinsella sp.
CCCGCGACCCCAACCTTGGCAAGGTTGTGCTCTACCAACTGAGCCATGTCCGCTTACGAGGATTAATCTTACGTGATGCCCGCATCCTATGCAAGAACTTTTTTAAAAAGTTTTGCAACGCCCTCGCGAACCTCGCGAAGACATCAGCCACCACGGAAGGCGCGGGCAAACGCAATCTCGCCGCAAGAGACCCCTACATCTCACCGAGCATGATCCAGGCAGAGCTGTCCCGCGCGAGCCTGCCGTCTGCAAGCGGTGATGAGGTGAGCAGGACCCTGCCCGCCGGCAGCTCCACGGCTGCTGCGCCGAAGTTCGTCACACACGCCCAGCCGTTGTCGCGGCGATAGGCGATGACGCCGCCCTCGGCGCCCTCGGCACCATCCGCAAGACCGGTGCGCCCGTCAAGATCGAGCCACGCAAAATCGTTGGCGCAACCGCGCAGCTTGCGCCGAAGCCAGAGGGCGTCACGATAGAGCGCAAGCATCGATGTCGGGTCCGCTTCTTCCCTATCGGCAGCGTAATCGGAAAACCATGCAGGTTGCGGCAGATGGGGCGCCGCATCGGCGTCCGCCGGCGAAAACCCAAACGATCCGCCCTGCGCGGGATCGTCCGCCGCCACCCACGGCAGGGGCACACGGCAGCCGTCGCGCCCCTTCTCACGCTTCGGTCCGCGCGTATTGGTCGCAGTAGGATCTTCGAGTGCAGCCCACGGGATGTCAGCCACCTCAAAAAGGCCGAGCTCCTCACCCTGATACACGTATGCCGAGCCCGGAAGCGCCAGCTCAAGCAAAAGGGCCGCCCGCGCGCGGCGCTCGCCGAGTTCACGGTCCTCGTCATAAGACAACCCGTCGCGTAAGAGCCAGTCGAGCGTAATCTGGTGGTAGCGCGTCGCCTTGATTTGCGGCAGGGCATAGCGTGTCGCCACGCGCGGCACGTCGTGGTTGGAGAGTACCCAGGTCGAGGCGGAATCGGATTCGACGGCTGCCTTCAAGCCCTTCTCGATTGCAGTGTGCATGTCATCATAGGTCCAAGTGGCCTTGGCAAACTCAAAGTTGAATGTCTGGCCAAGCTCGCTGGGACGCGCATAGAGATACTGGCGCTCGGGCAGCACCCACGCCTCGGCAACGGCACTGCGCGGCGGATTATAGCGGTCGAACACGCGGCGCCACTCGCGATAGATCTCGTGGACCTCATTGCGGTCCCACAGCGGATGGGTGCCGTCGTCAACCATGTCATCGCCCTCGGCGAGATGCCACCGGTCGAGGTCATCGCGGTCGAGATCCTTGGCGAGACCCTGCGCCACATCAATGCGAAAGCCGTCGACGCCTCGATCGCTCCAAAACGCCAGGACGTCGCAAAAGAGCGCATGAACCTCGGGGCATGACCAGTCAAAGTCCGGTTGCTCGGGCGTAAACATGTGCAGATACCACTGACCGTCCGCAACACGCGTCCATGCGGGGCCACCAAAGTTGGCATTCCAATTGGTGGGAGGCAGCTCGCCATGCTCGCCGCGACCATCGCGGAAGATATAACGGGCGCGCTCGGGCGATCCGGGGCCGGCGGCAAGAGCGGCTTTGAACCAGGGGTGCTGGTTGGATGAATGGTTGGGCACGATGTCGACGATGACCTTGATGCCGCGCGCGTGAGCCGCAGCGATCATGTCATCGAAGTCGTCAAGCGAGCCGAGACGCGGGTCGACATCGCAGTAGTCCGCCACATCATAGCCGCCATCGACAAGAGGCGATGGATAAAACGGGCTCAGCCAGATGGCCTCGATACCCAGTCGCTCAAGATAGTCCATCTGCTGGGTAATGCCCGCGATATCGCCCAGACCCGAACCAGTCGAATCCTTAAACGAGCGCGGGTAGATCTGATAGATCGCGGCATCGGACATCCATGAGCGCGAAGAAGACTTTTCTGTAGCCATGGGGCGTATCTCCCTTGCAACGAGGTTATGCGAGATGCCCACGATGATACGCCCAAAGCGGACATTCGCGACAAACAACGCCACAGCCACGCCCCAAAACGATCGCCCCCTCTCGGGTTCAAGCCTCCTGGGACGAATCGACCGATTAGTGAAAAGAACGGAAGACCCACTTTCCCGGCCACGACAGCGAGCGGGCTCCGGGTGCCCCAGGTTGCCGCGAAAGAGGAGGGAAGCGTACTTTATGTACGCGACCGACGATTGAGGGGCAAGATGGGGTGCCCGGGGCTCGCGCAGCGTCAACAAAAAACGCGGTTCGTTAGAACCGCGTAAGATAGTTGGAGCGGACAACGGGGCGTCCGCGTATCCGCTTCGCGGATCCGCACCGGCTTCGGCCGCCTGCCGGCGACCTCGCCAGCTCGCTACAAACGCTCCGCGTTTGCTTAACGCTCGCTCCCTCTCGGGTTCGAGCCCATGCGATGGATACAAAAAAGCCCGGCTACCGTAGTAGCCGGGCTGTTGCGTTTGGAGCGGACAACGGGGCTCGAACCCGCGACCCCAACCTTGGCAAGGTTGTGCTCTACCAACTGAGCCATGTCCGCTTGCGGGTTATTAATTTACGCGAGTTGTCCAAAAGACGCAAGTACTTTTTTCAAAAAACTTGTCTGCCGCATGTTCTTAGTAGCTAAACGCGCTAAAGCGATTGGCTAGGCACACGATTCCAGCGCTCCGCTAAACAGCTTCACCATCTGCACGCGCGTGCCGGCGCCGTCCGTACGACGAGCAACCTCCACGTTATCGACGAGCATACGCATAAGCTTGATGCCACGGCCGCGTTCCTCGGATGCGACCGGTTCGCTCGTTTCATCGATAGAATAGCCGGCACCTCGATCAAGCACCTCAACCACAACGCGATCGCCATAGGCCTGAACCGTCAGGACGCACCCGATACCGCCCGCATGGTCATAGGCATTACCCAGCGCCTCCCCCGACGCCAATGCGACATCGTAGCGCTCGTCACGGCGCAACGGAAGCGATTCAAGGAGTTCGGCGATGCGATGTCGGTAGTATGGAAGATTCTCGATACCCTGACGGACCTCAACGCTCTTACTCCAGCGAGGCAGCTCCCCCACCGGAATGGCAGGAATTGACTCCCGTGCCGGCCCCACGACATGAAGGATATCGACAAGACGAGCAATCTCCAAAAAGCGAACAACTTCACCTGATGCATTGACGAGCGAAAGCAGGCCTTCTCGCCTCATAAGCTCACGAGCGCGCGTAAGCAGGAATGCCAAGCCCGTAGAATCGATAAAGCTAACAGCCTGACAGTTGATGACGACACGACGCACGCCGCGGCCAATCAAAGCATCCAACCGCCGACGCAGCGCAGGCACCGTGGCGATGTCGATATCGCCTGGTGGCGTCAAAACCGCTATGTCATTCCACTCATTCATACGACCATGGTTCCCCAAAAAAGCCCACTCGATGCATTCGTTTCCCCAACCGTACGGATTCAGCCCGCCCAGCGTCGTCTATGAACGACCCCGTAAAAACTCAAGGGACACCAATGCAATGTCATCGTCCAGCGCCGATTCGGTAAATCGCTCAAGCTCGCCCAAGACCTTGCCGCAAATGCCCGATACGCCCTCACCCGAGACAGAGAGCAGAAGGTCGCGCAAGCGCTGCTCGCCAAAGAACGCTCCGGTGCGGTCGCGGGCCTCAATCGTTCCATCCGTATACATGAAGAGCATGTCGCCGGGGGCAAACGTAAACACGCCTGTCTCGTACACCATGCTCTCAAAGGCACCGATTACGCCCGATTGGCATCCAAGCAGCTCAACCTCTCCCCCACGGGCCTCGCCGCCACCCAGCGGCATCGACTCTGGCCTGATGACCATGGTCGGAGGATGGCCCGCCGAACAATACGTTGCGCGTCCGGCTTTAAGGTCAATCTTGGCGATAAAGGCCGTCACGAACGTCTCGACCCTCGAAAAGCCCATGAGCATGCTGTTAAGGGAGCGTGCCATGCGGGCCGGTCCAGCGCCCTCCCAGGCATATGCCGTCAGGGCCGTCTTGACGAGCGCGGACATCGATGCGGCCTCAATGCCTTTGCCAGACACATCACCCAGAATCATGACGGCGCAGTCGTCGGGAAGACGAATGAGCGTATAGAAATCGCCTCCGACCAACGCCGAATTCGTGGCCGACAGGTACACCGAATCGGTTGCGATACCCGGAACATCCCCCAGGGAATTTCTCATGCCAATCTGGAGCGTCTGAGCGATATGGCGCTCCTCGCGCTTTTGAGATTCGCCTTCGTAGATCAGTTCAAAGTCATGCGCCAAGTGCACCAAGTAGTCATATTCAAGGTCATCAATCGGCTCTTGGCTACCATCACGAAGCAGCAGCGCGCGCGTCGTCGGGCTCTTCGCAACAGAAGCAGGAACAATCGCGTCGCTACTGTGCTTGCCATCGCCCTCAGAGCGCGGGTGCCCCGCCTCGATGCCGGAGTCGACGTAGAGACCTTGACAAGGCAGACCATGCGCCCTAAGCCAGCCTCCCATAGGCATCGATTCGTCAACGCGAGTTATACGGACGTGTTTAAGGTCCTCGGCACTCGTACCCCCCAAAACAGATGCCTCAAAGCCATCAGGGCCAGCCCCCAGACGTGCCGCTGGCGCCGTCGTGGAAAAGAAAAGCTTCTCGGGATCGTCCGGCAAAGCAACGCGACTGCCGCCTTCAAAATCTATGACGTAGGAATCCAGACTGGCGTCATACTCAACAGGGCAAAAATGGCAGTTGAGCATATTGCAGATCTCGGACGATACCGCCTGGGTAGCCGCGACGGAATCGTCTAGAAAGGTAAACAACTCATCACGTAAGACATTGAGCGAGCGGCCAAGCTCGGCCGTGCGACGAGAGCGAAGACTCGATGCCATGCCGACCAGTTGGATAGACAAGTAATCGCAAGTGACCTCGAGTACATTAACGTCATAGGCGAGCGGTGCCTGGGGGCGTTTCCAACCAACTTCCAGCACGCCAAGGATCTGCGTACCGTAAAAAACGGGAAGACAGATCTCGCTGCGGTACGGAGGCATATCCTGCACGCGCAACAGGTGCTTAGAACGATTGTCCAAGTCCATGAACATACCGGAGGCGGCCTTATCGCCCTCAAGGTCCTGTTGAATCGACAAGCGACAGGCACGCGACTCACGAAGAACATACGTCGGAATGCCAGCGCCATACGGCAAAAACTCAGGCAGGTAGCTGTCGTACAGCTCCTTGGAAACACCGCGAAGTTTAAAACCGCCGCTCTCAGAAAAATAGATAGCGGCACCCGAAGCATCGAGCGTTCCTACAAGCTGGTTCAAAACAGTATCAAGCAGGCTGGGTAACTCATCGGAGCCCACAGTGCTCATAATGACCGAAAGCGTGCCAGAGAGACGCTTGTTCGCCACTCTAAGCTCCGATAACGCACGCTTGAGTTGACGGTCGTGAGAATACTGTTCTTCGATGCTATGGAGCGCCACCAGGACACGTGGCGCGCGGCGCCCAAAGATGCGTGGAGGCGTCACGGAGCCCGCACGAACCAAGACGGGGATAAAGGAGCCGTCACTCAGCTTGAGCATCAGTTCGTTCTCGGAGCCATCAGTTTCAAATGGCAGACGATGTTCCGTCGCACGTTCAAAAGCGGATGAGTACAGGACGTCTTTAACATCTCCACCGATGACGTCGGCGCGTTCCTCGCACATCAAACCAAGTAAGCGATTATTCACATGCAGAATGGTTCCGTCGAGCTCACAGATGATGACAGCATCGCTCGTGATCTCGACTAGTTGGGCAACGTCTGCCCACTCGTTGCGTTCAAGCGTTTCCATCGTGGACCCCACCGTCTATCGGTAACAAAAAAGCCTCCGAAGAGGCTTCTCAAATGCGATGGTGTCGGAGGCGGGACTTGAACCCGCATGACCAAAAAGCGGTCACTAGCACCTCAAGCTAGCGCGTCTGCCAATTCCGCCACTCCGACATGCTATGTTGTTGATTCGCGGTCCGTTTTGTTGGACCCGCGCGTTCAACGAGGAAGATAATAACCTATGATTCGAGAACTGTGCAAGCACTTTTTTCAAAAAAGTTTACGAATTTGTAAATGCGCAGGTAGATCCGTGTGTCCGGCCCCGAATCGGTGTTGCCTCCCGGCGCGTCCTCGGGCATGAGCGATATTTTGCTGCGCACTTCGTGCTGCAAAATATCGCTCCCCCTGCGGAATGCGCCGGGAGGCAACACCGATTCGGGGCCTGCAAATACATACTTCAGGCACAGTTCTCAAACATGTTCTGGGGGCTGATGTAAATTTGGTGGCTCGGCAAAGCCGAGCCCTTATATGGGGAGGCCGGAGCTAAAGCTCCGGCCTCACTAACTTTCCTATTAGATTAAGTGAGCGATCGAGGAATCGCACTCCCCTCCTCTGCCGAGTTACCGCAGGGCCTGCCCTGAAGTTACTTTTCAGAACACTCCGCAGGACGCAAGAAACCCCCGCCGCACGAAGTGCGCAGCGGGGGTTTCTTGCATGTCCGAGGACGTTCTGAAAAGTAACTTCAGGGCGGGCCCGGACGATAACAACCGGCTACAAGTCGATGTGCGATTCCTTGATCGGGAACGGCTCCGCGAAGTGGCAGGCGCAGCAGTGGCCCGGTGCGACTTCCTTAAACTCGGGAAGCTTCTCAGAGCAGATGCCCTGCGCGATCGGGCAGCGCGTGTGGAAACGGCAGCCGGTCGGCGGATCCAGCGGCGACGGCGGGTCGCCAGCGAGGATGATGCGCTTGCGGGTCTTCTGGATATCAGGATCGGGAACCGGCACGGCAGACAGCAGCGACTGCGTGTACGGATGGTGAGGCTCGCTGTAGAGCGTCTTCCAGTCCGAAACCTCGACCATCTTACCCAGATACATAACGGCAACGCGATCGGAGATGTGCTGCACGACGGACAAGTCGTGGGCGATAAACAGATATGCGGTACCGAACTTGTCCTGGAGCTCCTTCAGTAGGTTCAGAACCTGGGCCTGAATGGACACATCCAGAGCGGAAACCGGCTCGTCGCAGATAATCAGCTTGGGCTTCAGCGCAAAAGCGCGGGCAATGCCGACACGCTGACGCTGACCGCCGGAGAACTCATGCGGATAGCGGTTGATGTGCTCGGGGTTCAGTCCAACGACGTCGAGAAGCTCGCGGACGCGCTCAATGCGCTCCTCCTTGGTACCCACGCCATGAATGGTCATGGGCTCGGAGACGATCTCGCCGATGGTCATGCGGGGATTCAGCGAAGCATAGGGATCCTGGAAGATAAACTGCATCTCGCGACGCATGTCCTTGATCTCATGCTTGCTCATCTCGGCAACATCTTTACCCTGGAAGAACACCTTACCGGCGGTCGGCTTGGTCAGGCGCATGATGGTACGGCCCGTGGTGGACTTACCGCAACCAGACTCGCCGACTAGGCCAAAGGTCTCGCCAGGATAAATCTCAAAAGAGATGTCGTTTACAGCAGAGACGACGCGCTTGGAAAAACGCTTGGCGAACATGCCGGACTCAGCGGGGAACTCCTTAGAGAGGTGCTCGACCTTCAGCAGCGGAGTACGCTCGTTGGTATCTGCCATTACGCCTCGCCTCCCTTCTTGGAATCCATGCGCGTACGGGACGTCTCAGGAGCGTTCTTGAGGAACTCGGGGTCACCGGAATAGTGGCACGCAGAATAGTGACCGGACTCGGTGACAACACGCTCGGGGCGCTGCTTGCGGCACTTATCGGTTGCATAAGGGCAACGAGGCGAGAACACGCAGCCCTCGGGCAGGTTCATTAGCGAAGGCGGATTGCCGTGAATCGGCGTAAGCGGCTTCTTCTCATCGATGGCCTGCTCCGGGATGGAGCGGATAAGGCCCCAGGTGTAGGGGTGGCGGCTCTCGTAGAAGATTTCCTCGGCAGTACCGAACTCGACGGGACGGCCGGCGTACATAACCATGATCTTGTCGGCCATATCAGCGACAACACCCAGGTCATGGGTAATCATGATGATGGCGTTGCCGTTCTTCTCCTGCATTTCCTGCATAAGCTCAATAATCTGAGCCTGGATGGTAACGTCCAGGGCAGTCGTGGGCTCATCGGCAATCAGAATATCGGGATCGCAGGCAAGAGCCATGGCAATCATGACGCGCTGACGCATACCGCCAGAGAACTGGTGCGGATACTCATTGACGCGCTTCTCGGGTTCAGGAATGCCAACGAGGTCCAAAAGCTCGGTGGCGCGCTTGAGCGCCTCCTGCTTGGAGTAACCGCGATGCAGACGAAGGCCCTCGCCCACCTGCTTGCCGATCTTATAGACCGGGTTCAAGGAGGTCATAGGATCCTGGAAGATCATCGCGATATCGTTACCGCGAATGTGCTGCATCTCTTCCTCGGTCATCTCAAGGATAGAACGACCGCGATAGCGAACGTCGCCGCCCTCAATCTTTCCCGGAGGCATCGAGATAAGACCCATGATGGTCATGGCGGTCACGGACTTGCCAGAGCCGGACTCGCCGACGACGCCCAGGGTCTCGCCGCGATCGAGCGTGTAGGAGACACCGTCGACAGCGCGAACAATGCCATCCTCGGTGTGGAAATACATCTTAAGGTCATCGACCTCGAGCAGATGCTGGCCCTCGGGAACCGGCTGGTCCTTCAGGTCCACATAGTTCTTGTTCTTCTTCATCCTTATGCGTCCTTCATCTTGACGTCGAGGGCGTCGCGCAGACCGTCACCCAGCAGGGTGAAGGCGAGCACCGTCGAGAGAATTGCCAGACCGGGCATGATCATCATCCAGGGAGCGGTCAGAAGATACTGCTGACCGTCCTGAATCATGGAGCCCCACGAAGGCGTAGGCGGAATAACGCCCATGCCGAGGAAGGACAGAGCGGACTCGGTCAGAATGGCGCCACCAATGTTCATGGTCGCGTAGACCACGATGGAGGCGACGGAGTTCGGGAAGATGTGACGCACGACGATACGAGCATCGGATGCACCCATCGCGCGTGCAGCGTCAACATAGTCGTTTTCCTTGACCGTCAAGATTGCAGAGCGGAAGACGCGCGCAATCGAAGGCCAGCCGAGAATACCGATGGCGATAAAGACGTTCTGAAGACCACGGCCGATAACGGCGATCATGGCGACAACGAACAGCACGTACGGGAACGCCAGGAAGATGTCC
Organism: uncultured Collinsella sp.; assembly: GCA_900541855.1. Classification (GTDB taxonomy): domain Bacteria; phylum Actinomycetota; class Coriobacteriia; order Coriobacteriales; family Coriobacteriaceae; genus Collinsella. The sequence continues at coordinate 9,164 of UQLD01000020.1, forward strand.
GCACAGCGCATGATGATCGTATCCCAGATGCCGCCGTAGAAACCCGCCAGAGCACCCATGACCAGACCGATCAGCGTGGAGATCGCGGTGGCCATAATGCCGACGGACAGCGAAACACGTGCACCGTAGATAACGCGGACGAGAATGTCACGACCTAGGGCGTCGGTGCCAAACGGGTGCTCGGCACACGGAGCCAGCAGCGACGTCTGAGCCATGGTGGTCGAGTCGGAAGCCGTCGGCGAACCGAGCCAGGGCTTAGCCCACAGATCTGCGGTCAGGGCAACCACAACGACGATGATGATCCAGCAGACACCGATAACGGCGAGCTTGTTCTTACGGAGACGCTTAAAAGCGTCGCCCCACAGCGTGCGGGACTTGGCGGGAGCAGATGCGGCCTTGGTGGCGGTAGCCTGCTCCTGAGACTGAGAATCAGTTTCCTGCATGAGACGTACCTCCCTTAGGCCTTATCCGACGGACCGCCAAGGCGGATGCGCGGGTCGAGGAATGCATAGCTAATGTCGACGAGCAGGTTGATCACCATGACGACGACGACGATGAGCGTAACGCCGCCCATAACGATGGGCCAGTCACGCATGCTAATGGCGCGATAGACCTCATAGCCGATACCGGGCCAGTTAAAGACCGTCTCGGTCAGGATGGCGCCCGAAAGCATGCCGCCAAAGTCGACACCAATATAGGTAACGACGGGGATGAGTGCATTCTTAAGCGCATGCTTGATGATGATCGCGCGATTGGAGAGACCCTTGGCCTTTGCCGTACGGATGTAATCCTGGTTCATGACGTCAAGCAGCTGCGAACGCATAATGCGGGCGGCATAAGCGGTCGAAACCGAAGCCAGCGTAATGGTCGGAAGCACATAGTGCATCCAATCCTGATACTGAGAGCTGGAACCGCCGGCACCCGAGATCGGCATGGAGAATGCACCGCCCGTGGCGTCCTTGAGAATGACGCCAAAGAACAGCTGCAGCAACATACCGAGCCAGAAAGCCGGGACGGCAACGAGAATCGACGTGGTGAGCGTTACCAAAATATCCCAGAAGGAATAACGCTTAACCGCCGAAATGATACCCGCACCGATACCCATGATTGCCTCGAGCACGATGGCGCACGCGGCAAGTTTGACCGTATACGGATACTTCTGGGCAAAGATTTCCGTAACCGGCAGCTTGCGCTGATACGAATTGCCCAGATCGCCATGAAGCAGGCCGTTCATGTAATACAAGTAACGGTCCACGAGCGACGTTTGAACGGGGTCGCCGTTCTCGTCAAGGATCGCGTTGCCGTCCTCGTCCGACTGGACCAGGTGATAGCGGACGCGAAGCTGAAGCTCCACCTCGGGGGACAGAGCCTTGTCTCCACCGATCAGCTTGATCGGATCTCCCGGCACGATATTCTGGAGGGCGAACAGAATCAGCGTAACGCCCAAAAACACCGGGATGAACTGAAGCACACGTTTAACGATGTACTTACCCATACCACTCCCCTATCTAGGGATTAACCTAAATGGGATGCCGATCGCCAGACCGGCATCCCAAAATTACCATCAGCCAGTTTACCCCAGGTTAGGGAGAACTGTATGTTTCCCATGAGGTCTACGTAAATACTTGACCCTCACGGAAGCTGCAAACTCTTAGGCGAGCTCAGCGGTACCCAGCTCGGCATGCTTCTGCGGATCGACATAGAGGTGCTTGATGCGATCGGAGCCGACGATGGTGTGCGTGTAGAACATAATCGGGATGACCGGGCAGTCGGCAGCGACCATTGCGTCGGCCTCCTGCATCTTAGCGACGCGCTCCTCGTCGTCAACAATAGTACGAGCCTCGTCGACCTTGGCGTCGAACTCGGGGTTGTTGTAACCGGAGCGGTTATCGCCACCGAGGGAGTCGGAGTGGAACAGCGGATACAGGAAGTTGTCCATGATCGGGTAGTCGGCAATCCAACCCAGACGACCGAACTGATAGTTAAAGTTCTGATACTGCTCGAGCAGGGCAGACCACTCAGGGGTATCGGAGACAGCGGTAACGCCAACCTTGGCGAGGTCGCCGATGATGGACTCCATGATCTCCTTGTGACCGCCGTCCTGGTTGTAGGAAAGGGTCACGCTAATGCCACGATCCCCGTTAGCGCCAGCGGGAGCAACCTTGTCGAGGTACTCGTTAGCCTTGTCGACATCGTAGGCGCAGAACTCCCATGCGCCCTCCTTGTAGCCATCGATGCCCGGAGGAACAATGCCGTCGGCAGGGGTACGGGTACCCTTATAGATGGTCTTGCAGATGGCCTCACGGTTGATGGCCAGGGAGATGCCCCTGCGCAGGTCGGCGTTGTTGAACGGCTCGGCCGTGGTGTTGCAGGTCAGATAGTACGTGGAAGGCTCGGCGCCGAGCAGCATGCGCTCGCCGTCACCCATGGTGTAGCCGTCCTTGGACACGCCGCGATCCTTCTTGGCGGCATCGATCTGAGCGACGGGAACGTCGCAGACATCGAGGTTACCGGCCTGGAACTCCTTGTAAGCAGTCTCCATGTCCTTGATGACCTGGAAGTGGATGCCATCGATCTTGGCCTTGTCGCCATAGTAATCGTCGAACTTCTTGAGGTTGATCTCCTGACCATCCTCCCACTTGCCGTCCATCATGAACGGGCCGTTACCGACCGGTGCAAGATAGAAGCTCTTGACATCGGACTCGGCGCACTCGGGAACCGGGGCCAGAGCCGGGTGAGAGGCGACGAAGGGGAAGTCGGCGTAAGCGGAAGACAGCTTGACGACGAGGGTCTCATCGTCGGGGCAAGTAACACCGCTGAGCTCGGTAGCGTTACCGGCAAGCAGGTCGTCATAGCCCTCGACCATAGAAAGGTGATAGGAGACCTCGGAAGGGCCGTACTCGGTAGCGATGGCCGACTTGGTGTTGACCAGACGCTCCCAACCGAGCTTGAAGGACTTGGAGGTAACGTCGTCACCGTTGTGGAACTTGGCCTTCTTGATCTTGAAGGTGAACTCGGTGGCGTCGTCGTTGGCCTCAAAGGACTCGCAAGCCAGCGGAACGATCTCGCCCTTCTCGGCGTCATAAGAGGTCAGAGCATCAAAGAGCTGGTACTCGACCTGAGTGCCCTGGTCCTCCTGGACGTTATAGGGGTCGATGCAGACCGGGTTGTTGATGTAGAAGTTCAGCGTCGAACCGGACTCAGAACCGGAAGCGTCGCCGCCCTTCTTGCCGCATGCGGCAAGAAAAGCCATGGAGCTCGCAGCAAGGGTACCGCCGACAAAGGCGCGACGACCCATAACGGGCTGGTGGAACATAGAATCAGCCATGCCATCCTCCTTATGAGATAGGACAAAGTAAGTTCGGTCGGGCAACGTCAAGACAGCCCAATCGAACCATTCAAACGCGGTCCGCCGTTTTGGCTGGTTATACAAAGCGGACCAACGTATTGCAATACAGTAGCGCATTTTATGCACGATTTGGGGCTAATTCCGGTTAACGGTCGAGATTTTCTTTAGTTGGGCGAAGTATATGAGGATATTTTGACTCTGTTACAAATATGTAAACAAAATGGGTCCCGCACTTGCGGGACCCTTTTCAAGTATTTATGCGGTTCGTGATTAGTAGCCCACGATGCCCTGCGGGAAGAAGAACATGCACAGCACGACGCACACGGCAAACACGACAGCCATGATGACGGTCAGGCGGTCAAGGTTCTGCTCCATAACGCCCGTGGCAGAGCTGGAGTTATACAGCGAGCTGGCAATCATATCCGAAACGCCGGTACCCTTACCGGAATGCATCAGGACGAGAATCGTCAGCGCCACGGCAGAAACAGCCCAAACGACAAACAGAAGAATCTGGAACGGACCCATAGATAAGCTCCTTAATAGAACAGTTCAAACTCCAGTACTGTACCACAATCCCCCGCTCTCCCCTACCTGCCACTCAAGGACGGGGTGGAAATGGCAGAAATACCAAAAAGGGGGTTGTCCGGTTGTGGACAACCCCCTTGCTAGAAAACGGTATTTGTTTTCTATTAGGCCTCGGTAGCGAGCACGCGGCCCGTCATCTCGGCGGAAGGCTCAATACCAGCCATGGTGAGCATGGTCGGAGCGATATCGGAAAGACGGCCGTCCTCGATACCGGTGAGCTTGGCCTTCTCATCAACGATGATGAACGGCACGCGGTTGGTGGTGTGAGCCGTAAACGGATGCTTGGAGCCGTCGGAAGCAACGTCAAACATGTGATCGGCGTTGCCGTGGTCGGCGGTAATCAGTGCAAAGCCGCCCTTGGCGAGAATCGCCGGGACAACCTTGGACAGGGCATCGTCAACAGCCTCAACGGCCTTAACGGCAGCGTCGAAGACACCGGTGTGACCAACCATGTCGCAGTTCGCGAAGTTCACGATGTAGAAATCAGCGCGATCCTCGTTGATGGCGGCGACGAGCTTCTCGGTAACCTCGGGAGCGCTCATCTCGGGCTGCAGATCGTAGGTAGCAACCTTGGGGGAAGCGACGAGCACGCGCTCCTCGCCCTCCTTGGGCTCCTCGATGCCACCGTTGAGGAAGAACGTCACGTGGGCGTACTTCTCGGTCTCGGCAGTGTGCAGCTGCTTCAGGCCATTGGCGGCGATAACGTCGGCCAGGACGTTCTCGGGGAACGTCTTGGGGAAGGCGACCTCGACGTCAAACGTCGGATCATACTCGGTCATCGTCACAAAGTGCGAAAGCTTGATCTGCTCGCGCTCAAAGCCGTCGAACTCCTTGTCCGTGAACACGCGGGTCATCTGACGAGCACGGTCGGGACGGAAGTTGAAGAAGATGGCCGCGTCGCCCTCGTGAATGCCCTCGTTGTGGGCAGCGAAGGGCTCGACGAACTCGTCGCCGCGCGGGTCCTTCTCGTAGTAGGCCTTGATACCGGCAACGGGGTCGGTATCAGCATCGGACGCGTTGACCATGACGTCGTAGGCGCGCTGGATGCGCTCCCAACGATTATCGCGGTCCATGGCCCAATAACGGCCCGAGACGGTGGCAACGCGAGCGTCGCAACCGGTCTCCTCGGAGATCTTAGCCAGGAAAGCGCAGAACTCACTCATGTAACCGGCACCGGACTGCGGGTCAACGTCGCGACCATCCATGAAGGCGTGGACGCGAACGGTCTTGACACCGTGCTCGGCAGCCATCTTGACCAGAGCCTCGACGTGGTTCATGTGAGAATGAACACCGCCAGGGCTCATAAGGCCCATGAGGTGGAGAGTCTTACCGTCAGCCTTGACATCGTCCATAGCCTTGACGAAAACCTCGTTCTTGGCGATGGAACCGTCCTTGATGGCATTGTTGATGCGCGAAAGCTCCTGGAACACGATGCGGCCGGCACCGATGTTGAGGTGACCCACCTCGGAGTTACCCATCTGGCCGTCGGGAAGGCCCACGTCCTCGCCCGAAGCACCGAGCGTGGTGTGGGGGTACTTCTCGTACAGGCTATCAAGGAAGGGCGTCTTGGCAGCGGCGACGGCGTTCTCGCCATCGGCCGGAGCAAGGCCGCAGCCATCCATGATAATCAGGAGTGCAGGAAGATGACGTTGTGCCATATGTCCTACTCGCCTGCCTTGACGACCATAGAGGCGAAGTCGGCAGCCTTGAGCGAAGCGCCGCCCACGAGGGCGCCGTCAACGTCGGGCTTGGCGACGAGCTCGGCGATGTTGCCGGGCTTGGCGGAACCGCCATACAGCACGCGGATGCCGTTAGCGAGCTCCTCGCCGAACATCTCCTTGAGGGTCTCACGGATAGCACCGCAGACCTCCTGAGCGTCCTCGGCGGTAGCGGTCTTGCCGGTGCCGATGGCCCAGATGGGCTCGTAGGCGACGACGACCTGCTTGGGGCAGGTGATCTCAAGACCAGCAAGGCCAGCCTTGACCTGGTTCACGACGTGCTCGACATAGGTGCCAGCCTCGCGGACCTCGAGGGACTCGCCGCAGCAGAAGACGGGAACAAGGCCGGCGGCAACGAGAGCCTTAGCCTTCTTGTTCTGGTCCTCGTCGGTCTCGTGGAAGTAGTCGCGACGCTCGGAGTGACCGATGATGCAGTAGGTGCAGCCAGCGGACTTGAGCATGTCGCAAGAGGACTCACCGGTGAAGGCACCCTTGGCCTCCCAGTACACGTTCTGTGCACCGAGGGCAATGGGGGCAGCCTGAATACGGTCATGAACCGTGGTGATGTCGATGGTCGGAGGGCAGACGAGCACCTCGACGCCGGCCGGAACCTCGGGCAGAGCCTGAGCCAGCTCGTCGGCGAGCTTGGCGGCCTCGGCGACGTCGTTGTTCATCTTCCAGTTACCAGCGATAAGAAGGGTGCGATTAGGCATCGAGAAGCGCCTCCACTCCGGGCAGGGCCTTACCCTCGACGAGCTCCATGGAAGCGCCACCACCGGTGGAGATCCAGCTCATCTTGTCGGCCAGGTTGAACTTGTTGACAGCTGCGACAGAGTCGCCACCGCCGATGATCGAGGTGCAGTCGGCATCGGCGACAGCCTCGGCGATAGCCTGGGTGCCGTGAGCGAAGTTGTCGAACTCGAAGACGCCCATGGGACCATTCCAGAACACAGTCTTGGCGCCCTTGACGGCCTCGGCGTAAAGCTCCTCGGTCTTGGGGCCGATGTCCATACCCTCACGATCGTCGGGGATAGCGTCGGAAGCGACAACCTCGGGGACAGCGTCCTCGCCAAAGTGATCGGCAACGCGGTTGTCGATGGGGAGCAGGATCTTGACGCCCTTCTCCTCGGCCTTCTTGAGCATCTCGCCAGCGCGCTCGACCCAGTCCTCTTCCTTGAGGGACTGACCGACGGACAGGCCCTGAGCCAGGAAGAAGGTGTAGGCCATACCGCCACCGATGATCAGGGTGTCAGCAGAGTCGATGAGGTGATCGAGAACGCCGATCTTGGAGGAAACCTTGGAACCGCCGACGATGGCGACGAAGGGGCGCTCGGGCTCGGCGAAGATGCCGGTCAGCGTGTCGACCTCCTTCTCGAGCAGGAAGCCGGCGACGGCAGGCAGGTAAGCGGCGGGGCCCACGACGGAACCCTGGGCGCGGTGAGCGGTGCCGAAGGCATCGAGAACGAAGACGTCACCATAGGAAGCGAGCTTCTTGGCGATCTCGGGATCGTTCTTCTTCTCACGCTTATCGAAGCGGACGTTCTCGAGAACGAGGACCTTGCCCGGCTCGACGGCGGCAACAGCCTCAGCAGCCTTCTCGCCGTAGGTGTCGGCGACAAAGGCAACGTCGAGACCAGAGAGCTCGGCGAGCTTCTTGGCGACAGGCTCAAGGGAGAGCTCGGGCTGGAAGCCGGTGCCCTCGGGACGGCCGAGGTGGCTCATGAGGATGACGCGAGCGTTGTGCTCAACGAGATAGTTGATGGTGGGCAGGGCAGCCTTGATACGGGTGGTGTCGCCAACGACGCCATCCTTGATAGGCACGTTGAAGTCAACGCGGACGAGAACGCGCTTGCCGTCGACATCGATGTCGCGAACGGTCTTCTTGGTAAAGGCCATGTTTGCTTCTACCTTTCGTACGTGTCTGCCTCCCATTACGGCAGACGATTTCTTATAAAAAGGGCGCGACCCTAGGGTGTAAGCCCTATAAGGCCGCGCCCTTCTTTAGACGCTCAACGAGCTATTCGCTAAAAGCTAAATTAAGCAACGAACTTCTCGAAGTACTTGATGGTGCGGACCATCTGAGAGGTGTAGGAGTTCTCGTTGTCGTACCAAGAGGTGACCTGAACGAGGGTCTGACCGTTGCCGAGGTCAGAGCACATGGTCTGAGTGGCGTCGAAGATGGAGCCGTGGGTCTCGCCGATGATGTCGGTGGAGACGATGTCGTCCTCGTTGTAGCCGAAGGTCTCGGAGATGGTGGCAGCGTAGGCCTTCATAGCGGCGTTGACCTCGTCGACGGTGACCTTCTTGTCAACGACAGCGTAGAGGTTGGTGATGGAGCCGGTCGGCGTCGGGACGCGCTGGGCGGCACCGATGAGCTTACCGTTGAGCTCGGGGAGAACCAGGCCGATAGCCTTGGCAGCACCGGTGGTGTTGGGGACGATGTTAACGGCGCAGGCGCGGCTACGACGCTTGTTGCCCTTGCGCTGCGGGCCGTCGAGCGGCATCTGGTCGCCAGTCCAGGCGTGAATGGTGGTCATGATGCCGGACACGATGGGAGCGAAGTCGTTCAGACCCTTGGCCATCGGGGCGAGGCAGTTGGTGGTGCAGGAAGCAGCGGAGATGATGTTGTCCTCAGCGGTCAGCGTCTCATGGTTGACGTTGTACACGATGGTGGGCAGATCGCTGCCAGCCGGAGCGGAGATGACGACCTTCTTGGCGCCAGCGTTGATGTGGGCCTGAGCCTTAGCCTTGCTGGTGTAGAAGCCGGTGCACTCGAGAACGACGTCAACGTCGAGGTCGCCCCAAGGCAGGTTGTTGGCGTCGGCCTCCTTGTAGATCTTGATCTCCTTGCCGTCAACGGTGATGGAATCCTCGCCAGCAACGACCTCGTGATCGCGAGCGTAGTTGCCCTGCGTGGAGTCGTACTTCAGCAGGTAAGCGAGCATATCGGGAGAGGTGAGGTCGTTGATAGCGACGATCTCGGAGCCCTCATGACCGAACATCTGACGGAAAGCCAGACGACCGATGCGACCGAAGCCGTTAATAGCAACCTTTACTGCCATTGTGTCTCCTTTCGTAAGGCCCCCGCGAGCTACAGCGCCCGCCGTTGAGGCCCACAAACTAACCACTCGCCTAATATACCTTTTTTTTGACTTGAATTTCACGAGAATGCTCGAAATTGAAAATCAAATTTACGTTAAAACGTTTTAAAGACTAAAATAGCAGTTAAATCCATATATAAGTCGATACTTCAAACTACCTGTTTGCTTCAATGAGCTTTTCAAGCCGTAAAACACGATGGTAGAGGGCCGACTTCGACAAGGGAGGGTCAGCCATCTCCCCCAAATCACGCAGTGACAGATCGGGGTAGCGCTCGCGCAGGTCGCAAAAGACCGCCAAGGCATCCGGAAGCGCATCGCGAAGGCCACGCTGCTCGAGCTCATCGATCAACGCAAGCTGATGCTGGGCGGCACCGGCGCTTCTGGTCTGGTTGGCGAGCTCGGCGTTCACGCGACGGTTTACGTCGTTCTTAACCAATTTGACCGCGCGCGCTTCCTCGATCTCGGCAACGCTGCGCTTGGCGCCGACCAGCTTTAGGAGCTGCTCGATCTCCTCGGCGCTCTTAATGTACACGGCATATGACCCCCGCCGCGCATTAACACGAGCATGGACCCCAATCTGCTCCAACAGATCGCAAAGCCCCTTGGCATATTGCTCGCCCTGCACCGCGATCTCCAAATGAAAATCGCCGCGTGGATCGGCCACGAAGCCGCCCGCGATGAGCGCGCCGCGGATATAGGCAAGCCTGCAGCAGGGACGGGCAACGATATGTCGGGGCACGCCGGCGACAAGTCCTCCCCTGCGGTCGAGGATGCCCAGCAGCACCAGAGCCTTATCCAGGTCTGGCTGATCAGGCAAGGTGATGAGGTAGTTTCGAACCTTATGCAATACAGATTTACGAACGGTGAATTCCGTTTTGAGCTTAAGGATGCGATGCGTCAGTGTGATCATCGTGCGCGCGACGGCGCCCGTCTCGGTCGCGACCGTCAAACGATACCGCCCGGAGCCGGCCAGCGAAAGTGTACCGCTCACACGCGTCAGGGCGGCAAGCGTCGACAAATCGCAGTATTCACATTCGGGTTCGCAGCGCGCGAGTTCGTCACGCACCTCGGCGGTAAACGACATGCAGGCCTATGCTTTCGTGTTGGCGCGCGACAGGTCGCGGTGGGAAATGCTCACGTGATATTGAGCGCCTTCCAAATAACGTGCCGTGGCCTCGGCGATGGCAACGCTGCGGTGTTGACCGCCCGTGCAGCCGATGGCAATAGAAAGCTGTGGCTTGCCCTCCGCGATATAGCCCGGCATCACCGTATCGAGCAGCTGCGTCCAAGCTTTCCAGAACTCCTGGGTCTTGGGATGGTCCAGAACAAAGTCGGAGACCTTCTTATCGAGACCGGTCATGGTGCGCATCTCGGGATCGTAGAACGGATTGGGCAGGAAGCGAACGTCGATCATAATGTCCGCCTCGACGGGCATACCGTGCTTAAAGCCAAACGAGAACACGTGAACGTCCATGAGCTGCTGGTCGGACAACTCGGAGAACGCCATGCGCAATTTGTTGCGCAGGGCAGAGGTACGCAGGCGGCTCGTGTCGATGATCATATCGGCTCGGTCGCGCACACCCTGCAGCTGCAGGCGCTCGCGCTGAATCGCATCGGCCGTAGTCTCCCCCGGCTTGGCAATGGGATGGCGGCGGCGGTTTTCGCTATAACGACGGATCAGCACCTCGTCAGAGGCCTCGAGAAACACGATGTCACAGCTCATCTCGCGCTCCTCGAGTGCGGCAACGGCATCGAGCAGCTCATCGAACAAGCCCTGGCTGCGCAGGTCACAGGTGACGGCGAGATGCCTGCCCACGCCCGTATTGATGCCGACGAGCTCGGCAAGCTGGGCGATGAGACGCGGAGGCAGGTTATCGATGCAAAAATAGCCCATGTCCTCGAACACGTGCATGGCCTGTGTGCGGCCCGATCCGGACATTCCGGTGATGATGACGATATCGGGGATGCGCTCCGAGCGCTCCGCCGCATCCATGGCATCTCCCTTTTGCATGTGCTGCCTCCCGAAAACAAGCGCGGGACCCAGCAACCCGGATCCCGCGCGGTCAATTGCCTATATTGAGTATACCGCCCCGAGCGGATACGAGGCCTGTCTTACGCCTCAAGTGCAGCCTTGAACCAACTCGTAATACTCGTGGGGTGCGTGATGGCGGTGCCGACGACAACGGCCCAGGCGCCAGCATCGATCGCGGCGCGAGCCTCCTCGGGCGTATGCACGCGACCCTCGCAAATGATAGGAAGGCCGGGGAATTCCTCAGTCGCCTGACGCAGGAGCGGCAGGTCGGGGCCATCGGCCATGGTGCAGTCGATGGCGGCGACGCCGTGAGAAAGCGTGGTGGATACCAGGTCAAAGCCCATATCAACAGCACGGCGAATATCCTCGATGGTGGCACAATCCGCCATCAGGAGCACACCCTCCTCGTGCAGCGGGCGGAAGGTATCCTCGACCGTCTTGCCATCGGGGCGCGGACGATCGGTGGCGTCGATCGCCACGATATCGGCACCGGCAGCAACGCAGGCGCGAGCGTGACGCAGCGTCGGCGTGATGTAAACGCCCTCGTGCCCATCCTTCCACAGGCCGATGACGGGAACCTCACAGCGACCCTTAATGGCGGCAATGTCGGCAAGGCCCTGGCAGCGAATGGCGGCGGCGCCGCCGAGCTCGCAAGCGCGAGACATTTGCGCCATGGTCTCGGGCGTACGAAGCGGCTCGCCCATATACGCCTGAACGCTCACGACGAGCTTGCCCTTCAGGGACTGGATCAAAGGATCAACGGTCATGCTCGACTCAACCTTTCTCAAAACAGCCTTCTGAGACGCCGCACCTTGACGTTCAAACCGTCGCTCGCGTACCGAAGTACGCTTCGCTCCTCTTTCACGTCAATCTGCGGCACCTCAGAAGGCACACTTGGTAGTTATGTTTACTTCAACGAAGCAAGAAGATGCTCGGCGGCACCGATGAGCGGAGCATCGCCCTCCAGAGAACCGATGAGGATCGGCGTGTCCTGAAGCGGATCGAGCGCCTGGCTGGCATAGCCCTTGTGCACCGAATCCTTCCACGTCTGCGAACGCCAATCGGGACCTTGGTGAATCACGCCGCCCGAAAGCACGATGACCTCAGGGTCCAGGATGTTAGCGAGCGAGCCCAAGCTGGCCCCCAGCGCAAAGCCGGCGTCATGGATGACCTCGGTCGCCTTTGCGTCGCCCGCACGGCACAGATCGTTCACATCGCGACCGACCGAAGGACGGCTGGGGTCGACGCGGCCAAAACGCTCATCGTACATTCGACCAATGGAAGTGCCCGAAGCAACCGACTCCAGATGGCCGGAACGCCCGCAGGCGCAGGGAATGCCGGCGGCAGCCGAACACTCAATGTGGCCCATATGACCGGCAGCACCATGGAAGCCCTGCATCACGCGGCCGCTCTCGACATATGCGCCGCCGATGCCCGTGCCGATGCCAAGACACAAGACGGAGAACTTGCCCTTGCCGACGCCCCAGTGGGCCTCGCCCAGAGCATGAGCCTGCACGTCGCCCACAACGGCAACGGGAAGACCGAGGTCCTCGCGCAGACGCGGCCCCAACTGAACGCCGGACCAGCCGGGCATGATCTCATTGGCATACGCGATGGCGCCCGTCTTGGGATCGACGACGCCGGCGGCGCCGATACCGACGCCAAGGACCTCGACATCGGGATTCGCCTCGAGAGCGGCCTTGATGGACGCCTCGATACGCTGGAAGACGGCCTCGCCGCCCTCTTGGGCCTCGGTGGGAACCTCGGCCTCAAAGACGGGACGGGGCACACTACCGTCAGCCGGGTACTCCATGATGGCAGTCGCGATCTTAGTTCCGCCGATATCGACAGAGCAGACGTACTTGTTCTCCATGTCGCTCTCCTTAGGAGATAAAAACAACTACAGGAAATGAAGGCTGCGTTATCGCCGCAGCTTGGTAAAGGTTTCCCGGGTGTCCGAGGTTGGGGTGAAAGCGGTCGGGCGTTGACCTAATGGGTCACGCTCGACCGCTTGAGCCCCAAGATCGGGTGCCCGGGGAAGCTTTACAGGAGACCGTTGTCCTGGAGGACCTTCTTAATAGCCTCGACGTTCTCGCCGGTCATGGCCTTCACCGGGCGCGGCATGGTCGGGCTGTCGAAGATGCCCATGAGGTTCATAGCGGTCTTGAAGGCGCCGACGCCACCGGCATAGCCCTGGACGCCCGAGGTGACATCCCAAATGTGCGAAATCTCATTGAGGCGATCCTGCTCGGCCTTGACGGTAGCCCAGTCACCAGCCTGAGCGGCCTTCCACTGACGCACGTAGCCCTCGGGCTCAACGTTGGCGAGACCCGGGACGGAACCGTCGGCGCCACCGAGGTAGGCGCCGTCGACAACAACCTCGTGACCGGTGAGAATGCTCATCGGATGGCCGTTCTTCTCGTTCTCCTGAACGAGGTAGCGGAACGAGATGTCATCACCCGAGGAATCCTTGACGCCGGCCAGAACGCCCTCGGCGCCGAGCTTGGCAAGGAGCTTCCAGGGGAGTTTGGTGTGAACGCAGACGGGAATGTCATAGGCAAAGATGGGCAGGTCGAGCTCCTCGTGCAGGATGCGGAAGTGCTCCTCAACCTCGGTCATGCCCTGCAGGGCATAGAACGGGCAGGTGGCGACAAGCGCATCGGCGCCCAGCTCCTGAGCGACCTTGCCGTGCTCGATCATGCGCTCGGTCTCGGTGTCGATGATGCCGACCAGAACGGGAACGCGGTGGTCGACGATACGGACGGCCTCGGAGATGATCTGACGGCGACGCTCGTCGGTGGAGAAGACGACCTCGCCCGAGGAGCCCAGGAAGAACAAGCCATCGACGCCGGCATCGATCATGCGGTTGATGCTGCGCTCAAAGGAGGCAACATCGAGCTGGTGGTCTTCGGTATCGGGAACAACGACGGGAGGGATAACGCCGGTGAATTTCTGAGTTGCCACAAGAATCTCCTTAGTTGTCTGGCGGGCAGCCCTATGCCGCCCGCTCTTGTTGGCAGTGTCCAGGCCGTTTAGGCCAAAGAACACGGGTAGAACGTTTGGTTAAAGAAGTCGACGACTTCGTTTTCGAACGCATTGATGCGCTCGTGAGCGTATTTGGCATAGATGATATGCCTCCGGTCACACTCAAGACCGTTGAATACGGCAAACTGGCCCTTGGGGTCGCTCGCGGCATCCATGAGCGATGTGCCCATGAGCACCGATCCGCGCACCCGAGACGACAGCGCCTCAAGGCCACCGGGAATTGGATTGGCAACCGCCGTGCAGGCGAGACCCCGCTCGTCCAGAGCAGAAACCGCCAGCGCGACTCCACCGCCTAGACCCTCGCCCCATGCAAAGATGCGGTTGGGGTCCATGCCATCAAGATTGCGCGCGACCTTCGCCAACGCACAGCCCCAACGGACGCGCCTGACAAAAGCAGGCGAAGTAATCCCCTGCCGCAGATCGCTGGGTCCAATCACCTCATCGTCCAGTGCAAGCACGGCATACCCCATGGCGGCAAATCTCGTCATGTGATGCCAGCCGCGCACAGGCCGATCGATGTCGTGGAACATCAGGCACAGCGGCACGCGCTCAGATACTCGGGCACGACCGACAGGCTCGATCAAACGAGCGTGAATCGCATCGTCACCGAGCTCAAAGGAGACCTCCGAGTAACGTGCGCAGGGGTTAACAAAGTCAATCGCCGTAATGGCCGGGCCTTGAATCTCAAGATTCGAAGCGCATGTCTCTAAATCAGAAACATCTGCTTGGACATCACCGCGCCAGTCCCGATATTCTGCGAGCCTTGACGAAACCGTTCCAGGAATTCCCACGAGTCCGGGGACAATCAGCTCATTGACATTGCTCTCGCACTTAGACATGAGCCTCCCCTCCCTTGCAGAAAAACGGAATGATCAGATCGTCAAAATCCTGAATCTCCTCGTGGCCAAAGCCTTCAAAGAACTCATGACGCTTTTCGCAGGTCAGGTTGTTATAGACCGCAAACTGCGTCGCTGGCGGGCAGACGATATCGGCTGTGCCGGTGCCAAACAGCACGGGGCATTTGACCATAGGGGCAAAGTTCTTGGAATCGAAGTACGCCAGCTTGGCATAGGCTTCGTCAATACGAGTCGAGTCCTCGTCAAACCAGCGAGACCAATAGCGCAGGCCCTCGTAGGCAATGTCGTCTGCATCCAAATCCCAGACTAGGCGGAAATCCGACAGGAAGGGATAGAGGATGGCGGCACGATTGATAAGCTCGCTGTTAAGCGCACAGGTCGCAATGCCCAAACCGCCACCCTGCGACGCGCCGTTCACAAACACACGGGAAAGATCGATGCCCTCGAGCTCGCGAACAATACGGCACAGAATGCGAATATCTTGGTGCAAGCGGACATAGTAGAGGTTGGCCGGGTCGCCGTCGATACCGGCGACGATATGGCCCGCGACCGTTGTGCCCTCAAATCCGCCAATGTCCTCGGAGGGACCTCCTTGGCCGGGGCAATCGAGGGCGATGAGTGCCATGCCCATGCCCGCAAACGACGCCTGCTCAAACCAGCTGCGGCTTGCACCCGGATAGCCGTGGAACTGAAGCAACAATGGCACGGGCTCGTCCGAGACGGGTTTAAGGTACTTGGCATGCAGGCGCGCGCCACACATGCCGGTATACCAGAGGTCGAAAAGCCGGCAGGTCGCGGCATCGGCGACCGATGCCGTCTCGATCGCATAGTCAAGCCCGACGGCGTCGGCCTCGGCCATGCGATCCTTCCAAAAGAGATCGAAATCTGATGGACGGGGCATGGCGCCTCGATATTCACCAAATTGATGTTGTAGCTCCTGAGCACTTGGCATGGCTCGTGAACCCAACCTTTCGAAATCGCAACGGAGGTGCGCCCGGCAAGGGAACCGGGCGCACGGGAGGGAAAGCGAGGCTACTCGCCGAGCTTGGGATGCAGCAGCGACGGCGCAGCGCCGAGCAGCATCTTGGTGTAGGGGTCCTGAGGGTGCTGGAAGACCTGCTTGGCCTCGCCCTGCTCGACGATCTTGCCGCCATTCATAACGATAATGTCGTCAGAGATATAGCGGACCGTCTGGATGTCATGGCTGATGAACACCATGGCCAGGCCGAGCTCCTTCTTAAGGTCGGTCAGCAGGTTCAGAATCTGCGCGCGGACCGAAACGTCCAGAGCCGAGGTGGGCTCGTCGGCGATGATGGCATCGGGGTTCAGCGACAGGGCACGGGCAATTGCGACGCGCTGGCGCTGGCCGCCCGAAAGCTGGCCGGGAAGAACCTCGGCAGCGGAGCTGGGCAGACCGGTGAGCTCCAAGAGTTCCTTGACGCGCTTCTCCTGCTCGGCCTCGGTACCCAGGTTGTGAACGCGCATGGGGTCGAGCAGCTGCTCGCGAACGACCATGCGCGGGTTGAGCGCCGTGGCCGGGTTTTGGAACACGACCGAGATGACGCGACCCATGTGACGACGGTCCTCGGCGGTACGCTTGGTAACGTCCTTGCCCTTAAAGTAGACCTTGCCGCTCGTGGGGGCCTGCAGGCCGCACATGACGTTGGCGGTGGTGGACTTGCCGCAACCGGACTCGCCGACGATGCCGATCGTCTGGCCGGGCATGAGCTTAATCGTTACACCCTGGACGGCGTGAACCAGGTTGGGGTGCAGAATCGAGCCGGTACGGGTCCTAAAGGTGACGTGGACGTCATCAAGGAAGATGATCGGCTCGACGCCGTTGACTGCGGTCTCGCTCATCTACATCACCTCCGCGTGAGGGGTCAAACCATTTGCCTTGAGCACCTCGTCGGGGAGCTCGGAATAGAAGTGCTCGGTGCCGGGCACGCGCTTGAAGACCGGACGGGTGTCCAGGCCAATACGCGGATGGCTCGAGCGGGGCGCGAAGCGATCGCCCTTGGGGAAATCGCGCGGGCTCGGAACGGCGCCGGGCACCTGGTGCAGGCGGCCCGAACCGCTCTCGATGGACAGAACGGAACCCAGAAGACCGCGGGTGTACTCGTGGATCGGGTTGGTGAGCAGCTCCTTGGTGGGCGCCTGCTCGATAACCTGACCAGCGTACATAACCGTGATGTTATGGGCGACCTCGGCGACCAGAGCCAGGTCATGCGAAACAAAGATCATGGCAAAGCCGAGCTTGGCCTGAAGATCGTTGAGCAGCTTGATGACCTGCTTCTGGACGGTAACGTCCAGAGCGGTCGTGGGCTCGTCGCAGATGACCAGCTTGGGGTCGCGGGTAAGGGCCATAGCGATCAGGACACGCTGACGCTGGCCGCCGGAAAGCTCGTGCGGATAGCTCTCGAGCGTGCGCTTGGGATCGAGGCCGACGAGCTCCAGGAGCTCCTCGGCGCTACGGGTTCCGCCGCGCTTGGTGAGCTGCTTCATCTGGGCAGAGATGAGCATGGAGGGGTTGAGCGAGGACAGGGCGTCCTGATAGACCATAGCAATATCGGTACCGCGCAGGCCGAACCACTCCTTCTTGCTCATCTTGAGCAGGTCACGGCCCTCCCAGAGGACCTCGCCGGAAAGGTGCTCGTCCTCATCGGTCAGGCCCATGATGGCCAGCGTGGTGATGGACTTACCGCAACCGGACTCGCCCACCAGGCCCATGGTCTGACCAGGACGGACGTCAAAGTTGACATGGTCGACGACGTTGATATCACCGTGATGCTCAAACTGGATGCAGAAATCGCGGACCGAAAGGATCGGCTCAACGGACTCGTCGGGCACATGGCGATCGTCACGCTTGAGCTCGACATCGCGCAGGGCGCCAAGGCGAGCGGAGAGGGACTGGGCCTGCTCCTTGTAGGCGCGAACGGGGTCGGAGACCAGCAGGTCGGCCTCGCGACGCTTGGAGGAATCGGTCGGATCCAGGGCGGCGGAGGGAGCAGCGGCCATGGCGTCGGTAATGCCCTCGGAGAGGATGTTGAGCGCCAGGCAGGTGATCATGATGGCCAGACCCGGGAACAGCGCCTGCCACCAACGGCCGGCAAGCACGCCGCCGCGGGCGTCGGCGAGGATGTTGCCCCAGGTAGCGGTGGGCTCCTGGATACCAGCGCCGATGAAGGTCAGCGAGGCCTCGAAGATGATGGCGTCGGCGACCAGGGTAACGGTGAAGACCATGATCGGGGCGATGCAGTTACGCAGAACATGCTTGATCAAAATCCACGGAGCCTTGGCGCCGGAAACGATGACCGCGCGGACATAGTCCTCGCCGTACTCGGACACGATGTTGGCGCGCACGATACGGGCAATCTGCGGAGTGTACATAAAGCCGATGGCGAAGATGATCGACGGCACGGAGTTGCCCAGGATGGAGACGAAGACGGCCGCGAGGGCGATGCCCGGGATGGACATGATGATGTCCAGGATACGCATGATCGTCTCGGAGACGGCCTTGCGCGAAACCGCTGCAAGGGCGCCTACGACCGAGCCGCAGACCAGAGCCATGGCAGTGGCGCCAAAGCCGATAATCAGCGAGTAACGACCACCGTAGAGCATACGCGACAGAATGTCGCGACCCTTATCGTCGGTACCGAAGATAAATCCGTTGCCGGGAGCCTGGCGAGCCGTAAAGATCTCGACCGGGCTATAGGGGGCAAGAAGGGGCGCCAGAATCGCAGTCAGGGCGACCAGCACCAGCACGACGGCTGCAATCTTAGAAGACAGCGTCATCTTCTTCCAGCCACCGAGCTTGAGCCCCTTAGAGGCAGCCTTCTCGAGCTGCTCGGTTTGCTTCTCTCGAATCTTTACCATAATCTACACCGTCCTGATGCGCGGGTTGATGAGCAGGTAGAGCATGTCAACCACGATGTTGATGATGATGAAGGCAAGAGCAACGACGATAACGACGCCCTGAACCAGGTTCGCCTCGTTGCCCTGAACGCCCTGCAGAATCGCGGTGCCCATGCCGGGGAGGTTGAAGATAACCTCGATGACGACGGCGCCGCCCATGAGGTAACCGATCTTAAGACCGAGGGTGGTGACCGGGGTGATCAGCGCATTGCGAAGAACGTTGATGCCGACGACGACCTTCTCGGGAACGCCGGCGCCACGGGCCATACGGACATAGTCCTTGTCGAGCTCCTCGACCATGGCGGTACGTACGATACGAGTCATCTGGCCCGTCAGCGGAAATGCCAAGGCGATGGCGGGCATGATCATACGTCCCAGATAGCCAACCGGATTCGTGGTGAAGTGAGGCAGAGCACCCGATGCCGGGAGCACCTTAAGGTAGGAAGAGAACAGAAGGATCAACAGAACGGCAAGCCAGAACGACGGGGTTGCCAAGCCGGCGATGGAAAAGACGCGGATCACTTGGTCCGGCCATTTGTCGCGATACAGTGCCGCGATGACGCCGAGCAAAAACGAAACGACCGCACCGATGGCAAGACCGATGAAGGTCAGCTGCATCGTGACGGGCAGGGCCGTGGAGATGCGCTTGGCAACGGAGTTGCGAGCAGCACCATAGGTGCCCATGTCGCCATGGATCAGATCGCCCATATAGCGCACGTAGCGCACGGGCCAGGGGTCGTCCAGACCATACTTCTCATGGTACTCGGCAACCGCCTCGGGCGAGGCACCGTCACCCAACGCCGTGTAGGCGGGGTCGGTCTTGGAGAACGACATAAGGAAGAACACCAGGACGGTGACGCCCAATGCCATGATCGGCAGCGCCACAAGACGCCTTCCAATCAAACGTAGCAAGTTGTTCACGTTCTCTCCCCTTTCTTTTGTCGGTAGGACCAACTGGTATATGAGTACGGATACTCATTACAAGACCCGAGCGACATCGTTGCCGCCCGGGTCTTTGTTTCAACTATGAGGATACGGTCCCAACGACCGACATCCTGCATACAGACTCAAGCGAGTCTTACGCCTTGACGGTCGCAACGCCCCTGAAGGACATGCTCGTCGTGCCGATGCCCTTGAAGCCATCGAGGGCCTCGCCGTTGGGCGCAGTGGACGGATCGTCCCAGGAAGCGGAGACGGTCTTGACGTGGACAACGGGGTACAGAACAGCGTTGTCGGCGATGATGTCGAAGCACTCGTTCCACTTCTTCTGCTGCTCGTCGCCCTCGGCGGCAAGAGCCTCGTCCATGAGACCGTGGAGCTTCTGCCACTCAGCGGACTCCTTCCACGGGCAACGGGTCTGCATCCAGACGTTGTCGCCGTACCACCAGTTGAGCAGCAGGTCGGGGTCGGCGCCGAAGCAGGAAGGATCGCCAGGGGCAAGGAGGATATCGTAGGCCTCGCCGCCGTCGATGGCAGCGTAGGTGGCCGGCGAGGTATCGGTCTGGATGGTCACATCGAAGCCGAGAGCGTCGAGGTCGTTCTTGACCTGGGCGGCCATGCCCTTAATCTGCTCGTTATCGGTGGTGCGCAGGGTGATGGCACCCGGGGTGATGCCAGACTCCTCGATGAGCTTCTTAGCCTTCTTGGCGTCGGTCTTGTACACCGTGGAAGCCTCATGATAGTTGGTGAAGCTCTTGGGCAGGTAGCAGCTGGCAGCGGTGGCAAGGCCGGCGAAGGTGTTGCTGACCATCTTCTCGGTGTCGAGCGCATACATGACAGCCTGACGGACCTTGACGTTGTTCCAAGGCTCCTTGGCGACGTTGAACATGATGAAGCGGGTGCCGAAACCCTGAACGTTATCGATCTTGCAGCCGGCGCTCTCGAGCTGGTCGACGGCGTCAGCGGTAACGAGCTCCATAACGAGCGTGGAGCCCTCCTGCTGAGCGGTAACGCGAGCGGTGGGGTCGGTCAGGATGCTGTACTGGATCTTCTTATCCTCGGCAGCATACTCACCGTTGTACTCGGGGTTGGGAACCAGGGTGATCTCGGTATCGGAGATAGAGTCGTACATCCAAGGGCCGGAGCCGATCGGCTGCTTGGCGCGATCCTCCTCGGTCTGGGTGGCCGGGGTAACGCGGACGATGGCCAGACGATCCTTGAGCAGGGAGAAGTTGGGGACCTTGGTCTTGACCGTCACGGTGCTGGCGTCCTTGGCCTCGATGGACTCGAAGGGCTGGAAGAACGGAGCATAGGTAGCGGAAGCGGCGCAAGCGGTGTAGGAGGCAACGACATCGTCAGCGGTGACCTCGGTGCCATCGGAGAACTTGGCGCCCTTGCGGATGGTGACCTCGAAAGTGGTGTCGTCCACAGACTTGGGATCGTCGGTGGCGAGCTCGTTGAAGGTGCTGTAGTCGTGGTAATCGATGCCGTAGAGGCCCTCGACGACGTGCCAGTTAGCACCCAGGCCCACAGCGGAGCCGGTGCTGGCGGGATCGAAGCTGGACGGAGCGTAAGCGGAACCAGCGGTGATCACGCCGCCGCCACGGTTGGCGGAATCGGTGGAACCGGAAGCGGAACCCTCGTCGCTAGAGCTGCCACCGCAGCCGGTGAGACCAAGCCCTGCGACAGCAGCGACGCTGCCGGTGAGGCCGAGGAACGAACGCCTGGACATACCCTTGTTGATGATGGCCATGTCTTCTCCTATCAATAGAGAATCTTACTCGGGAGCACCTAGACTTGCCCCCGCGCAACTTGCGGACGATATATACCTTACCTACCGACGAACCCAACTGAGGTGCCGCGCTCGGCGACCGATACATACATACGCTTGAACGGTATTTACTACCGTTCACCGAATTCATTGACAAATGATTCGCCAGACAGTATGTATCGACGAGGTGAGATATCAGTCTTCGTCAACCCGCAGGATAGCAGGGTTGTTCACCATGACTAGTCAAACGTTTTAGCGTTAATAAAACCCGAAACCAGCATGCAATCATGGCGAAATAAATGGTTGAAAATCACGCAATCATGTATATCAGTAGTTTAGGTTCGTGTTTAGCTATCGGAATGGCCAGCCGCCGCCTCGGCGCGCTCGGCATTCCACGCAACGAGCGCCTCGTGGACCGCCTTGGCAACATCGGCAGATATGCCGCGAACTTCCGCGATCTCTTGCTCGCTCGCCGCGCGCAAACGCTTCATCGAACCAAAATGGCGCATAAGGGCACGTTTTCTGGTGGGTCCCACGCCTGGAACGTCATCGAGTACCGAAACCGTCATGGCTTTATCGCGCAATTCGCGATGGAACGTGATGGCAAAACGGTGCGATTCATCGCGCACCTGTTTGATTAGATAGAGCGACGCGGACCCGGTCGGAAGCACGACGGGAGTCTCGTCCCAAGGCACGAAAACCTCCTCATCGGCCTTTGCCAAGCCACAAACTGGTATATCGAGCCCAAGAGCCTCAAGTTGCTTGATCGCAGCGGTCAATTGCGGCTTACCGCCATCGACAACGAGCAAATCGGGGCGCGATCCAAAGCGCTCGTCGGCCATGCGCTCGGGAGCATAGCGTCGTCCCAAAACCTCGGACATCGACACGAAGTCGTTTGCCTCGTCCAATTCGGCCTGAATTTTAAAACGACGGTACTGGCTCTTGTCGGCGCGTCCGTTGGTAAACACCACCATCGAGGCGACGGTAAAGGTTCCGTGCAGCGTCGAGATATCGAAGCACTCGATACGCATCGGCGGCGCTGGCAGCGCCAGCGCGCTTTCGAGCTCCAGGAGCGCCTGATTGGTGCGGTCGTCAGCGTACCCCGTTCGCATCATGTAGCGCATGAGGGCATGGCGCGCATTTTTGGATGCCATATCGAGCAAACGGTGCTTTTCGCCACGCTGCGGCCTATGGAGATGGCAGGAACGCTCGCGCTTGCCCGCAAGCCATTCCCCCAGCGCTTCCGCATCCTCAAGCTCGACGGAAAGGTTGACCTCAGCTGGAATATCAGCCGTCTCGTCGTAATAGCGCTTAAGAAAGCCCGACTGGAGCTCTTCCTCGTCAACATCAAGACCCTTGTCGAGAATGAACTCGCAGGTGCGAACTGTTCGGCCCTCGCGAACGACGAAGACGCAAGCGGCGGAGATGGTCTCCTCACGATAGAACCCGATGACATCGATATCGACACTGGAGGGAAAAACGACTTGCTGACGATCGTCCAGACCCCTGATGACCTCCAAACGACGTTTGACGCGTGCCGCGCGCTCAAAGTCGAGCGCCTCGGCGGCATCCGTCATCTCGGAGGTCAGCTCATCGACGACATCCTTGCGATGGCCCGACAAAAAGCGCTCGACACGCTTGACGTTCTTGGCATAGTCTGCCGGGGAAATCGCGCCGACACACGCACCCGGGCCGCGCCCGACATGGTAGTCAAAGCAGGGACGCCCGTTTTGTGCGCAAATCATATTGACGATGTCTTCCTCGCCCTTGTGGGACTCGATGGTACGGCGACAACGACGCCACTCCGCACAGGATGCAGAGCAGATGGGGATAACCTTGCGCAGCGTATCTATCGTCTCACGCGCCGCACGGCTATCGGTATAGGGTCCAAAATAGCGCGTTCCCGGCTTATGACGCTCACGCGTGTATTTGATCGCGGGATACAGGTCGCCTTTTGTAATGGCGATAAAGGGGTAGCTCTTGTCATCCTTGAGGTCGACGTTAAAGTACGGATGGTACTGGCCGATCAGGTTGCGCTCGAGTACAAGCGCCTCATGCTCGGTTTCGACAACGATGTAGTCAAAGCTCGCCACCAGCTGCATCATCAGCGGGATCTTTTGACGCTCATCCTGCAGTGTCACGTATTGACGCATGCGGGCGCGCAGGTTTTTCGCCTTGCCCACGTAGATGACATCGCCCTTGGCATCCTTCCAAAGGTAGCATCCGGGCTGTGTGGGAACGCGCGAAACCTGCTCGGCAAGCGTTGGTATGTTGTCGTGACCGGCCACGCGCACCTACTTGCGACGAAGCAGCGCCGAGACCTCGGGCATCTTAAGGACGACGGCAAGGCCAAAGGTAACAACAAGCGAGGCGACACCCGCAACGCAAACGTAGCCAAGAGTAATCAGAATCGAGCCGCCAAGTGCCCCGACAAAGTGTTCAAGCGCCCACATGACGCCGGCGCCTGCGGCAGCACCTAGGCCACCGAGCAAAAGGCCAAAGAAACCGCCATGTAGGATAGATTTGACCTGAAGGCCACGCAGGCGACGACGCAGCCACCACAGCGAACAGCCGACCAAGATCACGTAGTCGACGACATACGAAAGCGCGATTGCCGGCATACCGAAGCCCAGCACAACGCCAAACAGCAGAACCGAGCCGGCCTGGCCGATGGCGGAATACAGGCAATAGCGGCTATAGGGCTTCATGTCGAGCAAGGCAGAGAAGCTCTTCTGCATCAACACGACCACGCCGTAGAGCGGCAGCGAGAGCGCCAGGTAGACAAGGTACTCGGACACCAGCGCCACGCCGGATTCATCGAACTTGCCAGCACAGTAGATCATATTGAGCGGACGTGCGAAGACAATCAGGTACAGTGCGAACGGAATCAGGAAGAACAGCATCTGGGCGACGCCACGCGAAATGCCCGTGCGAACGCTGTCGTAATCCTTCTCCTGTGCGTCATGAGAGAGCTCGGTATAGAGCGCCGTCGAAAGCGAGGCGGCAATCAGCGCGTAGGGCAGCGTGTACCACAGGCGCGCATAGGCGATGACGGAAGGACCCGTCTCGGGCTGGACCACCAGCGCGGCAGCGTTGGTGATAGAAGTCGAGACAAACATGCACACCGTGGCGAGCAGCGTCGGGATACCGAGCGCAATCGTCTGGCGCAGCGCGGGGTCCTTAAAGTCGATATGAATATGGGGATGCACGCCGTGCTTGCCAAGCGCGGGAATCTGACATGCCATCTGAACAAAGACACCGAGGGTCGTACCGGCCGCAATCAAGATGATGCCGGCACGTTCGCCAAACTGTGCGGACACGGGCGCAAAACCCATAAAGCTCGCAATGACGATCACATTGTTGAGGACCGGGGCAAACGTCGACCAGAAGTAGTCGCGGTGTGCGTTGAGAACGCCCGAGAACACCGAGCCCAAACCATAAAACAGAATCTGGATGGCAAAGAAACGGAACATGAACGCAGCGGTATCCATGCTGCCGCCGTCACCCGAAAGGAACGATTGCGTCCAGATAAAGCCCGGGGCGAACACGGTCCCCAGCAACGAAATGCCACCCAGCACCAAAAGCAGAATGCCGAGCAGGTTGCCCACGTACTCGTTCGAGGCCTCGCGACCCTGCTCACGCCTCACGCCCATGTACACGGGCAAAAACGCCGTCACGAGCATGCCGCCCATCACGAGTTCGTAGAGCATATTGGGCAGGTTGTTGGCGACCTGATAGGAGGACGAGAGTAGCGACATGCCGATAGCGGCCGCCATTGCCCACGTGCGGATAAAACCGGTGACGCGAGACACGATGGTCAGGATGGTCATAAGCCCGGCGGAACGACCAACCGTGGAGTAGTCCGACGAGCCCATGTCGTCAGTGTCATCTCGCGACGAAGAAGCTTCGGATGAGGGTGTCTGAGGCGCAGATTCTTTTGCAAAATGAGCTCCGCGCTTCAATTCTTCCTGCGGCATCGCTCAGTCCTCTCTCGTAATCGCGGCAACCGTCGCCCCGCAAAATGCAATTAAATCATCGGGTGCAAGCTCGAGCTGATAACCACGCTTGCCTCCCGAAATAAAAATGGTATCCCAAAGGACACATGTCTCATCAATGAGCGTCCGGTAGCGTTTTTTCATACCGACCGGGCTGCAGCCGCCGCGAACGTAGCCAGTCGCCGCAAGCAAATCCTTCACATGCATCATGGCCAAGGACTTCTCCCCCGCGGCACGCGCGGCGGACTTTAGATCGAGCTCGTCGGCAACAGGGATACAGCACACGACATAGTCGTTGGACGGTGTCGCGCAGACCAAAGTCTTAAATCCTTGACCGGGCTCCTCGCCAAGCTGCTCCGAAATCGCGACACCCAGGCCCACCGACTCATCACCATCGTCTTCGTACGTATGTAGAACATAGGAAATGCCGGCGCTTTCCAGCTCGCGCATCGCATTGGTTTTTGGCGTCTTTACAGCCTTTGCCATGACATATCCTTTCCCTCGCATTCGGACGCAAGGATTAAGTATATGTCCAATTCGGCTGCATACGTCACTTCGGCACAGCAAGCGCCATCGAATCACAAGGAGTCGATGGCGCCCATAAACTGAATCGCCTATTTATTGAGCATCAAGTTGAGCCTGACGCTCCCGGTCACGCCTGAGCAACGGCGCCAAAAACTTGCCCGTATAACTCTGCGGACAGTCCGCAACCTGCTCCGGTGTGCCCGAAACCACGACGGTTCCGCCGCCGTTACCGCCCTCGGGACCCATATCGATCAGGCGGTCGGCAACCTTGATGACATCAAGGTTGTGCTCAATCACCAGCACCGTGTTGCCCGCATCGACCAAACGCTGCAGCACATCGAGCAGCTGGCGGACGTCCTCAAAATGAAGACCGGTCGTCGGCTCGTCCAAAATATAGAACGTCTTGCCCGTCTGGCGTCGATGAAGCTCCTTGGCGAGCTTCACACGCTGCGCCTCGCCGCCCGAGAGCGTCGTGGCGGGCTGGCCCAGGCTCACGTAGCCTAAGCCTACATCGTACAGCGTCTGGAGCTTGCGCTTAATCTGCGGGATATTCCCAAAGAAGGCCAGCGCCTCGGTGACGCTCATGTCGAGCACGTCCGAGATGGTCTTGCCACGGTAGGTGACCTCGAGTGTCTCGCGGTTGTAGCGTTTACCGCCGCAAACTTCGCAGGGAACGTAGATATCGGGAAGGAAGTGCATCTCGATCTTGATCTGCCCGTCGCCCTTGCACGCCTCACAGCGCCCGCCACTCACATTAAAGGAGAAACGACCCGGCGAGTAGCCGCGCGCCTTCGACTCCGGCGTACTCGCAAACAGTGCGCGAAGATCATCCCACAGGCCGATATAGGTAGCAGGGTTGGAACGCGGCGTACGGCCAATCGGCGACTGGTCGATATCGATAACCTTATCGATACACTCAATGCCCTCGATTTTCTTATACGGACCCACAGGGCGCGTCGAGCGGTGAATGGCATTCGTAAGGGCAGGCGCAATGGTGTCGGTAACCAGAGAGCTCTTGCCCGATCCCGACACGCCGGTAACAACCGTAAGCGTACCAAACTCGATCTTGGCAGTAACGTTTTTGAGGTTGTTGGCTCGAGCGCCCGTAATTTTAAGGCAGCCGCGACCGGGCTTGCGCCGTTCATCAGGCACCCGAATCATTTGTTTGCCGGTCAGGTAAGCGCCCGTCATCGACTCAGGACACGCCATGATATCAGCAGGCGTTCCCGCCGCGACTACGTGCCCGCCGTTGACACCGGCGCCGGGCCCCATGTCGATCACGTAGTCGGCGGCACGGATTGTATCCTCGTCGTGTTCGACAACGATAACGGTATTGCCGATATCGCGCAGGCGCTCGAGCGTCTTAATCAGGCGCTCGTTGTCACGCTGATGAAGACCGATCGAGGGCTCGTCCAGAATATAGAGCACGCCCATGAGACCCGCGCCGATCTGCGTTGCCAGTCGAATACGCTGCGCCTCGCCACCGGAAAGCGTCGCCGAGGCACGATCGAGCGTCAGATAGTCGAGTCCAACATCGACCAGAAAACGCAAGCGCTCCAGGATTTCCTTGACGATACGGCCGCCGATAAACTGTTGGCGCTCGGTGAGTTCCAGGCCCTCAAAAAACTCGAGCGATTCACGGCACGACAGGCAACAAACCTCGTAAATGGACTTGCCGCCCACGGTGACGGCAAGCATCTCGGGACGCAGGCGAGCACCGTGACAGCTCGAGCACGGCTCCTCGCGAATGTACTTCTCCAGGCGCGCCTTGGTGTTCTCGTTCGTCGTCTCGGTATAGCGTTCGTACAGGATGTTGCGAACGCCCGAAAACTTGGTATCCCACTGGCTGCGACGCCCATCGAGCTTTTGATAGTCGACCGAAATCTTCGTGTCGCCCATGCCATCCAAAAACGCACGACGCACGCGAGGGGGCAAGTCCCCCCACGGCGTATCGGCGCTCACCTTAAAGTGTTTGCAGACCGCAGCAAAAATCTGCGGATAGTAGTTCGAATTGCCAAACAGGCTACCAAAGACTCCGTCGGCAATGGACTTCGAGGGATCCTCAATCAGCGCCTCGGCATCAACGGTTTTCTTAAAGCCCAGGCCGTCGCACTCAGGACATGCGCCATAGGGAGCGTTGAACGAAAAGTCGCGGGGTTGTAGGTCGTCGATGGAGTGCCCGTGCTCCGGGCATGCCAAGGCCAACGAATACTCCAGCAGCTCGCCCTCGGTCCCCTCGGGAGCATCACGATCGGGCAGCATGTACACGTTTACATTGCCGTGAGCCAGCGCGGTCGCCTGCTCAACAGACTCGGCGATACGGCCCAGAGAATTCTCACGAATCACGATGCGGTCGACTACGACCTCGATATCGTGTTTGAACTTCTTGTCCAGATCGATCGGATCATCGAGCGAGCGCACTTCGCCGTCGACACGCACGCGGCTAAAGCCCTCGGCGCGAAGGTCCTCAAACAGTTTGGTGTACTCGCCTTTTCGCCCGCGCACCACCGGTGCCAGCACAAACGCGCGGCGACCCTCCCCCGCCGCCAAGACTTTGTCGGCAACCTGGTCGGTCGTCTGGCGCTCAATGACGCGGCCGCATTCGGGACAGTGCGGGGTGCCCACACGGGCGAACAGCAGGCGCAGATAGTCATAAATCTCGGTTACGGTGCCAACCGTCGAGCGAGGGTTTTTAGACGTCGTCTTTTGGTCGATCGACACCGCCGGCGAAAGGCCGTCGATTGAATCCAAGTCGGGTTTGTCCATCTGGCCCAAGAACTGGCGCGCATAGCTCGAAAGACTCTCGACGTATCGACGCTGGCCCTCGGCATAGATAGTGTCAAATGCCAGCGAACTCTTGCCCGAGCCAGAAAGACCGGTAATGACCACGAGTTGGTCACGCGGAATGGAAACATCGATATCACGGAGGTTGTGCTCACGAGCGCCGCGAATAACGATAGAAGAATCAGACATGGAAGCTCCTTGCCTCCTATTGCATCGAATCATACTGTCGATGAGTTTAGCGCACTCGACGCGCACAGATGTTCGTAATACAAGATTCGCAGACCTTTAGCTTTGCGTATCGGGTGCTTTGTTTCTCGAAATGCCGTGGAAAGGTTACAGTAATCTACTACTGAACTTAATTTGCTGTAACAGAGGAACGTCCATGACCGAAGATATCCCCCTTGAAATCACTTCGAGCGACATGGCCAATCTGCCCATATTCATCGCCGTCCTTATCGTGGCCACCGTCGTCGTGCGCGTGTATTTTTCAATCAAACACAATGAAAAGCCGCCCATTGCCCGCGTCTTTTGGTGCGCGACGCTCCTCATCCCGCTCGGCATGGTAGCTGCATGGATTACGAATCAATTGCTCGTAAATGAGGACAATTCCCTATGGGTCCTTTCTTATTCGGCGCTCGGTGCTACCGCCGTCATACTTCTTGTCGAGCCCTTGGTTTCGGGACTTATCGACCAAACCGATCTTGCGACGGGAACGGTTGCCTGTATTTGCCGTGACATCCTTGTCATCGCCGCTGTTTCAGCGCTCTCGTTCGTTTCACTCGAAATTGCCTGTAACGAAACGTTCTATCGCATTCCCGCCAACTCATTCGGGTTTTCCGTCGGGCTGCTCGCGACGGTTCTGCTCTCCCTTTATTTGCTGGGACAGCGTCATGGAGGCGTCATGGCCCTCGTGCCCGTCGCCTGTTGCATCCTTGGCATTGCCGAGCACTTCGTCATAACGTTTAAAGGCGAGGCCATCCTGCCAAGCGATATCTTGGCCCTTGGCACCGCAATGGAAGTGAGCGAGGGATACGAGTTTACCTTTACCGCCGGAATCGTAACCTCTCTAGCCCTGCTGGAGATTTCCCTGGGGCTTCTTTCGCTTATCCGACCGAGAAAGCTCCGTACGCCCACCCATGTCTTCCCCGCAATCGCCGCTAACCTCTGCGCTTTTCTGCTAGTGACCGTTGTGGGGCTCTCGGGCTTTTCCAGCATCGACTTGGAGCAGGCGCTGAATTTTGGATTTGACCGTTGGCAGCCCATCACCACGTATGCGTCTCAGGGTTTTATCACTTCGTTCACCGAAATGGTCAACGAGTTGCCCATTGAGAAGCCCGAAGACTATACGCCCGATGGGGCGCAGAGCATCGAGCAGGAGCTCGCCGCCACCTACGACAGCACGTATGGCTCGAGCGAGCAGCGCGTGGCGGCCGTTGCCCAGTTCAATGAAATCAAGCCGACGATTGTTGCCGTCATGAATGAGAGTTTTAGCGACCTTTCGTGCTTTGAGCAGCTCCAGGCGGCCGGGTACACCGGCCCCGCATTCTACAACTCGCTTCCCGACACACTTGTTCGCGGCACCATGCTCGCTTCGGTCGCCGGTGGCGGAACGGCGAACTCCGAATTCGAATTTTTGACCGGAGCGACAACGGCCTTTGTTGGATTGGGCAAAATCCCCTATCAGCTGTATCAGATGAATGGCGTCAACAGCCTGGCAAAGGACCTTAAAGAGCTTGGGTATACCGCTACGGCTATGCACCCGCAAAACCCCGTCAACTACCATCGAGATAAAATCTATCAGCAGCTGGGCTTTGGAGACTTTCTTTCAATCGGCGATTTCGAAGGTGCGTCCTATTACCATGCCGGCGTATGCGACTACGTCACCTACGACAAGATACTCGACCTGCTTAGAACCGACGAAGCCCCGCAGTTCATCTTTGACGTCACGATGCAAAATCACGGCGGCTACGACTATGGCACCGTTCCCGCCGAGGAGCTGACAAACTATTGGGTTGAGGGAGCCAGCGAGGGTGCCAATAGCGCGCTCAACACCTATCTTACCTGCATCAACGCATCCGACCGGGACCTCGAGTACTTTATCAACGAGCTCCGCAATATCGGCAGACCGGTTGTCCTTGTCTTTTTTGGCGACCATCAGCCGAGCGCCGCAACGGCTCTCAACGACGAGCTGTACCCTCAGGAAGATACGGCAAGCCACGCTTTCCGTATCTATCAGTCGACATATTTTGTCTGGGCTAACTATGAAATCGCCGGCAATACCGAGCTCAACGTCTACGACACCGTCGGGGCAAACGAGGTTGCAGCCATTACCCTTAATAAGATCGGCGCCCCGCTCACCGACTATCAAAAGGCTCTGCTTGCAACAAGGTCAGATGTGCCCACCATCAATGTCGCCGGCTACCTTGGTGCCGACGGGCTGCGCTACGACTTGGAATCTGAAGACAGCCCATACGCCTCGACGATCGGCAAGCTGCAGCGCATGCAATACCTCGAGTTCGCCAGCAAAGTTCAGTAAGCCCGCCCATTCGCTTGGACCCATCGTATTGCAAGCACGCTCGGCCCAAATGCATCGTAAATGACTCCCGCTCGCAAACGAGGGTACAATGACGCTCGTGTCACATCACGGGGCCCCGGCCCCAACATATACAAAGGAGTCATACATGGGTTGCGAGCACGCACAGGCCGCCGGCGGACAAACGTCGCCGTCGCAATTTGAGGAGAATACGCTGTCCGAGGTCAAACGCGTCATCGCCGTGCTTTCCGGCAAGGGCGGTGTCGGCAAGTCGTTTGTCACCGGTGCCATCGCCACCGAGCTTGCCCGTCACGGCCACAAGGTCGGCGTCCTCGATGCCGACATCACCGGTCCCTCTATCCCCAAGATGTTCGGTATGAGCGGACGCCACGTCCATGCCCTTGGCAACCTCATGCTGCCTGAAATCTCCGAGCACGGCGTCAAGGTCATGAGCTCCAACCTTCTGCTCCAAAACGAGACCGACCCCGTCCTTTGGCGCGGTCCGGTCATCGCAGGCGCCATTAGGCAGTTCTGGAGCGAGACCTCGTGGGGCCCCATCGACTACCTGCTGGTCGACATGCCTCCGGGAACAGGCGACGTCGCGCTCACCGTCTTCCAGTCACTGCCCGTCGACGGCATCGTTATCGTCACGAGCCCGCAGGATCTGGTCTCGATGATCGTCGCCAAGGCGGTCAACATGGCCGAGAAGATGAACGTCCCCATTCTGGGCATCGTCGAGAACATGAGCTATATTGAGTGCCCCGACTGCGGCAAGAAGATCGAGGTCTTTGGCAAGAGCAAGCTCCCCGAGGTCGCAGAGCGCTATAACCTCGACATCTTGGGCACGCTTCCCATCAATCCGTCACTCGCCGAGGCCTGCGATAAGGGCGAGGTCGAGACCGCGCTGCCCGATGGCATGTTGCCCAAGGCAGTCTCTGCCGTCGAGGCCATTACCCCGCACGAGACCGACGAGGCCTAAGTGAACACGAGCGCCTTCTATGACGTCCTGGTAATCGGCGGCGGGGCTTCAGGCCTCGCCGCCGCCATTACGGCCGCACGTGCTGGCAAAAGCGTCTGCATCGTTGAGTGCGATGTCGCCTGCGGCCTTAAGCTCCTTGCGACCGGTAACGGCCGTTGCAACCTCTCCAACGAATCGATTGATCCTCAGCGGTATAACCACCCCGCATTCGTCGAATCTGTCATGGGGACCCAGCCCGAACAAGAGCTTATGGGTTTCTTCTCCTCGCTGGGCATCATGACAACCTCCGAGGAAGGCCGGCTGTACCCGCGCTCCCTTCGCGCCGAATCGGTGCGCGACGCGCTTCTCAACGTCTGCGATCGCCTGGGTATCACCTTAATCTGCGGAGCCAACGTTGCCTCGGCGCACAAAGCTTCCGAAGGCTGGACACTCCAAATAGACCGTCCAGCGCGGGCACTCAAGGCAAAAAAGCACGACGACCGAAAATCGGAGCTCCGCTCGCTTCGGAAGGCACTCGCCGATGTCCCTCGCAAGAACGAGGCCCTGCAGGCACATGCCGTAATTATCGCCACGGGCGGCAATCCCACCGGTATCGCCGATACGTTTGGCCTCCCCCTCACCTCGCTGCGCCCCATCCTCTGCCCCGTATCGGCAACGGTCGTCGGCGATCGGGCGGCACTCAAGACGTTGGATGGCCTGCGCGTCCGCGCCCGCTTGACGCTCGCCCGCAATCATAATGAGCTCTGGCACGAAGACGGTGAAGTCCTGTTTCGAACCTTCGGTATCTCGGGCGTCGCTGTCTTCAACCTCTCCCGTCGTATCCAGCACGGCGATACGATCTTGCTCGACGTTTTCCCCGACCTCTCCAAAGACGAGCTGCTCGATATGCTCAACCGGCGCGTTGAGCTGCTCGGCTGCTTTTCGCCCCGCGATCCCCGTTGGCTCGACGGCATGCTCGCCCCGCAACTCTCCCGCGTCGTCTGCACAGCGTTCGAGCAGTGCCATCCAGGCTCCAACGATGTCATCCACCTGGTCTCGATCCTCAAGCACTTTAAGTTGCTCGTCGAGGGAACAGCCGAGGAGCGCTCGGCGCAGGTCACGCGTGGTGGCATATCTGTCGAGAGCATCTCAACACCCAGCCTACGCGCGCGCAGCGTTGTCGACGCCCCGCTTTACGTCTGCGGCGAAGCGCTCGACATCGACGCCGATTGCGGAGGCTTTAACCTTGCGTGGGCATGGCTCTCGGGCATTCGCGCTGCAAGCAGCCTGTAGCCGCGCAGTCTATAATCAAAAACGCATTCGGGCCGTCTGGGATACCGGACGGCCTCTTTCTTGCCTCTAAGGAGACCTCGATGATCGAAATCACCCAAGTCAACGCTTCGCTCGATGAAGTCGGCGATGAAAATGCCTGCCTCATTGTTGGCAAGCGAGTCGCCAAGCGCATCCTACGTTGCAAGGACTCCGAGATCAAGTCCATCGAACTCCACCGCAAGTCAATCGACGCTCGCAAAAAACGAGACGTCCATTTTATCCTGAGCTTTCGTGTTGAGCTGACTAGTCCCCACCTCGAGCGAGAAGCGGTCGACAGCGTTGCCGAGCGTGACCGCTCGCGCGTACGCGCGATAGAAGACGATGAGCCTTCATTCCCCACCCCCGTCTCCGACGCACCTCAAGAACGCCCTGTCGTTGTCGGCGCCGGATGCGCCGGCCTTTTCGCTGCGCTCACGCTCGCCAAAGCAGGTCTTAAGCCCTTGCTTATCGAGCGCGGCGACCCGGCATTTCGCCGCTCGCAGGCGATCGACCTCTTTCTAAAGGAGCGCATCCTCGACCCCGAGAGCAATATTCAGTTTGGTCTGGGCGGCGCGGGGACCTTCTCGGACGGCAAGCTCAATACGGGAACAAAAAATCCCGCTCATCGCCTTATCCTCGAAACCTTCGTCGAGGCGGGTGCGCCCCGCGATATTCTGTGGGATGCCAAGCCGCACATTGGCTCCGACATCCTTCCCAAGGTTGTCACCGCTATATCCCAGCGCATCGAGCAGCTCGGAGGTGTCGTCCGTTATCGAACGAAGCTCGTCGACATTCGCATCGACGCGTCTGGCGCCATCACCGGTATTGATGTCCAATCGTCCCAAGACGCCGCTTACGAGCCAATCGAGACAAAGCACCTCATCCTCGCCTGCGGGCATTCTGCTCGCGATATTTTTGAGCTCCTTAAGGACCACAACGTGGCCCTCGCACAAAAGACCTTTGCCATGGGCGTTCGCATCGAGCATCCGCAACGCGACATCGACAGAGCCCAATATGGAGCCTCGGCGGGACATCCAGCGCTCGGGGCGGCCCCCTACAAACTTGTTGCCCATCTTCCCAACGGCCGCAGCGTGTTCTCGTTTTGCATGTGCCCCGGCGGACAGGTTGTTGCCGCCTCTTCAGAACCGTGCCATCTGTGCGTCAACGGGGCCAGTCTCAATGCCCGCGACGGACGCAACGCAAATGCCGCCCTGCTCGTTAACGTCACGCCTGAGGACCTTCCCAACGATGACCCGCTCGCCGGCATCGAGCTCCAGCGTGCCTGCGAGGCGGCCGCCTATCGCCTGGGCGGTTCCAACTGGAACGCACCGGCACAACTCGTCGGAGATTTCCTCGCAGGACGCGCCAGCAAGGCGCCCGGAAAGGTAAAGCCCACCTATCCGCTCGGTGTGACCTGGACGGCAATTGACGAAGCCCTACCGCAGCATATCGTCGAGTCGCTCCGCCTGGGACTTCCCCTACTCGGAAAAAAGCTACGAGGCTACGACCGTCCCGATGCCGTTCTTACCGGCGTGGAGACTCGTTCGAGCTCACCGGTCACTGTTACCCGAGACCGAACGTGCCATGCCGTGTCGACCCCGGGCCTCTACCCTTGTGGTGAGGGAGCTGGATATGCCGGCGGCATCATGAGCGCGGCCACCGACGGCATCCGTTGTGCTGAAGCCCTGATCGCAGACCTCTAACGCACAAATTCCAGCGCGCAAAAGACATAGGCCCCGAGCTCCACAGAGAACTCGGGGCCTGTTCGCTATTTCTTAAACCGTGCACCCTGGCGTTTTCTGCCCGATGCGAACGTGGAACCCTTGCGGGCCTGCGAGCGTAAGCGCTCGATCGTCTCGTCCTCAGACGCACCCTCGAGCATCGCCCGAATCTGAACGACGGCATCGCGCAGGCGCGCCGCCTCCTCAAAGTCCATAGCGGCAGAAGCGTTACGCATATCCTCTTCCATGGTTTCGACGATCCGCACAAGCTCGTCATGCGGCAGTTCTTCCAACTGCTCCGCAAGTGTCTGCTCGGGCGCCACCGTTTCCGGCACACCGCCCTCGCCCGACTCATCGGGCGTATAGAATGCGCCATGGCCAAGAGAGTCGCCCTTCGAGCGTCCCTTGGAGCCCACAGTTTTTTCGGCCTCGGCAATAAAACTTGAGATGTCGTTGATGGCCTTGCGCACTGTCTTGGGCACAATGCCATGTTCTTCGTTATATGCCATCTGAATCTCGCGACGGCGCTGCGTCTCCTCGATGGCCTCTTTCATCGAATCGGTCACAACGTCTGCATACATGATGACTTCACCATCGGCGTTACGGGCCGCACGGCCAATCGTCTGAATCAGCGAACGGCGGTTGCGCAAGAAGCCTTCCTTATCGGCATCGAGAATTGCCACCAGTGAGACCTCGGGGAGATCCAAGCCCTCGCGAAGCAGATTGATGCCAACGAGAACATCGATCTTGCCCTCGCGCAGCGTTCGCAGGATCTCGACACGGTCCATTGTCGCCGTATCAGAGTGCATGTAATTGACCTTAATGCCCGCGTCGAGCAGATGGTCGGTCAGGTCCTCGGCCATGCGCTTGGTCAACGTGGTCACCAGCACGCGCTCCTTGCGGGCAACGCGCTCGCGAATCTCGTCCTCAAGATCGTCAATCTGGCCGCGAACTGGACGCACGTCAATCTTGGGGTCGAGCAGGCCAGTCGGACGAATAATCTGCTCCACATCGTTTTGGCTCACCCGCAGCTCGTAGTCGCCCGGCGTGGCCGAAACATAGATAAACTGGGGTATCCTTGCCTCAAACTCATCGAAACGAAGCGGGCGGTTATCGAGCGCCGAGGGCAGGCGAAAACCGTGTTCCACCAGCGTCACCTTACGCGAGCGGTCACCTTCGTGCATGCCGCGAATCTGCGGCACCGTCACATGGCTCTCATCGATGATGCAGAGCATATCCTTGGGAAAGTAATCGATTAGGGTAAACGGCGGCTCACCCGGCTTGCGACCGTCCAGATGACGCGAGTAGTTCTCGATGCCGTTGCAAAAGCCCATCGTCTCGAGCATCTCAAGATCATAATCGGTGCGCTGCTGCAGACGCTGCGCCTCGAGCAACTTGTCGGTCGCCTTGAGCTCCGCCACGCGCTTCTCGCACTCTTCGCTGATCGATTTCAGAGCCGCCTTGACCTTCGGCTTCTCGGTCACGTAGTGCGATGCCGGCCATACGGGGATGGCCTCGTACTCACGAAGCATCTCACCGGTGACCTCATCGATCTCGGCAATCAGCTCGACCTCGTCGCCAAAGAACTCAAACCGCAACGGATGCTCGGCATAAGGCGGATACACGTCGACAACATCGCCGCGCACGCGGAACGTGCCGCGTGCCAGGTCATAATCATTGCGATCATATTGAATGTCGATAAGTGCATGGATAAAGTCATCGCGCTCGAGCGGCACCTTCTTGTCGACGTTTGGAGCCAGACCCGCATAGTCCTCAGGAGAGCCAATGCCATAGATACACGAGACCGATGCGACAACGATCACATCGCGTCGAGAGAGCAGTGACGCGGTCGCCTGATGGCGCAGCATCTCGACCTCTTCGTTAATCGAGGAGTCTTTCTCGATATATGTATCGCTTTGCGGCACATACGCCTCGGGCTGATAGTAGTCGTAGTACGAGACGAAGTAGACCACAGCGTTGTTGGGAAAGAACTCTTTGAGCTCGCTCGCAAGCTGAGCGGCGAGCGTTTTATTCGGAGCCATGACCAGCGTCGGCTTTCCCAGGGCCTCAATAGTCTTTGCCATCGTGAAGGTCTTGCCCGAACCAGTCACGCCCAGCAAAACCTGATAGCGGTCTCCGTCCCTCACGCCCTGCACAAGCGACTCAATGGCCTTAGGCTGGGAACCGGCAGGCTCATAGGGAGACACGACCTTAAACGGCACGTCAGAGCCTTCAACGCCAAAGCGCTTAAGTTCACCACCAACGCGTTCTACTTCAAATTCCGCCATGGATACTCCTAACTCATACATCTGCAGTATACGCAGGCGGCAGGCATAGTCCTATACGAACCGATCGGGATAGATGGTCTTGTAGCGAGCCCAGGCATTATTGACACGAATCAGATACGCCTGCGTCTCGGGAAAGGTGATTGCATTATGAAGCGACGTACCCTGCTGCGCCCATCCGTCGACATTGCCCATGCCGGCGTTATAGGCGGCAATGGCACTGTCAGTCGACCCGTTAAAATACGCTAGAAGATACGAAAGATACGCACAGCCAAACTCGATATTCGTAGCCGGATCGTTAAGGTTGTCGGCCAAATACTCGCCACCGTCGACAAGGCCCTTGGCGATCATATCCTGGGCAGTCTCGGGCATCAGCTGCATCAATCCCTGAGCACCCTGATTCGACTCGGCCTCGGGATCCCAATTCGATTCAGACTTAATGACAGCGCACACCAGATACGGATCCAGTGTTAGCGCCGGAATAATTTAGCCAAATATAGTCGGCCGAGATTGACCAATCC
>UQLD01000021.1 GCA_900541855.1 uncultured Collinsella sp.
GGGAATATGACGGCGTCGCGGGAGCGGCGCCGTTTCTGGTTTGCGGGGGCCGCCGGCGGATGCGGGCCGTCGACACCCGCGCCACCAATTTCCCCGCGGGGGAGTTTTCGAATCCGCCCGGGGGCACCAGGGAATATGACGGCGTCGCGGGAGCGGCGCCGTTTCTGGTTTGCGGGGGCCGCCGTGCTGCTCGCCCGTGGGGGACTGGCATCTGTTTCCTAGAGTGCGCTGCGGTAAATCTTTCTCGCGTTGTCCAGCGTGAGCTTCCTGAAGCTGCCGAAGAGCTCTCCGCGGTTGATCTTGAGGCCCGGAATCATCTTTTCGATATCGTCCTCGGTGACTCCGAACTCCGATAGCGCGCGCGGCATTCCCAGCGAGACGAAGAAATCCTGCAGCTCGTCGATGGTCGGTTCGACCGCGTACTCGATTGCCTGCTCGGGGGTTACCTCCACACCGAGCTCGTCCGCGTCCGAATCGATGGGTTCGATGCCAAGGGCCTGGGCGCTGAACTCCAGGAAGCGCTCAGGGTGCTCTCGCCATACGTAGCGCATCCAGGCGGGGAAGATGACGGCGAGGCCGGCGCCGTGCGTGATCTTGGTGTCCAGTGCGGATAGCTCGTGCTCAAGGCCGCGGCAGGTCCAATCGCCGTCGCGCAGGGCGTTACGGGCGAGCGTACCCACCCACATGATCTCGGCGCGGGCGTCGTAGTCATCGGGGTTCTCCATCACCTTGGGCGCCGCCTCCCTCGCGGCGCGCACTAGCCCGCAGGCGATGTTGTCGGTTACGCCCACGGCGGGCTCGCCGGAGAAGAGTCGCTCCATGATATGGGCGATCATGTCGGTCACTCCCGCGGCGGTCTGGCAGGCGGGCAGGCTGAAGGTCAGCTCCGGGTCGAGGAAGGCGATGGCCGGGCGGTTGAGGTCCGTGTTAATGCTGCATTTGAGGTGCTCCTCGTCGTTGCTGATAACGCAGGAGTTAGAGGCCTCGGAACCGGATGCGGGGATGGTCACCACGCAGGCGACGTCGATGCGGTCGGCGGGAACGGCGCGCTTGCGGAAGAAGTCCCATACGTCGCCGTCGTATACCGCCCCAGTGCGATGGCCTTCGCGCAGTCCATGACGGAGCCGCCGCCCACGGGCAGGATGATGTCGGCGTCGTTTGCCCGTGCGAGCATGACGCCTTCTCGTGCCAAGCCTATTTCGGGGTTTGGACGCACCCCTCCAAGCCCGATGTGCTCCACGCCCGCGGCATCGAGCGATGCCCTCACGCGGACGAGCGTTCCGCAGCGAACTGCGGAACCCCTGCCGTAGACAATGAGCGCTCAGCGGTAGCCGGAGGCGGACAGAGTCCCCCAACCTTGTCGGTCGCTTTTCGCCCAAAGACAAAGCGGGTGGGGGAGTAGAAGGAGAAATCGTTCATGGAGCTCCAATCTGGCGTTTCGCCCTACATGCGCGGAGGAGTTTTTCGGGCGCATCGCCTGCGTTCGCGTCGCAATCTCGGCGGCGCGGTGCGGTCCGTGGATTCCATCGTATCGCCCGCGGCACCCCTTACCGACGATTGAGGCGAGTCTGCATTTCGCGGCGCGACGTCCACCTGGCGGACGATATCCGTTCGCGACACGTGGCCGTCCCGGTCGCAATAGCGTATGCGCACCGGGTTGCCGAGATGGGCCTGCGACCCCTTCTCCTGATGCGAGCGCGCGAGACGGGCGAGCAGCGGCGCGAGCACCTGCTCGACCGTCTCCTCCCGATACCACGCCGCCACGGGCAACCCGTTCACGTCAAACCCGTACGTTCGCCATGCCATTCGCCTCGCCGCCTTCGCCGAACGAAACCGCGTATCCAGACCGCCGGTCCCCCACCCAGCACTTCGACGAGCCTTCGCGCTCACTTCTGCGGTCGGGATGCGCCCGCGAGGCGCTCGGCAGGCAGCGCCATTTCCGCTCGCTGTGTCGAGCGCGAGTGTCGAGAAGTCGCCATATGCCACTCAGATGTAGCATGGAGTGCCGAAGCGCACGCGCCCGTGACGAAACACTGGCGCCAACCCGTTCCGCGCACCACCCCGCCCGTAAGGTGTGTGGCGAAAGGAGGACCAGCCGCATGAACATCCCCGAGACACAGAGCCTACCTCGATCGCATTCCGCACGAGCTTCTCTGACATTTCCGCCCATTACCACGTGGAGGTCCCCGTCGCGGAGATCGCCTACGCATACGACTACATCAATTCCCGGCATGCCCCGCGCAGGCAGGCCACGCTGAACGACGGGTCCGCGGCCCGGCAGGACGAATGACGCGCTTCGGCACAGGCCATGCCGAAACGCGTCACGCAAGCAAAGGAAGGAAGCCAACATCACATGAGCATCATCGCAGCACGCATCGACAACCGCCTGCTACACGGCATAGTGGCAACCCAGTGGGTACCCGAGTTCCGTCCGCAGCGTCTCATGGTCATCGATGACATCGTCGCCAACGACCCGACCAAGAAGGCCGCCATGCGGATGGCAAAGCCCTCGGGAGTCGCCCTCTCCATTATCAACAAGGAGACGGCTCTCACGAACTATCGGGCGGGCAAGTACGACGACCACACGGTCTTCATCGTGGCGCGAGACCCCCAGACCATCCTCGACGTCATACAGACGGGCCAGGTTGTTCCCACACTCGTGGTCGGAGGCACAGTCTTTCCCGAAGAGGGGTCAGACGCCGTCCAGGTGAGCAGTCGCGCCTACGTCACCAAAGACGAGCTGCCCGCATATCGAGCGATTGCTGGCACCGGCTGCGACATCACCGTTCGCTATGTGCCGGCCGACAAGCCCGTAGAGCTCTCCAGCATCATCACGCTTTAGCAAGGGAGTGAACTTATGACACCATCCATCATCCAGATAGCCGTCGTTACACTCATCGCCTTCATCTACGGAGCCGAGAAGAACGCGGGACAAATTCTCACGAACATGTCCGTCACGCCAGCATGGTTCGTCGGACTTGCGCTCGGCGACCCCGTAACCGGCCTCGCCGTCGGCGCCATCGTCCAACTCATGAGCCTGGGCGTGGCGGCCATGGGAGGAGCCTCCGTCCCCGACTATCCCACTGCCGCCATCATTGGCGCCGTCGTTGCCATCACCTCGGGTCAGGAGGCGAGCGTCGGCGTTGCCGCCGGAATCGCAGTCGGCATGCTCGGCCTTCAGCTCGACGTCATCGCCAAGACGGCAAACGGCTTCCTCGGGCGTACCTCGCAGCGCTTTGCCGAAGAGGGCAAGTACTCGCAGATGAAGAGCGTACTTTTCCTCGGTCCGGTCTTCTATGGCCTTACGGCGGCCATCCCCACGTTTGCCGTACTGCTCTTTGGCGCCGATGCCGTCAACGCTTTCCTCTCCGTCATGCCCTCCTGGTTCACGACCGGCCTCTCCATCGCCGCCGGTATCCTCCCCGTCGTCGGCCTTGCGATGCTTCTGTCCTTCATGCCAATGAAGAAATTCATCGCCTACGCCATCGTTGGCTTCGTTCTGGCCGCCTACCTGCAGATAAGCATTCTCCCCATTGCCCTGCTCGGTGCCGCCGCGGCCATCGAGTACTACAAGTCGCACAGCAATCCGTCCGTAAACGCCCTCGACGCTGGAGGTCTGGAAGATGAGTAACGAAGTTAACGCCACCAAGGCAAACGAAGCGCCAACCCGCCTGGCAGACGGAACGTACCAGCCAGTCCTCACCGTTTCCGATCTCGACCGTTGCGGCCGCCGCTGGATGCTCGGCGCGTCCATCTATAACTATGAGTCCCAGTGTGCCCCGGCGGTCATGTTCGCAACCGAACCCGCCCTGCGCAAGATCTATGCAGGAGACGAGGAGGGCTACCGCAGGTCACTTCTGAGCACCTATCGCTATTACAATGCGACTCCCCAGGTAAGCGGCCTGCTCCTCGGCGCCGGCCTAGCCTTGGAGGACAAGGGGCACAATGACGCCATCGACGCGGTCCAAGACCTTAAGATTGGCCTCATGGGCTCCCTCTCAGGAGTCGGCGATACGATCTTCGCCATCCTCATTCCCACCATCTTCGGCTCCATCGCCGCCTACATGGGACAGGCGGGAAACCCCGTCGGCGTGCTTCTCTGGCTCGCCGTCGCCATCGCCATCTTCGTATGGAAGCTCTTTGACTGGCGCATAGGCTATAAGTTCGGCGACAAGCTCTTCACGACCCTTGCCGAGAAGATGTCCGTTTTCACCGAGTCGACGTCGGCACTTGGCATGATGGTCGTCGGTGCGCTCATCCCCACCGTCATCAAGGTCTCGTGTGGTCTCACGTTCACCATGGGTGACGTCACGCTCGACGTCCAGACGGGCATCCTCGACCAAATCATGGTCGGCATGCTGCCCGTAATAGCCACAGCCATCGTCTACGCCCTCGTCAAGCGCAAGGTCAGCATCAACAAGATTGTCCTCGGCATCCTCATCATCTCGTGGGTGTGCGCGGCTTTCGGCATTCTTGCTGCCTAGCCTAGGGCTAGACCAACCCACAAAGGACGCATTATGAGGCACATCATCATTGCATCGCACTACGGCCTGGCAGCCGGACTCGGAGACACGCTCAAGGCCATCATAGGACCGGGGCACGACATCAGGGTTGTCTGCGCGTTTACAGACGAAACCCCGCTCGAGGAGAAGCTCGCCAGCGCATTCGAGGGCATCGCCGAAGATGACGAGACCCTCGTTCTCACCGACATCCTTCAGGGCAGCGTAAACCAGCTCGTAGCCTGCTCGGCTCCGCGAGGCGCGTTCATAGTGACCGGCGTAAACCTTCCCGTGGCCCTCGAGCTCTCGCTCCACGCCGGACAGCTTACTCCCGATGTGGTGAGGCATGTCGTCACCCAAGCCAA
Source organism: uncultured Collinsella sp. (assembly GCA_900541855.1). GTDB lineage: Bacteria > Actinomycetota > Coriobacteriia > Coriobacteriales > Coriobacteriaceae > Collinsella. Next base: position 4,865 of record UQLD01000021.1, read on the forward strand.
AGAGCAGCTCGTCTACCTCGGAGATCTTACTTCGGACGTTGACGAAGAAGACGAATAGGAAAGACGCGACAGTAAGGAGGACGAGACATGCGCAAAGTCCCGACCAATAACCAGCACCTGTTCTACCAACCGAAGGACGTGTGGGTGGGAGACGTCATGCCCTTCGGCAAGGACGGCACGTTCTATCTATACCACCAGCGTGACACGCGCGACCCCGCTCCGCTTGCCGAAGGACAGCCCTTTGGGTGGTCGCTCGCGACCACCCAGGACTTCGTGACGTACCAGGAACACGGAACGGCGATCCCCCACGGCGGAGAAGACGACCAAGACCAGTTCATCTACGCCGGAACCGTTTACGAGGCAAAAGGGGAGGTACGCGCTTTCTATACCGGGTTCAACCGCAACTACCTGCGAGAAGGCAAAACGTCCCAGGTGCTCATGCAGGCGAAGGCCTGCTCGGATGATTATGCGACGTGGAAAAAGACGGGCGTTGCAGTAGAGCTCACGCCTCAGCCAGGATACGATGGGCGCAACTGGCGCGACCCTTTCGTAATATGGGATGACGACCGGAAGGAATACCTCCTCGTACTGGGCACGCGTAAGGGAGACGACCCCTCCAAAACCCTCCAAACTGGCAGGCTCGTTCACTTTACGTCGAAGGACCTCGAGCACTGGCAGTTCAAGGGTGACTTCTGGGCCCCCGGCCTCTACACCATGTTCGAAATGCCAGACATTTTTAAAATTGGCGATTGGTGGTACCTGGTCTACTCTGAGTACAGCGACGAGAACAAGATCGTCTACCGCATGAGCCGCGATCTCTACGGTCCGTGGGAGAAGCCGAGAGATGACGCCTTCGACGGGAGGGCGTATTACGCCGGACGGACCGCCTTCGACGGATCGCGCAGGATTCTGTCCGGCTGGGTCCCCACGCGCGAGAACGACGATGACCGGGCCAACTGGCTTTGGGGTGGCTCGTTTATGCCCCATGAGGTGTACCAGCGCCCCAATGGCACCCTCGGCGTTCGCCCTCCCCAAAGCATAAAGGATGCGTTCGAGTGCCCTGATGCCGTCCCGGATATCGAGCTTCGCGGAGACCACGAACGAACGGAGTGCGTAATCACCGAAAACGCAGGCGAGATCTTCTGCTTCGAGGCAGACGTGACGTTCAGGGACGCTTGCGACTTCTCAATTCGAGCCTACAAGAATCTCGAGACCGACGAGTCGTACGAATACCGCTTCGACCTCGACGCGAATCGGCTCTCGCTCGACAAGAGCCCCTGTTACAAGTGGTTCCGCGTAATGGATAAGGGGCTTTGGAGGCCAGTCTGGCTCGAGTCCGGGCGTTCTTACCACCTGCAGCTCATCGTTGACGACAACATCCTCGTCCTCTACCTCGACGGTACCGCACTCACGACACGCGTCTGCGAGAAGTTCGGCCACTCGCTTGCTGTTACGGTAACGAATGGCGAACTCAAACTGTCCAACATAGCCTTGGCGAAGGGGCTGCGCGAACAGGAAAAGTAAGCCAGTGAACCTCGTCGCCACAGCGACTCCCCCAGCAAAACACGCGAACAACGGGTCCGGCCGCATTCCGGCGACCGGACTCGTCCTGTGCCCTGATGGCACATGGCCCCGGGCTGCCGACAGCGAGGCGGCCTTAGGGGCCTCGCCTACAGATTCCTGAGTGCGTCGACGAGGGAGACCTTGCCCGCGGTGACCTCGTCGGCCTGCTTGATGACCTTTGCGGGCACGACGGCCACCACAGCGCCGGCGGCAGAGTCGATTCGAGCGATGTGGTCAGAGACGGAGCGAACGGCGAGCCGCTTGCCGACAGGGAGGCAGTCAAAGGTGGCAAAGCGCACTCCTACGGTTGGGATACGCCCGTGAGGCGCTCGGCGGACAGCGCTGTTGCCGCTCGCTGTGTCGAGCGCAGGTGTCGAAAAGTCGCCATATGTCACTACAGATGTATCATGGAGTGCCGAAGTTCACGTGCCCGTGACAAAACGCGGGCGCCAACCCGTCCCGAGCACCACCCCGCCCGTAAGGTGTGGGACGAAAGGAGGACCAGCCGCATGAACATCCCCGAGACACAGAAAGACCTGCTTGCCTACCTCGATCGCATCACGCGCGAGCTTGGCAGCACGCGGGGCGGGCGCATCCAGAACCGTCTCGACCACTTCACCACGGCATCTATAACCGACTCGCTCGCCATCTCGCGCAGCCTGGCAAGTCAGTATCTCAACGAGCTCGTGCGCGCTGGCCTCGTGGTGAAAGCAGGGGCACGACCGGTGTGCTACTTCCACCGCCGCTCCCTCGAACGCTTCTTCCAGTCTCGCATTGAGCGTAGCACCTACCCTTCGGTCGAGCAGCTCTTCGCCACGCTCGGAAACGGCGAGCGACTCGACTTCGACCGCGCAATCGGTCACGAGCTGAGCCTTGCGCCCTGCATCAGCCAGCTCTGCGCCGCGCTCAAGTACCCGCCAGCTGGCCTGCCCATCCTGCTCTGTGGCGCCTCGGGAACCGGCAAGGGTCTACTCGCCGAACTTGCCCTCGAATACGGCAAGAACGTCGGCGTCCTGCAGCAGGAAGCCAAGCTTGTGAGCATCGACTGCTCGCATTACGCAGACGATGCCCGCGCGCTCACTCACGACCTGTGCGCAGATGGCGGGCCTGCAGATCGGGCGAGCGGCGGCATCGTTTATCTCAAGGACGTCGACGCCCTCTCACCCGCTGCCCAGGACGCGCTCTTGGAGTGGGCCTCCGCACAGGCGGGCGCCATTGTGCCAGCCCCTGCTGTGCGCCTTATCTTTGCCACCTCAAACGAGGCAGACAGTACCGAGTGCCGCAGCCTCACGCGTCGCATCCCCATGTCCGCCCAGGTGCCGTCTCTGCGCGAGCGCACCCAGGAGGAGCGTGAGGAACTGACTCTCCACTTCCTCAAGGAGGAGGGCCGACGCATAGGACGCGACATCCTCATAAGTCGCGGAGCCTTCCGAGCCCTCGCCGGCACCAACTTCGAGGAGAACGTACGCGGCCTGCGCGGCTGCATCACCAACTGTTGCGCCGAGGCCTATCTAGACACGAAGGGTGACAGCCTGGAGATTCGCACCTACCAGCTTCCCTCCGCAATCCTTGCCGGCTCCGCACTCGAGCGCAGCGAGAACGACATGCAGCTCATCGACACCACCCGGAGCATCCAAAGCCAGGCGGACGACCGCGCACGGCATGTACTCGACGCCATGCTGGAGCCATACGAGAGCTATCGCGAAGGCACGCTTGATGGGGGCGCGTGCAGCGCTCAGCTGGTGGAGCGAGCCCGCGACCTCGAGGACTACCTGGCGTTCGGGCAAAACCCGGGCCGCTCGAAGTCCGACGCATACGAGCAGATCGCCGACAGCGTCGTCACTTCCGTGAACGAACTCTACTCGATCGATTTGTCCCGAAAGAGCTCGCATCTAATCGCCCAGGGCATCTGCCTCCAGCTGTGGCCGCCCGCAAGCCTCTCGCGTTGGAAGAGCTCCCATGCAAGCGAGCTTTCCGGCATGCGCGGCGTCGTGGCCCAGCGCAACCGCTTTGCCGTTACTGTCTGCGCCTGCATCGCTGATGAACTCAAGGCCACGCTCGGCATCGCACTCGACGATCTCACGTGTCTGCTCGTCCTTGCGCATGCGGCACTCGCACTCGACCCGTCTAAGCGTCGTCGGAGCGTCGGTATCGTCCTCAGTCATGGCTACTCGACCGCCACGAGCATCGCCGACGCCGCCAATCGGATTCTTGACACGAGGGTCTTCGAGGCCATCGACATGCCCTACGACCAGAAGGTTACGGACGTCGCTGTTCCTCTTCAGCAAATCATCGACCGCTTCTCCTACGCAGACGAGGTCGTCATCCTCGTGGACATGGGATCGCTCCAGGATATTTATAAGAGTCTGGAATCCACCTCCGGCATGACGCTCGGCATCATCAACAACGCCTCTACCGGCCTTGCGGTGGAGGTTGGCGCCGGACTTATCGCGGGTCGCTCCGTGCGAGAGGTTCTCGACGATGCTGCGGCAGCTTGCACCTGTAATTATCACATCGTGGCGCGCAACGCCCGACCGGACGCGATTGTCTTCTGCTCCGAAGGCGGACTTGACGCAGCTGCGCGGATCCGCGATCTCGTGGCGCAGAGCCTGCCTGGCGAGTCCCCCGCGCGGCTTGTCGCCGTTGACTGGCGGCAGCTCGCCAATAACGGATCTGAGGATGCCGCCTTCTCCCAGTACAACGTGCGCTCGGTCATCGGCACGGACAATCCGCACGCCGACGGAGTCCCGTTCATTTCGCTCGAGGAACTCATCGCCGGCGAAGGAACGGCCCAGATAGACCGCGCCTTCGCACGCTTGCTCGACGCTGACAGCTTGCGCACGTTCCACCAGAATCTCGTCAAGAACATGACCCTCAGGAACGTGGTCGAGTCCATCACAATCCTTAACCCCAACAAGCTCTTCGGCGAAATCGAGAGTGCCGCAGAGCGGCTCCAGCAGCTCACCGGAGACGTGATTGGCGCTCGTGTGAGCATGGGGCTCTACGTGCACCTGTGTTGTCTCGTGGAGCGCCTCGTGACCAGAAGCCCCATCGAGAACTACGCAGACGAGCAGCGCTTCGCCAATGAACACAACGATTTCGTCGAGGCATTCCGCACGAGCTTCTCTGACATTTCCGCCCATTACCACGTGGAGGTCCCCGTCGCGGAGATCGCCTACGCATACGACTACATCAATTCCCGGCATGCCCCGCGCAGGCAGGCCACGCCGAACGATGGGCCCGCGGCTCAGCAGGACGAGTGACGCGCCTCGCAAGCAAAGGAAGGAAGCCAACATCACACGAGCATCATCGATCGCTGCGTGCAAGGCGGCGGGCCTCACCGTGTTCGCCAAGCGCGAGGAGCGTTTTGGTTTTTCGCAAGCAAATGCGGACGAAATCAGCGACCAGATTCCCGATCCGCTCAAACATGCAGGGCCCCTATGTGTTTAACCTCATTTTTCCGTGTGCGGTAGAATGGAGTCGTTGAGATCGCGAACGCCTTAAAGGGAGAGTTTTTGTGGATGCGCATCTGGATGGGGGCTCTTCCGCCCCGCTGTATCAACAGGTGCTCGATTTGCTTAAGAGCGATATCGAACAGGGGACATATCCCGTTGACTCGCAGATTCCAACGGAACTTGAGCTTTCTAAGATGTACGGCGTGGGAAGGGTCACGGTTCGCCGCGCAATAGAGGAGCTTGTGGGCGAGGGGTATCTCACCAAGCGGCAGGGGCGTGGTACGTTTGTGACCGCGACAAAGATAATTCGCAAGGTGCATCAGAAGGACGATGTTCAGAGTTTTACCCAAGCATGCGCTGAAAACGGCATGAAGGCGGGCGCTCGCGTCGTTGCCCGCAAGACCGTTGCCGCCGATCGCGACCTCGCTTCTTTCTTTGGCTTGGATGAAGGCTCTGACCTCATCTTGGTCTCACGCGTGCGTACCGCAGACGGCGTGCCGGTCCTGTTCGAGAACAACTACTATCCTGTCGATGGATTCGAATTTCTCAAAGATATCGGTCTCTCCAATTGTTCGATATTCGAGGCCGTGGGGGAGCGTACGGGTAGGTATCCCTGCTCGTCCGATCCCTGCAGGCTGGAGATCGCCCGTGCGGGAATTGATGCCGCCCGCGAGCTCAAGGTCCCAGTAGGGGAGCCGCTGTTCTTCATGAACGCGGGCTTTCTCGATTCCAACGGAGAGCGCTTCTGCTATGGCAGACAGTACTACGTGGGTTCGCGCTACAGCTTCGATATCTAGCGGCTCTGTCTCACACAGCGCTGTTCTCGTATTGCCGCGGCAGGTCCGTTTAGCGCGTAAAAGTTACCACTTATAGAACAACCTAATATGTTTCTTGACCGACGCCTTCATGCAGGTTATACATAGAACAACCTAAGATGTTTGCCTATACGTGAAGGATTTTTGGCAAGCATCGTTGCTCTGGCAGGAGGTTAAGAATGTCGGATGCCAAACAGGAGAAGCCCAAGCGCAGATTCCATCTCCAGCTTCCCCATGTGTACACCATCGCGTTCATGCTGATCGTGTTCTTCGCGGTGCTCACATGGATCGTCCCATCGGGTCAGTTCGACCGCCAGACCATTCAGACGGCCGCGGGCGAGCGAGAAGTCGCCGTAGCCGGAACGTACCAAGAGGTCGACAAGGTCTACACCGATTCGGAGACGGGGGAGACCGTCGATCTGCGACAGGGCATCGATGCCGTCCTGCAGGCTCCCGCCAAGGGCATTCAGGCTGCGGCCGATGTCGTCGCGTTCGTCCTGCTGATCGGCGGATCGTTCGCCATCGTCACCAAGACCAACGCCCTAAACGCCGGCATGAGCCGCGTGATCAAGAAGCTGAAGAACAAGGACATCTTGATCATCCCCATCTCCATGATCCTGCTCTCGATCTGCGGCACCACGTTCGGCATGTCCGAGGAGGCGCTGCCGTTCTACGCGATCTTCATCCCCATCATGCTGAGCATCGGGTATGACTCCATGACCGCGTTCATCATCTGCTTCCTCGGCCCCAACCTTGGTTACTGCGCATCCACTATTGATCCTTTCAACGTGCTGATCGCCCAGGGCGTTATCGGCATCGAGGGAAATCCCCAGCTTTGGCTCCGCGCCATCCTGTGGGTCATCTTCACCGCCGCGGGCATTTTCTGGGCCATGCGCTATGCGCGCCGCGTCAAGCTCGATCCCAAGTCCTCCATCACCTATGAGGACGATAAGCAGAAGCGCATCGAGTTCTCTGTCACCGATGCCTCTATCGAAGAGGAGTTCACGCTTCGCCACAAGCTCGTCCTCATTGATTTCGCGGTCGGCATGGGCGTTATCGTGTGGGGCCTCGTTACCCAGGGCTGGTATATGGACGAGATCTCCATGGTGTTCCTGGCCATGGGCCTTCTTGCCGGCATACTCGGCGGCCTGGACGAGAAGACCATTGCGGAGGAGTTCGTCCGCGGAATCGCCGACTTCGCCTACGCAGCCTGCATCATCGGCATCGCCCGCGGCATCCTGGTCGTCGCAGAGGGCGGAATGATCATCGACTCTATTCTTAACTGGCTCGTCGGACTCCTTGCGGGCGCTCCGTCCTTCATCTATACCACCTTCATGTACATCGTCCTCGGCCTGCTTTCGCTGCTGGTTCCTTCCAGCTCCGGCCTCGCTGCACTCACCATGCCCGTCATGGGCCCGCTGACCGAGCTTATGGGCCTCAATTCCGAGGCTGCCGTCACCGCTCTGCAGTTCGCGAACCAGACCGTCAACACCATCAGCCCCGTTGCGGGCATGACCGTCGCGGGTCTTGCCGTGGCGAAGATCTCCTTCGGGCAATGGTGGAAGACCATCTGGAAGTTCTTTATCTTCATGGTTCTGTTCGGATTGGTCGCGACTGTGATCTCCGGCCTACTGCCGATGTAGGAGGTGCCCAGCATGGATTTAAGCGCTTCCACACCCCGTCTGCGTCGCGAGCAGGTCGCCGGCATGAACATTCACTACATCATGTGGTCGCTCGATTACTTCCTTGATGCTCAGCAGCGCCTTGGCTTCAAAACCATCGAGCTTTGGGCGGCCGAGCCGCACGTGACGCTGGACCACACGGGGTATTTCGAGGCCGACGAGCTTCGCCGCAAGATCGAGTCCCGCGGACTCTCCGTGAGCTCCCTGTGTCCGGAGAACGTGGTGTATCCGTGGCAGTACGCTGCCAGAAAGCCCCTCCACGCGCAGCGGAGCCTCGCTTACTTTAAGCACGGCATCGAGCTCGCCGAGGTGCTCGGCGCCCCGTATATGTCCATCAACTCCGGTTGGGGCGATTGGGACGAGGACCGCGAGGAGGCTTGGAAGCGCTCTGCCGAGCACTTGGCGATTCTTGCGGACTATGCCGGCGAGCACGGCGTGACCCTCTGCATGGAGAGCCTGAGGCCGGAAGAGAGCAACTTGGTGGTTACACTCGCGGACGCCAGGCGCATGCTTGACCAAGTAGCCAGCCCGCACCTTACTCCAATGGTGGACACTACCGCTATGGGAGTCGCCGGCGAGAGCCTTGAAGAGTGGTTTGCCGAGTTTGGCGATGGTGCCATAAGGAACATGCGCTTCATTGATGGCGACCCATATGGCCATCTGGTTTGGGGCGATGGAAAGCACAGTATGGACGATTTCGTACGCGTCCTCAACGCGCATGGGTTCGAGGGCTATCTTGGCCAGGAGATCACCGATGGAAGGTATTTCGATGATCCCGCAGCAGCGGACCGGCACAACATGGACGCCTTCGAGAGGTATTTTGTCGACTAGCGCGTAGCTCCCATTCGCGTGGGGAAGTCAACACGCTTGACGAGAAGACTCGCAGTAAACGTTGGCGGATTCGTCCGCCGTATCGAAAGGAAGAATAACAATGAACGCACATGATCTTATCGCCGACGCAATCGCTGAAAAGGGCGGTTTCGATAGCGTCTTCTGGGTTGCCTGCGGCGGCTCCCTCATCGACCTGCTGCCCGCCCACGAGCTGCTCAAGCGCGAGGCGACTACGTTTGCCAGCGAGGCGTATACCGCCCGCGAGTTCGATATCATGCGTCCCAAGCGCCTGGGCGAAAAGTCCCTTGTCATCGCTTGCAGCCACTCCGGCAACACCCCCGAGGTAATCGATGCGTGCTCGATCGCCAAGGCGGCGGGCGCGACCGTTATCGTGCAGACGGACAACGCGGGTTCCGGCATCGATAACGGTGAGTGGACGTGCTGGGTATATCCGTGGGGCGAGGGAGTTCCGCAGGCGGAGGTGCCCGCCGGCATCTCTTTGGCTCTCGCTTCCGAGCTCCTGGATCAGCAGGAAGGTTATGCCGACCTTGCCGACATGTACGAAGGCATCGCCAAGATGGACCAGATCCTGCCTGCAGCTCGCGAGAAGGTCAACGCCGAACTCTGCGACCGTTTTGCCGCCCTGTGCCAGGACCACAAGTTCCTGTATATCTTGGGGTCCGGTCCCGTGTTTAGCCAGGCCTATGGCTTCGCTATCTGCTCGCTTATGGAGATGCAGTGGCAGAGCTGCGCCTATATCCACTCCGGCGAGTACTTCCACGGCCCCTTCGAGGTGACCGAGCCCGGAGTCTTCTACTTCCTGCAGATGTCTTCTAGTGAGTGCCGAGCCATGGATGAGCGCGCCCTCGCATTCCTCGAGACCCATACCGACACTCTTATGGTGCTCGACGCCATGGAGTACGGCATGGACCAAGTACCGGCGAGCGTTCGCGCGTTCCTTGATCCAATCCTGTTCTACGCGATGAACTGTGAGCTGCGCTCCGCTCGCGGCAAGGTGTTCGACCATCACCCGGACGTGCGTCGTTACATGGGCATCGAGAAGTACTAGCGATTTTAAAACGGGGCGCGAGGCGCGTTGAGACGTGCGAATCCCTCGCGCCCCGTCTGCTCGCCGTAACCACGGCGGTTTACCTGAATGGAGATAACCATGGCAGCCTATCCTATAAGCGTGCTTGGCTTTGGAGACAACGTTGTCGATAAGTACGAGCACATCAAGACCATGTATCCCGGCGGCAATGCAGTTAACTTCGCCGTCTTCGCCAAGAAGCTCGGCGTCGATCGCAGCGCCTACATGGGAATCTTCGGATCAGATGAGGAGGCCGAGCACGTTATAGCATCGCTCGAGGACGAGGGCGTCGAGCTTCTTCGCTGCCAGCAGGTCCTGGGCGTCAACGGCGCCGCTCGCGTGACCGTTGACGAGACCGGGGACCGTATCTTCCTGGGCTCCAATGAAGGCGGCATACGTGGCGACATGCGCTACGTGATAGACCGCTTCGCCGCCGAGTACGTCAGCGGCTTCGATTTGGTGCACAGCGGCAACTACTGCTTCACCGAGCGCGAGCTCCCCAAGATCAAGGCTGCCGGCGTGCCTATCAGCTTCGACTTCTCCGATGACTCCACCGACGAGTACTTCGGGCAGATTGCGCCATTTGTGACGTACGCCTTTATGTCCATGGGCGACGCTTCCCTGGAGGATATCAAGGCGAAGCTCGAGTGGGTGAAGGCCCTTGGCCCTCAAATCGTATGCGCATCGCGCGGGAGCAAGGGCTCCGTCGCCTATGACGGCGAAAACTTCTACGAGCAGGGCATCAAGCCCGTGGCGCCCGAGGAGCTCAAAGACGCTATGGCGGCCGGCGATTCACTGCTGACGGCGTTTTTGGTCACCTATCTTTCCAAGAAGAAGGCCGGCGAGTGCGGCGAGGCCGCGATTCGCGAGAGCTTGGACTTCGCTGCCGGTTTTGCGGCGGAGACCTGCAAGATCGAGGGCAGTTGGGGCCACCCGCTGGTCTACGAGAACTAGTTTTTTGTCGTGGCGGGGTGTCTTGGGGCGTCCCGCATTGCGTTAGGAGTCAAGATGTCCGTTCGTGCCTGCGCGGCAGGATTTTGCTGCGCCGATGTCTACCAGAATCTGGATCCCCTGGGTTGCATCCAAGGGGGCCTCTCAGGAGCGCTTCGAGGGGTGCTTCTTGAGTATATGAAGGCAAAAGGGATATGCAATCTTCATATACGGCCTTCTTTTAGAGGGCGTTGTCCTTACTCTTTCATCTCCTTGCCTATGGACATTTTGTCCATAGGCAAGAGTCCATGGTCGAGATCATGGTGAAGTTCTGCGGCCAGTAATTACTGCATTACATATTCTGTTGTCACCTGGGAGGCTCGCTTTTGCGGGCCTCTTTGCGTTGCTAAGGGGCCATGGTCTGTCGATAAATAAAGCGCCCGCTTGCGGGGGAGCAAGCGGGCGCCGTTGAGCGAATATGTTTGCGGCGAAAGCCGTGATGAGCGGTGGGGTGGCGACTAGTTGGTCGTACCGGAATCGTCACCCGTGCCCGAGCCAGAGCCAGAGCCCGAGCCAGAAAGTGCGACTGTTAGCGTGATCGTGCTGTCGGTGGACTGCTTGCCGGTGGGGGAGACGCCCGTAACGGTGGCGTTTTCGTTGCCGCTCACGGGGTTGCCGTTCTGATCGCAGAATGCGATGTTGTAGAAACCGGCGTTGTTGAGCGCGGTGACGGCGGCGGAGATGCTCTTGCCGTACAGATTGCCCGGAACACTGGCCTTGCCGGACTTCTTGGCGATGACGACGGTGATCGTGGCACCGGGCTTCTGCTTGCCGCTGGGGTTCCAGCTAATTACGGTACCCTCGGTAACCGAGTCGTTTTCCTGGTAGCTCACGTCGACGCCAAAGCCAGCCATGTCGAGAGCGTTGCGCGCCTGGGCCTCGGTCATGTCGGTCAGATCGGGCACCGAGGTGGTGTCCGGGCCGCCAGAGACCTTGTACGAGATGGTCGTGCCCTTCTCGACCTCCTTGCCGGCAGCAGTGCCCTGCTCAAAGACCTGACCCTCTTCGGCCTCATTGGCTTCCTCCGAAGCGCTGCCCTTCAGGCCCACGCTTGCCAGTGCGGCCTCGGCCTGGTCCTTGGTCAGGCCGACGAGCTGCGGAACCTCAACCTTCTCGGAGGGCTTGGGGCCCTTGGAGATTACCAGATTCACCCTCGTGCCCTTGGCCTTCTTGGTGTTGCCGTTGGGGGTCTGCTCGGCGACCTTTCCCTCGTCGACATCGTCGTTGTAGCTCTGGTCGACGGTGCCAACCTCAAGGCCGGCTTCCTTGATCAGCTCAATAGCGGTTTCCTGGTCCTTGCCCAGCACGTCGGGCACCGTGACCTGTTCGCCACTGAACATGCCCGTGGCAAAGGCCACCACAACGCCAATCACGGCGACGGCGGCAATCACGGCGGCGATGATTTTGTTCTTGTTGGACTTAGGCTTCTCGACCTCGTAGGAGCCCGTGGAGCCCGAGACAGCGCTGCGGGCGGTGTTCTGACCGCTCACGCCCGAGACGGGACGAACCATAGCGCGCGTTGAGTCGGAAAGCTCGCGGGTCTTGGTGGCACCCAGGTCGCCGGCGGCACCGATGATGCGCGTGGGCTCCGAGACGTTGACGGCTCGGCCGGACAGGTAGCTGTTGAGCACCTGGCGCAGCTCGTCGGCCGTCTGGAAGCGGTTTGCCGGGTCCTTCTCCATGCACTTGAGGATGATGCGCTCAAGATCGGCATCGACGCCGGAGTTGATCTGACTCGGCGGGATGGGGAGCTCGTTGACCTGCTTGAGCGCGACCGAGATGGCGTCGTCGCCGTCAAAGGGTACGCGGCCGGTGGCGCACTCGTACATGACGACACCCAGCGAGTAGATATCCGAGGTGGGGCCGAGGTCCTGGCCGCGGGTCTGCTCGGGGCTTACATAGTGGGCGGTGCCCAGCACGTTGTTGTCCTGCGTGAGGTGGCTGTTCTTGGCGCGTGCGATGCCAAAATCCATTACCTTGATGTTGCCGTCGGGCAGCACCATGATGTTTTGCGGCTTAATGTCGCGGTGGATGATCTCGTGCTTGTGTGCGACCGAAAGCGCGGAGCTGATCTGCGAGCCGATCTGTGCGACCTTCTTGGGATCGAGGGCGCCGTGGCTCTTGATGCCGCTCTTAAGGTCGGTACCGCGCAGGTACTCCATGACGATGTAATAGGTGTCGCCGTCCTTGCCCCAGTCGTAGACGCCCACGATATAGGGGGAGGACAGGCCGGCAGCTGCCTGGGCCTCCTGCTTAAAGCGGGCGGCGAAGGTGGCGTCGCCGGCATACTGCGGCAGCATGATCTTGACGGCAACCGTGCGGTCGAGGACCTGATCCTGTGCACGGAAGACGGTCGCCATGCCGCCCGTTCCCACCTTATCCTTGAGGAGGTATCTTCCCCCGAGGACCCTCTGTTCCATTCCTGCTCCTAACATAACTATTCGCTCAACGATGTGTGTAGTACCAAATGTGTGGCCGCTGGGGCCGTGTGGCGCGTGGCCGCTAGCTCATCGGCCGCGGCGCGTCCCAAGTATCCGCTTTGATCACGGGCATCACGCTCCCTGTGCGGCGAGCGCCGCGGTCAGGACGATGCCGGCAATCTTGGCCGCCTCGACGTCGTGTTTGTCGTAATCCTCCAGGGCCACCGAGATGGCAACCGTGGGTGAATCGTAAGGTGCAAAGCCAACAAACATAGAGTTGACGTTGGTGCCGCCGACCTCGGCCGAACCGGTCTTGCCGGCAACCTTGACGCCCGGAATCTGGGCATCGGTGCCGGTACCGGACTGGACGACGGCGAGCATGGCCTGCTTGACCTGGTCGGCCGTGGCAGAGCTGACAGCCTGGCCCAGCGAGCGGGACTGCGTGGTCTTAACCACGGTTCCGTCCGGGGCGAGTATCTGGGACACAAAGAACGGGTCCATGACCACGCCGCTGTTGGCGATAGCCGCAGCGATCACGCAATTCTGCATAACGGTGGTCTGCGGGCCAGGCGTGTGGTCCATGCCGACGGGCTGGCCGGCGCCGGCCCAGGCGGTCTCCCACTCGGTCATAAGCGAAGGGTCGGCCATGATGGAAGCCGCGGTGGTCAGGTCCTGACCGAGCTTTTGACCGTAGCCAAAGGCGTTGGCAAACTGGACGAGCGAGCTGGCGCCGACCTCGTTGGCCACCTGGCCAAAGACGACGTTAGACGACACGGCGAAGGCCTGCTGCAGGCTGATGGTTCCGTAGCTTTCGTTGGCGGAGTTGGTGACCGGCGCGTTGCCGATGTCCATGGAGCCGGGCGCCTGGTACGTGCTGGTAAGGCTGGCGGTGCCGGTTTCGAGCGCCGCGGAGAGCGTGACGACCTTAAAGGTCGAGCCCGGGGTGTACAGCGCGTCCATGGCGCGGTCGTACATGGAGCCGTCCTCGCCACCGCCCGACTGCATCAGGGCATCGATGTTGGTGTTGTCGTAGGTGGGCGAGCTCGCGCACGCAAGGACCGCACCGGTACGCGGATCCATGACCACCACAGCGCCCTTAAAGCCCTTGAGCGCCTGCTCGGCAGCCGTCTGGATGCGCGAGTCGATGGTGAGCTTGGCGGTATTGCCCGGCTGGGTCTGCCCCGCGAGCGACGCGATGGCGTTGTTCCAGCTGGAGTAGTCCTTAGAACCGGTGAGCGTGTCGTTCATGACGCTCTCGATGGCGGTGGTGCCATACTGCTGGCTCACGTAGCCAACCACGTGCGCTGCCAGGTTACCGTTGGGGTAGGAGCGTACGTAGGTGCCGTCCTCCTGCTGCAGCGACTCGGCCAGCGTCACGCCGTCGGACGTGATGATGGAGCCGCGCTGGATGTACTTGGAGCGGGCGATGGTGTGGTTGTTGGTCGGCATGTCCTGATAGTCCTTGGCCTTAATGACCTGGACATAGGTGAGGTTGCCGATAAGGATGGCGAACAGCGCCGTAAAGGCGAGCACCGCGCGGGTTAGACGGTTGGCGAGCGCAACGCGGCCGAGCACACCGGATTCAGGCGTGTCGAGCAGGCGACGGCGCATGCGCGAGCCGACGGAATGGCTGCCGCTGCCGTAGGAAGACGAGGTGGCAAAGCGCGTGCCCGTCGGGGCGGCGGCAGATGCGACCTGATCATCGGTGATGGCGGCCATGGTGCCGGTGCCGGTAAGCTCCGCCTCGCGTCCGGTCGCCTCGTCACCGGCACGTAGCAGGAGCGCGACGATGATAAAGCTTGCCAGCAGCGAGGAGCCGCCCTGGCTCATAAAGGGCAGGGTGACGCCGGTCAGCGGGATCAGGCGGGTTACGCCGCCCACGATCAAGAAGGCCTGGAAGCTGATGGCTGCCGTAAGACCGGTGGCGCTAAAGGCGGCAAGGTCGGACTTTGCGCGGGCAGCTGTGGTCAGGCCGCGAACGGCAAAGAGCATAAACAGGATGAGCACGGCGCCGCCGCCCAAAAGACCCATCTCCTCGCCGATGGCCGAGAAGATAAAGTCGGACTCGACGACAGGGATGTTGTTGGCCATGCCGTTGCCGATGCCAACACCGACCAGGCCGCCATCGGCAAGCGAGAAGAGCGACTGGACGATCTGGTAGCCCTGGCCTTGGGCGTCCTTAAACGGATCGACCCAAACCTGGAAACGCACCTGAACGTGCGACAGGAACTTGTAGGCGCCCACGGCTCCAACGGCTAAGAGCGCAAGGCCGATAACGACATACGAAAAGCGCCCCGTGGCAACGTAGAGCATCAGCAAGAAGATGGTGTAGAACAGCACGGCCGAACCCAGGTCGCGTTCGAAGACGACGACGAGCAGGCACACACCCCACACGGCAAACAACGGCAGTAGCAGTCGCAGGCGAGGGATCTTAAAGCCCAAGATCTTGCGGTTGGAGATGGAGAGCAGCTCGCGGTTCTCGGCCAGGTACCCGGCCAGGAACAGCACGATAAAGACCTTGGCGAACTCGCCGGGCTGGATGGTAAAGCCCGCGATGCGAATCCACAGCTTGGAGCCCGAGATCGTGGTGCCGATAAAGATAGGCAGCATCAGCAGGATGATGCCGATGATGCCAAAGGTGTACTTGTAGCGCATGACCACGTCGAGGTTCTTAACCAACGCGAGCGTTCCCACCATCAGGGCCACCGAGACAAACAGGATGATGAGCTGTGAGATGGCGAGAGCGGGGGCGAGACGCGTCACAAACGTGATGCCGATGCCCGAAAGTATAAATACGATGGGCAGGATGGCGGGGTCGGCACCGGGCGCCAAGATGCGCACGGCAATGTGGGCCGCGGCAAAGGCGGCAAAGAGGCCGATCGGTACGGCGAGCGTCTCAAAGGAGATGGCAGCGCCCGCGGTGAGGACGTACATCGCATACAGCAGGATGACGGGGAACGCCGAGGCGATGAGCAAGAGCAGCTCGGTGTTGCGGCGACTCATAAGCGGCACTCCCTTTCTAATTCTTATCGGAGGCTTCGGCCTCGGCGGACTGTTCGGCGGTTTTCTCGGAATCTGATTCGGAGGTCGATCCCTGATTGGTGTTGTCGCGAATCGTTTGCGCGTCGATCACCTGGCGGGTCTGCTCCTCGTCGATCTGGTGGCGGTACTTGGATATCGTGTCCTGCGCATCGTCGACACTTGTTTGCGGAATGCCCGCCTTGAGGCGGTTTTGCGTGTCTTCGGGCAGGTCGGACAGCTTGATGCTGGTTTCGCTTTCGAGCCAGTGGAGCTTGAGTCCGAGTGGCTTGCCGGGCAGGCCGCGCCAGACGGCGACATTGCCCTGGTAGGTACCCAGGTAGTACGAGCCGGTGACACCCGTGTAGGCCCAGATGCCAGCTGCTAGCACAAAGACGAGGGCCAGGATGGCGGCGATAGTAACATTGCGGCGACGCACGCGTTGCGCCTCGCGCATAACGCCATCGTCAACCAGGTCAACGACTACTACGGTTACGTTGTCGTGGCCGCCGGCGGCAAGCGCCGCGTCCACTAGGTTGTCGACGCAGATTTGCGCGGTTGAGGACTGCGTGGCGATGTTCTCGATATCGCTATCGGGAATCATGCTCGAGAGGCCGTCGGAGCACAGGATCAGGCGGTCGCCTTCCTCGATATGCAGAGTGAAGTGGTCGGCATACATGGCGGGGTCCGAGCCCAGCGCGCGGGTGATGACCGAACGGTTGGGGTGGACGCGAGCCTCGTCTGCCGTGATCTCGCCGGCGTCCACGAGCTCCTCCACGTAGGAGTGGTCGCGGGTCACGCGGATGAGCGTGCCCTCGTGGAGCAGGTAGGCGCGAGAGTCACCCACGTGGGCGATGGCGAGCGTGTCGTTTTCGATATAGGCGCAGGTGGCTGTGCAGCCCATGCCGGGCTTGCCCAGGCCGTTCAGGGCTGCCTCGATTACGGCGGCGTTGGCTGCCTCGACGGCTGCGGCCAGGCGTGCTGCGTCGGCGGACTGCGGGGCCGTCTTGGCTATAGTCTCGACGGCGATAGAAGAGGCTACCTCGCCGGCGGCGTGACCACCCATGCCGTCGCATACGCAAAAGAGCGGCGACTGCACCAGGTAGGAATCCTCATTGTGCGGGCGCACGCAGCCAACGTCGGAGCGGGCGCCCCACATGAGTTGCGTGGTGGTGCCGGCATCATAGGTCGAGTCGGTCTCGATGCGCTCCTCGGTTAGGGGTTCAAAGCTCATGGTCGAGCCGGGGTCTTTGAGCTTGGCCTCAACGGCGGCAACGTCGATTTCGGCGGTGTCACCGGGAGAGACGGTGTCGGTCTCGGCGTTTGATTCGGAATCGCCGGTGTCCGGGGAGTCGGGCTCCTCGGAAACGCGGGCGGTCGACTCGTCGTCTTGCGGGCTGACGTCTATAGACTCGGGCGTCGCAAAGTGCGACGGCGCGGGCGTGTTTTTCGATTGGGCGGCGGGCTCGGCCACGGCATCGGACTCGCTTGCGGGCGCAGGCTGCGGGGTCTTGGGTGCAGGGCCGTCCTCGGGGGATGGCCCTGTCTCGGGCGCCGGCGTAGACGCGGGCGCAACCTCGGATGCCGGGGCTATGGGAAACGCCGGCGCGGCGGGCTCGGGTGCCGCAAACACCGCAGCGCTCTCGTTGATTGCCGCGGCGACGGGCTCTGCAAAGTGAGCCGGCGCCGCGGTTGCTTCGGGCGCTGCGGGCTGTTCCGCAGCATGTGCGCCGATGGGCGCCGCTACGGCATCCTCTTCGTCCTCGTTATCGGCGAGATCCGAAATATCATGCGTTACATGCGAAAGAGGCAGGGAGAACACGGTGTCCTCGGGCTCCACGGGTGCGGAGCCCGCCGGAGCGGCGTGGGCCGGCGCAGCTGTGGCGGCGGCCGGTGCCTCGGTCATAGTTGCGGACTTGTTCTCCTCGTCGATCATCGACGGTTCACCTTCATGACCACGTCGCCAATCTGGACTTCGTCGCCCTCACGCAGCGTCGCGGGCTCCACGAGCTGGCGGCCGTTGACGAGCGTGCCGTTAAGCGAGTTGAGGTCCTCGATGATGAGCGCCGGGCCCTGCAGCGAAAAGCGCGCATGCGAGGCCGAGACAAACGGTTCGTTGATGCAGATGTCCGAAGACGGCGAGCGGCCGACGATGACGGGGCCGAGCATGTCTACGTGGATGCCGCGGATACCGCGCGGACCCTTGTCCACATCGATCGTCCAGATGGCCGAGTCGCGGCGCTGTCCGCGCACAAGCCCCACACCGGTCTTCATGACGGCGAACAGGAAGATATAGAGCAGGGCGACCAGGACGATGCGGCCTGCAAAAAGGACGATATCGATGTTCATAAGCGACTATCCCCTAAATTCAAAGGTACTCAGGCCAAACGTCAGCAGATCGCCGTTGCGCAGCGGGCAGCGCGTAATGCGGCGGTTGTTGACGAGCGTGCCGTTGGTGGAATTGAGGTCCTCGATCGACCAATCCGAGCCCGTAAAGGTGAGCTGGGCGTGGCGGCGCGACACGTTGGGGTCGCGCAGGGCAATGTCGGAAACTGAGCGCTCGCGACCGATGGTCACCTGTGCGGAGGTGATGCTATGGCTCTCGCCGCTCACGACGTCGACGAGCTGGGCGAGCGGGCGCTGCGGGGCGCGAGTGCTCGCCATGTTGGAGGCGATGCCGGCTGCGGCGCCTAGGCCCACGGCGGCACCGGTCGCGGCGGCTCCGCCCATGCCGGCAAGCGCGTCGCGCGAGACGGTCTGCGGCACCGGGATGGGTGCTGCGGCGGGGTCGGGGACGCTAGGCGCGAAGGGGTCTGCCACGGCAAGCGGGTCGGGAGCGGCGGCGCGAGGCGTCGGCTGCTGCTGGGGCATGGCGGCGGGGCGCTGCTGCTGCGGGGCAGCAAATTGCTGCTGGCCGGCGCGCGGGGCGCTGGCGGCACGGCTTGCCGCGGAGTTGTTCTGTCCCAGGCCGTTTTGGTAGGCGCGCTCTTCCTCGTACAGGCGGCCGAGCGTGGGCGCATCGACGTTCTCGGCAAAGACCGAGAACTTGCCGGCGCGCAGCTGCGGATCGATCATAAAGCGCACGAGGGGCTCGCCGACAAAGACATAGCGGCGCTTTTCGGCCTGCGCCTTCACAAACTCGCGGACCTCGCGCGAAAGCTCGGGGTAGAACGGGGCGAGCATGGGATCGTCGTCGGCGGCGATAAGGATGGTATAGAGTGCCGGCGCCGTGTTGACGCCGTTGATCACCAGAGTCTGATCCTCCATGTCGCGAGCGGCCTGCTTGGCAAGCTTCTTAAAGGAGAACGGGGCACGGGTGGCACCGAAGATGCCGGCCACGTGGTCCTCGAAGATGTTCAGGAAGTTCACGAAAGATCACTCTCCGTATAGGTTCTTTGGTATCCGAGCAAATATAGGCATATCCCAACGATTATAGAGGATAGGGTTCCCGCAACCGCCGCCTTGGCGACGACCGCGGCTGCAAGGCTGGCAATTTCCATATGGTGTGCAAGACAGGACGCCGCTGCGCAGCCGATGCCGGTGACAGCGATGGCGGCGATTGCGGCAAGGTTTGAGCCCTGATCGGCACGCTTGGCATGGGCATTGAGCAGCGCGGATGACGCTGAGGCAGTTGCCGCGACCAGCACAAAGGCGGCCCAAAGGAGCGGGTCTCCCAGCGCTGCGGCAACGTTACCGAGCCCCAGCACGCCTCCGGCTGAAAGCGCGACCGTGGCCAGACGGGCAAAAAGCGCGCCCATGCCCGTTGCCGCGGCGGCGCTTGCCGGGCCGAGCCAAAATGACGCGACGCCGGCGGCGACCCCAGCTGCCAGGAAGGTATTGCCGGTCAGACAGCCAAGCGCGAGTGCACAGGTGAGCGTGGCGCTCGCGGCAGTCTCGGTGCGACCCCAGGCGATCCACCAACCGGACATGGCGGCGGCAAAGATCACCGCGACGGGCAGCATCGACAGGATGCCCTGTGCCTGCATGGTGGCGTTGGCCATGAGCACCAAAAAGCCCACAGCCGAGATGGCCGAGCCAATCTGGGGGGCCAGGCCAGCCGCCGCTCCGATCGCGATGGCCGCAATGACCAGGCCGGGAAGCGCCGCGACCCCGGCCGTTTGCATCAGCAAAAAGCTAAAGGTGCCGCACGTTAGCGCCGAGATAGTGCGCATGGTGTAGTCGCGCGCATGGCTCCAGCGCGTGCCCGCCCAGCCGAGTGCGGGGTCGACCTCGATGGCGTCGTCCTCGTAGTGCGACGGCTCGATATCGTCGAGCTCCTGCTCGTCATCCGAAAGCTCGCCAACCATTTGCTCCAGGCTGCGACGGCCCTCGCGTACGCTGCCCAGACCGGCAAGGAGCTGGTCGCAAAATGCCTCGATGCTGTTGGGGCGGTCCTGCGGCATGGGGGAGAGCGCGCTCATGAGCGCGCTCTCGGCTCCCGGGGGAAAGTGTGGTATCAGCTCGCTGGGATAGGTGGCGCCGCCGATGATGCGGTCGAGCGAGTCGGCGGGCGTGGCCGCCATAAAGGGAGCGCTGCCGCACAGGCCCTCGTAGATCACACAGGCGAGGGCAAAGACATCGGCGCGCTCGTCGACCGTGCCGGTCTCGATATCGAGCTGCTCGGGCGGCATGTAGCCGATGGTGCCGCCGCGTGAGCCGCCAAAGCCACCGGCGGACGACAGTCGCGCCATGCCAAAGTCGGTGAGCTTTACATTGCCCGAGTGGTCGATGAGCACGTTGGCGGGCTTAATGTCCAGGTGGAGTACGCCATTACTATGGGCGAAGGTGAGCGCCTGGCCCAGGGCATCGGCAATAGCCGCGGCCTCGTCAAAGGTAAGTGAGTGGCCGTCCACGCGGTGCAAAAACTCGGCCAGCGACATGCCATCGACATATTCCATAACCAGGTAGGCATAGGCTGTGTCGTGCGTAAAGTCGATGACCTGCACGATGTTGGGATGTTGAAGCATGGCGGCAGTGTGCGCCTCGCGCAGGACATCCATGATGTCGCTGGCGGGCATGCCGGAGCCGTTGATAAGGGGGATGCGTTTAATGGCGACGCGGCGGCGCAGGTGCGTGTCGCGGCAGATCTCGATGGAGCCAAAACCGCCGGTCGCAAGTGTCTCGAGCGGCTGGTACCGCTTGAGCAGCTCGCGAGAGCTGGTGCCCTCCAAAGGAACGTCCGGCGAGAACCGGGCGGTATGTTGCGAGAAAAGCGGCATGGCCAACCCTCGTGCGTTTAAAGTTCGTTTGCGAGTGGCGGGCGCGGAGCCGAGCCGTTCGCGGTGGCATAGATGCTGCTAGTGTAGCACGCTCGGGTGCATGGGGAGGATAGCGGGATGCGAGGCTGCCTGTCTGGCTTGGCCTTAGCGCTTCTTCTTGTTCTTCTTCTGCTTGCGTTTGGTCTCCTGGGGCTTGTCGCCCTGCTTGGCCTCGGCGGCGGCCTTCTCGGCCTTCATTTTCTTCTTCTTGGTCTCGATGCGGAGTTTTTTGTTGATACGGGCCTTGAGGAAGGGGCCGAACTGCTCGGCATCGCCGCGGACGAAGGTGTCCTTGGGGATCGTCACGCCCTGGTCGGCGAACATGGCTACAAAGATGCGCTCGCCGTCGAGCACGTGGTCGAGCTTCTCAAACGGGAAGAACTGCGACTTGCCGCTCTTGCCCCAAACCATCAGGCCATCCTCGTTGGCGGCGACGCGGCGATAGCGGCCACCCATGGACTCGTCGGCCTCAACGGCGTCGATAAAGTCGCGGGCGAGGGTGTGGTGCAGGTTTTTGCTCCACCAGGCCAGAAAGGCGCCGAATACGATCAGCACGACGCCAAACTTGATCCAGTTGCCGCCGGCCACCAACATGCCGATGCCGATGAGCGCGGCAATCGCGGCGGCGACATACAGCGAGCCGCGACGCCTGGGCGAGGCGACCAGGCGGGCGAAGTCGGTGACCAGGTCGTTTTCGTACTGGTACTCGTTGAGGTACAGGATGCCGTCGTCGGCTGCGGCCTGCTCCTCGAGCGCGACCTCGACCTGGTCGGCTGCTTCGGAGGGAACGAGGTTGCTCTCTGCGTCTGCCATGCTCTTTGGACTCCTATCGCGGCGGGCTCGCCGTACGGGTTATTATGAATGCAGTATGCCGTGCGACCGCATGGCCGCCGCGGCAACAAGACTCAGTATACCCGGGGGAGCACCCATGGAATCGTTGTACCGAAAGTATCGCCCGCTCACCTTTGACTCCGTGGTGGGCCAGCAGCATATCGTCTCGACGCTCGAGCACGCCATCACCGAGGGGCGCCTGTCCCACGCCTACCTGTTCTGCGGACCGCGCGGCACGGGCAAGACCACCATGGCGCGCATTCTGGCCAAGGCGCTGCTGTGCCGCAATGCCGAGGCGGCGCGCGCCGAGGGTGCAAGCGGCTGCATGCCCGACGGTACTTGCGAGGAGTGCGAGCTCATTGCCGAGGGCAACCACCCGGATGTCTACGAGCTCGATGCCGCAAGCCGTACCGGCGTGGACAACGTACGCGAGGAGATCATCAACTCCGTCAACTTTGCCCCGGTGCGCGGCAAGTACAAGATCTATATCATCGACGAGGTTCACATGCTCACGACGGCGGCGTTCAACGCGCTGCTCAAGACGCTCGAGGAGCCGCCGGCGCACGTGATCTTCGTGCTGTGCACCACCGATCCGCAAAAGATTCTGGAGACCATCCTCTCGCGCTGCCAGCGCTTCGATTTCCACCGCATCGGCAACGAGGATATCGAGCATCGCCTGGCATACGTGTGCGAGCAGGAGGGCTTCGATTACGACGACGAGGCGCTCGCCATCGTGGCGCGCCATGCCAAGGGCGGCATGCGCGACGCGTTGTCCACGCTGGAGCAGCTGAGCGTCTTTGGCAACGGTTCTGTGCATGCGGACGACGCCCGCTCGCTTTTGGGCGAGGTTTCGGACCAGATCCTGGGCGAGTTTTCCCGCGCCATTGCCGATCGCGATGTTGCCGAGCTCTATGGACTGATTCGTGTGCAGGTCGAGGAGGGCAATGACCTGCTTGAGCTGACGCGCGACCTGGTGGCGCATGTGCGTGACGTGTACGTTGCCTGCGTTGCCGGTGCCCGTGCCGAGCTGTTTGAGGGCGGCTCGGAGCAGGCCGAGGCGCTTGCTGCCGAGGCCGCTGCCTTTGGCGAGCATCCTGCCGACCGCCTGGCCCGCGTGCTGACGGTGCTCGACGATGCCGCACTGGAGATGAGGGGCGCGAGCGACGTGCGCCTGGTGCTCGAGATTGCCTGCACGCGTCTGGCGCGTCCCGAGGCTGATTTAACGATTGAGGCATTGGCCGAGCGCGTGGCACGCCTGGAGGCCATGGTTGCCAACGCCGCCGTGCCGGCGAGCGTGGCTGCTGTTCAGGCCGCCGCGCCTGCAGCATCCGTACCCGCTGCTGCCCAACAGCCGACGCTCATTTCGGGCGCCCGCGCTGCCGCCCCGGCGGCATCCGCTGCCCCCGCTGCTACGTCCGCGCGCCAGGGCGGTATGCCTTGGGACCGTGGTGCTGCTGTTCCGGCTGCCCAGCCTGCGCCCCGTTCTGCGTCCGTGTCAGCTTCCAAGCCTGCAGCGCCTGCGCCTCAGCCCGTTGCGGCCCCCGCGTCTGCCACCGCTCCGGCACCTAAGCCCCAGTCCAACAATGCCGCCCAGGTTGCCGCCGCCGGTGCTGCCGAGACGCCCGCGGTCGAGGATGCCGGAGAGCTGCAGCGCAAATGGGCCGAGGTTGTCGAGCGTGTCAAGGCACGTCAGGCTTCCTACGCAGGGCTTTTGCTCAACGCCCGCGCCACGGCCGACGACGGCTCCAAGCTCACGGTCTCGTTCCCCGCGGGTTCGACTTTTGCCATTAAGATGCTCGGTCGCGCCGATACGCAGTCGGTGGTCCTGCCGACGGTCTGCGCGGTCTTCGGTCGTCGTACCGTCGACTATGTCCTGGATGGGGGTGGCACGCCGGCTCCTCAACATGAGGAGCATTCTCCATCTGCACGGGCTGCGGCATCTGCGGACCCGCAACCCGTGTCCTCGGCGGCCCCTGTATCCTCGAGCGCCAGCGCGTCGCAGCAGCAAGCGGCGCCGGTAGCGGCATCGACCCCGTCGGCGCCTAAGCCCGCGGCGCCCAAACCGGCTGCTCCGACACCCGCGCCCAAGCCCGTCTCGCCCGCGCCCAAGTCGTCTGACCTGGGCAAAGCCCCCTGGCTACGCTCCGACAACCCCGCCGGCGCTCCTGCCACGGGTAAGCTCCCGACCGAGCCCGCACCTCGTGCGCCCGAGCGCTCGGCTGCCCCCAAGGCTCAGCCTGTCGCGCAGTCCGCGCCGTGGGAATCCGAGCAGGTGCCCTACGACGACGCTATGGTCGGCGGCTTCGCTGTCGATGCGAGCGGGGACGATCTGCCTCCGTTCGACGTGCCGGGTGCGGCGTCCGCGCCCAAGTCCGCTGCAACTGCCCCCAAAGAGGAGGGCGCTCCTGCAGCTCCCTGGGAGTCCAACCCCGGTGCGGGCAGCCCCTTCGGCCATCAGGGTGCAGCCCCGAGCATCCCGCAGACCGAGGACGAGGCCAAAGCCCTCATCCGCAGCGTCTTCGGCCAGTCCACCATCTTCAAACCGGTGGAGTAACCGTGCGGGCGGGTATGCTGCTCAAGAAGAGATCTCTTTGCCCGGGCGCATCTGTATTTCGGACATGTGCAACGCGGTGCCGCGTATCTCGCATTCGAGCAGACAGGTACGTGACGGTCGGCCTAGGATGCTGAGGTCGATACGATACGTCGCATGGCTGTCCGTGTGCTCGACTTGCTCGGCGTTGACGGTTGCTCCGATTGTCAAGAAAGCGCCTAGTTCGGCATCGACAATCTTGGAGTCCTTTATCTTGACCTTGAACTCTTGGTAGAGGGACGGGCTGTTGTAGAAAATGGTTCGAGTTCCGTCGGTGCACTCATCGGTCGCTTCCCATTTGACGACGGGCTGGTCCGAGCTGGCTATCAGTAGTTCTGCTCCAAAGGCTATAGCATGGGTGATGATAACCAGCAATGCCCAGCCGACAAAGAGATAGAGAACCACATATGCAACGGGGTGTTTTGAGCGGATGTTTTGGAGCACGTCGGGGGCATTCATGGGGCACCTCCAAATTGCTATCTATTGCAATCAAATTATACCCCGCCGTCATGAGCGCCGCCTCGAGCAGTGGCTCGGCATTTAGCCATTTAGTGGTACGCATTAAATGTCGGATTCCGGCTCTACAAGATTTAGCTTTCAATATTATGCAGATGCGAATTATTCAACTTTGCATAATCTATGGGTGCGGCTTGCACTCCAGGACATGTATATCGACTGAGGTAACACGTCCGCCCCGCTCTCTCGCAGCGCGCCGTGGTACGATTTTTGAGTTTGAAAGTCCCGCCGTGCTCCGGCTGCCCTTGCAGCTTGTCGCGCGGCCGCACGTAAAGGAGCCATCATGGCCGGTATGAACATGCAGCAGATGATGAAGCAGGCTCGCAAGATGCAGGAGCAGCTTGCCGCCGCGCAGGAGAACCTCAAGTCCCAGACCGTCGACGCCTCTGCCGGCGGCGGCATGGTCAAGGTGACCGTTAACGGCGAGATGGAGCTCGTCAACCTCACCATCGATCCCGATGCCCTCGATCCCGAGGACGTCGATATGCTGCAGGATATGATCATGGCTGCCGTCAACGAGGCCGTCCGCGGCGTCAACGAGCTCGCCAACAAGCAGATGGGCGCCATCACCGGCGGCCTCAACATCCCGGGCATGCCGTTCTAAGACACGCATATATATGAGTGCGAATCACAGTCTGCAAAAACTGCTCGATGAGCTGGGCCGTCTGCCGGGCATTGGTCCCAAGTCGGCCCAGCGCATCGCCTATTACCTGCTCGAGGCCGATGCCGAGGAGGCCCGCCGCCTGGCCGAGGCCATCCTGGAGGTCAAGCAGGAGGTCCACTTTTGCAGCCGTTGCTTTAACTACGCCACGGCCGACGAGTGCTCCATCTGCCAGGACCCGATGCGCGATACCACTCGCATTTGCGTGGTGGGCGAGCCGCGCGACGTCCAGGCAATCGAGCGCACGGGCAGCTACCATGGCCTGTACCATGTGCTGGGCGGCGTGATCAGCCCCATGGACAAGATTGGTCCCGAGCAGTTGCACATTCGCGAGCTGCTGGCGCGCCTGGGCCACGAGGATATCCATGAGGTCATCATCGCCACCAACCCCAACATCGAGGGCGAGACCACGGCGAGCTACCTGGCCCGCACTATCAAGCCGCTGGGCGTCGAGGTGTCGCGTCTGGCGAGCGGCCTGCCCGTGGGCGGCGACCTGGAGTATGCCGACGAGCTTACACTTGGCCGCGCCATCGAGGCCCGTCGCGCGATTTAGGTGGCGAGCCTGCTCCTGCCGTATGTTTTCCTCGCGACGCACGGGGTAGTCATAATTTCCCCGTGCGACTGTGAGTTTGTTGTGCAACAAAGATGCTTCGTATCCGCTTATCGCATGGACGCTTCCGCTCGCATCCTTAATTTGCCCATTCGTTGCGCAACCTTTTGGGTTCGCTGATACACTCAAATATGGATTTGAATGAATGCGCCGCTTCTGAGCGGCGTGTTTTTGTTGGAGGAGAACGCATGCGGCCCGGTGGCACTCAGACAAAGCGCGGCGCCGCGGTGCGCATGCGACGCCGACTGGGCTTGGCGCCGCGGGCGTACGCACTGCTATCGTGCTCGCTGGTGCTGGTCATAGCT
The DNA here is from genome assembly GCA_900541855.1 of uncultured Collinsella sp. GTDB lineage: Bacteria > Actinomycetota > Coriobacteriia > Coriobacteriales > Coriobacteriaceae > Collinsella. The sequence continues at coordinate 31,497 of UQLD01000021.1, forward strand.
GGCGTTTCTGCCTATGGCATGACCGTGCCGTCCATGATGCAGGCGCATGCCGCACGCGAACCGCGCGTGGGGCATGAGGTCAAAAGTGATTTGGGCACCACGACTGGATATGCTTGGGCAAGTGTGGTCGCGCATGTTGTGTTTGGCACCGACGATGCGGACGGCGCCGAGGCCCCGGACAACGAAGTCACGCTTGCCAATGGCAAAACCATCGTGCTCACCAACACCAAGATCATCGATCGGTTGTCCAACAATAGCGTGACGGCAACGGTGAATAAGGTCGAGCAGCAAAAGGAGCAGGACGCCCAGCAGTCCGGAAAGCCCGGTAGCTCGGATAATTCTGGCTCCGGCTCGGATTCATCGAGTTCGGGCGGCGGCTCTGGGGCGGGTTCCTCTACCGGAGGGTCTGGAAACGGCGGCTCGATGGGCGGCAACACTGACAACGATGCAAACTCCGGTGGCCTTTCCGCTGCTGAGGAAGAGAGCATTCACAGTTGGCTTGTGACCAAGTACAACATGCTCGACGGCTATGTTTCTCGTGCCAATGACGTGGTCTCGACCTATAACTCTACGGGAGATCCCAGACCGTGCGACAGCCTGGTCGGGGAGATGTTTGTCATTCGAGCCGAGTTCGGTCGTCAGACATTCTCGCCCCGGTCAAAGTGGTATCAGCAGTATGCCAATCTGTGGGGCTGTTACACCAACCTATGTCAATGGGTCGGCCATTACGGCGATGATGACGTCGCGCTCGGCAACTTCAACAATAACGTGGCGGCGCTTGCCCTATGATGACCGATCTTGCATCCACCACACCACAATCGCTCGGTCGCGATCCCATGGTCGGCCTGCGCCTGGCGCGTGTCGACGGGTTTGAGCCGGCCATTGCGCTCGGTCAGGACGAACTGCCTGCCTATCTGCGTCGTTTTACGATGCTGTTTGCCGACGATGCCACCATGCGCCGTGGCGGTATCGGCCGCGTGACGCGTGCCGTCAACGCCCAAGGCGAGGCCGTGGCACTCAAGCAGCTCATCTTGCCGGCGCGCGATGAGTTCGACGACGATACCGCTCACGAGGCGCTGGTCGCCAAGTTCAAGGCGGCGTTTCGCGAGGAATACGAATGCCATCGCGCCCTTTCGGGCCTTAAGGGCTTTCCCCGCCTCTATGGCTGGGGCGAGGTCGACGGTGTGCCTGCAATTGTCATGGAATGGGTCGAGGGCGAGACGCTTACCCGCTTGCGTTCGCGACTCGCCGTGGACGATGCCGGACGCCTGTCGCCGCTTGTGGCGGCGCGTCTGGGTCGCGACCTGTTCGATCTGCTCTGCCGTATGAGCCTGGTGGGCGAGGGCTTTGTCCATCGCGATATCTCGCCCGCTAATATTATGGTGCGCACGGCGCGTCTACCGCTTGACCGGCAGCTTGCCGAGGACACCTTTGACCTGTGCCTGATCGACTTTGGCTCGTCGCTGGCGCTCGAGCCTGCGTCGGCTGTGGCCGGTACCGGCGGCAAGGCGTCGTTTACGGAGCGTTATGCCACGCTGCGTCGCGCGACGGTTGCCTATGCCCCGCCCGAGATGCTCACCGACGATATTCCCGATCTGCGCGCTTTGCGTATGTCGCCGGCGATCGACGTCTATGCCGCGGCAAGCACGGTTTACGAGCTCATTGCCGGCGTCGCGCCATACGAAGCCGCGCCGAGCACTTCGGGCACCTCGGGTTCGCGCAAAAAGACGCGCGACATCGCGAGCCCCTACCGTCTCAAGATGGACACGCGGCCCGACTATCCCATTGGTGCCCATGCGCCCGGTTGTGATTTGACTCAGCTGCTTCGTCGTGAGCCCGATGTGGCGCTCGCCGCGGCCGAGCAGGCCCAGCAGCTGGGGCTTGAGCCGGATTCCGAAGAGCTGCGCGATGCGCTGGCGTTTGTCGATGCCCAGCTGTTCGACGTGGTGACGGCCTGTCTGTCCAGCCATCAAAAAGATCGTCCCGAGCCGGCGGCGGTCGAGGCGGCGCTCTCGGCGTTTTGTGACCACTATGCGCAAAATGTCGGTCGTTCGCTCCGCGGCGAGCCGCTCACGCCGTGCCCCATGGATGCGTCCGGCCGCGCGGTTCGTCGCGCGCTGATGGTCGGCGCGACGGTCGTCTGTGGCGTGGTTTGGGCTGTGGTCGTGGTTTCGGCCGCGCTGCTGGCGTCGGGCGCTCGCGTGACGGCGACTTTGGGATCGCTCGTGTGGTCTGGGTCGCTACCGGGTATTATTGCCGCACTGGCGTTGGCGCTGCCAGGCATAGCCGGCGTTGCCGCGGGGGCACTTGCGCGTGATCGGCGCTCGGGGTTCCTGCAGGGTGTGCTTGCGCTTTCTGCCTGCGAGGTTCCGGTGCTGGTTGTGGCTGCATGTAGCGTATTTTCCCAACGCGCCGTGATGGGCGGCCTTGTTGCCGCTCTGGTTGCAACCTATACGCTTACGTGGTTTTTGCTTGCGATGGGCTTTGCCTTTGAACTTCCCGTTTCGGCACCGCGACGCACAAAAGCCCAGATGGCGACTCCGCTTGCCGGTGGAGCCGCAGCTGCCCGTACTTTTGGCGGACCTGTCGAAGTATCGTCCGATTCTATTTCTACGACCAAGGAGGCCTAGGTCATGGCATCTCAAGTTGAGCTCACCCCATGCGGGGCCATGTTTGACATCTTTAAGCGCGCGGCGCATCTGAGCCATATCGAGCTGTGCGGCCTGGTGCTTTCGTCCCGTCCGCTCGCCGACGGCCGCAGCCCGCAGAGCCGAGCCGCCGATCGCTCTTGGGTTTCCCGCTTTATCGTTCGCGCGCCGGTCGGCACGCTTCAGCAGCGCTACTTTGCCGAATACGGTACCTCGGCTGCGCGTATTATGTCGCAACTGGCCCTGCGCCAGCGCAATCCCATGGACTCCACGGCTGTGATCAATATGGTGTGCGGTCCTGCAGGTGAACCGATGGTACGCGCGCTCGAAGAGTGCCACCAAGACACGAATCTCTATCGCAACGCGCTCGATCGCCTGTCCCAGGCGGCAGAACTCATGCCTGCCGAGCGCGCCGAGGCCGTGCTGGTGCTGTTTGTCGCCGTCGGCTGTTCGGCGGATGTGCGGTCCTCGGTGAACTATGCTATCGACTACGCGCACGCGACCTGTGGCGGAGGCACCTCCACGCCGCGTTCGCTTGGCATCTCGATGACCGCGGGCGAACGCGAACCCGCCCCGGCGCACCCCTTGGGCTTGCTGCGCGTACAAAACAGTTTTGTCGTGAGCGCCCCGCGCTGGATTCAGCCGAGTGAGCAGGGTGTTGAGATTGGCGCGCTGGCCACTGGTGAGGGCGATATTACCGACGTCGGCGACGATGTCTCGGCCCGCCATGCCCATATCTGGTGCGATGCTCAAAATATCTGGCACGTCGAGGACTTGTCGTCCACCAACGGAACCGTGGTGGTAAACGGGGCCACGCGCGTCTGCATTCAGGTCGAGCCCGGCCGTTCCGCCCAACTCAATCCCGGCGACGAGCTCAAGCTCGGCGAATCCACTACCTACGCCATCCTCTTCGGTGCCCTCTAGCCAGTCCTGCCAAATGATCCCGGCAGTCATCCAAGGTAAACCTTTACCGCCCGCCTATATTTGTCGAAATTACACTTAACGGCGGGGTACAATAAACCCGCATGCGGATTTCCGTTGCGGGCGCTTCCCATCGCCGGGGCGTGCCCGGGAGCATCCGGCATGCGGCCTTTGCGGCGCTCGGTCATGTGCAAGACGGGCGGTCGGGTCTGTGGGGCGCACCAGCTGTCCCTCGCCTCGGCATGTCTTCTCTCCACGCCACGTACCTGCTGCTGAGCCTGCCTGCCAGATGATTGGAAGCAACAGCGTAAATCCCATCACGCCAACATCCCGGCGATCGCCGGGGCCTGTATACCTATATGAGAGGAGAGGGGTATATGGCGCGTAAGTTTAAGTCTATGGACGGCAACGAGGCGGCCGCATATGTTTCGTATGCGTACACCGAGGTAGCGGGAATCTATCCCATTACGCCGTCCAGCCCGATGGCCGACCATGTCGACCAGTGGGCGGCCCAGGGTCGCAAGAACATCTTCGGCACCCCGGTCAAGGTCGTCGAGATGGAGTCCGAGGCAGGTGCAGCCGGTACCGTTCACGGTTCGCTGGGCGCCGGTGCTCTGACCACCACCTACACGGCTTCTCAGGGTCTGCTCCTGATGATCCCGAACATGTACAAGATCGCGGGCGAGCAGCTCCCGGGCGTCTTCCACGTCTCCGCGCGTTGCGTCGCTTCCCACGCCCTGAACATTTTTGGCGATCACTCCGACGTCATGGCCTGCCGTCAGACCGGCTTCGCCATGCTCGCCGAGGGCAACGTCCAGGAGGTCATGGACCTCTCGCCGGTGGCTCACCTTGCCGCCATCGAGGGTAAGACCCCGTTCCTTAACTTCTTCGACGGCTTCCGCACCAGCCACGAGATCCAGAAGGTCGCCATGTGGGACTACAAGGATCTGGCCGAGATGTGCGACATGGACGCCGTCCAGGCTTTTCGCGACCACGCGCTCAACCCTGAGCACCCGCACACCCGCGGCAGCCACGAGAACGGCGATATCTTCTTCCAGAACCGTGAGGCCTGCAACAAGGTCTACGACGAGCTTCCCGCCGTCGTCGAGGGCTACATGAAGAAGATCAACGAGAAGCTCGGCACCGATTACGGCCTGTTCAACTACTACGGCGCTCCCGATGCCGACCGCGTCGTCGTGTGCATGGGCTCCTTCTGCGACGTGCTCGAGGAAGTCATCGACTACCTCAACGCTCACGGCGAGAAGGTCGGCCTGGTCAAGGTTCGTCTGTTCCGTCCGTTCTCCATCAAGCACTTCGTCGACGTTCTCCCCGAGACCGTCCAGAAGATCGCCGTCATGGACCGTACCAAGGAGCCGGGTTCCATCGGCGAGCCGCTCTACCAGGACGTCGTCTCCGCTCTCTACGAGGCCGGCAAGACGGGCATCAAGGTCGTCGGCGGCCGTTATGGCCTGGGCAGCAAGGACACGCCTCCCGCGTCCGCGTTCGCTGTCTTCGAGGAGCTCAAGAAGGACGAGCCCAAGCGCGAGTTCACCATCGGCATTGTCGATGACGTGACCAACCTGAGCCTGCCCGAGGCCGAGGATGCGCCCAACACCGCAGCCCCCGGCACCATCGAGTGCAAGTTCTGGGGTCTGGGTGGCGACGGTACCGTCGGCGCCAACAAGAACTCGATCAAGATCATCGGCGACCACACCGACAAGTACGTCCAGGCCTACTTCCAGTACGACTCCAAGAAGACCGGCGGCGTCACCGTTTCGCACCTGCGCTTTGGTGATTCTCCGATCCGTTCGCCGTACTACGTGACCAAGGCCGACTTTGTCGCTTGCCACAACCCCAGCTACATCGTTAAGGGCTTCAAGATGGTCCGCGACGTCAAGCCGGGCGGCACCTTCCTGGTCAACTGCCAGTGGAGCGACGAGGAGTTCGCCGAGCACATGCCCGCCGTGGCCAAGCGCTACATCGCGAACAACAACGTCAACGTCTACCTGATCGACGCTATCGACCTGGCCGCTAAGGTCGGCATGGGCAAGCGCACCAACACGGTGCTCCAGTCCGCCTTCTTCGCGCTGGCCAAGGTCCTGCCCGCCGAGGACGCCCTGCAGTACATGAAGGACGCGGCTACCAAGTCCTACATGAAGAAGGGCCAGGCCATCGTCGACGCCAACCACAAGGCCATCGATGCCGGCGCTACCGCCTTCCGTAAGTTCGAGGTTCCGGCCGACTGGGCTACCGCCGAGGACGCCGCTCCCGTCGAGCTCTCCGAGGAGACCAAGTCCGCTATCGCCCAGCAGGTCAAGAACCTGCTCGAGCCCATCGATCGCATGGACGGCGACAGCCTGCCTGTTTCCGCCTTCGTCGATTGCGCCGACGGCCAGTTTGAGCTGGGTGCCTCCGCATACGAGAAGCGCGGCGTCGCCGTGGTCGTTCCCCACTGGGACGAGACCAAGTGCATCCAGTGCAACCAGTGCGCCTACGTGTGCCCGCATGCCACCATCCGTCCGTTCGCGATGACCGAGGACGAGGCCGCCGCCGCGCCCGAGGCTACCCGCACGCTCGACGCCATGGGCCCCAAGGCCAAGGGCATGAAGTTCACCATGGCTGTGTCCCCGCTCGACTGCATGGGCTGCACCAACTGCGTCAAGGTTTGCCCCAAGGGCGCCCTCGAGATGGTTCCCACCGAGCAGGAGATGGACCAGCAGCCCGTTTGGGACTACATGGTCGAGAACGTCTCCGAGAAGAAGGAGCTCATCGCGGCCAACGTCAAGGGCAGCCAGTTTAAGCAGCCCTACCTGGAGTTCTCTGGCTCCTGCGCCGGCTGTGCCGAGACCGCCTATGCACGTCTGGTGACCCAGGTCGCCGGCGACCGCATGTTCATTTCCAACGCCACCGGCTGCTCCTCCATTTGGGGTAACCCCGCTGCCACCGCTCCTTACTGCAAGGACAAGGACGGTCACGGCCCGGCGTGGAACAACTCCCTGTTCGAGGACAATGCCGAGCACGGTCTGGGCATGGCCGTCGGTTACGAGGCCGTCCAGCACAAGCTGATCGCCGCTACCCAGGACATCATCGCTGCCGATGGTCCGTCCGATGAGCTCAAGGCTGCCGGCCAGGCTTGGATCGACTCCGTCAACGACGCCGAGGCCTCCAAGACCGCTGCCGCTGCCTACGTTGCCGAGCTCGAGAAGTGCGGCTGCGATGCTTCCAAGGCGATCCTCGCCGACAAGGCTTACCTCACCAAGAAGTCCTTCTGGATCTTTGGCGGCGACGGCTGGGCCTATGACATCGGCTTCGGTGGCCTGGACCACGTCCTGGCTTCCGGCCACAACGTCAACGTCTTCGTCTTCGACACCGAGGTCTACTCCAACACTGGTGGTCAGGCCTCCAAGGCCTCGAACCTGGGCCAGGTCGCTCAGTTCGCCGCTGCCGGTAAGGTGACCAAGAAGAAGTCCCTGGCCGAGATCGCCATGAGCTACGGCTACGTTTACGTGGCGCAGGTCGCCATGGGCGCCAACCCGGCTCAGACCCTCAAGGCCATTCACGAGGCCGAGGCCTACGACGGCCCGTCCCTCATCATCGGCTACAGCCCCTGCGAGATGCACTCCATCAAGAAGGGCGGCATGCAGAACTGCCAGGCCGAGATGAAGAAGGCTGTCGAGTGCGGTTACTGGAACCTCTTCCGCTTCAACCCCGAGGCTGCTGCCGGCAAGAAGTTCTCGCTCGATTCCAAGGAGCCCGCAGGCGGTTATCAGGAGTTCCTGATGAACGAGGCCCGTTACGCTTCGCTGACGCGTTCCTTCCCCGAGCGCGCCGAGGAGCTCTTCAAGGAGAACGAGCAGGCCGCCATGGACCGCTACGCTCACCTGCTGAAGCTCAAGACGGTGTACAACGAGGCCTAGTTCTCCCACCGCAGGACCTGAGGGCTGACCTTCGCGGACGTCCTCGGACATGAAAGAACCCCCGCTGCGCACTACGTGCGGCGGGGGTTCTTTCGTCCTGCGGAGTGTCCGCGAAGGTTAGCCCTCAGATCCTGCTACGACTACGTCCTCGGATTGTGGGGCTGAATGAAGGACGTGGCTGTGGGGGTGCCTTGTCCCGGTCGCTGTTTCGCGGCGTGGCCGCGAAACCACGCGCCACTTTGGGCATGGAGGGCTAGCTGATTGTGGCCTTCTGCTGCCCCAGTGCTGTTTCGCGCTTTGCGCGAAACATCGCAGCACTTTGGGCATAGTGGGGGAGTTGGTTGTCGCTGCCTTCTATCCCCTTGCTGTTTCGCGCCTTTGGCGCGAAAGGCGCAGTACTTTGGGCGTGGGGGCTGGCTTGCGGACTCAGATGACCTAGAGAGATATGGGTGCAAACGAGAAATCGTTGTTGGGGTCGTCCTTTTCCATAAACTCATCGAGACAGAATGTCATATAGATTGGAACGTAAAGGATCTTGCCCTCTTTGCAAAGGTTTTCGTGGCTCAGCACAACGGCCTCGGGAATTTTGTACTCGCCCACACTCATCAAACGGTCGAGGGCTGCATGTGCTCGAACTTTCTTGCCCGATTTGACTTCGATTGGGACAACATGCCCGAGGGCACCTTCGATTACAAAGTCGACTTCACCGACCTCACGCGTTTGGTAGTACCACGTATCTGCTCCGAGGGCAACGAGTTCCTGTGCGACCACGTTCTCATAGAGGCCGCCGAGGTTGGGGGTTTTCATGTCAAGGTAGACGGCGCGTGCCGTGCTGCCGGGATACCGCGATGCGAGCATACCTGTATCGGACTCGTATAGTTTAAAGGCTGTCGTTTTCTCCGTCCTCTTGAGAGGACTTCGTGCCTCCGTCACCTGAGGGACCATCAATCCAACGCCTGCGTTCACCAGCCATAGGAAATCCTGCTCGTATTTTTGAAGACGAGCTCCCTCGCCTAGAGACGAGACGATAAAGCGATGGGACTCCGCCTCAAGCTGAACGGGAATTTGCTCGAAAATGGAGCGAACGTTAAACGCTCGAGTCGATGCATATTTAGAGATATCGCTTTTGTACTGATCGACTAGCTGAATTTGAAGCTCACGCGTTCTCACGAGCGAATAGCCCGAATCGATATAGTTCTGAACGACCTCCGGCATGCCGCCGCAAACGATATAAGCTCTAAAGTTTTTGAGCATCGCCTCATGAATAAAATTTTCGACGGGACGCCTCTCGACAAGGCAGCTGCGGATGTCTGCAAGCACATTCTCGCTGATGCTGTTTGCCCAACAAAACTCTTCAAAATCCATTGGCCGCATAACAATGTGCTCGACATACCCCACCGGGAAAGAAGAGATCCCCTTAAACTCAGTCCCAAGCATAGACCCCGAGAAGACATAGCTAAAGCGTCCGTCCTCGACCAGCGCCTTCATAAGTGTAACGATCTGCGGATACTCCTGAATCTCATCGACGAAGATAAGCGTGTCTCCTTCAACAAGCGGTGCATCCGCAAGAAGGGCCACACGGTTGATGAAGTCAATGGAGTTCTTAGCGCCAACAAGTACGTCTCTTGCCTCGGCATCAAGTAGCAGATTGACCTCATAATACGAAGCGTAGTTGCTCTTTCCAAACGCGCGAATCGCATAGCTCTTGCCAATCTGACGCGCACCGGTAACAAGCAGGGCCTTATGGGAGTTATTCTTCCAGCTCAAAAGCCTATCAGTGACCTTGCGGCGTAGCATTAAAACACCTCATTGACAAAAATTGGCAAATAGATTTGCCCCTAATCATACAAAAATTGACAAATAGATTTGACCCAAATCATACAAAAATTGGCAAATAGCAAAGCTCACTTAGGCCTCAAAGCCAGCGAACCAGCACGGTACTTTGCAAAAAGGCTGGCGGCGCCGTTGTTGAGGGTGGCCAGGTTGACAGTGGCGCCGTTAGCGTTCTCGGCTGCTTGGGCGCGCAGGAGCGAAAGGGCGTCGGCAGCGTTCATGCAGAAGCCGACGGTAAAGTTCCATACTGCGAACTCGCAGTCGCTTGCCGCGGGGTGAAGCGCGATCGGCTATCCCTTATGTTGGATGAAAAGCCCCATGTTTTTGCAGGGGTGCATACTCGTCAAATTAATGTATAGAATCGCGTATAGTGCGAGTAAGATATTGCGCTGTCCGTTTTGTGTTTAGCAAAGATATAGTTTGCATAATCTGGTCTAATCCCTGCTCTATTTAAATAAAGTTGCACGTAAATGGCGTAGATATGCCTGAACTGGGCTTCTTTACGCTGAGCGGGTAAAATCGACCGTTCGCCGCTTAGGTATTTTCAAAATGAATAAAATGAGCGATAAAGAGAATATAAACCTTAATAAACTCGCGTATCGCACGGACGCGGGTTATTAATGGGTTGTAGGCCTTTTACAGAAAGGATTCCAGCAATGTCTAAGCCTCTTGGCAAGCCCGATCGTATTGTCGTCGCCCTCGGCGGCAACGCCCTCGGCAACAACCCCG
>UQLD01000022.1 GCA_900541855.1 uncultured Collinsella sp.
CTCGCACGGAGAGCACATTAAGTGCTCTCCGGCTCGTGCGGAACTCGCGATCGACTTCATGTGCCGCCATGCGGCCGGGGCGAACGCGGGTCCAAGATTGTCAAAAAAGCGGTCGGCGCGCAGTGCGCCGACCGCCGATATATGGGGTCTGATAATTTTTACCAGCTAGGGCCTCTTACTCGTCTAGGAGATCTTCTGGCATGTCGTTGCCGTCGCCTAGATCGACAGGGGTTTCTTCGGGGGCAGAGCCGTTTTCCGTGGCTTCACCTTCGGGCTTCTCTTTGGCGGCTGTCATGCGGGCCACGGCGCATATGCGGTCGTTGTCGTCGACGGTCATCATCTTGACGCCCTGGGTGGCACGGCCGGTCTGACTGATCTCGTCGGTCTTGACGCGAATGACCGTCGCGCCCTCCGTCACGATGAATAGCTCGTGCTGCGGGCCCACCGTCTTCATGGCCGCGAGGTTACCCTTACGCTCGGTCATTTGGATGGTGTAGACGCCCTGGCCGCCGCGATTCTGCTCCGGGTAGTCCGCGACCGGTGTGCGCTTGCCGTAGCCGCGCTCGGTGATGACAAACAGATCGCCGTTGCCGTTAGTGACTTCCATGCCCAGAACGCTCACGCCGTCCTTCATGCCGATACCGCGAACGCCGCTGGTATCGCGGCCGGTAGCGCGCACCTGCTCCTCGGAGAACATGATTGCCTTGCCCGCGGTGGTGGCCAGGATAATCTTGTCGCCCTCGCGTACGCGGCGCACGTTCAGCAGCGCGTCGTCGTCACGCAGGTTGATAGCGATCAGGCCGTCGCGACGGCTGCGGTCATATGCGCTCATCACGGTCTTCTTGACCATGCCGCTCTTGGTGGCAAACATCAGGTACTCGTCGGCCGGGAACTCGCGGCAGCTGATGACGCTCGCGATCTTCTCGCCCTCCTCGAAAGGCAGCAGGTTGACGATCGCGGTACCGCGCGCCTGGCGCGTACCCACCGGCAGCTCGTGCACCTTCAGGCGATAGACCTTGCCCTTGCTCGAAAAGAACAGCACGTACTCGTGCGTGGACGCGATGAACATCTCGTCGATGACGTCGTCCTCTTTGAGGTTGACGCCCGACACGCCCTTGCCACCGCGCTTCTGGGCACGGTAGGCAGCCACCGGAATGCGCTTGACATAGCCGGTGTGGGTGATGGTCACGACCATATCCTCGTCGGCGATGAGGTCCTCGACATCCAGGTCCTTCTCGACCTGGCTGATCTCGGTGCGGCGCTTGTCGCCAAACTTCTTGGAGATCTCGCGCATCTCTTCCTTGATGACGCCCAGGATCTTCTCCTCGTGCGCCAGCAGGTCCTCGTAGTAGGCGATGGCGCGGCGCAGACCGTCCAGCTCTTCCTGAATTTTGTCGCGCTCCAGGCCGGTCAGGCGGCGCAGCTTCATCTCGAGGATGGCCGTGGTCTGCTCGGGCGTAAAGCTAAAGCGCTCGATCAAGCGGCTGCTGGCCTCGGAGTCGGTCTGCGAGGAGCGGATAATGCTGATGACCTCGTCGATATGGTCGAGGGCCATCAGGTAGCCCTCGAGGATATGCGCGCGGGCCTGGGCCTTCTTAAGGTCAAAACGGGTGCGGCGAGTGACGACGTCGACCTGGTGGTCGATGTAGTGCTGCAACATCTCGCGCAGGCTCAGGCATTTGGGAACGCCGTTGACGAGCGCCAGGTTGTTGGCGCCAAAGGTCGTCTGCAGCGAGGTGTACTTATACAGGTTGTTGAGCACGACCTGAGGAATGACGCCCTTCTTGAGCTCGATGACCAGACGGATGCCCTTCTGGTTGGACTCATCGCGCATATCCGAGATGCCCTCGATGCGCTTATCGTTGACGAGTTGGGCGATCTTCTCCTGCAGGGTGCCCTTGTTGACCATGTAGGGAATCTCGGTAAAGACCAGGCGGCTGCGGCCGGTCTTGGTGGACTCCACATGTGCCTTGGCACGCACGGTAATGGAGCCGCGGCCGGTCTCGTAGCTCTGTTTAATGCCGGCGCTGCCCATGATGATGGCGCCGGTGGGGAAGTCCGGACCGGGCATGATCTGCATGAGCTCGTCGACGGTGGCGTCGGGGTTGTCGATCAGGTAGCAGGTGGCCTCGATCGCCTCGGTGAGGTTATGCGGAGCGATGTTGGTGGCCATGCCGACGGCGATGCCCTGGCTGCCGTTGACCAGCAGGTTGGGGAAGCGCGCAGGCAGCGCCACGGGCTCGGCGAGCGATTCGTCGTAGTTGGGTTGCCAGTCGACGGTATCCTTCTGCAAGTCACGCAACAGTTCCATGGCGGGCTTTGCCAGGCGGCTCTCGGTGTAACGCATGGCCGCCGCGCCGTCGCCGTCGATGTTACCGAAGTTGCCGTGACCGTCGATGAGCGGCGTGCGCATGGAGAACCACTGCGCCAGGCGGACCATGGCCTCATAGACCGCGAAGTCGCCATGCGGGTGGTACTTACCGATAACTTCGCCGACCGTCCAAGCTGACTTCTTGTGCGGGCGGTTGGGGTAGATGCCGCTCTCGTTCATCGCGTACAGGATGCGGCGGTGCACCGGCTTTAAGCCGTCACGCACGTCCGGCAGGGCGCGCGCTGTGATAACCGACATCGAATACTCAATGAACGACTGCTTCATCTCGCGACCGAACTCCGAAATCTGGAGCTGGCCGCCGTTGATATCCTCGCCGGCCGAGGCGCCACGGGCGACTTCGCCAAAGCTCTCCTCGAGCTCGGCGTCGTCTTCTTCCTCATCATCATCGGCATCGGGGTTATAGGCGTCCGGGTCGCCGTCCTCGCCCTGCTCAGCACGGGCAAGCAGGCGCTTCAGATCATCGGGCATGCCGGCGTCGCCGGCCTCGCCCATACCCTCGTTATTGTTGATATCGTCTGCCACGTTACCTCCTCTTAAGCATCAAGGAAACGCGCGTCATGCGCATGTTTTTCAATGTACTCGCGGCGATAGCCGACCTCGGAACCCATCAGCTCGCGCACGGCGCGGTCCGCCACCACGGCGTCCTCGATCGACACACGCTGCAGGATGCGGGTCTTGGGGTCCATCGTCGTCGAGGCAAGCTGCTTGGGGTCCATCTCGCCCAGGCCCTTGTAGCGCTGGACGGTATAGCCCTTGCGCTTTTTGGTGATCTTGCCGTCCTTGGCCTTGCCGTCCTCGTCGTTATCGTCGGGGTTCAGGCCCAGTCTCTGGATGGTGTCGCGCAGGATCTCGTCTTCGGGCTGGCGGCCGTTGGGATACACGTAGTGGATCTTGTTGCGCACCTTAATGCCAAAGATGGGCGGGCAGGCAACATAGACGTAGCCGGCATCGATCAGCGGACGCATGTACTTGTAGAAGAACGTCAGCAGCAGAATGCGGATATGCGCACCGTCGACGTCTGCATCGGTCATGATGATGATCTTGTGGTAGCGCGCCTTGGTGATATCGAAGTCGCCGCCGTCGCCGGCACTCGTCGTGACGCCGCAGCCGATCGCGGTAATCAGCGACTGAATGGTGTCACTCGAGAACGCGCGATGGTCACCAACGCGTTCGACGTTCAAAATCTTGCCGCGCAGGGGCAGAATCGCCTGGATGTCTCGGCGACGGCCGTCCTTGGCCGAACCGCCTGCCGAGTCGCCCTCTACGATGAAGAGCTCGGTCAGCTCGGCATCGCGCACCGAGCAGTCAGCGAGCTTACCGGGCAGGGACGCCGTCTCGAGCAGGCTCTTGCGGCGGGTCGCCTCGCGCGCCTTGCGGGCGGCATTGCGCGCCTTGCAGGCCTGCTGCGCCTTCTTGACGATCTCGCGAGCGGGCTTGGGATGCTCCTCGAGGTAATCGACAAGACCGTCGGTCACAATCTTGAGCGTGAGCGCTCGCATATAGGAGCTGCCGAGCTTTGCCTTGGTCTGGCCCTCAAACTGCGGATCGGGCAGCTTGACCGAGATAACGGCCGAAAGGCCCTCGCGCACATCGTCGCCGGTCAGGTTGGCGTCTTTTTCCTTGAGCAGGTTCTGCTTGCGCGCGTAATCGTTGATCACGCGGGTGAGCGCGGTACGGAAGCCCTCAAGGTGCATGCCGCCTTCGGGGGTGTAGATGTCGTTGGCAAACGACATGACGTTCTCGCCGTAGCCGCTATTCCACTGCAGGGAAACCTCGACCTCGCCCATCTTGGCCACAGGCGCGTCCGGGTCCGATTTGCCCTCGATGTAGATGGGCTCCTTAAAGGCCTCGGGAACGTCCTTGCCCTCGTTGAGGAACTTGACGAAGTCGATGATGCCGCCCTCGTAGCAAAACTCCTCCACGTGGGGAGTCGCTTCGCGCTCGTCGGTCAGCACGATTTTGAGATTCTTATTGAGGAACGCCGTCTCCTGCAGACGGTTATGCAGCGTATCGAAATCGTAGATGCATGTCTCGAAGATCTCGTCGTCGGGCCAGAAGGTGACGGTGGTGCCCGTCGAATCCGAGGTGCCCACGACCTCCATCTTCTTAACGGTCTTGCCGCGCGAGAACTCCATCTCGTAGGTGTTGCCGTCGCGACGAACCTGAACGACCACGCGCTTGGACAGTGCGTTGACGACGGAGATACCAACGCCGTGCAGGCCGCCCGAAACCTTATAGGCCGAGTTATCGAACTTACCGCCGGCGTGCAAGATCGTCATGACGACCTCGAGCGTCGGGATCTTTTTAACAGGGTGCTCGTCGACGGGGATGCCGCGCCCGTTGTCGACGACCGTGATGGAGTTGTCGGCGTGGACCGTCACCTGGATCTCGGTGCAGAAACCGGCCATGGCCTCGTCGACGGAGTTGTCAACGATCTCCCACACCAGGTGATGCAGACCGCTGGCGCTCGTCGAGCCGATATACATGCCCGGGCGCTTACGAACGGCCTCGAGACCTTCGAGAATCTTAATCTCGCCGCCATCGTAATCGTTTTCGTTTGCCACACGTCCTCCTTCAGTCAAGAAAATGTGTACAGCCTTACTAGTTTATCGTAAAAAAATACCCTCGGGAACGAGGGTATTTGGCTCTACAAGGCCACCAGATGCGATTTAAGGCTCTTTTTTGCTTTGCACGCCCTTGGCCCACTCGGCACTGGCTCTCATGGCATTCTCGAGGGCCTCGCGCAGTTTTTGGTCTTCGATGGGTGCCACTTGGCGCTCAATCTCGGTGCGCTCGGCATCGCTGAGGTCGGCGTGCGGGGCCGGCGGGCGCTCGGTCGTCGCCGGGCGCAGGCGCTCCTTGGCGGCGGGCGGCGTGTGACCGGGTGCGGTGGTTTTGAACACCAGGCCGTCCACATGCGCACCGGCGCGCTCCATGCGCGCGCGGATGATCTCACGCAACAGCGTCATTTCCTGCGTCCACGAGGGCGAATCGAGATATACCAGCAGCTCATTGGACTCGGGCAGGTAGCGCAGACCCGTCACATGCCGCCCCTCGCGCGTGCCCGAGCACACCGCGTTCCACGCGCGATAGACCGCGCGCGACTCCTCGGCAGCCTCCATCTGCGCACGGCGCTCAGGCGTCACCGACGCCAGGATGCGCTGGCGCTCTGCGTTCAAAAACCCACTGAAGGCGACCGTTTCGCTCTCGCGCTCGTAATTAGCACGTCTCACCCATGCTCACCACCTTGGCTCGATCAAGCAGGTCATCGGTAAAGTATCCCAGGTTGGTCGTGGTTATGACCGTTTGGATATCATCGCCGATCAGCCGCAGAAAAGCACCGCGGCGCTCGCCGTCGAGCTCGCTCATCACGTCGTCCAGAAGCAACAGCGGAGCAGTACCCAGAACATCGCGAGCCACGGCCACCTCGGCCACCTTCCAGGACAGTACCAACGTTCGCTGCTGTCCTTGGCTGGCAAATGAACGAGCGGAGCGACCCGCCACGGTAAATTCAATCTCGTCGCGATGCGGCCCCACCAACGTCACGCCGCGGCGAATTTCCTCGCCGGCGTGCTCATCAAGGGCGGCCAGCATGCGCTCGTACGCCCAGCCCTTCAGCTCTTCGCGATCCTCGACCTGGGGCAAATCCCCCAGCGTGGACGCATAGGACACGTTGGCGGCTTCACCGGACGCCACTTGCCCGTAGGCAGTACGCACATGGCCCGCCAGCCGGTCGAGCAGGGCCAACCGGTGCACGAGCAGAGCCGCGCCCGCGCGGGCAATCGAATCGTTCCACGCGCCGAGCATCTCACGGCAGCACCAGGCCTCCTTGAGCAAGGCGTTGCGCTGGGTCACGCAGCGCCCATAGGCGCTCGCAAGATCGGCATAGCGTGCGCTCAGTTGCATGCCAAAGTCATCGAGGGCGGCGCGGCGCACACTGGCGCCCCGCTTAACCATGTCCAGATGGTCGGGGCAAAACAGCACGCTCGGCAGAACCCCGCGCACACCGGCGGCAGAGCATCTCTTGCCGTTGCGGCTAAACGAGCGCTTACCGTCCTCCGCGCTCAATCCCATATCAAGCACGCGGCCGTCGCCCTCGAGCCTCAGCTCGACCCTGCACGAGCCCACGCCGTCATGAACGAGCTCGGCTGCGGTCGGATGCCTAAACGAGGCGCCGCTCGTCAGCAGCTGCAGCGCCTCTATGAGATTGGTCTTTCCCGCCGCGTTGGGTCCCGCAAGTATCGTCACGCCCTCGTCCAGGGCAAGGCGATAGCTATCGAAGCTGCGGTAGTGCGCGACGGAAAGATCGCGGGCGAACATGGTCATAGGGCGGTTGCTAGATGCGGACCGGCATGACCAGGTACAGGTAGTTGATCTTGTCGTAGGACTTGAAGATGCCCGCCTGCGAGTAGCTCTTGAGCTCCAGCGTGATCTCCTTCTCCTTGGACAGGGCATTGAGGCAGCCGAAGATGTAGTGGTAGTTGAAGGCGATGGTACCCGACTCGCCCTTGGCCTCGACATCGATCGTCTCCTGCGCCAGATCCTGGTCGTTGGAGATGGAAGACAGGCCCATCTGCCCGTTCTCGACGTCGATCTCGAACTTGACGGCGGGGTTGGCGCTCGCGATAACGGCAACACGCTTGAGGGCGGCATTGAAGGCGGCGACGTCGATCTTGACGCTCGTCACGCACGAATCGGGGATGAGCTGCTTGTAGTTGGGGTACACGCCCTCGATGCGGCGCGACACGTAGGTGGTGTTGCCGGCCTCGAAGACGACCTGGGTGTCGGTAGCCCCGATCATGATGGTCGCCTGGCTTGCCATGATGTTCAGCGCGTCGTTAAAGGCGTCGGCCGGAACGTTGAGCTCAAAGGAACCCTCGAGGGTCGAGGTCTCGACCTGCGTATCGCACACGGCCAAACGGAAGGAATCGGTCGCCACCAGGCGAACGGTGTTGTTCTCGACCTTCATGTGCACGCCGCCCAGGATGGGGCGGGCCTTGTCGGTCGAGGTGACGCGCCACACGCGGCTGACCATCTCGGACAAGATATCGGTCGGCAGCTCCACGGCACTCTCGATGGCATAGGCCGGAAACTCGGGGAAGTCATTGGCATCGAGCGTGTTCAGCCTAAAAGAGCTCTTCTCGCAACCAATCAGCACTTGGCGCTCGGACAGCTCAAAGGTGACCGGGGCATCGGGGAGGGTCTTGGTGATATTGGAGAGCATCTTACAGGGGATAACCATCTCGCCCTCTTCTTCGACATGCGCCGCGATGCGATGACGGATCGAGATGGTGTAGTTAGAGGTCTGGAATTCCAAGATGCCGTCTTGGGCCTTAACGAGCACGCCCGACAGGATGGGAAGGGTGGATGCCGAAGCGACACCCTTCATAACGACGCCGATGGCTTGTGTAAGCGAGCTCTGGCTGACGGTGAACTTCATCTTTTAATACCTTTCTATAGATATAAATATCTTAATAATAGTAATAGCACTGACGAAACTGTTGATTACTCCCAAAGACGCAGGTCAGACCCAGAAAGAGAATCGACAGCAACCTGTGTGCAACGGGGGTGGTTTTCCACGTTCAAAACCTGCGCAAAACTTTTCACCACCGCGGGTTGGGTTTTAGACACCTTATGCCCATGGTTTCGACAAGTTTTCAACAGGTGTCTCTATTTCCCTACGAGCGCAGTGTAATTTTATCGCGCAGCGATTTGAGGTCTTCGGTGACGGTACGGTCTTCCTGGATCATCTTCTGGACCTTTTTGTAGCTCGTGCTGACGGTCGAGTGGTTGCGGTTGCCAAATTCGGCGCCCACCGCCGTGGTCGTCATCTCGCACATCTCGATGGCCAGGTAGATAGCGATATGGCGTGCTTTGGCGATATTGGCGTTGCGACGCGGGCCGATGAGCTCCTCGTGCGTCACGCCGTACTGCTCTTCGATGACGGACTGAACCGTCTGGACGTTGATCTTTTTGGCCGATGTGTCGAAGTACTGGCTGGCGATGGCGTCGATATCGTCAAAGGTGAGCTCCCCGCCCTCGCGCTCGCGGTCGCCCGCCTCGCCGGCGCAGCGCTCGCAAAAGCTCTCGAGTTCGCGGATGTTGGTGCCCGAGACCTCGGCCATGTGTTTAAAGTGCTCGTCGGTCAGGTGTCCGCCGTCGCCCCCATAGGCCGCCAGCAGCGAGTCGTCGCCTGCCTCGGGAGCGGCGACGATGGTGTTCTCGTAATAGCGCTGCAAGATCTTGTATTTCATCTCGTAGCTGGGCTCTGCGACCAGGCAGAGCATGCCGGCGTTGAAGCGGCTGGTCAGACGCTCGTCCATGCTCAGGTCCTTGGGGGCACGGTCTGCCGCGATGACGACCTTCTTGTTGTTGCGGATGAACTCGTCCATGAGCTGGAAAAAGTAGTCCACGCTCGCGCGCTTGCCGATGATGTTTTGGATGTCATCGATGATGAGCACGTCCACGCCGTGGTACGCCTGCATGATGGGGGCGTTGCTCTTCTTTTGGCGGTCGAACTCGGTCATCAGGTCGTCCAGATATGCCTGGGAGTTGGCATACTTGACCTTGATCTCGGGCGACTTCTCGGCGAGCTCGTTTTTGATGGCAAGCAGCAGGTGCGTCTTGCCCAGGCCCGATTTGCCGTAGATGAACAGTGATGTGCATGTGCCGCGCTCGTCCGCGAGGGCGGCAAACTTGAGTGCCGAGCGATAGGCATGGCTGTTTTCGGGGCCGTAGACAAAGTTCTCAAAGGTAAATTTTGAGTTCGCGGCGAGCGGGGCTCCATCCGTATTCTGCTCGGCCGGCACGGTTGGCGCCGGTATGGGTGAAGCGGGGGTCGCAGCTTGCGTGGATTTAGTCGGCGCTCCGCCCTTCATCTGGTTCATCATGCGACGAAAATCATCGGCCGAGAGCGTGTTCTTGATTGCAATGCCCGAATCCGCGCCCGCCGCTGCGTCGTGAGCGATAGGCATGTGCGTGACGGGTGCGTTCGTTGACGTCGCCGCCGCGGTCGGCAACGGTGCCATGGTTTCACGGGAAACATCGCTGTGCTGGTGCTCGATTGTCGGCACGTCGCCTGCGGAGGTCGGTGCCGCCGGGGAAGCGGCGGGAGCCGTGGCGGGCGCCGTCGCGGCAGCGGATTCCGTTGCGGCGCCTTGCGGTGCCACGATGTCGAGCGCGATCGGTGCAAAGGCGATTTCTTCCAGATAGGCCTCAATAGTCGGCTGATGCTTTTTGAGCTGCGCGATGGCAAAGCGCGAGGGGGCCTCGATCGTGAGCGTATCTTCGGTCAGGCTTATGGCCCGCGATTGCCCCAGCATGTTGATGAGGCGTGCATCTTGGCCGTCGCGCTGGCAAAAGGCGATGGCATCCCCCAGGATGATGCTTGCTTCCTCGTCCACTGTCTCTCCCGTTCTTTAGCTCTGAGCTCGCACGCGAGCGGCGCCGAGTTCGGTCAGATGGTATTTCTGGCCATGCTTGATGACCAAGCCGGCCTGCGCCAAGTCATTGAGCGTGCGTGACCAAGTGGGGGCCGAGTTTCCAAACGCCCTCGCCAGATCGGTTGCACCGCACGCTTGATTTTGCGCCAGATAGCCCAGCGCGGCGTTGCCGCGATCGCTTACGAACACGTCCGGTTGTGGCTGCGCATACTGATTTGCTGCATTAGGATACATCATTTGAGCTGCTGGTTGTTGAGAACTCTGCATCGGCGGCATTTGCTGTTGAAAACTTTGAGGCCACTGTTGGTAAGGCTGCAGAGGCATCTGTTGGGCCCAGGGGTTGTACTGCTGCTGCGGCATCTGCTGGTACGGCTGCTGATATCCCTGCTGGTACTGCTGCGGGAACTGCTGGCCATACCCCAGTGGCGGCATCTGCTGATATGGATATCCCCGTTGGTACGGCTGATAGCCCATTTGCTGGCCACCCGGTGCCCCCGTCGCCTGCTGCATTGCTGCTGCATCCTGATCTGCCAGCGGCATGGCCTCTGGCATGTTTGGCGTCATCGACATAGATGCCGCCTGGGGCTCTTGTGTGGGAAGCATTCCGGGCTGCTGCATCTGCCCCACGGGGGGCTGCATCTGCTGCGTTGCCATGGGCTGCTGCGCAAAAGCTCCCGGCAGGGGATATGTGGGCTGCTCCGTCTCGGGCCGCACGGCAGCACCGCGTCCGCCGGCACGCTCGATTTCCTGCACGCGTTTAGGGTTCAGGCTTACCGTAACCACGGTGCCGTTGCCCATGTTGTCCTCGATGGATACGGCACCGCCGGCGTTTTCCAAATACTCCTGCACCATGGGAAACCCTGCTCCGGTTCCACGGATATAGCGCTTCATCTTGCTGTTTGCGCTGGTAACGCCAAAGTCGAAAGCGCGTTCCTTGTCGTCGATGCCGGGTCCTTGGTCAGCAAAGCGGATGGTGTCTCCGCCGTCCAGAATCGAGATGATGGGCTCTGCAAAGTGTGCGTGGATAAAGTTTTCGACAATCTCGCGGATGACCATGAGCGAGATATGGCCACCTTGTTCTTTCATGCACTGGTAGACGGTGTTGGTCGTCTCTTCCAAATACGTGCGGACATCTTGCGGATCGATGACGATCACACGCGGTGTCGACAGCATGTCGTCATAGACGGCGATGCGCGCGGCGTACATGGCTTTTGGCGCCTGCGTTGTCGTCTGTTCACCTTCGTCACGCTCTTCGCGCACGCCGGTGATGTGCTCGTTGTCGGGTGCCGGGTCTCCGGAATCGACCATGGTGTAAAAGTCGTCAGACATGCCGCTCGCAATCTTCCAAAAGGTTTCGAACAAATAGTAGCTCACCGTGCAATGTTTCTCATCTTTCGACAAACTTTCAAAACCTGTTGAAAACTTTGGAAAACGGACGAAAAGTTCTCAACATTGCCAACATGACCTGTTGAAAACTCGATGAAATATCGTGAAAAGTTGCCATGCACCGCTAAATCGAGCTTGGCTTATGGGGGAACCGTGTGAACTGCGCAACCTTTTACCTTTGATTTCTTGACATTTGAACATTGATTTCCCTACAATCTTCAAGCTCACGTGTCTATATCTGCGTCCGCGTCCCCGCGGACACTCGAAATGCAGCAGGAGGAACTTAAGATGAAGCGTACGTATCAGCCTAATAAGCGTAAGCGTGCCAAGACCCATGGCTTCCGTGCCCGTATGGCCACTAAGGGTGGTCGTGCCGTGCTCGCCCGTCGTCGCGCCAAGGGCCGCAAGCGTCTCACTGTCTAGCAGCGATACACACATCTCGCATGAAGACTATTAAGTCTCGGCAAGATTTCGAGCATGTGTTCAGTCAGGGGCGTCGTTTCAATCACCCTCTGATTCGAATGACCATATGTGAATCGGTTGGCGAAGGCGACTCCGGAAGGGTCGCCTTCGTTGGTGCTAAGCGACTCGGTTGTGCCGTCGTGCGCAACCGATCTAAGCGTGTGATGCGCGAGGCCGCCCGCAGCTGCGGATTTCCCGTTGCGGGTTATGACATCATCTTGTTTGCAACTCCCAAGACGAGGGTTTCCTCGCCGCAGGAGATGGACAAGGCGTTGCGTTCGCTTATGAAGCGCGCCGGCGTTGCCGGGGAGGAGCGATGAGCAATCACGTTTTGCGACGTGTTGCCATCGCTCCTATTCGCATATATCAACAGGTTATTTCGCCCTTATTGCCTGACGCCTGCATTTATTACCCAACGTGCTCGCAATACGCCATCCAGGCGATTGAGAAGCACGGTGTTTTGAGAGGCTGCTGGCTTGCCGTGAGGCGCATCGCTCGTTGCAATCCCCTGCACGTCGGCGGTTATGACCCTGTGCCCTAGCGGGCACTCGCTATCGGAGGAAAACTTACATGTGGGATTGGATCGTTAACATCCTTTTCGAGCTGCTCAAGCTCATCCAGACCTTTGCGGTCGACTGGGGCCTGTCCATCATCATCCTGGTGGTCATCATCCGTCTGCTGCTGACGCCGCTCATGCTCAAGTCGACCAAGTCGACGGCTCGCATGCAGGTGCTGCAGCCCAAGATGCTCGAGATCCAGGAGCGCTATGCCGACGATCCCCAGCGTCAGGCCGAGGAGATGCAGAAGTTCTACAGCGAGAACAAGTTCAACCCCATGGCTGGCTGTCTGCCGCTGCTGATTCAGATGCCTATCCTGTTCGCCCTGTTTACATTGCTGCGCAACCTGCCGCAGTACTTTAACGACGGCACGTTCTCGTTCTTCAACATCCTGCCCGACCTGACCACCACGCCGAGTGCTTCCTTTGCCGATGGCTTTATGGTTGCACTGCCTGCGCTGGTTTGCCTGATCCTGTTCGCCGTCCTGACCCTGATTCCGCAGCTCTATATGTCGCGCAACCAGACCGGCCAGCAGGCTCAGAGCATGCGTATGATGGCCGTTGTCATGACGGTCATGATGCTTTGGATGGGCTGGAGCCTTCCCGTTGGTGTTCTGCTGTACTACGACGTCTCGTCTGCTTGGCAGGTTATCCAGCAGATTTTTGTGACGCAGAAGGTCATCGACAAGGCGAAGGCCGATGAGGAGGAGCGTCTTAAGAACGCTCCGCTGCAGGTTGAGGTCACTCGTCGAGAGAAGAAGCCGCGCCCGCACAAGAAGAGGTAGTGGGATATCAATCTTATTTAGGTACCTAACTTTTGGAGTACGTTATGTCTGAAGAGATCATCGAGGATATGCTTGAGGAGGTTGCCCCGCAGGTCGCGGGCGATTATCCCGAGATTGCACAGCGCTACAAGGCTGGTGAAGAGCTGACCGATGAGGAGCTCGACACCATTGCCGATGTTGCTATTTCCATCCTGCGTTCCATCCTTTCGCACTTCGATGCCGCCAACTCTCCTATCGATGAGTATGAGGGCGACGAAGGTGAGCTGATTTTGGATGTAACGGCTCCCGACCTTGCTGTTCTCATTGGCCGTCATGGTCGCACCCTTGATGCCCTTCAGGTTATGTTCTCTTTGCTGGTGAGCCGCAAACTTGGCTTTAGGTATCCGGTTGTAGTGGACGTCGAGGGATACAAGAGCCGCCGTCAGGACAAGGTTGCCTCCATGGCTCAGTCTGCTGCCGAGCGTGCCATTCGCACTCATAAGAGTGTTTCGCTTCCGCCCATGAATGCCTACGAGCGTCGACTGGTTCACATTGCACTTCGTGGCAATGATGCCGTCGATACTCATTCTGAGGGTTCTGACCCTGATCGCCATGTGGTGATTGTTGCTCGATAATCTACTCGAGTTTATGCTAAGGGGACGTGGTTTCCACGTCCCCTTTTTTTGTCAAAAGTTCTCGATACGCTGATTTTTGTCAGAAAGGAGCTTTCGTTGTTAGTACTTACTGATCAGCAAGCTGACGAGATGTTGAGTCGTCTAGCTTTCTATTGCAAAGAGTATTCCTTGATCGTAACTGATGTTGAGCTGAGGAAATGTATTCAGCATTTGGATTTGGTTCTAGAAACAAATAAGACAACCAATCTCACCCGTATTCTTAACGTAGAAGATGCTGCAGTACTTCATATCCTCGACTCACTTGTTTTGCTCCCCTATATCAACAAGGCTCCTGAGGGAGCTTTGCTCGATATGGGAACAGGTGCGGGCTTCCCTGGTATTCCATTAACCATAACCACGCATCGTAAAGCTACTTATATTGACTCTGTTGGCAAGAAGGTTGATGCGGTAAATTCCTTTGTCCATGCTCTTGGATTGAAACATGCCCATGCGGTTCATGATCGTCTTGAAGAATATGCTCGGAGCCATAAGAAGCAGTTCTCTGTTGTAACCGCCCGCGCACTGGCCCCTCTACCGATTCTTGTTGAGTATGCGGCTCCGTATCTGAAGGATGGAGGGCTATTTGTTATAACCAAGGGCAATCCTTCGGATGAGGAGCTTGCTTCCGGCATGTCAGCAGCTAAGATTTGCGGCTTCACTTTGCTTCTGAATGACACAATTGATTTGCCTGAAGGCTTGGGTCACAGGGAGTTCATTGTTCTTAAGAAGAGTCATCCAGCATCCGTTTCATTGCCTCGTGCAAATGGCGTGGCAAAGAAGAATCCGCTTGCCTAGATGTTTCACGTGAAACATAATGGATACTAACAACTTGCAGTGTTTCACGTGAAACATGGCGGTTGATATCGATTCGGAATGTTTCACGTGAAACATCCTCCGTTTGACAGCTTTAATACACACCAGGAGGGACCGTGGGATTTCGCGACGTTAAGCGTTCAAAGAGCGCAAAAGACACGCGTATCATTGCAATCATCAATCAAAAAGGCGGCGTCGGTAAGTCAACGACGGCTGTAAACCTTGCAGCAGCACTGGGTGAGCAGGGTCGTAAGACACTGATTGTCGATTTTGATCCGCAGGGAAACAGCACCAGTGGATTCGGAATTGAAAAAGAAGACCTTGATCACTGCATCTATGATGCATTGTTGAATGATGTGCCGGCAGAATCACTTGTTCTTGATACAAATTGCAAAAAGGTATTCGTAATTCCAGCTACAATTCAGCTTGCAGGCGCCGAAATTGAGCTCGTAAGCGCAATTGCACGTGAAACCCGCCTCAAAGATTTGCTTGAGCCGATTCAGGACGAGTTCGATTTTATTTTCATTGACTGTCCTCCTTCGCTCGGCCTGCTTACTATCAACGCTTTGACCGCAGCAGACAGCGTTTTGATTCCGATCCAGTGCGAATATTACGCACTCGAGGGCGTTACGAAGCTGCTTGAGTCAATGAAGATGGTCAAATCAAGGCTGAACAAGGGCTTAGACACCTATGGTGTGCTTATGACCATGTATGACTCGCGTACTTCACTATCGAATCAGGTTGTTGAGGAGGTTCAATCGTACTTTGGTGATAAGGCGTTTAAGACGCTAATCCCCCGTACGGTTAAAATCTCCGAAGCTCCGTCTTTTGGGGAACCGGTAATTACCTATGCACCTCAAAATAAGGGTGCAAAAGCATATATGAACCTTGCAAAAGAGGTGATCAAGCGTGCCTAGTGTAAAGAAACGTGGCGGATTGGGACGTGGACTGAATGCTTTGGTTTCAGAGGCCGAGTATGAGACCGGCGGTTCGGCTGCATCGGCTTCAAATGCTCCATCTGAAACAAAACTACCTATTGAGGATATCGTTCCCAACCCTAATCAGCCGCGAATTCACTTTAACGAAACTGAACTTCGCGAGTTGAGCGAGTCAATCCAAGAACATGGCGTTTTGCAGCCGCTTTTGGTTCGCAAGCATGGAAACGGCTATGAGATCATCGCTGGTGAGCGTCGTTACCAGGCGTCAAAGCTTGCTGGCCTTGAAGAATTGCCAGTCATCATTAAAGAGGTAAATGATGAAGAGATGCTGGCTCTTGCTCTTATCGAAAACCTTCAACGTTCAGATCTGAATCCCGTCGAAGAGGCTAAGGGCTATCGACAGCTCATCGATGCCAGCGGTATGACCCAGGAGGCATTGTCGAAGGCAGTAAGCAAGTCACGCTCTGCAATTACAAACTCACTGCGTCTTCTCGATCTCCCCGAAGTAGTTCAGCAGATGATTTTTGAGGGTAAACTTACTGCTGGTCATGCACGTGCGATTCTTGCAGTTCCCTATGAGGATGCTCGAATTCGACTTGCAGAGAAGGTTGTTGCAGAGGGCCTTTCCGTAAGAGCGACAGAAAATCTTGCTCCGTTGTTTTCTGCCGGAGAGACACCTAAGACGCCGAGGCCTGCAACCCCTCAGTCTTTTAAAAAGGCAGCCCGCGTGCTTCGTCAGGTTTTTAATACCAACGTGCGTGTGAAGAGCTCGCGTGGAAAGAATAAGATTGAGATTGAGTTTAAAGACGAGGAAGAGCTCTCTCGTATTCTTGGCGAAATGATTCAGTTTGATCAAGGAGGCCAAGATGAGGAATAAGATTATAGCTGCGATTGCATTGGCGACGACTGTCGCGGCTGGTGCCTTTGCTGGCTATAAGATCGCGTCAGACGATGAACTTCGAGGTCGTTTGCTTCGTAGTGCGCAAGATATTATCGATACATCCAAGAAGAAAATGGATGTTATGACAGAAGATGTTGCAATGCGTACTGCTCAGGTAACGAAGAATCCCAAGATTAATCAGGGTTGGGTCAGCAACCAATGGGAAAATGTAGGCTATTAGGTACCTAACGATTACTTAGCATATTGTGATGGGTCCTTGTCTGATTCACGAGACAAGGACCCCTTATTTTGGCCGTAAAAATGGGACCAGTAGCAGCTGATTCAAAATTAAGGTCAATAAATGAAACGACCCCGGTTGCATATCCTGCAACCGGGGTCGTTCGATGTTTCACATGAAACGTTTTGGGATGCGACTCCCCTATGCGTTCTTCTGAACTTTGAAGCGCTGCTTCAGCTGTCCGCAAGCGGCGTCAATATCGTTGCCACGGGAGTTACGAATCGTGGTCTCGATGCCACGGGACTCAAGACGACGCTGAAGATCCTCAACCTTATGAATCGGCGACGGCTTGAGCGGGCTACCCTCGATGTCGTTAAGCTGAATGAGGTTAACGTGGCACAGCGTTCCCTCGCAGAAGTCGCAGAGCGCCTGCATTTCGGGATTCGTATCGTTGACGCCTTCGATCATGGCATACTCATAGGTCGGGCGGCGGCCGGTCTTCTCGGTGTAGAGCTGAAGCGCTTCGTGAAGGCGAAGCAGCGTGTACTTCTTAACACCGGGCATGAGCTTATTGCGCGTCGACTGGATGGCGGAATGCAGGGAAACGGCAAGCGTGAACTGCTCGGGGATGTCGGCAAATTTGCGAATACCGGGAATAACGCCGCTGGTAGAGACGGTGAGGTGACGAGCACCGATACCGATGCCATCGGGGTCGTTGAGGATTCGCAACGCCTTGAGAACCTCGTCGTAGTTGGCAAACGGCTCGCCCTGGCCCATGAAGACAACGCTCGTGACGCGCTCGCCAAAGTCGTTGGATACATGAAGTACCTGGTCGACGATCTCTTGAGCGGTCAGAGAGCGCTTGAGGCCGTTGAGACCGGTAGCGCAAAAGGCGCAGCCCATGCCACAGCCAGCCTGGGTGGAAACGCAGACGGAAAGCTTGTTACGACGGGGCATACCGACAGTCTCGACGGAAACGCCGTCGTGGTACTCGAGCAGATACTTGCGAGAGCCATCTTTGGAAACCTGCTTGGTTAGTTCAGTCGGCGTGTCAAAGGCAAAAGCCTCTTTAAGCTGCTCGCGGAAAGCCTTGGGAAGGTTGGTCATATCGTCAAACGAACAAACGTTCTTCTCAAAGACCCATTCGATGAGCTGCTTCGCGCGGAAGGCTGGCTGGCCAAGTTCGGCCACGAGCTCGCGAATATCGTTTTGGCTCAAGTCGCGAATGTCCTGAGATTTAGTCCTGGGATTCATGGAAGCCTTTCGATTTTGGGGAAACGTAGAGGGTATCGCTACAATATGGTATCAGCTGCAGAAATTATAGAGGAGGAGTCTGCCCATGCCGGGTAAAAGCCTAGAGAACATGCACGTAGCGGTCTTGGCGGGCGGTCATTCCGCCGAGCGCGAGATCTCGCTCAATTCGGGAAAGAACGTTGTGGTGGCACTGAAGGAAGCCGGCTACACCTCGGTGGAGCTGCTCGACACGGCCGCTGATGATTTTATGGTAACCATGGCGACCGGCGGCTTTGACGTGGCGTTTATCGCCATGCACGGTGCCGGCGGCGAGGATGGCGCCATGCAGGGTGCCATGGAGACCCTGAGTATCCCCTACACGGCCTCGGGCGTGCTTGCCAGCGCCTGCGGTGCCGACAAGGAGGTCTCTAAGCTCTTATACGCCAAGGCGGGCATCCCCATTGCCCCCGGCCTTGCGCTCGAGGTGGGCGATGAAGTCGATATCGATCATATCGTCGAGGTCTGTGGCGAGCGCTGCTTTGTGAAGCCGGCCGTCAACGGTTCCAGCTATGGCATTTCCCTGGTCCATGAGCCCTCCGAGCTGCCCGCGGCAATTGCCAAGGCGTTTGAGTACGGCGACAAAGTGCTGGTCGAGAAGTGCATCGAGGGTACCGAGATCACCGTCGGCGTGTACGGCGAGGACGACGTGCGCGCCCTGCCGATTGTCGAGATTCGCAAGCCCGAGGACTGTGAGTTCTACGATCTGGACGTGAAGTATGTCGACCCTACGGACATCCATCGTATTCCGGCGCAGATTTCACCCGAGAATTACGCTCGCGCTCAGGAGCTTGCCTGTGCTGCTCACAAGGCCCTCGGTTGCCTGGGCATCTCGCGCAGCGATTTTATCGTGAGCGAGGACGGCCCCGTCATCCTCGAGACCAACACCATTCCCGGCATGACCGATACGTCGCTGTATCCGGATGAGATTCGCCACACAGACGACATGACGTTCCCGCAGGTCTGTGACAGCCTGATCCGTATGGGCCTTCGTCGAGCGGGCATTGCATGCTAATCGAGGACGCGGTTTCGTCAGGAACGCCGCAGTTTGTCATCGACTCCTATGCCACGCTTGCCGAACGCGCCAAAACGCAGTCCTTCGGCCTTATCGAGGAAGATGTGATTGTCCTCGATACCGAGACCACAGGTCTTTCGGTGCAGGACAACGAGCTGATCGAGATCTCGGCGGCCCGTCTTTCGGGCCGCGAGATCGTCGACCGCTTCGATACCTTCGTGCATCCCAAGCAGCTAATTCCCGCCGAGATTACCGAGCTCACGAGCATTACAAATGCCGATGTGGCAGATGCCCCGTCGGCCGCTGAGGCCGTCGCCGCTCTCGCCGATTTTGTCGGTGGTTGCCCGGTGATCGCACATAACGCCACGTTCGATCGCTCGTTTATCGAGTCGGTCAAAGGCGGCGTCAACGTGAGCGATATCTGGATCGATTCGCTGGCGCTGTCGCGCATCGCGCTTCCGCGCCTGGCCTCGCACAAGCTGTCTTTTATGGCCGATCTGTTTGGCTGTGACTCGGTATCACACCGTGCCAATGCCGACGTCGACGCCCTGTGTGGCGTATGGCGTGTGTTGCTCGTGGCGCTCACCGACTTGCCCCAGGGCCTCATGGCGCGCCTAGCCGACATGCATCCGGATGTGCCTTGGTCCTATCGTCCTATCTTCTCATTCTTGGCGGGGCAGAACCCTGGTTCTATCTTCTCTCTCAGCGCCGCTCGTGCTGACGTTCTCAAGGCCGATCGCGCCGACGATCGGGTGGACGCCGACGAACTGCCGGTCCTCAAGATGCCGAGTCGTGAGGAGATTGAGGCAGACTATGCGCCGGGTGGCCTGGTCAATCGCATGTATCCCACTTACGAGCCGCGTGATGAGCAGATCGCGATGGCGCTCGAGGTCCGCGATGCGCTGGTCACGGGCACACATCGCGTAATTGAGGCGGGCACGGGCGTCGGCAAATCGATGGCCTATCTGGTGCCTTTTGCCGAGGCAGCACGCCGTAACAACATCACGGTTGGTATTGCGACCAAATCGAACAATCTTGCCGACCAGCTCATGTACCATGAGCTGCCAAAACTTGCCGAGCAACTGGACGGTGGTCTGTCATTTTGCGCTCTCAAGGGCTATGACCACTATCCGTGCCTGCGCAAGCTTGAGCGCATGAGCCGAGGCCAGGTCGAGATTACCACCAAGCGCGATCCGGCGGACACGCTCACGGCGGTCGCGGTCATTATGGCGTACGTCTGCCAATCAGCCGATGGCGACCTCGACTCGCTCGGCATTCGGTGGCGCAGCGTCAACCGTCCCGACTTTACGACGGCCTCGCGCGAGTGTGCTCGTCGCCTCTGCCCGTTTTTCCCTGATAAATGTTTGGTCCACGGCGCTCGCCGTCGTGCGGCGCATGCCGATGTGGTGGTCACCAACCATTCCCTGCTGTTCCGCAATGTCGCGGCCGAGGGCAGGATTTTACCTCCGATTCGTCATTGGGTAATCGACGAGGCCCATTCCATCGAGCGCGAGGCGCGCCGCCAGTGGGCGCGCGTGGTGTCGGCGGACGAATCACGCGTTCTGTTTGAGCGCCTGGGTGGCTCGAGCGCCGGCGCGCTAAGCCAGGTTTCCCGTGATTTGGCAACCTCCGAGGGCTCTACGCTCTATCTGGGCCTTACTGCCAAGGCGACGTCGACGGTTGCGCGCGCGAGCATGGCAATCGCCGACGTGTTCGATGGCGTTCGCGAGCTCGGCCGCCGTGCGCGTGGGGGTTATGACAATGCCAATCTATGGATTGGCCCCGAGCTGCGCGAATCTGACGACTGGCATGATTTCTTACAGTCGGCCTACGCTGCCATCGATGCATTGGAACAGGCTGACAAGAGCGTCGACGCGCTGGTGCAAGCCGTCGCCGCCGACAAGCCCGAGGTTGTTGTTGACCTGGGTGATATCTCGCGTCGCCTGCACGAGCTGGTCGAGAACCTCAAACTCATCATTGATGGCACCGATGAACACTACGTGTATTCGCTGCAGGTCAATCGCAGGCTGCGTGCCGGCGGAGAGTCGATGACCGCAGAGCGCATCGACATTGGCGAGGCCTTGGCAACCGAGTGGCTGCCCGAGGTTCACACGGCTATCTTTGCCTCGGCGACTATGACGGTGTCCAAAAGCTTTGAACACTTTAACCATGCGGTCGGCCTCGATCGCATCGGTGCTTCAACATCCTCATCGCTGCACTTGGACTCGAGCTACGACTTCGATTCGAACATGGCTGTAGTCGTTGCGGGCGATATCCCCGATCCGCGCGATCGCGAGAGCTATCTTACGGCGCTCGAGCGCGTGCTGGTCGACGCCCATCTTGCCATGGGCGGATCGGTGCTCACACTGTTCACCAATCGGCGCGACATGGAAGACCTGTACGCCCGCGTTGAGCCCAAGATGGCCCGTGCGGGTCTGGAGCTCGACTGCCAGCAGCGCAACTCATCTCCTCGTCGCCTGCGCGACCGGTTTATCAACGAGCCGACCTCGTCGCTTTTTGCGCTTAAGGCCTTCTGGGAGGGGTTTGACGCCAGCGGTGAGACGCTGCGTTGCGTCATCATTCCCAAGCTGCCGTTCTCGAGCCCCACGGACCCGCTCTCGTGCGAGCGCAACCTGCGCGAAGACCGCGCTTGGGCGCGCTATTCGCTGCCCGAGGCGGTGCTCGAGGTTAAGCAGGCGGCCGGCCGCCTTATCCGCTCGTCGACCGATTGCGGCGTGCTGATTCTGGCCGACCCGCGCCTGGTGACGAAGGGCTACGGAAAGAAGTTCTTAACGTCGCTGCCCACGAGCTCCTACCAGCGCATCGAATCGGCGCAGATCGGTCACTATCTGCAACTGTGGCGCGCACGTCACGAGCGGCGGCGCTAAAGCGGACAGACGAGGGTTTTTGCCATATCGCACAGACGCTTTGACAGGGCGGGGTCATCCAAGATGCGGATGGCTCCGCCCGCTGCGATTACCTGGCTCAGTAGCCAACGCTCGGAGCCGTAATGCACGGTTACCGTTGCCATGTCTGCCCCGCTGCGCTCGATTAGGGTGATGCCGGCCCAGTCCAGATGCTCCGCCATATCGAATGGCATCAAGAGCTTTGCGCTACGCTGCGTCCGGGCAAGGGAATCGTGGAGGGATGCGACGCCCGGTGTGTGAGGCACGACGGAGTCTTCCGTCAAGGTGAGTCCCTCGATTTTATCCATGCGATAGGTGCGCTGCTCATCGATCGCGATGTCCCAGGCAATCAGGTATGTTTGGTCGCCGTTTGCCGTAATGCGCAAGGGGTCGACCAGACGCTCGCGTGGCCGCGCATCGTCCATCGAGCGATACGAGATGCGGCAACGAACACCGTCCTGAATGGCGCAGCTCAGCTGCTGCCAGTGCGACCCGTGGTTGACGGTGTCAAAGACGCGCTGGTTATAGCCGAGCTCTTCGGGCAGAAGGGCATGTCGAATCCGAGCTGCCGTCTGCGGCTCGATCCCCAACGATTCAAGTTCATGGTTGAGCACGGCGCCCTCGGCGGCACTCAGGCGCAACGGTAGCACGCGCCCGGCGTCACCAGTGAGGGCCACGCGCTCGCCGCGGCATTCGCAGATGATGCGCGCGCCCGATTCTCGGTCCGCGAGCGTCGAGACGATCTCGAGAATCTCGTCGAGCGACGCCCCCGTGATGTCAAAGCGGCTGCAAATCTCGGTTCGTGTCATGCCGCCATCGCCGGCGGCGTAGAGGGCCTCCATGATGTCGATGGCGCGCGAGAGTCTCTGCTCGCTGGTGAGTTTACGCACGGGCATGCTCGTGCACCGTCCTTTCTATGAGGTGGTTCCACGCCTGCTTGAGCGATTTGGGGGCCATGGGCCTCATGCCGTCCATGGCGTGGGCCATGCAAAATGAGGCGGCGGCTTCAAGGTCACGCACGTCAACGGTCCAGGTCCATCCCGCATCGGTGTGTGCGAGCTCACCTCGCCCGCGCGTGAGGCCGTTGATCATATCGATCTGCGTCTGAGGACCGAACGAGAACGTGGCTGCAACGGGCGGTCGGTCGGCGAAATCGAATTCAAAGAACAGATAGTCGTTGAGATTGAAGTCCGCAGGGATGGCGTAGGCCTTCGAAGGACGCCATGCGCGAACGATACGGTCGCAGCGGAATGTCCTGATGTCGTCGGTGACATTGTCGAGGCCGCAGAAGTACGCCACGCCCTCGCGTTCGAACATGCCGTAGACACAGACGGTACGTTCTTTCTGCTCGCCGCGTCCGTTCTGATATAAAAATCGCAGCGCGCATCGCTCGGCAAAGGCGCTCCATACCGCATCGACGGTGGGAGAGCGGCGGATTGGTGCTTCGTCCACCGTCGTCCTACCGGTGAGATAGGCAATCTTGGAGCGAATATCGGCAAGCGGTGCGGCAAAAGTGGATGAGCCGGCCGCTAGTGTCTGGTCGATGGCGTTGAGCAGGATATCGGCGTCGTCTGCGGTAATGAGGCCGCCTGCCGCAAACGTGTGCTCGCGGTCGATTGTCCACGAGCTTTCCTCGGTCTCCTGCGCGCCGGTGGGGCGAACCTCCTTGATTAAGATGCCGCGTTCGAGCAGCTTGTCACGATCGCGTCGAAACTTGCGCTTATCCGAGTCGATGTTGCCCGAGCCATATCCCAGGTCAGAATCCAAGACGATCTGCTCGGTCGTCAGCGGTTCGGGGGAGCTGTTGAGCACAAAGAAAAGATTGAGGATGCGCTGAGCCGTTTTATCGAAACCGGGCTCCGAACTTCCCTTTTTAATTGTCGCGGTCGCGTCGCTTGCCGTCATAGAGTCCTCGCATGAGAAGGTGGTTTGCTGCCATGATTTTAGTCCGATATGGAGATTAGGCTATATCCTTGTCCGCTCGGGGCGTTAAGATGGCCCGAATTCGGTCGTTTGCGCTCGCTCGGGGTATACTTTCGACTATATACGGTTCTAATGTGCATGCATTGGGCCTATTTGTCGGATTATGGATGTGGAGCGCACATGGCGAACACCCAGAACTATATTAACCACCTGCTGCAGAACACCGGCATTACGCCGGCATGCAGCGAAGAAGAGCGCTTGGCTGCCGAGGATATCGCTCAGATCTTCCGCAACCACGGCTTTGATCCCGAGGTTCAGGAGTTCAATGCCCCGGCGCCCGGTAGGTTGGCATTTGCCGTTACCGGTATTCTTGCGTTTGCCGGCGCCCTGCTGATGGGCATCGGCGGCGGTATCGGCTTGGTCGGCACCTTGCTGGCCGTTGTCGGCGCCGTTCTTTACGTGCTCGAGCGCACGGGCCACCCCGTGGTTTCGCGCCTGGGCAAGACGGGCGTGAGCCAAAATGTCATCGCCTACCACAAGGCCTCGGGCCCGCTCGCGTCTCCGCGCAACCGCCCGGTGGTCGTTGTCGCACACTACGACTCTCCCCGTGCTGAGCTGCTCGCCCGCGAGCCCTATGCTTCGTATCGTGCGCTCATCGCCAAGCTGTTGCCCGTTGCCACGGTTGCCCCCGCTGCCGTTGCCATCCTGCGTATCCTGCCGCTCCCCGGCGCGCTCAAGGTTCTGCTGTGGATTGTCGCGATCCTCGCTTCCCTCGTTGCACTTGCCAACGCGGCAAACATCATCTCTAACCGCCATATTCTTCCCTATACGTCCGGCGCGGTGTGCAACAAGTCCTCTGTCGCCGCTATGCTCGGCGTTATGGACAACGTTGCTCCCTTCCAGGGCGAAAACGAGTTTCCCGACGACGTTCCGTTCGATACCTATTTCGGGGAGCAGAAGCGTCGTGCCGAGGAAATGGCGCGCGCAGCGGCGGAGTATGCCGCGGCCCAGCAGCAAAACGACTACGGCAACACCATCGAGTATGAAGAGCCTACCTACGCCGAGGACGAGTTCGGTCAGCCGATTGCTCCCGACGCTCAGGCCGAGCCCGAACAGGATGAGGCTTTCGACGAGCAGCTCGAGGGCTTTGAGGGTGCGTCTGCCGACGAGACGCTGATTGGCGCCATCGTGCCCGAGGATCAGAATCAGGCTGTCCAGGCCGAAGAGTTCAATGACGAGGTTCCCGCTGCTGAGCCGGCGGAGGAGCCTGCCGCGGCTGAGCCCGAGCCCAAGCTCTATCGCAATGCCGCCGGCAACATCCGCTTTGGTTCGGATGCCATCCGTGCGCTCGGAATGCTTCCCGAGTCCTGCACGCTCGATTACGAGGAGGGCGAGGAGCCGACGTTTGAGCCCGAGCCTGCCCCCGTCGTGGCTGCGCCTGCGCCCGTTGTCGCTGCGGATGATGAGTCTGCCGCGGTTACCTCTGCCGTTGCCGAGCCCGAGGCGGTGTCCGCGTTCGATCCCGCGGCAGGACTGGACATTTTGGCTCCCGCCGCGCCGGCGCAAGACGTTGCGGACGAGTCTGACGACGATTACGTTGAACAGCCGAGGCGCGTGTCTTACGAGAGCGATACTGATTTCTCGGCCGAGATTCCCGCGGCAACGCCGCATGCCGACATTGCATCCGCGTTCTCGTCGATTGGCGCCAGCGCTTCCAACTTCTTTAAGGGTGCGTTTGCAAAGGGCAAGAAATTTGTCGACGATTTCGAGGAGAAGCGCGCTGCCGCACGCGAGGCTGCCGAGCAGGAGGCTATCGCTCAGCAGCAGGCAGCCGAGGCGGCACGTGAGCTCGCGGCGCAAGAGTTCGAGCAGAACGAGGCTATGCAGTCCGCGCCCGTCGAAGCCGCCGAAGCTACAACGTCCTTTGAGTCCCAGCAACCGGCGTCCGCGGATGTTGTTGAAGCGACGACGTCTTTCGAGGCTCAGCAGCACGTCGATAGCACCATGTCGTTTGATGCCGCGCAGTTCGATTCCACGATAACGTTTGAAAAACAGGGCACCGCGATTGCCGAGCCCCTTCCTGTTTCCGATGAGCAGGGCGACGCGGCAGACGATGACGAGCCTGTTGATGCTGCCGAAATCCAAGATGCCGCCGAGGACGAGCCCGTCGAGGCCAACTCTGACGAAGAGCAATACGCGGCAGCCGAGCAAGATGATTCGACCGAGGTCGAGCAGGAGGAAGTGCCTGCGGTTTCCGAGACTCCCGAGACGGATGAGTCGAGGCCTTATTCCACGCAGATTTTCACCATGCCGACCCCGAGTGGTTCCGGTGCCACGGTTGCCAATGTCGCTCCCACCCAGGACGAAACGGTCGATTCCCTTATGGCCCAGATTTCCTCCCAGGCATCGCCGCGCCCGCAGATGAATGTTCCCGATCCGGCGTCGGCACCGTCGCCTGCACCTTCCTCGTCTCCGCTGGCTTCGGTCCCCGATCCGTCGCTGCCGTCTATGAAGCAGGCAAACGTTGCGTCTCGCACGTCGCTGTTCGACCTTCCCGACCCCTCCGCACAGGTCAACGATCCCTTTGCTACTGCCCAGGGCCCCGAACCCACATCGGCACCCGTTGCGCCTCCTATGCCCGTTGCGTCGGGCGCACAGCCGATCGAGACCATTTCGGCTCCCGCCCCGGCGGCACCCAAGTCTCGTAAGCGCGGCCTGGGTGGTCTGTTCGGCCGTAAAAAGAAAAACGAGCAGGACAGCATGAGTGACTGGCTGGGCGTCGAAGACGATTACGATGCCAAGAAGTCCGGTCGCGGTATCGGTTCGTGGGATAACTTCGAGGACGATAACGATGGCTGGAAGGGTGGCGCTACGTCTTCCGATGGCGCTTCTTCCGAAGATATGCTCTCGGCTGTCGCCTCTATGGGCGATGATGAGCTGCTCGGTCACGATATCTGGTTTGTGGCAACGGGCGCCTCGGATTGTGATGGCGCTGGCATGAAGGCCTTCTTGGCTTCGCATCGCGATAAGCTCCGCGGCGTATTCTTTATCAATCTTGAATCCGTCGGCGCCGGTAGGCTTTCGGTGGTGACGGTCGAGGGCGAACAACAACTGCTCAAGGGCGATCGCCGCATCATGAACCTGGTCAGCAAGGTCTGCAAGTCGTTCCATGTCGATTGTGGCGCGCTCGAGATGCCCTATGCCAAGACCGATGCCTATGCTGCGCTCGAGGCGAGCCGCCGAGCCCTTACCATCGCCGGCGTGGACGGCACGCGTCTGGCTTGCGCTCGTACCGAGGACGACCTGCCCCACAATGTCAACCCGACGAACATTGCTACGGTATCCGAGGTCGTGACCGAGGTTATCCGCCGTTCGTAGACGGAGCTCTAAGGAGTCAACGTGTTTTCGTATATTAAGCGCCATTGGCCTGTCTACGTGATTTTGACCTTGATTGCCATTGCGTTAGGATTTGGGGCTGCCTACATCGTGGGTGCAAAGGGCTCGACCCCCGCCTCCGCAATCAGCGAAGAGGTGGAGCAAGAACAGAGTACGGGTGCCGATGGGATTCCTGAGTCCGAGCAGGCAATCGTTGATGGTGGATCTTCGTCTGCAGAGTAGATGCGGCGATTTAAATGATTGAAAGCGGGCGAGCCAGGGGACTGGCTCGCCCGCTTTTTCATCGCGCTAGCGCTTCTTTGGGATCGACCTAAGGCGAGCGAACCATAGGGCTGCGGCACCCGAGGTCAGGAGCGCGGTGATGCAAGCGGCGATGGGAACTGATCCTGTTGCCGGTAGGTCCTGCGGTAGGGTACAGCGTTGAATGACGCTGTCCTCGTCATGTGACTCAAGTTTATCGCCGCCACCGTTGCGGCAAAGATCGACGCGCGCGCTGTTGGTGAGTGCGGTTTGGGGCGTATAAGCCGACGTTGCCTGCATGTGTACGACTGCGCCCCGAGCGTCTGTGCCAAGGATTGCTTTGGCATCGTCAAGGTCGTCGTGCTCATCTTTGAGATCATCGCGGGTCCAAGAATCCGCATCGCTTCGAGTCGTAAAGTCGGCGGCTATCGCACCGTATTCAATTCGAATGCCTGTTACGACGGTATTGGATGCAAGGTCGAGCTCTTCCGCCTCGAGTGTGGTGGATTCCGTGGTCGAGACATCCGCCTTCCAGAGGCGCCAGCCGTCGTAATCGACGAGGCGGCAGTCCTCACCAAGGCTCTCTTTTACTTCGTCGGACTCAAGCCAAGGATTTTCGTGTCCATCGTCAAGTGTCGCGTTCGCCGGCTCATCGACGTCTGTCGAGTCCAACGGCGTCGTGCGATACCACACGTTGCACAGACCGTTGAGGTCGCCGATGGCGACGGGGGTTTCGATTGAGATGAATCTCGCCGTGCCGTCTTTGGCGCACTCAAGATCATCGGTAATCGTAAACTCATCAACCCAAGTAGCGGAATCGTTTCGAGCGTCGATGGTATAGGAGAAAAGTCCATCCGTATTAGTTTGCGTCGCGGCGCGATTTTTACCATCGCCGTTAGCCAACAGGCCCTTTTCGATAGGTTGGACAAGTTCCTGACGCTTGTCGACCTGTCCCTTGATCTCGATGGGCGCATCCTTCATCGCGACGGATTGGACTTCTCCCGTATCCTTTATTTCAAACGTTATTTCCTCGGCAAGGTCATAGGTCCGCGGAGACATCATTTCGCGCAACGAGTAGGTGCCGGGTGCAAGATGTTCGACGCGGTGTGGCTTGTCGGATGAGGTCCAGGAGTCTATTTCGGTTTTATCGGGACCATATAAGGTGAGTTGTGCGCCTTCCACTTCCTGCTCACCGCTTGCATCGACCTTGGAGATATCAACCTTGGTGTAATCGTCGGATACGTTAAGCCGTGCTTCTACAACGGGTGTTTTCTGGTCGGCATAAGTAAGGTCGACAATATGGGTTGTCCGATCGAGCAAGAAGCCTGCCGGCGCTTGAGTCTCGACAACCTCGTAGCGTGCGGTGCCAAGTCCCAGCGGGAGGTTGTCCGCGCGTGCTTCTCCAGTTTCATCCGTCGTGATGGTAGCGACAGTCTCACCGTCGAGCGCGGCAATGCTACCGTCGGGGCGCACGATATCACTCGAGGCACGGATCTCAAAGACGGCGCCCGCGAGGCTGCTGCCGTCTATGGCATCGGTTTTAACGATCCTGATGTTTCCGGTCGCGGCGTGGTCATAATACGAGGCGATTGCAACGGGCGTTAGGTTCATGTCGGCGGGTATGTTTACCTCGATCTCCTCGCCGACAAGATAGGGCTCTTTGGCCGAGGTTTCGCGTACATAATAGGTGCCCGGCACGAGCGATTCGGGCAGTGTGACGGTCCCGGTCGCGTCAGTCGTAAAGGTGTCCATTACGTTATGTGTTGGATACCAGCAAGTTTGTGAGACAGATTCGTGATTGCTGTCGAGTAGTTGGAAGGTGAATCCGGCTAGTGGAACAGAAGCGCCTGTTTGGGCATCGCGTTTTACAATCTGGAGATGCGTC
The DNA here is from genome assembly GCA_900541855.1 of uncultured Collinsella sp. Taxonomy (GTDB): domain Bacteria; phylum Actinomycetota; class Coriobacteriia; order Coriobacteriales; family Coriobacteriaceae; genus Collinsella. The sequence continues at coordinate 29,201 of UQLD01000022.1, forward strand.
GACAGAGCGTGGTTGTCCACGATATATTGAAGCTCGGCGCCGTTGGAAATCTGATTGGCCCCGACGGTCCATTCCCCTGCACGTTTAAAACCCTCGGGGACGGTTTCCGGAACCTCGCGAACCGTGTAGCCGGCACGGTCGTATGGGACGGCTCCGTGGACACCGGCGGGTCGCTTGCCTGCGCCGAACCATGCTTCGGGCTGATCTTTGGTGGAGGCAAAGCCATAGATGTTTGTGGTCAGTGTGCCAACAACCTGCTGAGAGCTGTTGCTGACAACCTCAAAGACAACACCACCCGCCGGCTGCTCCAGGCCGGATTGGTCGCTATTGCCGTAATCCTTGAATTTGGAAATCTCAAGGTTAAACGCAATGGGGATATCGGAAACGCGAGATTCGATCTCGATCACGCCTGAATCGCCGAGCTGGTCGGCTCCAACGGTATAGGTCCAGCTGTCGTTGGATGGCAGGTAGCCCTCGGGGGCTTTTGATTCGTAGATGGTAAAGGTTCCTAAGGGGACATCGGCGAGGGTGGCCCGACCGCTTTCGTCGGTCGTGAGGATTTGTGCCCATCCAGGGGTTGATTGCGACACACACGTGAACTCTGCTCCTGCGAGTGAAGATCCCACCTGGGGGCCGGCATTCGTCGCGGCATCGAGTTTTACGATACGCAGGTTGATGGTGCCGGGCTGTTCATCAATGGCGACCCGCCCGCCGTCATTCTCCGTGGTAAAGACAATACGATCGTGGCGGGGGACATAGCCGGCCGGCGCCTTCGTTTCAACTAGGTAGTATGCCGTGTTGGGCAGAAGTGTTGCTTGCGCTCGACCGTTGCTGTCCATCTTGATGGTGCCGACACGCGCGTCGCTGGCGCTCTCAAAAATATCGAATGTTGCCCCATCAAACTGATAAGTATTGTTTCCACTGGTAATGGCGGCGTTTGCAGACTGCTTTTGGAAGGAAACAGAGACCGCCGGCAGTACATAGAGCATGTCTTGACGTCTGCTGCCGCCCGATACGGCTCCTAGATAGCGCCGCGCGCGGTGCGGGGCGGCTTTGATGCTTCCTGATTTTGCGCTGTCGTGGAGCCACCGCGCAGCCGCCACGACTTCATTGTCGGCGGTAAAGTGCCCACTCTTGGTTTTGCCCTGAGCGGTCGTGTAGGAGTAGGTGCCGTCGACATGGGTAGTGCCGTTGAGCATCCATACGGCAAGCTGGGTTGCGGCGCGGGCGCGATCGGGTGAAAGATGGTAGCCGCCAAACGACGTGGCGGTAGGATATCCGTGACAAACGATTGCCGCGAACTCGTCGTCGAGCCACACCCAGCCTTGATCAAAGTTGAGCCATGGGCCGCCCGGTTTGGTGGGACCGGGGCGCTCCTGGTTCATGCAGTAGGCAATCGAGGTGTCTTGAGCTTCATACTTGCCGATGAAGAAGGGCCCACAATCATCGCTAATAGTGCGGAAGCCGAGCTGGTCGTAGCCATCGACGGCAAATGCGGCTCCCGGTGCCAGGCAGCCGAAAAGCATGAAGAGGAGCAGGAGCAGCGGACCTGTTGCGATTGCGCTGTGGACAGAGTGCGTGGGTGCGTTGGACATGGCTGCTCCTTATCCCTCGTGCGTCGCACGGGGAGGCTGCGACGCGTAGGATGAGGCTACCCCCGAGGTTCATGCGGGTAAGTACCGGAGCCTGACCAAAAGCTTGCCCAATTCCTGACAAATTGAGCTCAAATACAACAATCAAGCAAAAGTGCAGGTAGAAGATAGGGAGAACAGGAGGCCAAAGGTCCTCATCTCCACAATTGACGCGATTTTCAAACGAATCTCCACAGCTAAAACAAGCATCGCCACCCTTGTATCGAACAAGACAACCGCGTTATACTAGCCAACACACAAGCGGGCATCGCCAAGCGGTAAGGCATCAGCTTCCCAAGCTGACACTCGCGGGTTCGAGTCCCGTTGCCCGCTCCATTCGAATTTCAGGCACGGTAACGTTTCATTACCGTGCCTTTTTCAATAAAGTGCCGGGACTCGAACCCGACAGGGTGCGAGCGTAAAGCAAACGCGAAGCGTTTGTAGCGAGCAGGCGAAGGCGCCGACAGGCGCCTGAAGCCGGTGCGGATTTGCGAAGCAAATACGCGGATGTCCCGTTGCCCGCTCCATCGAGTGCGGGAGACATGGGGACGGCCAATTCAACAAAGTCTTCCCCCGCGGCTTCGTGAGGCTGAGGGGCTCGCCTGAAGCCGGCGCGGATTTGCGAAGCAAATGCGCAGACGTCCCGTTGCTCGCTCCAATTCCAAAATGTTAGGTTAATGCCTGCTGCCCATACTTGCACCTGCGCACGGTACAATGGATGGGTTACGACCAACGTGCCAATAACCAAAAGGGAGCCGCTATGATCGATCGCTATACCCGCCCGGAGATGGGACACATTTTCTCCCTCGAGAACAAGTACGCCATTTGGCAGGAGATCGAGGTCTTGGCCTGCGAGGCCCAGGCGGAGCTCGGCAAGATCGGTATTTCCAAAGACGAGGCCCAGTGGATCCGCGACCATGCCAACTTTGAGAAGGCGAAGGTCGATGAGATCGAGGAAGTCACGCGCCACGACGTCATTGCCTTCCTGACCAACATGAAGGAGTACATCGATGCCGATGTTCCCGAGGGCGACCCCAAGCCCAGCCGCTGGGTTCACTATGGCATGACCAGCTCCGATCTGGGCGACACGGCCCTGTGCTACCAGCTCACCCAGGCCTGCGACCTGATCATCGAGGACGTCAAAAAACTCGGCGAGATCTGCAAGCGTCGCGCCTTTGAGGAGCGCAACACGCTCTGCGCCGGCCGTACTCATGGCATCCATGCCGAGCCGATGACCTTCGGCATGAAGTTTGGCTCTTGGGCCTGGGAGCTCAAGCGCGATCTGGATCGTCTTGAGGACGCCCGCAAGAATGTTGCCTTCGGTGCTATCTCGGGCGCTGTCGGCACGTACAGCTCCATCGAGCCGTTCGTCGAGGAGTACGTCTGCGAGCACCTGGGCCTGGTCCACGATCCCCTGTCCACGCAGGTCATCAGCCGCGATCACCACGCCTACCTTGCCGGCGTGCTTGCCACTACAGCGGCCACCTGTGAGCGCATCGCTACCGAGGTTCGCAATCTACAGAAGACCGATACGCTCGAGGCCGAGGAGCCGTTCCGTAAGGGCCAAAAGGGCAGCTCAGCCATGCCGCACAAGCGCAACCCCATCACCATGGAGAAAGTCTGCGGTCTGTCGCGCGTCGTGAAGTCCAACGCCCAGGTTGCCTTCGATAACGTCGCCCTGTGGCACGAGCGTGACATTTCGCACTCCTCTGCCGAGCGCGTCGCCCAGGCCGATAGCTTCATCGCCCTCGACCACATGTTCCAGTGCCTCATCCGCGTTATCGACGGCCTGCAGCTGTATCCCGCTCGCATGATGGCCAACCTCAACAAGACACGCGGCCTCATCTTCTCCTCCAAGGTCCTGCTCGCCCTCGTCGACACGGGCATCACCCGCGAGGACGCGTACGCCATTGTGCAGGAGAACGCCATGGCAACCTGGCACGAGGTACAGGATTGTGTCTCCGGCCCTACCTTTAAGGAGCGTCTCGAGGCCGATCCGCGCTGCACCGTCAGCCAGGAGAAACTCGACGAGATCTTTGATCCGTGGGACTTCCTCACCCGTATCGACACGGTCTTCGATCGCCTGGAGCAGCTGAGCTTCGAGTAGGTTCGGGCATAACGTTAGCTTTTTAGGGCGCTTTGCTGGTAATGTGTGTTGCCGGCAAAGCGCCTCGTTGCATTTAGGGAAAGACGGGGATAATAGTCGTCTCGAATAACATTCTGAGAGGGGATCGCATGATTTCGTTTGATTACAAGCCTCAGGGCGTGTGTGCTCGCAATATTCACCTTGACCTTTCCGATGACGGCAACAAGGTGATGGGCGTTGAGTTTACCGGCGGCTGCGACGGCAATCTCAAGGCTATCTCCAAGCTGGTCGAGGGCGCTCCTGCCGATCGCGTAATCGAGGTTCTCGCCGGTAATACCTGCGGTATGAAAAAGACCTCCTGCGCCGACCAGCTTACACGCGCTATCGAGGCCGCTCGCGCCGAGATCGCCTAATGGGTATCGCCGATCACATCAAGAACGGAATATCGCGTCGCGGCTTTGTGCTTGGTGGGGTTGCTGCGGGCGCTGCCACGGTGCTTGCCGGATGCTCGAAAAAAACGGGTACCAGCGATGATGCCGCCGGCGAGCCGCAGGTTATCAAGGATGATTCCAAAATCATCTCGATTACGGATGAGTACGAGGCAGTCGACATCGATCTTGAGCCGGCGGCGTCGTGGACGCTGCCTCTGGGTACGCTGCTGTACTACTGCGACGGCGATTACGCCGCGGCAATGATGGCGCCCGCATCGGCACTGCACGCCAACACACTCGGTGTGCTCAACCTGGGCGATGGCTCGCTTACCACATTAATCGAGGATCCTATCGAGGGCACGGGATATGCATTCTACGATGTCCGTGCCGGCGACGGCGTATTCGCGTGGGTTGAGATGAACTTTGCCAATTCATCGTGGAAGCTCTACGCTCAAAATCTGTCGGGCGCTTCGCTCTCTGGCGACGTGGTTGAGCTCGATCGAGGTGGCAAGGACTACGATCCGCCGCTGTTTACGGCGTTCGGGTCATCAGTCATCTGGTATAAAATGCCCTCGGCAGGTGGCAATAAAACGAGTAGCGATTCGTTTTGCTATCGTCGCTCGCTTGATGAATCCAAGGCCGAGATAATTTGGAAATCGACGGGTCGCTTTGCATCGGCCCCGCGCGCGAGCGACGGCATTTTGACTATCTCGCCGCGTGTCCGCAACGACGAGGGCGTCTACTACGGCATAACGGCAATCGATTTGACCGACGGCAACAACACCAAACGTGCCCAGCTAGTCCTTCCCTCGTCAGTCTCGCCTTTCGAGGCCGTATATATGGGCGATACCTTCGTGTTTTCTATCGAGGCGGCCTATAGTGGCGTGGGCAGCCTGGGCAACATGGGCACGTATATCGGTAATGAGGGAGGGCCGTATCTCTTCCTGTCCCGTGAGCCGCTCGCATGTGCGGCTGGCAAGAAGAATAAATACCTTGTTAAGGTACAGGCGTCGCATTTCCTGATCGACACCTCTGCCAAGACCTATGGCTCGCTGCTGTCGCCCGACCGCGCTTTGGAGTATGGCGATTATCCAGCTACGGCGGGAAAATCGGACTCATTCCTTACGTACGCCACGGTGCGCAACAGCCAGGGTATACCAGAGACGGTCACTGCACGCCTATTTTCTCTTTAAGCTTAGAGGGGTTAAAAAGGCGCCAACAGGGGAATAAACGCGTTGTAATTGTGAGTACCGCCCGCCGAGCTGCCGCGTCATAGCGGCATCTGGCGGGCTCAGGTGCGTTAAAATGGGCTTGTTCTTAGCTAATTGAGACAGGGGGGCCGTGTTATGGCTTCAGATGCAAAAAAGATTCTGCTGGTCGAGGATGAGAAGGCAATCCGTGACGCCGTCGCTGCCTATCTCGAGCGCGAAGGCTACTGGGTTGTGGGCGTCGGCGACGGCCAGTCCGCGATCGAGGAGTTCGAGAAGCATCAGTTCGACCTGGTCGTGCTCGACCTTATGCTCCCCAAGATCCCCGGCGAGCGCGTTTGCCGCACCATTCGCGATACCTCGGATGTCCCCATCATCATGCTGACGGCTAAGGGCGAGATCGAGGACCGTATTATCGGTCTTGAGCTCGGCGCCGACGACTATCTGATTAAGCCGTTCTCGCCGCGCGAGCTCGTCGCCCGCGTTCGCGCTCTGTTCCGCCGTGCCCATCAGGCCGACGAGCCCGCCGTCGAGGTACTCGACTTCGGCGATCTGGTCATCGATATCTCGGGCCACAAGATCTTGGTCGAGGGCAAGGAAGTCGATCTGACGGCTTCCGAGTTCAAGCTGCTCACCACGCTTGCTCGCCATCCCGGCCGTGTGTATAACCGCATGGAGCTGGTCGAGAAAGTGCTCGGGTATGACTTTGAGGGCTATGAGCGCACCATCGATAGCCACGTGAAGAATCTTCGCGCCAAGCTGGGCGATGATCCCAAGAAGCCCAAGTGGCTCTACACCGTCCATGGTGTCGGCTATCGCTTCGAGGCTCCGGCCAAGACCGATAAGTCGGACGAGAAATAGGGAAATCACATATGACACCTGCGCGCTTTGAAATCGGACAAAAGCACAAGCAGGAGAGCGAGGCGGGTTCCAAGGCTAGTTGGAACACGCCTCGTTCCGATTCACGGCCAACGATGAGCTATCCCTCGCGCATGGCACTTGCTTTTGCTCTGACATCGCTCATGACGGTATTGGTGCTGGTGGGCGTTGTCTCTGTTGTGTGGGGCACGGTCTTTTCGGATTACACACGCTCCAATATCGTCGAAATCGCAAATTCCGCTGCCGAGAAGTTGGCGACCTCATATGAGGAAAACGGCTCTTGGACCGCGGGAGAACTGCGCACGGTCGCAACGTCGAGTTTGGTTTCCGACGATCTGGGCATGCAGGTCGTCAATAAAAAGGGCGTGATCGTTTATGACGATTCCTGGCCCTCGGCAAGCGCGACCGCCGATGTACGCGAAAACCAGGCTACGACCGACGACACGAGCGGCAAGAGGGCATCGCATAGCCCGGTCTCGTCTGCTCCAACCGACTCCGATAGCGTTGCTAACGTCGAGATTGTAACGTCTTCCGGCGAGCATGTCGGACAGGTAAAGCTGTGGGCCATCGGCTCCGACGCTCTGCTCACCAAGGCGGACTCTGCGTTTAGGGAGAAGACCTTTAACGCCATGGCCCTCGCCGCGGTTGTTGCAATCTGCATTTCGGTCGTTATCGGATCGCTCGTGTCGCGCATGCTCACCAAGCCGATTCATCGCATCACCAGTACCGCAAAGCAAATCCGTGACGGCGACCTGTCGGCTCGCACGGGACTGCGCGGTGATGACGAGATCGATCAGCTGGGTGAGACCTTCGATGAGATGGCCACTTCGCTCGAGAAGGATATGAAACACGAGAAGCGCCTGACCTCAGACGTTGCACACGAGCTTCGCACGCCGCTTATGGCCATGCTCGCAACGGTCGAGGCCATGCAGGATGGCGTGTATCCCACCGACGATGAGCATTTGGAGACCGTTGCTTCCGAGACGCGTCGCCTGGCTCGTCTGGTGCAGCAGATGCTCGACCTATCGCGTATGGAAAACAGCACGGCTCCGCTCAATCTAGAACCGGTGGACATGGTTCCGTTCGTGCGATCGATTGTGAATGGCCAGGAGCGCCTGTTTGCCGACCGTGACCTGCGTTTGCGCTTTGCAGATGAGACGCAGGGCCACGATGACGTTGTCGAGGCAGATCCCGACATGATCACGCAATGTGTTATCAACCTCATGAGCAACGCCATGCGCTACACCCCCGAGGGCGGTTGGGTCGTGGTGTCGGTGCTCAGTGACCGCAGGCACGTCAGCATTGCCGTTTCTGATACCGGCATCGGTATTGCCAAGGACGATCTGTCGCGCATTTTCGGGCGGTTTTGGCGCGCCGATGCCAGCCGCGCCCGCGAAGCTGGCGGCCTGGGCGTCGGCCTCGCCGTGACCAAGCAGATTGTCGAGCGTCACCATGGCTACATATCCGTGGAGTCGGAGCTTGGAAAGGGTACGACTTTTACAATTCATCTGCCCCGCGAGCACACGGCAGACGCGGCATCTACTACAATGGAGCACTAGCTTTTCGCTATTCGGTGAAGGAGGGGCCGCGTCCCTGCCGCTCCGAGTTTGCGAAAACATGCGGGAAAGAACCCGCATTTCTGTCGTATTTAGGTAAGGAGTGACTCACGTGACAACGATGGAGCGTCGTCCGGATTCCCGTGGCAAGGTTCGTGATATTTACGATGCCGGTGAAAACCTGCTGATGGTCGCCACCGACCGCATTTCTGCGTTCGACTTCATTCTTCCCGACGAGATTCCGTTTAAGGGAGAGGTGCTCAATCGCATCTCGGCATTCTGGTTCGATAAGTTTGCCGACATCGTCCCCAACCATCTCGTTTCCATCGACCCGGCGGATTTCCCCGAGGAGTTTGCTGAGTATCGTGACTACCTCGCTGGCCGCGCCATGCTGGTTAAGAAGGCCCAGACGATTCCTATCGAGTGCATCGTCCGCGGCTATCTGACCGGTTCGGGCAAGAAGACCTACGACGAGAACGGCACCGTCTGCGGCATCCAGCTGCCTGAGGGCCTGACCGAGGCTTCCAAGCTTCCCGAGCCGTTGTTCACGCCGTCCACGAAGGCCGAGATCGGTGACCACGACGAGAACATCTCGTTCGAGCGTTGCTGCGAGATCGTGGGCGAGGACATCGCCACGCAGATTCGTGACCTTTCCCTCAAGATCTACAAGGCCGCTGCCGAGTACGCCGCGACCCGTGGCATCATCATTGCCGACACCAAGTTCGAGTTTGGTGTTATTGATGGCAAGGTCACGCTGATCGACGAGTGCCTCACGCCCGACTCCAGCCGTTTCTGGCCTGCTGCCAGCTACGAGGAGGGCAAGATCCAGCCTAGCTACGACAAGCAATTCGTCCGCAATTGGCTCAAGGCCAACTGGGATATGACGGGGGAGACCCCGCACCTGCCCGCCGAGGTCATCGATGGCACGTCCGAGCGCTATCGCGAGGCCTTCCAGATCATCACCGGCTCCCAGTTCACAAGCATGAAGGAGAACGCATAAGTGAGTACCCGTAGCGCCACGAACAAGCGCACGCAATCCCACGAAGTTACCGGGGTTGCGCGCAAGTCTGCCGCATCTGCTAAGCCCGCCCGCCAAGCAGCGAGCTCCGTTCGCGTCGTGCCGGCTTCGTCTAAGGCACGCCGCAAAGAGCTCGAGAAGGGCGAGAACCTCGAGGGCCTCTCTAAAGAGGAGAAGCGCGCCCGCAAGGCCAAGCAGCGCGCCAAGGAGGACCGCATCTATACGGTGTCGAATATCCTCCTCAAGCAGGACGAGGACTACACCAAGCGCCGTCGCATCTGGTGGATTGTGCTCGCCATTGGCATGGTGCTCGTCGTGGCAATTTGGGCCTCGCTGTACTTCGCTCCCGCTGGCATGGTGTCCAGCCCTGTCCAGATGGTCGGCATCGTTTTGTCCTATGTCATCATCCTAGGTGACTTTATCTACGACTTCGCTCGTATTCGTCCCTTGCGCAACATGTACCGCGCGCAGGCCGAGGGCATGTCCGAGAACAAGCTCAACGCTCTTATTGAGCGCGCGGCTGCCGAGGAGGACCAGAAGGACTCCAAGAAGAAGTAGCGTTTGCATACATACTTATCGCTAAGATATAAGGCGCGTCGATTTTGCGGCGCGCCTTTTTACTGTTCTATAGATAGATGGAGTGGCACATGATTCGAGCTGCCCTGACGGTCGAAGAGGCTCTGGAGGGCATGAAGGCCCTGGAGCCCAAGATTAAAAACTACGCGCGCCTGGTCGTCCGCAAGGGCGTAAACGTCAAGCCCGGCCAGGAGGTCGTCGTTCAGTCTCCGGTCGAGTGCGCGCCGTTTGCGCGCGTGGTGGTCGCGGAGGCCTATGCTGCCGCCGCCGGCCACGTGACGGTCATTTGGGCCGATGATGCCGTGACGAGGCTCACGTACGAGCATGTCGAGAAAAGCTATTTTGAGCAGACACCCGAGTGGAAGCGCATGCAGCTGGATTCCTTGGCCCAGGATGGTGCCTGCTTTGTCTTTATCGAAGGTGCGGATCCTGCGGCCCTCAAGGGCATCGATCCAGCCAAGCCGGCCGCGGCATCAAAGGCGAGGAATACGCAGTGCAAAGTTTTCCGCCGTGGACTGGATTACAACATCAATCCGTGGTGCATCGCCGGCGCTCCGGTCGTGGCTTGGGCGCACGAGGTGTTCCCAGGAGACGCCGATGAGGTTGCAATCTATAAACTGTGGAATGCGATTCTGCACACCGCGCGCGCCGATGGCCAGGACCCGGAGAGCGACTGGGAACTCCATGACGCCGCATTCGAAAAGAACCTGCGTTTCCTGAACGACAATCGTTTCGACTACTTGCATTACACCGCGGCAAATGGAACCGATCTGACGATTGGCATGACGAAGGGTCACGAGTGGGCCGGCGGCAAGGGCAAGACGCCCGATGGACACCCCTTCTTCCCCAACATTCCCACCGAGGAAGTCTTCACCTCGCCCGATCGCATGCGCGCCGACGGTATCGTGTACTCGGCCATGCCGCTCATCCACCACGGCAATAAAGTCGAAGATTTTTGGATTAAGTTCGAGGGCGGCCGCGTGGTGGACTACGACGCCCGCGTGGGCAAGGCAACGCTTGCGAGCATTATTGACACCGATGAAGGTGCCGCTCATCTGGGCGAGGTCGCGCTCATTTCCAAGAACACTCCGATCCGCGAAAGCGGCGTTCTGTTCTATGACACGCTCTATGACGAGAACGCTAGCTGCCATCTCGCGCTAGGTGTCGGTTTCCCCGAATGCATCGAGGGTGGGTATGACATGTCCAAGGAGGAGCTCCTGGAGCATGGCGTTAACGTCTCGAGCACGCACGTCGATTTTATGATCGGCACGGACGACATCGATATTACGGGCATTACGCCTGATGGACGTGAAGTTGTGATTTTCCAGAACGGCCAATGGAGTTGGGAATAGTCCCAGACCGTGGTACAATGCCACCCGCGGGCCGTTAGCTCAGCTGGCAGAGCAGGGGACTTTTAATCCCAAGGTCCAGGGTTCGAACCCCTGACGGCCCACCCAAAGATTGTTGAGACGGTCAACTTCGGTTGGCCGTCTTTTTTGTCGCCCTTTCATGGGTTCGAACCCGTCGGGGCGCGGAGCTGAGTAAACGCGTGAGCGTTTGCCAGCGCAGCGCGCAAGGCGCGAAAGCGCCGCAGCGGCCGCCTGCGAAGCAGGCTGAACCCCTGACGGCCCACCATAGAAAAGAAAGCGATCGACTCCGGTTGGTCGCTTTTTTGTTGCCGGTGCACGGGTTCGAACCCGTATCTATCTATATATAAGAACGCTTGGCGAACAAAACCCGCCTTTTACCGATGGGAAACAAATAACTGATGCCTTTGGAGTAAAGTAGCGCTCCAGAGATGACCGATGTCTCAATACACATAAAACAGCTGGTCATCGCCAATATCAGAAGCCAATGCTTCAGTTTTAACCTCAGTGATGCGACTGAGGGACCTATTCATTTGTGAACAAAATATGGAGTGCGCGATTCCCGCCCCCGGGGCCCCTCCGGTCTGGCAATATATCTCCTTGCCGCGCGGCCCGGTGGAACCG
>UQLD01000023.1 GCA_900541855.1 uncultured Collinsella sp.
TCGACACCGCCGAGTTCGCGATCCCCGGCCTTGACGACGAGTTCCGCGTCATCGTGTCTCCGTGGATCCTCTCCTCGCTGATTACCGATCGCCTTGCCGCTTACTACGAGACGGTCACCAAACACAACCTCAACTACCGTCGTTACTATCACCAGTTCGATTACTAAGAGCAAATAACGTTTGTGTAATTGGGCCCCGCTCCTATATGGAACGGGGCCCCGTTTGGGTTGGAGAGTAATTATGAGCTACCCCCAGCTTGCCGTTATGAATATCAGCCATCGCTACTTTGATCTTGAGGAGTTCTTTTCTTCGGCGTCGGCTTCGGGCTACACGTGTTGCGAGCTTTGGACCGGGGCGATGCATCTGTATGTCGATTGCCATGGATACGATTCGCTCGAGCGGGTACGGGAGCTGTCGCAGCGGTATGGGGTTCGGATTGTGGGGCTTTGTCCCGAACAGAACAACCCCAAGCCGTGGAATATCGCGGCGCGCGGGAATGAGGCGCGTGCACGCACGCTCGCGTACTTTAAGAACGTTGTAGATATCGCGGCGGAACTTGGAGCCGAGCAGGTCATGGTCTCGAGCGGCTGGGCATTTTTGAACGAGCCGATCGAGGACGCGTGGGGTCGCAGCGCCTCGATGCTGCGTGCGATTGCCGAGCATGCGGGAGAGCGCGGCGTGCGACTGGTGCTCGAGGCCCTACAGCCGGTTGAGTCGATGATCGTGAACTCGGCAGCCGATACGAAGCGCATGATCGAGGCGGTTGATCATCCGGCACTTAAGGCGTGTCTGGATTTGGGCGCTATGGCGGTGGCGGGGGATACCATCGACGATTATTTCGATCTGCTTGGCGATGATGTCGCCCACGTGCATTTTGTCGATGTTGCGGCAGATGGCACGACGCATCTTGCCTGGGGTGACGGCGACCGCGATATGCGCGCCGACCTGGATAGGTTGGTGGCGCGCGGCTATCGCGGAGTTGTTTCGGCCGAGACCTATGATTGGCGCTATTTCGCCAATCCCGCGGCAGCCGATGCGCAGGTAATGGCAGAGTATCGTCGTGCGATTGGCGTCTAGGTGGGGTTGGGTTGCGACAATCCGCTCCTATGTTTCCAAATGAATACGCTGTGAGCCGGGAAGGACGATTTTCCCCGCAAACACTCTAGTATGCTAAAGTACCCAGAAGACCGGCGAAGCTATGCCGGTCTTCTGTTCTATACGAGGCACAGCATGAGGAGGCTCACCAGATGACGGCCACACCGTGGGGATTCCGGGACATATTGCCCGAGGAGGCTCAGGCGCGCGAAGAGATCGCATGTACGGTGAAGGGCTGCTTTAGGGAGCATCATTACCTTCCGGTCGAGACGCCGCTGCTCGAGGACAAGGGTTCGCTCGATGAGGGCGGCCGCATTGCGGACACGCCGTTTAAGCTCTTTGATGACGACGGCCGCCTGCTGGTGATCCGTCCCGACAACACGTTGCCGATCGTGCGCTTGGTTTCGACCCGCATGCGCGCTGCCGACTTGCCTCTGCGCTTACGTTACGAGGCGCCGGTGGTTCGCGAGTGCCAGCGCAATGCCGGTGGTTCGCGCCAGTTTACGCAGTTGGGCTTTGAGCTTATCGGCGCGGGCGATACCTCGGGCGATGTCGAGATTGTCTCACTGGTGGCCGAGGCCGTGCGCGAGCTGGCACTTCCCGATGCGCGCATTATCGCAGGTAGCGTGCGTCCTTTTAAGGAATTGCTCGCGGTATGCGAGGATCGCCAGTTGGCTGTCGAGGCCCTGCGCTGCGTGCATGCCAACGACTTTGTGGGCCTCGATGCCCGCGTGGCTGCCAGCGCCGAGTCCGATGCCGTCAAGGCCGCCATTAGCGAGCTGCCGCGCCTACACGGTGGTGCCGAGGTGCTCGACCGCGTGGATGCGCTGCTGGGGGCTGCCGGTATCGCCGCGCCGCTGACGCGCGAACTGCGTGCCCTGGTCGATGGTCTGGCTCCCGGGGACGCCCAGGTGCTGTCGTTCGACTTCTCCATCATGAACTCTTTCGATTACTACACGGGCCTGGTCTTTAAGGCCTATGCCGGCGGCTTGCCCGATCCGGTCGGCTCGGGTGGACGCTACGACTCCATCTTTACCGGTGCATTTGGCGACGGCATCGAGGTACCGGCGGCGGGCTTCGCCTTTTCGCTCGAGCGTCTGGAGGCCGCGCGTACCTCGGCCGAGGACGCCGTTTCCGATGGTGATCACGCCGCGGGCCGTGGCGCCGAGGGTCCGCTGCGCATCGCCGTGCCCAAGGGCTCGCTTAAGGCCGACACGCTCGACGTGCTCGAGGCCGCGGGCCTGGACGTCTCTGAGCTGCGTGACCCCGGCCGTCACCTGATTGTGCGCGGCCGCGACGCGCGTGCCGGCAAGGGCACGGTCGGCGATATCGAGTTTGTCATCGTGCGCCCCAGCGATGCGCCTGCCTTTGTGGGCTGCGGTGGTGCCGATTGCGGCATCTGCGGTTGGGACTCGCTTATCGAGGCCGACCTTAACCTGCTGCAGCTGGTCGATCTGGGCTACGGCCTGTGCACCTTTATCGAGGCGGAGCCCGCGTGGCGCGCCGGTCAGGCCGAGCGCAACTATGCCCGCCGCGGGTCGCTTCGCGTGGCCACCAAGTATCCGCGCATCGCGAGTGCCTGGTATGCCGAGCGAGGCGTGAACGCCGACATCGTTTCGCTGCATGGCAACATCGAGCTGGGCCCCATCGTCGGCATGACCGATCGCATCGTGGACATTACCGCCACGGGCGCCACGCTGCGCGACAACGACCTGGTCATCACCGGTCGCATCATGGACTGCACGGCCCGCTTCTTTGTCAACCCGGGTGCCGCGCGCCTGGATCCGCGCGTACGCAATCTGGCAGATCGCTTGGCCGCGGCCGTTAAGGACAAGCATTTTGAGCCCGTCGCGGGCTCGGCACAATAGCGCGAGCGCGCACGGGCGCCCCAACGTACGGGCTGCGGGCCGATTGGCGCCGCCGCCCGGCCTCTCGTTTTTCGAACACAACCTCGACCGATAGGGGATACCGATATGAAGACCATCAAGCTTGCTCCCGGTGAGCGCCTCGTTACCAACCAGCTCAACCGCAAGGGCGTGCTGCCGCAAAACATCATCGACGCCGCCCGCGATATCGTGGCCAACGTGCGTGCCAACGGGGATGCCGCGGTGCGCGATTACTGTCAGCGTTTTGACGGCGTTGAGCTGCAGAGCTTCCGCCTGCCGCAAGAGCAGATCGATGCCGCGCTCGAAGGCCTTGACCCGGCCTTTGTCGCCGCGCTTAAGAAGGCCGCGCGCCAGATTCGCGAGTTCCACCAGCGCGAGGTCGAGCAGAGCTGGTTTACCACGCGTGCGGACGGCACGATGCTCGGCGTTAAGGTGACCCCGCTCGCGGCGGCCGGCATCTACGTGCCGGGCGGTCGCGCTCAGTATCCCTCCACCGTGCTCATGAACGCCATTCCCGCCAAGGTTGCCGGTGTCAAGCGCGTGGTTATGGTGACTCCGCCGCAAAAGGATGGCCTGATCAGCCCCTACACGCTCGCGGCGGCCAAGCTCGGCGGCGTGGACGAAATCTATATGGTAGGCGGCGCCCAGGCCGTGGCCGCGCTGGCGTACGGTACCGAGACCATTCCGCGTGTCGATAAAATCACCGGTCCGGGCAACGCTTTTGTTGCCGCTGCCAAGCAGATTGTCTCGGGTGACGTGGGAATCGACATGGTCGCCGGCCCGTCCGAGGTCTGCGTGCTGGCCGATGCCACGGCCAAGCCTATGGTGGTCGCGGCAGACCTGATGGCCCAGGCCGAGCACGATCCGCTGGCAGCCTGCTATCTGGTGACTTGCGACGAGCAGTTTGCGCGCGAGGTCGAGGCTGGCATCGACATCCTGGTGGCGCAGTCGCCGCGTGCCGAGATTACGCGCGCTTCGCTCGACAACGAAGGCACCATCGTGGTGGCCGCCGATATGGCTGCCGCCGTTGAGGCCGTGAACACCGTGGCGCCCGAGCACCTGGAGCTGCACTGCAAGGATGCGATGGGCCTGCTTGGCGGCATTCGCAACGCCGGCGCCATCTTTGTGGGCGCTTGGAGCTCCGAGCCGCTTGGCGATTATGTTGCCGGCCCCAACCACACGCTGCCGACCGGCGGCACGGCCATGTTCTCCAACCCGCTTTCGGTGGAGGAGTTCGTCAAGCGCTCGAGTGTCATTTGCTATACGCCCGAGGGCTTGCTCTCCGACGCTCCCGCTACGCAGCGTCTGGCCGAGGCCGAGGGCCTGTGGGCACACGCGCTTTCTGCTGCCCTGCGTCGTCGCGTGCTGGAGCAGGGCGAGGATGCCGTGAGTGCCGAGTCACTGGCTGCGGCCGACCTGACCAAGGTCGCCTGGCCGGGCGACGCCGTGGCGACGGTTGCTGAGGGCGTGGACCTGGCGGCGGCTGCGGGCGGTGCCGCTGGCGCGACCGGCGAGGAGGCCTAATATGGCCGAGCTGACGCCCCGCATGAAGGAGCTCGTCCAGCCCTACTTGACCGGCATCGAGCCCTACGATCCCAACTTTACGCCCACGCGCATCAATCTTTCGGCCAACGAGAACACCTATCCCGTGCCGGCCGGCGTGCGCGAGGCGGTTGATGCGGCCTTGGCTGCCGCACCGCTCAACCGCTATCCCGATCCCATGTCCAACGACCTGCGCGACGAGCTTGCTGCCTGGCATGGCGTGACGCGCGAGAACATCTGCGTGGGCAACGGCGGCGACGAGCTACTCTATAACTTCCTGCTGGCGTTTGGCGGCGCGGGGCGGACCCTGCTCAACTGCCCGCCGTGCTTTAGCGAGTATGCGTTCTTTGCGTCGCTGTGCCAGACCGAGGTGCGCGACGTGTGGCGCGACCCGGCGACCTTTGAGCTCGACCAGGCGGCGGTGCTTGCGGCGGCTCCCGAGTGCAATCTGGCGATCGTGACCTCGCCCAACAATCCCACGGGTGACGTGGCGCCGCTCGACTTTGTTGCGGCTCTGTGCGATGCCTGCCCCGGCATGGTCATGGTCGACGAGGCCTACGTGGAGTTTGCCGACGATTCGTTTGGCGCGGCAACTACGGCGCAAGGCCTTATTGCCGAGCATCCTAACCTGGTGATTCTGCATACACTGTCCAAGGCGTTCGGCGCCGCCGGCACGCGCCTGGGCTATGTGATCGCGGCGCCCGAGGTCATCGACGTGTTCGCGGCGATTCGCCAGATCTATTCGGTCAACGTGTTGAGCCAGGCGGCGGCGCTTGCCTGCGTGCGTGCCCGCGATGCGTACGCGCCCGTGGTGGCACAGGTTGCATCCGAGCGCGAGCGCGAGCTGTGCGCCCTACGCGCAATGGCTGCCGAGGGCATGCCCGCGGAGGCATGGCCGAGCGCGGCGAACTTTGTGCTTGTGCGCACGCCGCATGCCACGCGCGTGCGCGAGCGTCTGCGCGACGAGTATTCGATTTTGGTGCGCGACTTTAGTTACGCGCCGGGGCTCGCGGACTGTCTGCGCATTACCGTGGGCACCCCGCAGGAAAACGACGAGGTGCTGGCCGCGTTTGCCGCGCTGGTGAAGGAGGAGATGTAGATGGACCGCTATGCCGAGGTGACCCGCAAGACGGGGGAGACCGACATTGTCGTAAAGCTCGACCTGGACGGATGCGGCGTGTGTGATATCTCGACCGGCGTACCGTTTTTCGACCACATGCTCAACGCTTTTGGCCGCCATGGCCTGTTCGATTTGACGGTGCACGCGGTGGGCGACGTCGAGGTCGATGCGCATCATACCGTCGAGGACACGGGCATTGTGCTGGGCGAGGCGTTTTGCCAGGCGCTGGGCGACAAGGCGGGCGTTACGCGCTTTGCCGACGCGGCGATCGCCATGGACGAGACGCTTGTGATGGCTGCCGTGGACATTTCGGGCCGCGGGCAGGCCTACTGCGAGCTGCCCGTGCCGACTGAGCGCGTGGGCAGCTTCGATACCGAGCTGGCCGTCGAGTTCTTCTACGCCTTTGCGCGCGATGCCAAGCTCACGCTGCACGTGCGCGAGCTGGTGGGCGGCAACTCGCATCACATTATCGAGGCCGCCTTTAAGGCCGTGGGCCGCACGATGCGCCGCGCCTGCGAGCTGGACCCCCGCGTGCAGGGCATTCCCAGCACCAAGGGCTCGCTGTAACCGTCACAAGGGTAAAACCACCACAAAGGGGACAGGCACCTTTGTGGTGGTTTTGGATGATGAGAAGTGGAGGGGTCGCGTGGGCGAACCGAAGATCGTGGTGGTCGACTACCACAAGGGCAACTTGTCGAGCGTTGTGCGCGGGCTTGCGCGCGCCGGTGCCGTCGCCTGCACGTCGGACGACCCAGAGCAGATCCGTAACGCCGACGGCTTGGTCATCCCGGGCGTGGGCGCGTTCTATGACGCGATCGCCTTTATGCGCCAGAGCGGCGAGGCGGACGCGGTGCTCGATGCCGTCGCCGCCGGAACTCCGCTGCTCGGCATCTGCCTGGGTCTTCAGCTATTTTTTGAGCGCGGCAACGAGGGCGTGCCTGCGGACGAGGGCGCGGTCGCCGACGGCAATGCCTCTGAGCAGACTGGCGGTCCCTGGGTCGATGGCCTGGGCATTATGCGCGGTTCGTGCACGCGCTTGGAGTCGAGCCGCCTGAAGGTGCCGCACGTGGGCTGGGACCAGGTGCATATGACGCCTGCCGGTGCGGCCGATCCGCTGCTCGCCGGTTTTGCCGAGGGCGCCAACATGTACTTCACCCACAGCTATGCGGTGACCGACGACGCCGATACCGCCGATGTGCTGGCACGCACGCACTATACGCGGAGCTTCCCGTGCATCGTGCGTCATGGCAACGTGTGGGGCTGCCAGTTCCATCCCGAGAAATCCTCCGCGCTGGGTCAGCGCATTCTTAAAAACTTTGTGAGCATCGTCGAGGGGGCCGGCCGATGATTCTGTTTCCCGCAATTGATTTGATCGGCGGTAAGGTCGTGCGCCTGGAGCGCGGTGACCGGAGCCGCTGCAAGGTATATTCCGACGACCCCGTGGCCGTTGCCCGCTCCTTTGCCGAGCAGGGCACGAGCTGGGTGCACGTCGTCGACCTGTCCGCTGCCTTTGGCGAGGACGAGGACGCGTGCGCTGCCAACTCGGCGGCGATAAAGGCTATCTGCGGCATCGACGGTCTGTCCGTGGACGTGGGCGGCGGCGTTCGCTCGCTTGCGCGCATCGACGAGCTGGCCGGTTACGGTGCTCGCCGCATCGCACTGGGTACCGTGCTGGTGACCGAGCCGGGTTTTGCCGAGGTGGCGGCCCAAGGCTTTGGCGAGCTGCTCGTGGCCGACATCGCCGCTCGCGACGGCCAGGTCAAGGTGAACGGCTGGCGCGACGGCGCGGGCGTGGCACTCGACGATGCCGTGGCACAGCTCACCGAGCTGGGCTTTAAGCATCTGGTGTATACCGACATCGCGCGCGATGGCATGCAGACGGGCATCGATGTGGCGGCGTATCGCCATGTGGCCGAGGTCGCGGGCTTTCCCGTCGTGGCATCGGGTGGCATCTCGACGCTCGACGATATCCGCGCGCTTGCCGCGGTGGGTGAGGACGCCATCGAGGGTGCCATCACCGGCCGTGCGCTCTACGAAGGCAACTTTACGCTGGCACAGGCGCTGGCCGCCGCCCGAGGGGAGGAGTAGCCCATGCTTACCAAACGCGTAATTCCCTGCTTGGACGTCAAGGACGGCCGTGTGGTCAAGGGCGTCAACTTTGTGAGCCTGCGCGATGCGGGCGACCCGGTGGAGCTAGCGCGTGCCTACGATCGCGAGGGTGCGGACGAGGTCGTCTTCCTGGACATTACCGCCACGAGCGACAACCGTGCGACGACCATCGAGATGGCGGCGCACGCGGCCGAGGAGCTCGCTATTCCCTATACCGTGGGCGGCGGCTTTCGCGACTTGGCGGGCATGCGGACCATGGTTGCCGCCGGTGCCGACAAGGTGTCGCTCAACTCGGCGGCCGTGCGTGACCCGTCGCTGATTAGCCGGGCTGCCGCGGCTTTTGGCGGTCAGGCCGTGGTCGTGGCGATCGATGCCAAGCGCGTCGGTTTGCCCGGAGAGCCGGGTGCCGACAAGTGGGAGGTCTTCACGGCGGGCGGCCGCAACGCCACGGGTATCGACGCGGTGGCGTGGGCCGAGGAAGCGGCTCGTCGCGGCGCCGGCGAGATCTTGCTGACCAGTATGGATCGCGACGGCACCAAGGCCGGCTTTGACTTGGCACTCACCCGCGCCGTGGCGCGCGCGGTGCCGATTCCCGTCATCGCGAGCGGCGGCGTGGGCACGCTCGAGCATTTTGCCGAGGGCGTGATCGAGGGCGAAGCCGACGCCGTATTGGCGGCAAGCGTCTTTCACTTCGGGACGTTCAGCATTCGCGAAGTCAAAGAGTATATGGCCTCACAGGGCATCCCCGTGAGATTGGACTTCTAGTGCTGCGGCTTGTCCAGGTACCGCATCTTGCCGCTCAAACCGTCGCTCGCGTACCAAAGTACGCGTCGCTCCTCTTTCGCGGCAACCTGCGGCACCTGGACAACCCTCGCCGACCTGTGGGGTTTCGTTTATGACTTGGGAGAAATGATGACTGAGGTAATAGAAGCGTCTGACCTTACGTATGACGCCCGTGGGTTGATTCCTTGTGTGGTTCAGCAGTATGACACCGGCGAGGTGCTTATGGTTGCCTGGATGAACGAGGAGTCGGTGGGGCTGACGCTCAAGACCGGCACCACGTGGTTTTGGAGCCGCAGCCGCCAGGAGCTCTGGAACAAGGGCGCGACGAGCGGCAACATGCAGGCGGTCAAGGAGCTTTGGGCCGACTGCGATAGCGATACGCTGCTGGTCAAGGTCGACTCGCCGGGCCCGGCCTGCCATACCGGCAACCGTACCTGCTTCTTTAAGAAACTCGCGTAGGGCGGGCGCTCGATTAGACGCTCGGCCACCAGAAAGGATTGAACCATGGGTGTGCGCACCGCAAACGTTCAGGATGGAAATATCGGTGAGACGCTGACAGGTCTGGCCGAGGTGATTCACGGTCGTCGTGATGCATCGCCGCAGGAGAGCTATACCGCGCGTCTGCTGACCGACGTCGAGGACGAGCTGCTCAAGAAGCTTGCCGAGGAGGCAAGCGAGGTGATCATGGCCTGCAAGGATAACGATCACGATCACATCCGCTACGAGGCCGGCGACCTGGTCTACCACCTGCTCGTGACGCTCGAGCGCTACGGTATCACCCTCGACGAGCTAGCCGGCGAACTCAACGCCCGCCGCCACTAGTCAAGCTTTTGGTGCAAGGGGGACAGGATACTTCGCACCAAATGATCCGTTTTCCTCCGTCCCCAACGGATCAAATAGAAGTTGCGGTGGAATAGTTCTTGTTTGACGGTCCTAGGGCTATAAACAGGAACTATTTTACCGCAACTTATGAAGGGATGGCTAGTCGAGGGGTGTGGGTTCCCATTCGCCGGTGGGGTGGGGGATGTCGAAGGTTCGATAACCGCAGTCGTAGGCGTGGGCCTGGGCCTCGCGGATGTTCCAGCAGATGTCGCAGGCGCGGTGTGCGTCCGAGCCAAAAGTGATCGGCACCTCGGCGTGGGCAAAGCAGCGCAAAAGGCCGGTCGTGGGGTAGTAATCGTCGAGCCCCTTGCGCGGTGCGGCTGTCGAGACCTCAACGCGGCGGCCCGTGTCGTGGGCGCACTCGGCCATCTGCTGCCAGAACGGCGCGGGGTCAAAGTCGGGCGCAAAGCCTTCCTTCGAAAAGCGCATGACCAGGTCGGGGTGGGCCATCACATCAAAGTTGAGTGAGCTTTCGCAAGCACGGCGCCAGTCGTCGACATAGCGCTCCCACACGCCGAGCACGCCAAGGTTTTCCCAAACGTGCAGGTTGGTGTCGTCGTCGATCCAACCGCAGCGCGAATCGGGCGTATCGGGACGAGCGACGTTTTCCGTTCCCGCCGTGCCCGCGGCGCCGGCCATGATATCGCCTGGGTTGCCAATCCAATGCACGCTGCCCAAGCGCACTATGGCACCCGCGGACCAGCGCTCAACCAAAGGCTCGCAGCCCTCGTACCAATCGCATTCAAAGCCATAGATAAGCTTGAGCTCCGGCGTGATCTGCGCGGCGAGCTTGCGGGCGTCCTCAAATGCCAGGCGATGCGCCGTCAGGTCGCCCTCGACAACCTGAACTTCGCAGTTGGCGTCCATGCTGGCGGGCAGGGTGAGGTGATCGGTCGAGACCATGACGCGGCAGCCGGCGGCGGCAGCAGCGCGGACGTTGTTCTCAAACGAGGCATGGCCGTCCGAAAACGAGGTATGAGTATGGCAATCGATCAGCGGGCAAGCAGACATGGCGGCTCCTTTGCGTCAAGCGAATCCGCTCCATTGTAATGGCGCGACCCCTGGCGCGCCGGGAACGCCGCAAGTCGAAACCGACTGGAAAGGGCAGATGGCGCGCAAGGGCTGCCACACGACATCGACCCTGCCTTAAAACGTGTACATCAGCCTCCAAAAGCTGCAAAAAATGACGTGTTTGGAGGCTGATGTACATGTTTGGCTGAGGCGGTGGAGTGTCGGTTTCTTGCCGACAAGGAAAATCGCGCTCATCACGTGCCGTCACACTCGCGCAGCCCGCGATGTGCTAGCGTTTGGGTGAATAAAACGAGTCCGTGCGGAAAGGATCCAGACCGTATGCAATGCGATAGCACATTCCCGCTGTCTCGCGAGACCGATGCGCCCGAAACTATCGTCAAGCTGGAGTGCGACATCGATGACGCGTCGCCCGAGGTGCTCGCCTACGCCGCCGACCGCCTGCGCGAGGCCGGCGCCCGCGAGGTGCACTGGCTGCCCCTTTACTGCAAAAAGGGCCGCCCCGGATGGCAGTTGCAGGTGATCTGCTCGCACGAGGATATCGAGCGCCTACAGACGATTATCTTTTTGGAGACCACGACCAACGCCGTTCGTCGCCAGGTGATGGAACGCGTTTGCCTGCCGCGCCGATTCGAGCAGGTGACAACGCCTTGGGGCGAGGTGTCCGTTAAGGTGGCGACACTGCCCGACGGCAGCGAGCGCGCGGCTCCCGAGTACGAGGATTGCGCCCGTCTTGCCCGCGAACATGACGTGCCGCTCCAACGCGTGATGCAGGCGGCTCAGAGCGCGGCGCTGCGATTCGAGTAACACGGTAGATGGGCTCCACATCCGCCGGACCCCGTATTCAGCTCCCATCAACCCCACTCCGAAAGGACTCCCCATGAAATACCTCATCGCCTCCGACATCCATGGCTCGGCATACTGGGCCGAGCGCCTCTGCACCGCTATCGAATCCGAGCAGCCCGACCGCATTGTGCTGTTGGGCGACCTGCTCTACCACGGCCCGCGTAACGACCTGCCGCGCGACTACGCCCCCAAGCGCGTGATTCCGCTGATCAACGCCCTGGCTGACCGCATCATCGCCGTCCGCGGCAACTGCGATGCCGAGGTCGACCAGATGGTCCTCGACTTTCCCGTCATGGCCGACTACGCCACGCTGTTTGACGAGACCGGCCGCGAGCTGTTCCTGACGCACGGCCATGTCTTTGGCGCCGGCATGCACAACAGCGTCGACCACGCGCCCGCGCTGCCCGAGGGCTCCGCGCTCGTCTACGGTCATACGCACATCAAGGTCAACGAGGAAAGTGCCGCGCACCCGGGCCTGTGGCTCTTCAACCCCGGCAGTGTGAGCATTCCCAAGGACGGCACGCACAGCTACGGCATCTACGAGGGCGGTGCGTTCCGCCACGTGATCCTGGAGGAGGAATAACCATGGCGCAGCATATGGCTCAGCAAAATGCCGAGGGCTCGCGCGATCTGTCCACGCTGATAGACGCGTCGGCCGAGCTGCAGCATCTGGTGCAGACCATCTGGCGTCTGCGTCAGCCCGATGGCTGCCCGTGGGACCGCGAACAGACACACCGCAGCATCGGCAAGAACATGATCGAGGAGGCCTACGAGGCACTCGACTGCATCGAGGCGGACGACGCGGTTCACCTACGCGAGGAGCTGGGCGACGTGCTCATGCAGGTCGTGCTGCATGCGCAGATCGCGGCGGATGCCGGCGAGTTTACGCTGGCCGACGTGGCGCGCGATATCGACGCCAAACTCATTCGCCGTCATCCGCACGTGTTTGGCGATGTGGATGCCGACAGCTCCGACGAGGTACTCAAGATTTGGGACGAGGTTAAGCTTGCCGAGAGGGCTGCCAAGGACAAGGCCGTGGCGGCAGGCGAGGCTGCGCCCGAGGGCCTGCTCGACGGCGTGCCCACGCATCTGCCGGCGCTGATGCAGGCTCAGAAGGTGTCGCGCAAGGCGGCTGCCGTGGGCTTTGAGTGGGAGACGGTCCAGGATGTGTGGGACGAGGTTGCCGAGGAGCGTGCCGAGTTTGAGGCCGAGGCCCCTGGCTCGCCCGAGCGCGAAATGGAGTTTGGCGACCTGCTCTTTGCTTTGGTCAACGTCGCGCGCAAGGAGGGCATTGACGCCGAGAGCGCCCTTCGTGCCAGCACGGCAAAGTTCCGCCGTCGCTGGGCCGCGATGGAGCAGATGGCGGCCGATGCTCACGTGGATCTTGCCGAGCTTTCGACCCACGGCCTCAACGACCTGTGGGATGCCGCAAAGGCGGAGGAGTAAGACTGCGGGAACGACAGGCTGACACGCCTCATCGTTCCCGCTAAATTTTTCGAAAAACAAGTGTATCCCTCGGCTAACTTAGGGCATAATGCAAAAAGTGCGACATGGCTAACTTACGGAGGCGCACCGACGGTGCGCGGTCAGCCGGTCGCTTGCATCCACTACGTTTCCAAGTGAGAGGGAGACAACATGAGCGATATTTTGGACGTCTACGGTCGCGAGGTGCTCGACAGCCGCGGCAATCCCACCGTCGAGGTCGAGGTTGTGCTCGAGGACGGCAGCTTTGGCCGCGCAATGGTGCCTTCGGGTGCTTCGACCGGCGCCTTTGAAGCCTGCGAGCTGCGCGATGGCGACAAGGGCCGCTACCTGGGCAAGGGCGTTTCGCAGGCCGTCGAGCACGTCAACAACGAGTGCGCTAACGCCGTCGTGGGCCTCGATGCCTTCGACCAGCGCGCCGTCGATGCCGCGCTGATTGCCGCGGACGGTACCCCTAACAAGACCAAGCTCGGTGCCAACGCCATCCTGGGCGTGTCGCTGGCCGTTGCCCGCGCCGCTGCCGAGTCGGCGGGCCTGTCGCTGTACCAGTACCTGGGCGGCGTCAACGCCCACCTGTTGCCCACGCCCATGATGAACATCCTCAACGGCGGCGTGCATGCCGACAATAACGTTGACTTCCAGGAGTTCATGATCATGCCCGTGGGTGCTCCGAGCTTTGCCGAGGGTCTGCGCTGGTGCGCCGAGGTCTACCACACCCTCAAGGGCGTGCTGCACGAGGCCGGCCTGGGCGGCGGCGTGGGCGACGAGGGCGGCTTTGCCCCCAACCTTAAGACCAATGCCGAGCCGTTCGAGTACATCACCAAGGCCGTGGAGAAGGCCGGCTTTAAGCCCGGCGTCGACTTCATGTACGCCATGGACCCGGCCTCGACCGAGTTCTACAACGCCGAGACCGGCATGTACGAGCTCAAGGGCGAGGGCGTGGAGTACACGAGCGCCCAGATGGTTGATTACTGGGAGAAGCTCGTCGACACCTATCCCATCATCTCCATCGAGGACGGCATGGCCGAGGAGGACTGGGACGGCTGGGTCGAGCTTACCCGCCGCATTGGCAATAAGGTGCAGCTCGTAGGCGACGACCTGTTCGTCACCAACACCGAGCGCCTCAAGAAGGGCATCGAGCTGGGTGCCGCCAACGCGATTCTGGTCAAGGTCAACCAGATCGGCACGCTCACCGAGTCGCTCGAGGCCATCGAAACCGCCAAGGAGGCCGGCTATGCTTGCATCGTGAGCCACCGCTCCGGCGAGACCGAGGATTCCACAATCGCCGACCTGGTCGTGGGTGTCAACGCCGGCCAGATCAAGTCGGGCGCCCCGTGCCGCAGCGACCGTATCGCCAAGTACAACCAGCTCATCCGCATCGAGGACGAGCTCGAGGGCAGCGCGCGCTACGCCGGCAAGGCCGCGTTTTACAACATTCGCTAAACAAGTGGTGCTCGGGGGGGCGGGGTTGACTCGGCTCCGCTCCATTTCTGATGGCCGTCATTGGGCGCTGGGCCGTGTGGCTCAGCGCCTTTTTTATGTCGAGCAAAGGCTGTCGAAGGCGGTGCGCGCGCTCGTGCTATAACTAGAATACTTAGCGCAAACAAACCTCAACCGCACAAGGCGCACATGGATCAGATTTACGACAACAGGTACTATTCCGCCGGTTCGCGTGAGCCGTCGCCTCGCCGTGCGCGCACGGTGCAGCTCGGTGGGTCCGCCTACGCCGGCGCCGACCGCTCCACGCAGCGCCCGACAAGTAC
This sequence comes from uncultured Collinsella sp., assembly GCA_900541855.1. Lineage (GTDB taxonomy): Bacteria > Actinomycetota > Coriobacteriia > Coriobacteriales > Coriobacteriaceae > Collinsella. The sequence continues at coordinate 14,538 of UQLD01000023.1, forward strand.
CTCGCGCCCCAATGCTCATGTGAATACTTCGGCAGATGGACCGGTGCGCCCGGCACGTTCGACACATGCGTCGCGTCCCTCGGCCCAGACGCATGACAGGTCGAGCAGGCCTTCGAGCCGTCTTTCGGGCTCGGACTTTATGCGCTACGCCAACGACAATGCGGTGGTCAAGGCGATCTATGACTTTACGCATGGCTCTCTGCGTCCGCTGTTTATCGGTATCGTGGTGGCGCTGGCGCTCGTGAGCCTGTATTTTCCCGTACGCGACCTGTACGTGGCAAAACGCTCGAGCGACATCTTGGCCAAGCAGGTCGAGATTCGCCAGCAATACAATGATGAGCTGCAAAAAAGCGTCGACAAGCTGCTCTCGGAGGAGGGTATCAAGGACGCGGCGTCCGAGGACCTGGGCCTGGTGATGCCCGGCGAGAAGAGGATTGAAGTGCAGGGCCTGGACGGCGATTCGGATGCCTCGTCGAGCCAGAAGTCGTCGAACGCCAAGAAGGCCAGCGAGGTGGCCAAGGAGATCGAAGAGGTCGGCAAGGACGCGCCGTGGTACATTCAGACGCTCGACATGCTGTTTGGATTTAACGGCGTCGAGGGCCAGACGGTCGTGTCCAACGGCAAATAGCGCCCGGAGGGGAGCCCGCAATGACAAATTGTAAACGCTATAAGGTAGCCGCGATCGACCTGGGAACGGTGTCGTCGCGACTGGTGTTGGCCCAGGTCGAGGGCGGGGCAATCGTGGAATCGTCCAAGCATACCGAGATTACCGATCTGGGTGAGGGCGTGGACGCGACGGGCCGCTTTTGCGAGGCGGCCGTTGAGCGCGTGCTCGCTGCGTGCCGCATGTTTGTGGACGAGGCTCGTGCCTTTGGGGCCGCGTGCATCTGCACCACCTGCACGAGCGCCGCGCGTGATGCGTCCAACGCAGCACTGCTGCTGGACGGCCTGCGCGATCTGGGGCTTGAGCCACAGGTGATTCCGGGCGAGGTCGAGGCACGCCTGACGTTTTTTGGCGTGGCGCACGACTTTGCCGGCGAGCGCATCATTGTTGCCGATTCGGGCGGCGGATCCACGGAGCTCGCGACGGGCGTCTATGCGCCGGAGCGTGGCATCTTTGCGCTAGAAGGGACGCGCTCGCTGGACATTGGCTGCCGCCGCGTGACGGAGCGGTTTTTCTCGACGCTGCCACCCGCACGCGGCGAGCTTGCTGCCGCTGCCGCGTGGGCAGGCGAGCAGTTCGCCGCCTATTTTGAAGGCCTGCCCAGCGACTTTGAGCGCGCCGAGCGTCTGGTCGCGGTGGGTGGCACGGTGACTACGCTGGTGGCTCTGGTCCACGAGCTGGAACCGTACGATTCGAGCTTTGTTCACCTACGCGAGCTGTCGCTGGAGCAGGTCTCGGCCGCTATCGAGCGCATGTCTGTGTTGGACGCGGAAGGTATCGCCGCGCTACCGGGTGTACAGCCCAAACGCGCGGGCGTGATCTTGGCTGGCGCCGTGGTGATCCGCGAACTCATGCGTGCCGGCGGCTACAAGACGCTCACCGTAAGCGAGAACAGCCTGCTCGCCGGTATGGCCGCCACCATCAACGAGACCCTCGACGGCACAACCCCCACCATCGGCTGGACCCCCAACCTCAGCGCCCTTTAACCATCCCCTCATAAGTTGCGGTGAAATACGGACTAAAATCGCCCTTTCGGGCACCAAACAGTCCCTATTCCACCGCAACTCAACAGCCGGCACCTGGGGACAGTCCTTGCGGGGCGTCCCCACAGCGCCTATGCCAGCTTGTCGATTTGCCCAATCTCCCAAAGCGGAATATTGACGAGCATGCCCTCGTCTCTATATGCCGCCAGTGAGCTCCTCACGCAACGCTCGAGCTTGAATTTTTCGCAGGCTATTTTCAGACTCTTCGCTTTAAGGTTCTCTGCCGCCTTGACCTCAAGCGGAAGCACGGTTCCCGCATGGTCGATGGCAAAGTCGGTTTCGGCATTGCCAGAGGTAGAGGACCAATATGCGGGAGTTTTGTCCTGGAGCAAAAGCTCCTGCGCGACGTATTGTTCGGTCAGCGAACCTTTAAACTCGGTAAAAACAGCGGATCCGTTAAGAACGATGGCCGGAGAGAGACCGGAGAGCGCTCCGAGGATGCCGGTGTCGATGCAGAACAGTTTGAAGCCCGAGAGGTCTTCGTAGCTCGAGAGCGGTGCCTTTAGAGCGGAAACACGTGGCACCTTATGAACGATTCCGTAGTCCGTGAGCCACTGGAGGCTTTCCTCGAAATCGCGTGCGCGCGCTCCGGGGCGAAGGGCGCCATAGACAAACTTCTTGTTCTCCTTTGCAAGCTGGCCGGGAAGGGATTTCCAAACCAACCTCATGCGCTCGACGATGCGGGCGGGTGCATGTTTGCCAAAATCGGATTCGTAAGCCTCGATGATTTGCTGTTGAAGCCTTCGGGCTTCGATGAAGTCGCGTGTCTCGGCGAAAGTGGAGACAACTTCGGGCATACCGCCGACAACAAGGTATTCCTTGAGCAAGTGCTCGAGCTTTTCGGTAACGTTTGCTAGAAGGTTCATGTCTGCGGCAAGGATGGCGTCGGCGAGCGGGTTGCCGTCGACGGCACGAACGAACTCGGCAAACCCCATGGGACGCATGGTGAGCTGGTCGATTTTGCCGACGGGAAATGACTCGTTTCCGCGTCGGAGCGCGAGGCCCATATAGGAACCGGCTGCCACGATGTGGTATTCGGCTGCAAGCTCGTTGAAGTACTTGAGCGAGGTGATCCCGCGTGGCGCCTCTTGGATCTCGTCGAAGATGATGAGGGTGTCTTCCGGCGTTACGGTTTGGCCACGTAGGAGTTCTATCTGGGAGATGATGCGCTTGGGGTCGAGGTCCCCATCGAACAACGAGCGTGTGCTCGGCTCGAGCATAAAGTCAAAACGAATGACGTTTCGATACTGCTGGCTTGCGAATTCGTTAAGAAGCCAAGTCTTTCCTGTCTGGCGGGCTCCCTTAAGCAAGAGAGGTTTGCGATTCGCCCTTGATTTCCAAGCGATAAGTTCACTCATAAGCTGTCGCTGCATATTGCCTCCCAACCCTCTCGGCTAGTATAAGGCCATTTGGGAGTTTCCATCGGAAAATGTGGGAGACAACCACGTTTTTCTATCTGAAAATGTGGGAGACAACCACGTTTTTCCATCGAAAAATGTGGGAACACCAACCTAAGTTGCGGTGGAATAGTTCCTAAATTGGCTGGTAAACTACCAAAACAAGAACTATTCCACCGCAACTTAGAGCCCTGCCGGCGTGTAAAAGAAACGAGCCCGCATCCCTGGGGAACACGGGCTCGTAAACAATACGTGGTAGGGGCGGTGGGACGTCCGCGCATTTGCTGCGCAAATACGCACCGGCTTCGGCCGCCTGTCGGCGCCCTCGCCGGCTCGCTACGGACGCTGCGCGTCCGCTTAACGCTCGCCCCCTCGCGGGTTCGAGTCCCACCGGCATCTAAAAGAAGCGAGCCCGCATCCCTGGGGAACACGGGCTCGCAAGCAATCACATGGTAGGGGCGGTGGGACTCGAACCCACAATCCTTGCGGCGAGAGATTTTAAGTCTCCTGCGTATACCAATTCCGCCACGCCCCCGTGAGACTAGAAGTCTAGCACAAGCCGTCCGTTACGCGTTGACGGCCATCGAGTGTTGGCCCGACTTCTCCAGGAACTCCTGGAACTTGGCTTCGTCGCCCTTGTTCTTGTACTGCAGGGCCAGCAGGTATTCCAGACGGCAGCTCTTGACCTTATCGTCGCCGGCCTCCTCGAGCATGCGCTCCAGCTCGGGAATATCGTTGTGGCGCTTGAGGATCATCGTGTCGTACATCAGCTGGCATTCGTGCGCGACTGCCTCGGCCTGACCGCCCTCAAAGCCCTTGATCTCGTGCAGCAGCTCCTTGGACTTTTTGCGGTCCTCCTGGCCAACGTAGTAGTTAAAGGCCTTAATTACCAGGTCGACGCGCTGCATCTTGGGGAGGTTGAGTCCCAGCAGCAGGTCGAACATCTCGCTGGCGCGCTCGTGGTCCTCGCGCAGCAGATAGGAGTTCAGGCGCAGGTAGTCGCGGTTGTAGCGCGGGTACAGCATGCTGGTGAGTTTGCCGTCGAGCAAACGATCGAACTCGTCCCACTGCTTGGCAGCCATAAGCTGCTGCAGGCGCTTAAACGTGGTGCGTTTTTTGACGCTAAAGAACACCGACACGGCGATGCAGATGATAACGACGGCGGTCCAGAGTGTGCGGGAATCGGGCATATTGGGGTCCTTAGTCGCTCATAAAGCGAGCGGTATGACAACACGTACTAGATGTATTATACGCAGCGCGCAAGCAAACTGGCATAAAAGTGCATCGAGGCCGAGCGCCATCGCTCGCTGCGGTACACTTACCTAAAGTAAACCATGAAGGGAGACATTACCTATGAAGAAGATCGTTTTGGCTTGCGGTGCTGGCGCTGCTACTTCCACGCTCGTTGCCCAGAAGGTCGCCACCTTGCTCGACGCCAACGGTTACGCCGACAAGTACGAGATCGTGCAGTGCGCCATCTCCGAGGCCAAGGACTACTGCGACGAGGGCGCTGACCTGCTGATCGCCACCACCGTTGCCCCCGAAGGCCTCACCTGCCCGTACGTGAGCGGCGTGCCCTTCATGACCGGCATGAACCGCGTCGCTGCCGAGAAGGCCGTTCTCGACGTCATGGCTCAGTAGGCACTGCCTGTATGAGTGAGCAGAACGCCAACCCGGTCGCGCTCTTTGGCATGCGCGTTGCCCATGTGGGCATTAACGCCGCCGACCCGGCAGACGCCCTGGAGATCGCGGAGCTGTTCTCGACGATGATGGGCCTGCCCGTCATCGAGACCCCGGTTTCGTACTTTAACGATTCGCTGGTCGAGATCATGAAGCAGAATGGTCGTGGCACCAAGGGCCACATCGGCTTTGCCGTCAACGACATCGATGCGGCCGAGAAGTGGTTTGCCGAGCGCGGGCTCGAGGTCAACGAGGAGTCGCGCGTGCTGCTGCCCGACGGCGGTACCAAGCTCGTGTACTTTAAGCGCGAGTTCGCCGGCTTCGCCGTGCATCTGTGCCGCGAGTAGCGCACAAGCTGCCATAGCTAGCAAAAAGGGATAGGGCCGTGTGGCCCTATCCCTTTATTTATGCCGAGGGGCTTCCTAGCGCGGCAGGCGAATCGTAAAGCGGCTGCCGACGCCCTCGACTGAGGTCACGCCAATGACACCGTCATGGCTATCGACGATCCACTTGGCAATGGCAAGCCCCAGACCCGAGCCCTGCGCGCCGGCATCGCGTGCGTTGTCGGCGCGGTAGAACCGTTCAAACGCGTGAGCTGCGGATTCCTGGTTCATGCCGATGCCCTCGTCCTCAACACTTATGTCGATCGTGCCCGTGCCCGCATCGGGCGTTATGCCAAATGTGACGGTCGTTCCCGCATCCGAGTACTTGGCGGCGTTTTGCACGATCACGCGCAGAGCCTGCTTCACGAGCGCCATGTCGACGGGCGCGTCGCAGCGCGGGTCGCTGACAAGCGCAGCGTCAAAGGCCAGCCGATACGTGTGCTCGGTATCGATCATCTGCGATTCCTCGCATACCTCGCCGACCAGTGCGGCAAGGTTGGTATTTGCGCGCCGCAGGACCGTGCGTCCGGCATCGCCGCGCGCCAAAAACAGCAGCTGCTCCACGAGCTCCTGCATGTGCTCGCTTTCGGCCTTGAGCGAGGCGATGGACTCTGCCAGTACGTCCGGGTCGTCTTTGCCCCAGCGGTCGAGCATGTTTACGTAGCCCTGAATCACCGCGATGGGCGTGCGCAGCTCGTGGCTTGCATCGTTGACAAAGCGCATCTGCTGCAGCTTGGCCTCTTGCATCTGGCGCAGCAGGCGGTTGAGTGCGACCTCGATGCTTGCCAGGTCGGCATCGCCGGTGGTGACGCTTGGTGAGTCGACGCTTGCGCGCACGATGGCCTGCTCCAGCGTTTCCATCTTGCCGCCGGAGAGCTGCATGCGGCCGAGCTCGTCCACGCGCAAGGCCAGATCGTTGAGAGGCGCCATGGTACGGCGCACGCGGCGGGCGCCGCCGAGCATGTTGAGCACGCTGATGACCTGCCAACCCACAACGACAAGGTAGAGAGGCCACAGCGTGACGAGGTCCTGCGCGAGGGGGAAGGTCTTGGTGGTACGCGCAAGCTCGACGGTATAGGTGAGCGTTGCCAGGTCCCAGCCGCGCGCGGGCGTCAGTGACATGCCGTGAACGGTGGCACCGGGGATCCATCCTGCGGTAAACGTGCCGTCGGGCAGTGTCTGGTTGTATCCATAGACGAGGATCGCCGCCGCAATCACTACCAGCAACAGATCGAGCCAGATGTAGCTCATCAGACGGCGCCACATATAGCTCCAGTTGATGGCGCGGGCGATGGATGTGACGCGCTTGGCCTCGGCGTTACGCACGGCAGACATAGCCCACCCCGCGCACGGTTTGGATGATTCGGGCGCCGCCGGCGTCTTCGATCTTGGCACGCAGGTGTGCGATGTGCACGTCGACGTTGTTGGTGTCGCCCACGTAGTCGTAGCCCAGCGCCTCATGCGCGATGCGCTCGCGCGTGAGCACGGTGCCGGCATGTGCCATAAGCAGGGCGAGGACGTCGAACTCGCGGGCAGTGAGCGCGATGGGCGAGTCGCCGACCGTGACTTCGCGGCGGTCGGGATCGAGCGCGACCGAACCCACGGTGAGCGCGGCGGGGGAGGGCACGGCGGCTTGGGCTGAGCCGCCAGCTGGGGGCATCGCAGTGGCGCCGACACCCGTGCCGCCTGCCGCGCCCGTCCCGATGCCGCCAACGCCCGAAGCCGCCCGCACGGCCTCCGAGCGCTTCAACGCCACGCGGATCCGTGCGAACAGCTCCTCAATCGCAAACGGCTTGGTCAGGTAATCGTCGGCGCCGGCATCGAGCCCGGCCACCTTGTCCATCACGGCATCGCGCGCGGTGACCATTATCACCGGCACATCCTTGTGCTTGCGGACGCGCCGCAGGGCCTCCATGCCGTTGAGCTGCGGCAACAACACATCGAGCAGAATAAGATCGTAGTTGCGCTCCAGCGCCAGGTCCACGGCGGTGCGGCCATCGGCGGCGTGTTCCACCTGGTAGCCCTCGTGCTCCAGCTCGAGCGTCACAAAGCGGGCGATTTTCTCCTCGTCCTCTACGATCAGGATCCGTGCCATGCGTGCCCCCGTCTGCGATTACTTGTCGTCGTTCAGATTTTGCTTGATGTCGTTCGCGGCATCGGCGGCGTGATTCATAAGGTTGTTGATGCTGCCGGGCACGTCGCCGTCGCTGTCGATGCGGTAGCGCATGCCAAAGAACAGGCCAATCAGCATCAGCCAAATCGTAGCGCCCCAGGCAAACAGGGCGATGATGGGGATCAGGATGGGGATGTTGAGGATGATCGCATCGCGGCGCGTGGCGATAAACTTGGTGTCCAGGCTCAGGCGGAAGAGCTTTTTGAGGTACTCCCATACGCTGTCCATCTTCTTGGAGAAGTCGGTCTTTTCGCTCGACTTCTCGTAGGCGGCCTGCGCGGCGACCATCTCGGCTGAGGGCTCATCGACTGGCGCGGACTCGGTGGCGGCGTGCGCCGACGTGGTCTGCGTCTTGCCCTGCGACTCGAGCCAAATGATGGCGTCCAAAACGTTGCCGTCGGCGGCGTCGAGCGCGGCCTTGGCATCGGTGTAGCTCACGTTGCACTTGGTGCGGATGGTTTCAACTTTTTCGAGGTCGTCCATGACCTGTCCTTTCGTTCGATGGGCGCGACGCCGGGCGATTTGCCCGGGCGCGAGCGTTGCGTTCGGCGGTCTGCGTTGCGCGGCGCCGCCCCGCCCTTGGTCGAACTCTATAGTGCAGGTTATAGATTAAGCGATTCTTGAGCCAAGATTAATGTTGGATGAGTTTTTGGGTAGCGGTGGGAAAAGTATTAGACCTCGATAGCGGGGGATGGGGTGCCGGTGCAAAACGGCGTCAAAGGTTGGTCGAGCAGGCGGTTTCTCCATTGATGCCCGCACGGCATGGGACACTTACCCTGCCGCCCTGCTCTGCCGCGGCGGCATGTACCCAAACAACGACCCTCTAAGGAGTTCGATACCAATGAGCGATAACACCAAGCATCTCGCAAAGAAGTGCGTCAAGGACGCGGGGCCGTGCCTCGCGTTGTGCCTTGCCGGCGCAGCGGTCGCGCTGCTGGCTGTTCTGGGGCCATTCGACGTGCTCCGAAGTGCCAGTTCTCTGCACGTTTGCATGGCCCTTGCCGGCGCCATGATGACCGGCGGCGTGCTCGATCTGGTTTTTTGGGTGCTTGACCCGTTTGGATGGAAGAACGAAGGGTAAGCCCTAAGGGATGGAAGGGCTGGAACGGTTGGCTTAGTGATCGTGCAGAATGTGGGCTAGCGACTTACAGGGAAGTGGTAATCCGATGACGGTCTATGTAACAGGCGATATTCATGGCGGCGCTGACATGCAAAAGCTCCGCGATTGGGAGCTTGGGGATAGCCTGGCGAGCGACGACTATCTCATCATCGCGGGCGACTTTGGCTTTCCCTGGGACTTTTCTACCGAGGAATGTGCCGATATTGCTTGGCTGGAGTCGCGCCCCTACACCGTGCTGTTTGTCGACGGCAACCACGAGCGTTTCGATCACTGGGCGGAACGCCCCATGGAGTTGTGGCACGGTGGGCTGACGCAGCGCCTGTCGGATACCTCGCCCATACGGCGCCTGACGCGCGGCGAGGTTTTTGAGCTCGACGGCTCAACGGTCTTTACCATGGGCGGCGCCACGAGCGTGGACAAGGAATACCGCATTCCGTATTCCAGCTGGTGGCCGCAGGAGCTGCCGGACGAGCGCAACTTTGAGGAGGCGCGGGCAAAGCTCGACAGCGTGGGCTGGACGGTCGACTACGTGATCACTCACACCTGCTCTACGCGCATGCTTTCGTCCACGCTTTATCCAGCGTCCGGCTGGAATTGCCCCTCCGTTGATCGGCTTACGGCATTTTTCGATGAGCTGGAAGACCGCTTGGACTACAAGCGCTGGTACTACGGGCATTTTCATCGGGATACCAACCCGGCCGAGCGTCACACCGTGCTCTACGACTGCATCGTTCGCTTGGGTGACGAACTCCAGCCCTGGGATGTTGCGTAGAGGCGGGGTGGCTGGCTACTCGACCGTTACAGTGATGTTCTCCCGATGCGCGCGGATGACGTCCCAGCTAAAGTGCTCGACCAGCTGCTCGGCGGTACGCGGCGTGGTGTCCGGCGCGATGCCTGTTTGCCCGGCGAGCCATCCCAACAGTGCCTCGGGTGTGCCAAAGCGGGTGCGGAGCTCGCCCAGGTCCAGATCGCGATCGCGCTTGGAAAGGCGGCGGCCGTCCGGTGACATGAGCAGCGGAATGTGCGCGTAGTGCGGCGTGGGCAGTCCCAGCAGATGTTGCAGATAGATCTGGCGCGGCGTGGAACCAAGCAGGTCGCATCCGCGTACGATCTCGGTGACGCCCATGGCAGCGTCGTCGACCACCACGGCCAGCTGATAGGCAAACACGCCGTCGCTGCGGCGCACCAAAAAGTCACCGCACTCGGTGGCGAGTGCTTCGCATTGGGCTCCGTACGTGCGGTCCACGAATTCGATCACGTCGCTGGCGAGGTCGTCGACGGTGGGCACGCGCAGGCGCGTGGCCGGAGCACGCAGGGCACTGCGGCGGGTGATTTCATCAGCAGAAAGACCTCTGCAGGCGCCGCGGTAGATGGGCGTGCCGTCGCTGGCGTGCGGCGCGCTCGCGGCGTGGAGTTCGGCACGCGTGCAAAAACAGGGATAGGTGAGGCCGGCGTCTTGCAGCTGGCGCAGGGCGTCCTCGTACAGATCCGGGCGATCGTGCTGGTAGTAGGGGCCTTCGTCCCACTCGAGCCCCAGCCAGGTCAGATCGTCAATCAGTTGAGCGGCAAGTTCCGGGCGCTTGCAGCGATCGTCCAGGTCCTCGATACGCAACACGATGCTGCCGCCCTGGCTGCGGGCCGAAAGCCATGCGCACAAGCAGCTGAACACGTTGCCCAAGTGCATGCGGCCCGAGGGCGACGGGGCAAAGCGGCCCACGACGGGGGTGGGCACTGCCGTTGCTGGTGCGTCCGCGGCGGGCGTTGCTATGTTGCGTGTTTTGATATCCATGCGGATGAGTATAGCGCGGGGCTTGGCAGGGAAGGCGTTGCCGCGCTCACAAGTTGGCGGCGGTGCGCATTGCGCACGGTGGGTTTGCGGCTCAAGGTCTCGATCGCTGCGTACCGACTTAGCCTCACAAACGACAGAAACCCCGGCAGCTCTTCGCAACTGCCGGGGTTTCCGCGGAAAAGGGGGACATGATCCTCGAGCGAACGGCAAAGGGGCAAACCGTTTTCGCTCGACTGCTTTATGCCCCTCGGCTGGCGGCTCAGTCAGCGCATGCCGCGCCCACACAAAGCCGCTACACCTGTGACGGAGCTGTGAAGTGGTATCTATTGCTGGCGCAGGCCATGCCAAGGGTGTCCCTAATGACTGGTCATTTAAGAACGTCCCCAATGACTGGCTGTTGGGGTGCGGGTGTGACTTTCATCCCGTTTGGCGCTCCGGTCGCCTAGATGTTCGTCATGCGTACCCGCAAACGTGGGACAATGGCGCTGTTGGTTTTACAGACAAAGGATGTGCCTATGAACACCCTCGCCGCCAAAGTCAGCCGGCAGCGCCACCTGTTTGCGCGATTCGCTTCCGTCTGCGTGCTCGTCGCGCTTGCGTTGTTGCTGCTGCCTGTCGCCGCGCACGCCGACGGCTACTCCATGACCCAGACCTATATCAGTGCCACGGTCGAGGCCGATGGATCGCTGACCGTTGTCGAGGGACGCCAGTTTGATTTCGACGACGACATCAACGGCGTGTTTTGGGAGATCAATACGGGCTCCAACCAGCAGGGCGGCACGGCGGGCGTCGACGTGCTGAGTGTCGAGGAAGAGGACACCGCGTTTAACAAAGTCGATAGCGCGAACAAGGGCGACTCTGGCGTCTACACGGTCGAGCAGACCAGTGACGGCGTAAGGATTAAGGTGTTCAGCCCCCACGAGAGCGGCGACAGCGCGATCTATTATGTGGGCTACACCATGACCGGTGCGGTTATGAACTGGGCCGATACCGCCGAGCTCTACTGGAAGTTCGTGGGCGACGGCTGGTCTGCGGATTCCGACGATGTCGAGATGGAAGTGCGCTTCGCTAATGCCGCTGCCGGGACGGCGGCCGTCAAGGGCGATAATTTCCGCGCATGGGGCCACGGCCCGCTGACGGGCGATGTATCGCTCGATGCGGACGAACCCATGGTCACCTATACCATTCCCTGTGTGCATCAGGGCGAATTCGCCGAGGCACGCATCGCCTTCCCTAGCGACTGGGTGCCGCAACTTACCGCCTCGGGCGAAGAGCGCATGTCAACGATCATGAGCGAAGAGAAGGAATGGGCCGACGAGGCTAACGCCCGCCGCGCTCACGCTCGCATGATTGCCAATGCACTTGCCGTGCTAAGTGTTGTCGCGGCGTTGGCCTTTACCGGCACAATCGTTGTGCTTAAGCTGCGCAAGCGCAAGCCCAAGCCGCTTTTCCGGGACGAATATTTCCGCGATGTGCCTTCGGCCGACCATCCCGCCGTGCTTTCGGCTCTCATGAGCTGGAACGAGGTGCCCGATCAGGCATATATCGCCACGCTTATGAAGCTCACCGACGACCGTGTGATCAAGCTGGAGCAGGCGGCCGTGACCAAGGCCAAGAAGGGTCTGTTGGGGCGTGAAAAAGAAGAGCAGACGTATCGCGTGACGGTGAGTGATGCGGGCTGGGAGTCGGCCAAGGGCATTGACCACATGGTGCTCAAGGTCTTCTTTGCCGGTGCTAAGCCTGACGAGAACGGCGATCGCTCGCGCACGTTCGACGAGCTGCAGCACTACGTCAAGCAGCACGCTACACCCGTGGGCGACAAGCTCGAGGACTATCAGAACACCGTTAAGGGCAAGCTGGCCGATAGCGAGTACGTTGCCTCGGACGGCATTGTTGCAATGGTGTTTTGCCTGGTTCTTGGTGTCCTGATTGCCTTTGTTCCCGTGGGATCCATCTTCTTTACCGATGGCGCACAGGCGAACATTACCGCCGCGGTTATCTCGGTGCCGATTGTGCTGGTGGGTATCGGCGTGGGCCTTACGTTCCGCCGCTTTACGCCGGAGGGCGCCGAGGTGGCGGCTCGCTGCAAGGCACTTAAGCATTGGCTCGAGGACTTCACTCGTCTAAAGGAAGCCGTCCCCGGCGATCTGGTGCTGTGGAACAAGCTGCTGGTGATGGGCGTTGCCCTGGGCGTTTCGAAAGAAGTGCTGCGACAGCTGGCCGAGGCCGTGCCTGCGGACCTGCGCAACAGCGACGATTTCTACGACAACTACCCCTGCTACTGGTGGTATTACCATCACTACGGCAACGAGTCTCCGCTCGATTCGTTCAATGATGTGTATCACGAGACCATCCGCGAGCTGGCTTCGAGTTCCGATAGCTCGAGCGGCGGCGGTGGCGGTGGCTTTTCCGGTGGCGGCGGTGGCGGCGTCGGCGGAGGAGGCGGCGGAACGTTCTAGCGAGCGCTTGCTTTGGGGTGGATCTTTCTGGGCGGTTGCCAGGGAAGATTCATCCCATTTTTGTGCATCGAAACGGGCCATACTTTCCGCTGCGGACCTTCGCGCAAGGGGCAGTGGGCAAAAAATGCCAAATATGAGTACTGTTGCCTAGATTGTCACATTTGTTTGTACTAAATAATGGACTCCTAACGATATTATTTCTCGTTAGGAGTCCATTTTATTGTACATTTGGGGAGATACGTTAGTTCATCCGACGCGCCGAGACGCCTAAGAGACCCGAAAAAGCCGAATTGCGCTGCTACTAAAAAGGTAACAGTACTCATTTTTGATGTTTTTTGACCACAGCTATTTGCAGACCCCCTATAGGGCGATGCCAACGAGGGCTTCGGCGGCCGTTTTGATCAAGACTGTCCCCAGCGACTAGTCATTTAAGAACGTCCCCAATGACTAGGTGTGGTTGCCGCCAAGGAGTGTCCCGGGGTGCCGGCATAAAAGGAGTGTCCCTAACTGCTGGGTTTAGGCTGTTAGATCGAGTTCGTAGAGGAAGCTTTCGCGCGGCATGTCGTGACGGCGCTCTTCGCGGTTGGCGCGGTGCGTGGCCGTGCGCTTAAAGCCGTGCAGCTCGTAGAACTTCCACGAGCAGTTGGAGTCGGTGTACAGGTGCGCCCTCGTCGCTCCAAGCGAGGACAGGTGCGAGACGGCGGCATCGAGCAGAACCGTGCCAACGCCCAGGCCATGGACATCGCGATCCACGGCAAGCAACGTGACCTCGTTGTCGTGCGGCAACGGGCTGCTCTCGAGCAGGCGGTTGTTGGTTCGGATGGTTGCGCGCACAAACGAGAGATACTCGGCGCACGCATCGGGCTCTAGCTCACGCATCTGCGATAGCAGCGCGCGTTCGGTATCCATCCAATGCTCGTTGATAGTGACGCCGGGGTTCTGTCCTGCGCGTGCAAGTGCAATACCGCGCGCCTCGCCGTCAATCACCGCAACCTGCGAAAACGTCGATGACGAAAGGCAATAGGCGAGGTCGCACGCGGCCTCAAGGCGGTTGTACTCATCGTTATCCGAATTGTTATGCCAAAGCTGCTGCAGAATCAGCGCGATGGCGTCGAAGTCTTCGGTATCAAACGGTCGGTAGAGAACCCGCGAGACCATGGTGCCTCTTTCTTTCGCGGATGCATATCGAGCACAGTTCTACCACGCCATTGGCATCTAATTATGGTGCCCCTGTGTTCCATGAACTCACCGTGCCCGGTGCCGTGCCCATCCCCTCTGCTCGCAAACTTTTTCTGCATATGCGCCCGTTGCGGGGTGCATCGATGCGCTCGATGCGCTACATTAAATCAGTATTTTCAATGCCGCTGCGCGAGCGCTGCAGATCGACGTATCACCGACTCACAGAGCACGGCGGCGTACCAGACAGGAGGACTGCATGGGATCTGATGTGAAGATCGCACGCGCGTTGATCTCGGTTACCGATAAGACGGGCGTCGTCGATTTCGCACGGACGCTGGTTGACGACTTTGGCGTCGAGATCATCTCTACGGGCGGCACGGCTCGTGCCATCGAGGACGCGGGCGTTCCCGTAACCCCCATCGAGGAGTTCACGGGCTATCCCGAGATGATGGACGGCCGCGTCAAGACGCTGCACCCCAAGGTTCACGGCGCGCTGCTGGCCCGCCGCGATTCCGAGCAGCACATGCAGGAGGCGGCTCAGCACGGCATTAAGCTGATCGACCTGGTCGTCGTCAACCTGTACGAGTTCGAGAAGACCGTCGCCAACCCCGAGGTCACCTTCGCGGACGCCATCGAGCACATCGACATCGGTGGCCCCTCCATGCTGCGCTCTGCCGCCAAGAACGCCACGAGCGTTACCGTCATTTCCGATCCGGCCGACTATGATGCCGTCCTGGCCGAGATGCACGAGACCGGTGGCTGCACCACGCTTTCCACCCGTCGTCGCCTGCAGGTGAAGGTCTACCAGACCACCGCCGCCTACGACACGGCCATCTCCCGCTGGCTCGCCGCCCAGGCAAGCGACGTGGCGGACACCTCTGCCAAGCTCGAGATTTCGCTGGAGAAGGTCGACGACCTGCGCTATGGCGAGAACCCGCAGCAGAAAGCCACAGTCTATCGCTTTGCCGAGGGCTGCGAGAACACCGCGAGCTCGCAGTTCCCGCTCGTGGGCTCCAAGCAGATCCAGGGCAAGCCGCTCAGCTACAACAACTATCTGGATGCCGACGCCGCCTGGAACCTGGTCCGCGAGTTCGACGAGCCGGCCTGCGTAATCCTCAAGCACCAGAACCCCTGCGGTTCCGCCGTTGCCGAGGACATCACGGCTGCCTACGACCGCGCTTTTGCCTGCGATCCCAAGAGCGCCTTCGGCGGCATCATCGCCTGCAACCGCGAGGTTCCCTTTGATCTGGTTGAGCACTTTGCCGATCAGAACAAGCAGTTCGTCGAGGTCATCATCGCCCCGAGCTACACCGCCGAGGCGCTCGAGCGCATGGCCAAGCGCCCCAACCTGCGCGTGCTGGCCACCGGCGGCGTGGACCACGGCGCCCAGGTGGAGCTGCGCTCCGTCGACGGCGGCATGCTGGTGCAGGAGGTCGACCACGTGACCGAGGATCCTGCGACCTTTACGTTCCCCACCGACCGCAAGCCCACCGACGCCGAGATGGCCGAGCTCGAGTTTGCCTGGAAGGTCTGCAAGGGCGTCAAGTCCAACGCCATCCTGGTTTCCAAGGGTAAGGCCGGCATTGGCATGGGCCCGGGTCAGCCCAACCGCGTTGACTCTGCGCTGCTTGCCTGCGAGCGCGCCGAGGACTTCTGCGAGCGCGAGGGCGTGGAGAAGGGCGGCTTTGCCTGTGCAAGCGACGCGTTCTTCCCGTTCCGCGACAACGTCGACGTGCTCGCCGCGCACGGCGTGACCTGCATCATCCAGCCCGGCGGCTCCAAGCGCGACGACGAGAGCGTCCAGGCCTGCAACGAGCATGGTATTGCGATGGTCTTCACAGGGGCCAGGCATTTTAGGCACTAGAGGCTTTCCCAAGCACCCGACCTTGCCCCTCAAACCGTCGCTTGCGTACATTTAGTACGCGGCGCTCCTCTTTCGGGGCAATCTCGGGCACTTGGAAAACCCTTAATGGGATGTTGTTCTATCCCATTAAGCCGATCGGTCGCCTGACCGTATCGTCAAAATAATCTCTGCAAAAGACGGCTGCTCCGTTTGGAGGGCCGTCTTTTTGGTATAAGAGGACGGAATGACTAACACGAAAGGTATGACCATGCCCCAGATTGATGATGCCGAGCTGTTTGGCAATGCCGAGGATCAGCGTGCGTACGAGGACTTTTGCGCCAATCAGGAGGCGGTCGAGAAGTTTACGCTCGACAAGCCCGCGCTTGTCTGCCGTTGGCGCATGTCCAACAAAAAGGTGCCCATGCTCAACCGCCACATTCGCGCGCTGTCCGAGCGCCTGGTGCAGGGCGAGCCGCTTACCCACAACATGCTCAGCTGGGCCAAACAACACGTTGAGTGGTCGCTTGCCGAGGGTGATTACACCGCACACGACGGCGTGCTCATGCTGGTGATCGACGTCAACGGCAACGCCGCCATGACGGTGGGGGAGTACGAGCCGCTAGCCGATACGTCGGCCAAGGCGCTACGTGCCCGCTCCGCCGAGGCCCGCTCCGAGGCCGACGAAACCGGCGTGGCGCCCGAGCTGCTCGCCGCCGTCGATAACGGCGAGCTTGCCTTTGTGGCGCCAGCGGACGAGTGCCTGTGCGGCACGGCGACGCTCATCGAGCAGCTGGCCCAGACCAAGGGCATCCCGGTCACGCGCGTAGATATTCCCGCGCAGCTTAAGGGCGCGCTGTTTCTGGTGAGCGACGAGCACGGCGTGGTCCCCGCAACCGAGACGGACGCTGCGGAGGCCGACGCCGCCACGGTCGCCTTCTTTGCCGACGGCTACGAAAAGCTCCGTGCCCGCCGCTAAATGATGTTTCTGGGACGGGGATTAAAAACTCATTTTGGTCTCCGTTCCCGTCGCGAGCGTGAGGCGGACAAAACGCCCCCGCTTGCGAACAGTTCTGTCACTTTGGTGCCGCGTGAGGCGCGTATCTGCGGATCCGCGGTCATAATGGGGCAAGACAACCAAGAGGGGGCGGAATCCATGGCGCTGATCTATATCGTTGAGGATGACGAGCCCATTCGTCGCGAGCTTGCCGACATCCTTGCCCGTGCCGGTTTTGAGGTCGAGGCCTGCGAATCGTTCGAGCATGTTTCGCGCGATATTCTCGCCGCCGCGCCCGACCTGGTGCTGCTCGACCTGACGCTTCCCGTCAAGGACGGCCAGCATATCTGCCATGAGGTTCGCCGCGAATCCGAGGTTCCCATCATCGTCCTCACGTCGCGCGCGACCGAGATTGACGAGGTCATGGCCATGACGCTCGGCGCGGACGACTTTGTTCCCAAGCCCTATAGCGCCCGTGTGCTCGTGGCGCGCATCAATGCCTTGCTGCGTCGCACCGCGGCGGCGGGCGAGCGCAGCACGCTCGTCCACAAGGGACTGGAGCTTGACCTCGCCCGCTCCATGGTTACCAACACGCAAACCGGCACTAGCACCGAGCTCACCAAAAACGAGCTGCGTATCCTCTCGCTGCTTCTGAGCCGTGCGGGCAAGATCGTTTCGCGCTCGGCTATCATGCAGGACCTGTGGGACTCCGACGCCTTCGTGGACGACAACACGCTTACCGTCAACATCAACCGCCTGCGCACCACGCTCGAAAAAATCGGCATCAAGGGGTATTTGACCACGCATCGCGGCCAAGGCTATTCGGTCTAGGGGCCGGCTATGTCGTTTGGCAAGTTCTTTAAAGATGCGCTGCTTCCCGTCGCCGTGTGGACGTGCGGCGTGCTGCTGAGCTGCTTTGTGCTGACGGTCGCCGGCGCACCCGTTTCTATCGTGGTCGTGGCGGTTGGCGTGTCCTTCATCTTTGGTATGCTCGGCATCGTGATCGAGTACGCTCGCCGTCGCCGTTTTCTGCGTCAGTTGGAGCGCGCGGCAGAGGAGCTCGAGAGTCCCGCATGGGTGCAGGAGATGGTGCAATGTCCGACCTATGCCGAGGGCGAGCTCGAGTACGAGGTCTTGCGCCGGGTGGGCAAAGCCGCTTGTGACGAGGTTGCCGAAGGCAGGCGCCAGACCGATGACTATCGCGACTATATCGAGAGCTGGGTCCACGAGGCCAAGCTGCCTCTGGCGGCAGCCCATCTGATTTTGGAAAACCTGGACGGCAGCGAAGATGACCTGTCGCGCGTAGATGACCTCGGTCGCGAGCTTGCCCGCGTGGAGCGCTATATCGACCAGGCGCTCTACTATGCGCGCTCGGAGGTTGTGGAGCGCGATTATCTGATTCGACGTTGGAACCTCAAGGCTCTGGTGACGGGCGCAATCAAGGCCAATGCGCGCGAGCTCATCGCGGCACACGTGGCGCCGGTGTGCGAGAACCTCGACTTTGAGGTCTTTACCGACGAGAAGTGGCTCGAGTTTATTCTGGGCCAGCTCATTCAGAACAGCATTAAATATGCGCGTGAGGACGGCGCAAAGATCGTGTTTTCGGGTGCGTTGCTGGACGAGGGTCTGGCAAGCGAGCGCATCGAGCTTACCGTCGCGGACAACGGCTGTGGCGTGTGTGCGGCAGACCTGCCGCGCGTGTTCGAGAAGGGCTTTACCGGCGACAACGGCCGCACCACCAAGCGCGCAACGGGCATCGGCCTCTACTTGGTGGCGCGTCTGTGCTCCAAGATGGGCATCGACGTCACCGCAGCATCCGACTCCGGCAAAGGCTTTGTCGTCACGTTTGCCTTCTCAACCAACAAGTTCCAATACTTTGAGTAGGCGGGCCGTCTTGCGGCACGGACGGCTGTGTTCCCGAACGTGAACTTAGCTAAGGCAATTGGCGCCATGTTCCTGAACGTGAACACAACTATGGGGCTCAAATGAATCCCCCATAACAAAAACGTGCCGCCCCAAACGGGGCGGCACGCCATTCCTCTATTCAGCCAACTCGTTGAAGCAAGGCTGCGAAGGCCGCGGGGCCGGGAGGGGTTTCCTAAGGGCACATCCCGCAGCCGCAACGCGGCGAGGACGTGCCCGTGGAAACCCCGCAGGCCCCGCGGCCGGTGGGAGCAACGCTACTTTACGACCAAAATGTCGCAGTCCGTGTTGCGCAGCAGGAACGTCGAAATCGAACCCAGCAGCGCATACTTGATCGAGGACAGGCCGCGTGCGCCGCAGAGCACCAGGTCGGGCTTAACCACGTCGAGCATCTCGTCCTTGAGCGTCTCGCGAATGCGGCCGGCGCGAATCATGACCTCGACCTCGGGAATGTCGGGATTGGCCTTGGCCTCTTCGAGCTGCTTGGCGATGGAGTTCTTAAATGCCTCCTCTAGGCCGTTGACCAGATCGACCGGATAGGAACCGGCGCTCTCGAGCGCCGTGGAATCGATAACGTGGCCGATAATCAGCTTGGCGCCGTTGTTCGCGGCGACCTTGATGGCGCGTGCGAGCACAAAATCCTGCTGCTCAGTACCGTCGAGTGAAACAAATACCTTGGTGTAGCCCTCGTTCATGGTTTCCTCCTTGGTCTATCGCACGGGCGCGGGGCTCGTGCGTCGGGCGGGCGCGGGCGCGTTGGCCGCCGGACACTTTATCTTGTTGCAGTTATACCCAAGGATTTGGGTTTGACCGCTCGCAATTCTGTGAACGGGCGAGTTTTTTGGTAAGGGTAGGCGCAGGCGCGCCGCCAACGGTTGATAATGGGACATCGCCCGCACCGTCCGCAGAACATCTACCGGCGGGTGTCTAACGAGGGGGTCCCTTTGGATATTATCGAGCTTCTAAAATCTGCCTTCATGGGCCTGGTCGAGGGCATCACCGAATGGCTGCCTGTTTCGTCGACCGGTCACATGATCTTGGTGGACGAGTTCGTCAAGATGAACGTGAGCGAGACGTTCTGGAATATGTTCCTGGTCGTGATTCAGCTTGGCGCCATTTTGGCCGTCTGCGTCCTGTTCTTCTACGATCTCAACCCGTTTTCTCCCAGCAAGGGCAAGGAGGGCCGTCGCGACACCTGGGTGCTGTGGGGCAAGATTGTGCTCGGTTGCATTCCCGCCGCGGCGATCGGTCTGCCGCTTAACGACTGGATGGAGGAGCATTTCTATAATGCTCCCGTCGTGGCGCTGGCGCTCATTGTGTACGGCGTGTTGTTTATCGTGATCGAGAACTGGCGCGCGAACAAGCGCGACCAGGCCGCTCTTGCCGGTTCGTTTGGTTCGCGTGCCGTGGTGGCGGGCGGACGACCCGCTGGTGCGCATTTTGCCGCGCCCGCTGCGACTGCCGCTGCAGACGATGACGATAATCTGGACTTTGGCTCCATCACTACGCTCGAGGATCTGAGCTGGAAGACCGCGCTTGGTATCGGATGCTTCCAGGTGCTCTCGCTGGTGCCGGGCACGTCGCGCTCCGGTTCTACCATCATCGGTGGCCTGCTGCTGGGCTGCACGCGTTCGGTGGCGTCTAAGTTCACGTTCTTCCTGGCCATTCCTGTCATGTTTGGCGCGAGCGCGCTCAAGCTGGTCAAGTACTTCGTTAAGGGCGGCACCTTCGGCACCAACGAGATCGCCATCCTGGGCGTGGGCTGCGTCGTCGCCTTTGTGGTGTCGCTTATCGCCATCAAGTGGCTTATGGGCTTTGTCCGCCGTCACGACTTCAAGTGCTTCGGCGTCTACCGCATCATCCTGGGCATCGTGGTGCTTGCGTACTTCTTTGTCCTGGAGCCGATGCTCGGCCTGTAACTTAGTCGACGCTGCGCGGCGGCCGGGGCGACAACTTGTCATTCAAAGGGGGCGGCATGACCAGAAGGTCTATGCCGCCCCTTTTCATGCCAATTTGTTCGCCCCGGCCACCGCTCGCTGCTGCTGCCATGACATCGGCGGTTTCGTGATTGTCAATTGATTGGTGCAGACTAACCTGACCCCATTGCGCCTAATCCGCTGGGGTGGGCCTGACGGTGGCGCACGGAGTCGTGGTGTGATTTGCGTCGGTGTCCGCGCGGCTCGGTATACTGGTACGGCTCAAACTATGGCGCTGCCCGCAGGCGCGCCGTCCGTCAGATGAGGAGTCGCCCATGACCCAGCCCTTGCCCTGGGAAAAGAACGCCGCGGTACCCGTGCCGCCTGCGCCGGAACCCGTGCCGCTCGATGCATACACCGCCCCCGCTGCGCCGGAGCCCGAGCTCGTTCCGCTCGACATCTACGACGCCCCGGCTCCGGCGCCCAAACCTGCCAAGCCGCTCGTCGATATCGATAGCCTTAACCCCGCCCAGCGCGAGGCGGTCCTGACCACCGAGGGCCCGCTGCTGGTCCTTGCCGGTGCTGGCTCGGGCAAGACCCGCGTCCTGACCTTCCGCATCGCACATATGCTTGGCGACCTGGGCGTTAAGCCCTGGCAGGTCCTGGCCATCACGTTTACCAACAAGGCCGCGGCCGAGATGCGCGAGCGTCTGGCAGCGCTCATCCCCAGCGGCACCCGCGGCATGTGGGTGTGCACCTTCCATGCCATGTGCGTGCGCATGCTGCGCGAGGACGCCGACCTGCTGGGCTACACCGGCCAGTTCACCATCTACGATGACGATGACTCAAAGCGCATGGTGCGTGACATTATGCAGGCGCTCGGCATCGAGCAAAAGCAGTTCCCCATCAACATGATCCGCAGCAAGATCAGCTCGGCCAAAAACGCCATGATCGGGCCCGAGGACATGCTCAAATCCGCTGACAGCCCCAATGACAAAAAGGCCGCGCAGGTCTACCTGGAGCTGGAGCGCCGCCTGCGCGCCGCCAACGCGATGGACTTCGACGACCTGCTCGTGCGCACGCTCGAGCTGCTGCGCACCCGCCCCGAGGTGCTCGATAAGTACCAGGAGCGCTTCCGCTACATTAGCGTCGACGAGTATCAGGACACCAACCACGTCCAGTACGAGATCGCCAACCTGCTGGCCGCCAAGTACCAAAACCTCATGGTCGTGGGCGACGACGACCAGTCCATTTATAGCTGGCGCGGCGCCGACATCACCAATATCCTGGACTTTGAGAAGGACTTTAAAAACTGTAAGACCGTCAAGCTGGAGCAGAACTATCGCTCTACGGGCCATATCCTGAGCGCCGCCAACGCCGTGGTGCGTCACAATTCGCAGCGCAAAGACAAGCGCCTGTTTACGGCCGAGGGCGATGGCGAGAAGATCCAGGCCTTCCAGGCGAGCGACGAGCGCGACGAGGGCCGCTGGATTGCCGGCGAGATCGAGAAGCTGCATGCCAAGGGTACGAGCTACGACGATATCGCCGTGTTCTACCGCACCAACGCCCAGTCGCGTATCCTCGAAGATATGTTCCTGCGCGCGGGCGTGCCCTACAAGATCGTCGGCGGCACGCGATTCTTCGACCGCGCCGAGATTCGCGACGTCATGGCCTACCTCAAGATGATCGTGAACCCGGCCGACGAGATGAGCGTCAAGCGCGTCATCAACACGCCGCGCCGCGGCATCGGCTCCACCTCGATCCAAAAGATCGAGCAGCTGGCGCGCGACAACCGCTGCTCGTTCTTCCAGGCCTGCGAGATCGCAACAGCCGAGACGGGCATGTTTAGTGCCAAGGTGCGCAACGGCCTGTCGAGTTTTGTGGCGCTGGTGCGCGAGGGCCGTCGCATGGACGGCGAGCTCAAGGATGTCGTCGAGATGATTGTCGACAAGACGGGCCTGCTGCAGGCGTTTCGCGCCGAGGGCACCATGGAGTCCGAGAGCCGCGCCGAGAACATCCAGGAATTCCTGGGCGTCGCCGCCGAATTTGAGGAGACGCACGAGGATATCGAGGGCACGCTCGAGAGTCTAGAAGAGCTGCGCGCAGCCGGTGTTGCCGACGTGCCTGCCGGCGCCGAGTCCGAGCCCGTCGTGGTGAGTGCGCCCACGCCCGAGCCGGGGCCGTCTGCACCGGCATCCTCGTTTGAGGCACTCGTCGGCGCTCGTGACGCCGCGGGTTCCAATCCGCTCGATAGCCTGGCCGCCCCGGCGCTCTCGCCGCAGGATGCCCTGGCCGCCGCCATCGCGGGCAACGCGTATGCCGTGCCAACAGAGCTACCGGCGGGCGCCGTGCATGCCGACGAGATCGAGCGCACCTACGGTCCGCTCACCTGTAAGGCGCTGCCGGCACTCATGGAGTGGCTGGCCCTGCGCTCCGACTTGGATTCCCTGGCCGGCGAGACGCATGCCATTACCATGATGACCATCCACTCCGCCAAGGGCCTGGAGTTCCCGGCGGTGTTCGTGGCCGGCATGGAGGAGGGCATCTTCCCGCACGTGCACGACTTTGGCGGCAGCGATGATCCAGGCAAGCTCGAGGAGGAGCGTCGCCTGGCCTACGTTGCCATCACGCGCGCCCGTAAACGCCTGTTCCTGACCTATGCGGCCACGCGTCGCACCTACGGCTCGACTTCCGCTAACCCGCGCTCGCGCTTCCTCAACGAGATTCCGTTTGAGGATATCGAGTTTAGCGGTATCGGTTCTGCCGGTTTTGAGGGCACGGGCTGGGAGAAGCGCGGCGACCGTCACGGCACCTTTGGCTCGGGCATGGGCTCGGATATGTATGGCGGCAAAGTGTTTGGCTCGCACACGCGCTCGACCGGCGGTTCCGGTTCGCGCGGCGGATCGAGCTTCGACGATTTCTTTGGCGGCAGCAGCTACGGGACCGAGCGCCATCGTGGGGTCTCGCCCGATGCCGGCCGTGTTGCCTCGACCTTTGGCTCGGGCGCACCGCGAGCCAAAAAGCCGTCGTCCAAGGTGTCGCCGACGGTGGAGCGCAAGGTCGATCGCACCAGCGCGTCGCAGGACTTTGCCGCGGGCGATACCGTGAGCCACAAGACCTTTGGCACGGGTACCGTGATCTCGGTCGTCGGAGATATGATCGAGGTCCAATTCGAAAAGACCGGCCAGACCAAAAAGCTAATGAAAGGCTTCGCGCCGATCGTTAAGCTGTCGTAATCCCGGCGGACCTGGGCGGGCGTATGGGGCAACATCGCCTGCTCGGGCAGTCCTGCGCAAAACGGAGGCCACATTAAGTGGCCTCCTTTGCGTGCGGAACTCGCGACCGATGTTGCCCCATACGCCCGCCCAGGTCCTTAGATAACGTTGCTTGCGAACGTCGCTCTGCTCGTTCGTCTTTTTGGTCTGGAGAGCCGGGTGGGCTGATATATAGATACGAGTAGGGGCTCCTCCGTTAATGAACGGGGGAGCCCCTTGTTGCTTTTTGATTGTCGTTACTAGCCAGAGGCTCGCCGGGACGGGGCGCGGGGTTTGGTCGATCGCGAGTTCCGCACGAGCCGGAGAGCACTTAATGTGCTCTCCGTGCGA
>UQLD01000024.1 GCA_900541855.1 uncultured Collinsella sp.
GCGACCTCGGGCGCAAAGCCGTTGACCAGCTCGCCCTCCTTTTTCAGCAGGCTCTCGGGGATCAGCACGGGCATGGCCACGTTCTCATGGCCGGTGGCCTTGAAGCGGGCATCCAGATTTTTCTGGATGTTTTCCCAGATGGCGTAGCCATAGGGGCGCAGCACAACAAAGCCCTTGACGCTGGAATACTCGACCAGCTCGGCCTTCGTGCAGATATCGGTGTACCACTGGGCGAAGTCGACCTCCTGAGCGGTGATCGCCTCGACCATTTTTTTCTTATCGTTTGCCATTTTTCTTTTCCTCACACTTTGTAAAACCGGGGGCAGGCGCTCAGATACGCTCCTCCAGATAGTTGACCACATCACCGACGGTGTGGAAGTTCTCGATGTCCTCATCGGGGATCTCAACGCCGAACTCGTCGGACAAGGTGGTGATCATATCAATAACGTCAAGGCTGTCTGCGCCGAAATCGTTGACAATGTCGCTGTCGGGGGTAATCTTTTCAGGCTCGACCTCAAGCTGGTCGGCCAGATAGTCACGGATGCGGCTGAAAATTTCGGAATCCATAATTTAACTCCTTTATAAACACAGATATACATTTAATATATAGCGTATCTGCGGGTGAATGTCAAGGGGATAAGTGTTAATTTTATGCCATATTGCATAGGATTTGCGGGGAGGTGGGCAAGTGAAGCTGAATTTTACCAAAATGCAGGGCGCGGGCAACGATTATATCTACATTGACTGCCGCGCTGCGGGGCTGCCGCCCGACGCCGCCGCGTGGGCGGTGCAGCTGTCGCGGCGGCATTTTTCGGTGGGTGCGGACGGGGTGATCTACCTCTGTCCCCCGCTGCGGGCCGACGGCGACGCGGCCATGCGGATGTTCAACGCCGACGGCAGCGAGGGGGTCATGTGCGGCAACGGTGTGCGCTGCGCGGCGGAATTTTTATACACCCACGGCGTGCGGCGGGACTGCATCCGTATCGACACGCCCTCAGCCGGGCAGCGGGTGCTGCACCGGGTCGGGGACGGGCTGTGGCAGGTCGAGATGGGCCGCTTTACGGCAGCACCGGACGCCGTGGGGGCCGTGGGGCTGGGCGGTGGACCGCTGCTGGATGTGCCGCTCTGCGCAGGCGGGCGCGCGTGGAGGGTGCACTGTGTAGCCGTGGGCAACCCGCACTGCGTGCTCTTTACGCACGAGCCGCCGCCCACCGGGGCGGAGCTGGCCGCCTGGGGCCGTGCACTGGGGCACCACCCGGCGTTCCCGGGCGGCATCAATGTGGAGTTTGCCCAGCCCATCAGCCCCACCGGGCTGGCTGTGACGGTGTGGGAGCGCGGCAGCGGGGCCACGCTGGCCTGCGGGACCGGGGCCTGCGCCGTGGCCGCGGCGGCGGTGCTGACAGGCCGCTGTCCGCGCGGCGCGCCCATTCTAGTACAGCTGCCGGGCGGCACACTGGAGGTGTGTGTACAGCGGGACGACACCGTGCTTTTGACCGGCGACGCCGCAGCAACATTTAGCGGAACCGTTTTGATTCAGCCTTGCAAAGCACCGCGCGGTGTGGTATGATGTAAGTAATAACAATTTGAACAGTATTTCAGTCTGGAAGGGGGCTTTGCCCATGAACATTCACGAATCCGCAGAGGACTATCTGGAAAAAATTCTGATGCTGCAGGAGCAGAAGGGTTCTGTGCGCTCCATCGACATAGCCGTTGCGATGGGATTCTCCAAGCCGAGTGTCAGTGTGGCGATGAAAAATCTGCGTGAGAACGGGTATATTTCGATGGACCCGGACGGTTTCATCAAGCTGGAGCAGCCCGGTATGGAGATCGCACAGCGCATCTATGGCCGCCACCGCAAGCTGACCGCTTTTTTTGTGGCGCTGGGCGTTGACCCGGATGTTGCCGCCAAAGACGCCTGCAAGGTCGAGCACGACCTGAGCGAGGAAACGTACAGCAAGATGATTGCGTTTGCGGAGAAAGCCGAAAAAAAAGCGCAGAAGTAAATTTTGCCCAAAAATTGCCCGATGGCATCAAGTGCCACCGGGCAATTTTTACTTTAGGTATACAGCGGCTTGCTCTCCGGCTCGCCTGTCACCCCTGCCTGGGCCTCGGCGGGCTGGGCCTGCGCGTCGCCCGGGTCGGCGGGGGCGGCGTAGGCCGCGGGCCCGCACAGGGCCAGGGCGGCCGCGACCGCCAGCGCGGCGGCGGCACCGGAAATTCGTTTCATGGAGCGTCTCATGGAAAATCCCCCTAATCTAGCAACGGTTTAGAGTCTACTAGATTGGGGGGACGGGAGCCAAAGCATGATGGGCCGAACGGTTAGCCACAAGTTCACCTTCGGCGCCAATGGCCTCATCCGTATAACCATTGAGTTCCAGATGACCGACATCAATCCACACCCAGCCAACGCCCGAAACACCTGGCTCGCAGCACGCAACGTTGCCTATAAACATGCTCTCCGTGTCCGCGGTATAAGAAGGCCCGCCCTGCAAAACGCACGGACAGGGCATAGCAACAGGCAACTCGGCGCAAATCGTTTGAGCAGGCGGCGCGCGGAAGGAGCGTATAAGGCGGTTTTCTGCTGGCTGTCAGCCGCGGCATCCTCACGGAAACCTAGTTGTCGCCGGAATTATAGTTCCCGGCGCGGACTCACCTTATCTCCCCGGTGCGGGCTCGATATCCTCTCGGATATCTAATCGTCTTGGACTTTAACCCGCCCAAGCACAGTACAGCTTTTACGTGCCGCCACACGGAGCTTAGCTCGTGGACTATTTTCTAAAATATAGACCTTCAAAGCAACTTGGGTTCAAGCACGGACAAACAAAACAGGCACTGAATACACGACTTGTTTATCAATAGTTATCAATCAAATGCGTTACCAGCAAATATCGTCCGTCTCATACGCTGCGATACAATCAATCTCACCAAATGCTTAACCAGTAAGTCGAAGGGACCAACGTGCTAACAATTCACTATGGTGATATGGAAAACGTTATCTATAATACGTCGGTTTACTTCGATAACATCTATTCGCCCGAATGGTTTCAAGATGCTTTTGCGCAGAGAATTATTAAATCCATTGATAAGGGCGGCGTGGTTGGACCCGGCGCAATAAACACCAAGATCCTTGGCATTATCCCACCGGAAAGGCTATCGGGCGGAACTAAGACGCTGCTACTCATGTACTTCATGCCTCAGAACATATACAACGCCACAACCTGTAGCGACAATTGCGCTTACTGGATTCTAAGAATTGCCACGCAAAAGGACTTAACCATCAGCCTCTACCATTTGGTGGATTTTGGGAACGGCAAATTCACAGCGACCGTTGCAAACACGGGCGATGTCGTTCACACGATGTTCGACCTCGTCCCAATAGCCGCAAAATGCCTAAAGGAAAACTCCTGACACGCGCTTTCGCTAGGCTCTGTTAGACCAAGATTGGCATACATATGTCATCACGGTGCCATATCGTTAGCCCCGTAGACCGCGACGATGGGGACATCATGAACGCCGAGGACCTGGTAATCACCTTCAAGAGGGACATCGCGAGCCTCAGCAGGACCGAACGCCGCCGGCTCCGCCTACGAAGTCGAATACTGCCCGCGCTGCGGGTCCGCCGCGGTCGTGAAGAAGGGGAAGGCCGGGAACGGCGAGCAGCGCTACCTCTGCCGGGGCTGCGGCAGGACCTTCGGCATGGGCAGCGAGCGCATCCTGGGGGCGAGCAGGCTCCCGAAGGAGACCTGGATGGCCTACGCCGAGTGCTTCGAGCTCATGTTGCCCCTGCGCGAGTGCGCGAGGCGCTGCCGCGTCTGCCTCAAGACCGCCTACACCATGCGCCACAGGCTGATCGAGTGCCTCTCGGCCTACTCCCCCTCGTTCAGGATCGAGCGGGGCTGCGGCTGCGAGCTCGACGAGACCTACTTCCCCGAGTCGTTCAAGGGCAACCACGCGAAGGGGTCGTTCACGATGCCGCGCCCCTCCCGGCACCGCGGCAAGCAGGTGCACAGGCGCGGGCTGTCGCGCGAGCTGATCTGCGTCATGACCGGCGTGAACGACCCGAACGAGACGTTCCTCGAGGTCACGGGGCGGGGCGCCCTTTCGAGGGGGCGCGCCATGGACGCGCTGAGGGGCCGCATCGCGGCCGGCTCGGTCGTCGCGACCGACAGGGCGGCCGCCTACGTCGGCGTCCTCGCCGAGCTCGAGGTCGCCGCGCACGCGGCCCACGATTCCAAGGACCGCTCCGGGGGGACCATCAACCGGGTCAACGCCGTCCATTCGCTCCTCGGCGCCTTCATGGGGCCGTTCAAGGGCGTGTCGACGAAGCACCTCGATGCCTACCTCGCCTGCTTCAGGTGGTGCCGGACCTTCATGGCGACCGATTCCGGCGCCGCCGAGCGCACGGTCGCGCGGCAGCTCGCGCACGGCACCTGCAGGAGCCGCATCCGTGATATGTTCAACGTGGAGCCGCCCTACATGGACTACTGGGCCGCGCCTGCCGCGCAGGGGCGGTAGAATGGACGCAACGAGATACACGAGGAGGGGCTCAGCCATGCCGTCGAGCATACCGGCCACGACGATTCGGATCGACCCTGAGGTCAAGAGGGAGGCCACGGCCATCCTGGACGAGCTCGGCCTGTCCATGTCCACCGCCGTCAACGCGTTCCTCAGGGCGCCCGTCCGGGAGGGCGGGATGCCGTTCGAGATGAGGGTCAAGGCGCCGGCGCCCGACGGGAAGACGGCGAGATAGCCGGCAAATCGACTTGGGGCGATGGGACCCTCACGATTGACCCGACAGATCTTGAGCACATCGCCCCCTTACCGGATTCAAACCCGGCAAGGGGGCGATTTTCTTGCAATTTCAAAAAGATGATTGGGGCAGAATGTCAATCATGGTCTAACAGAGCCAAATCAATCCAACAGTTTAGATAACGGTTAATGATTCGGGAACAGGGCGTTCGGTCGGATGGGACAAATAGATCTGGAAAGAACGAACCCCTTCGGGGCACACAAGTAGAGACAAACAATGGGGTCGCTTCGAGAAGCGATGCTTTCGAAGCGACCCCATTGTTTGCACAATTGAATTAGGCGCTGAGACCAAGTTGAGTCAATCTTAGACTAACAGAGAGAAGCGCCGCCCAAGTCATGTACTATCCGCTCCAACTCGACAATGTAGGACTCAACCGAATCATCCGATGGCGAGACTTCTGCTCGAATAATGTGGTCCCATTTATACAGGAAATTTTCAACCTGTCGATCTGGGTCATTCTTCCACAGTGGAGCAAGTGCAATCAACGCCGCATCAAAAGGATTGAAGGAAAAATTATCAGCATCAATATAGCCACCCATACCGCCCCTGTCGCAGTCATATACACTTCTAACTATTCTCTCCAATTCAATAGCCTGATTATGATTCATAAAATCACCTCCCTTTCTACTCTTGATACCCCAAAATAGAGAGGAAAAGAGTTTCGATAACATTTATCCGGTTGAAAATCATACACAATCGCTAAACATCGGTTGATTTCCGATCTCAGCCGATCACATTAAACCGATAGGCCGTTCCGGCAGTTATCCGGACGCCCCCGCGGACCCCGTGGGCCCCGGGGGCGGCGTTTTCCCAGTTGGAGGAACGGTGGAGATGTGTTTCGATGGGTTCGGTGGCCATGCTTCGCCCTCCGCCTGACACCGCTTCCCAGACCCAGTCGGACGTTCGGTCCGCCTATTCCGTTTTACCTTAAGGATAGACCAGCGGGGTATCGCCCATCTCGGCGCGCGCAGGCTCTATGAGCCCCGGCGTCAGGTCGAGCATGTCGACGGGTGTT
Organism: uncultured Collinsella sp.; assembly: GCA_900541855.1. Taxonomy (GTDB): domain Bacteria; phylum Actinomycetota; class Coriobacteriia; order Coriobacteriales; family Coriobacteriaceae; genus Collinsella. The sequence continues at coordinate 5,826 of UQLD01000024.1, forward strand.
AATGATCACTAAAAAGAGGTCCGCGTGATCGCCGGCAATCGAGCACCGTGAGCACCGAAACTGAGCAGTTTGAGCAGAAGGGCCGTACCCCGGGAACCGGGAGCGCGGCCTTCGCCATACGGTTCCCCGGGCGGGAACTTTGGCGAGGCCGCCCAGGAAGGATGGGGAGATGACCGTGCCCCTGGACACTGTGAATGATATACGGTCGACGGAGGCGGCCGGGCGCCCGGGGTTCAAGATAGCCCGGGCACTTCACCTGAGCCGCAACACCGTGGCAAAGTACGCCGACATAGAGAACATGTCACCCGCCGCGACGATACCCCAAAGGAGGGCCAGGCCGACACTCAAGTAAATCTGAATCTACCCCATCCCCTCATCTATCGCCACGAGGAACTTAACCACTTCCCTAGTATGCACGCGAACTCCCGTCCGAACAATCGCATGACCCACCATAGTATCCGCGGCCCCCAAACAAGCAGCGAACTAGAACCGGACAGGAGAAAACAGTTCACACAATTTTAGAAAGAAGCTTGACAGCATTAGAATGCAAAACGGCCGAACCGCAGTTCTTCCAATTGGATAGAAAAAGATATTGTAGAAAAACCCAGTAAACGAACCAGGAAATACGGAAACAGAATCAGCGTTGTGAACAACAAAATGATGAGCCATTACCGTCCACATAAGGACAATGCGGAGTAATTCGATACGGGAATCTCGTATTTTTACCATAATGTCCTCAAGTAAAATCAAAACCTAGTAATACCTCGGCCTAGAACCGTTCGAGAATTTCCTCGGCATTCTCTCGCAGATAGATATCTAGGTCCGGCACGGCAAACTGCACGTAGCCCCTCTGTGGCGCCTGAATAACCTCTCTTTGTAGCAATTTGGCCCTAATTGAACTAATCTCATTGGTCTTTTTACCCATGCGCTTAGCAATCTCGGCTGATTTGGACTGTTGTTTATCCTCGCACATAGCCAAAAGGTATTTAATATCGTTGAGCCCCAGTCCAGAAATCGCGGGCTCGTGAACAACATCGTGAAAACGAGCTTCTGCCAGCGCAATGCCTTCGGCAACATCGCGCTCACTCACGATGGCACTTTTGGCACGATGCAAGTTGGCGCGCTGCCAAATGGAATATCCGACCAGTTGCACCAGATAGGCATGGCCCTTAGTGGCCTTAGCGGCTCTCGACAGAAGATTGTCCTCTATGGTCAAACCAGTCGCGACAAAGCTATCGCCCATAGAGAGCGCTACCTCCACCTGGTTGATAGGCGCCAGATCTTCGGGGAGGGCACGACGCAAGAACGTAAGCGCCTTGCCGTTAATAAGATCCATAACGCCGGCGGGCAAGCCGGCAAAGGCAAGTGCGATATCTACTTTTTCCCCTATCAAAAGCTGAACCGTAGACGCAATGGCACGCATATCGTCAATCGGAGCGTCCTGAACTTCATCGATGGCAATAAAAAGACCCTCGGATGACTTCGCCGCCGAACTTAGCAACTTTCTAAGGCTCGACTCTTTGGGTGCAACATCGACTTTCGCAGAAACAAAGCCGGCGTTTACACCGACCGAAGCATTGGCCGCAAGGGAAGAATCAGCAACCTGATCCTTCAAGTCCAGCAATAGGTTAGGGCCAGCAGAAACAATAGCGGTCTTCCATCCAAGCTCTCGCGCACGATCCCTAAGATCGCAGAGCAAAACAGTTTTTCCGGAGCCCCTCGGTCCAGCAATACGCATGAGCCTCGCAGGTGCACCAATTCCCGCATTCAAACTCTCGGTAAACTCAAGGGCAATATCATCACGACCAATTATGCGCGGAGGCTCAGCGCCGGCAGTGGGACGAAACGGATTATGGAATGCTGTGGCGCTCACTTGTTTGCCTTTCTAGGGAATCGATTATTGGTCAATCTTAGCTTTAAAAGTTTATCGTAGACTATATCCGATTATATCCAGTTGTATAAGTCTGTATAAACGTATCGCGGAAGTATCGAGCTTTCGTAATTTGTCTTAACGGACAGTCCAACGTTACTTTCTTCCAAGCTCATAGCGAAAGAAAGTTAAGGACTTCCTAAAATCCATTTTCTAAAGCGAGAAGTACTCGCTCTCAGCGGATAAGTTCGGCCCCAACCACGGTTCGCCCGTCAAGAAGAACTCCGGCCAGCGCTGCATGAACAGCGCTTGCTCGCGCTTCCAGCGGCACAGCTTTTCCTCGTTGGCCTCTTCCCTGCCGCGCGAGGTGAACTCGTAGTGGTACAGCTCGACATAGGGCGTAAAGATGGTGCGGTAGCCGGCCCCCTGGCGCCAAATGCCTCGACTGCGAAGCCGTCCAATTCAAGATGGTCGGCATCGGTCCAGGCTCGACAGCCTCTGAGACGCCCGACTCGTAGTACGTGACCTTATCTATAAACAGGCTTTCCGCACTCACAGCATAAGAAGGCCCGTGCAACAAAACACAAAGGTAGGCCAGAGCAACAAGCAGGATGCAACGGCGATGAAGGTCCAACAAGACAACAGGCATGATTGCGCCGATCTACATGGCAAGCCAATAAACAGGATTGGGAAATGCCTGGTGGCAGTACTCATCAGCGTATTAAGATCAAATCCTAGCCCAGACTCATAACAGATCGAATCCCTGCAACGGCGGGAAAAGTCGACGTAAATCGTTTAAGCATGCGGCAAGCGGTGAGAGTGTATGGGCGCTCGCACGCGTCTTTGAATCTTCTAATGAGCAAGAAGAGAGGAATCTAGGAGAGACCTAATAGTTCTTGGAAGCTGGGAATCATCGAAATCACCATCTTTAAACAAGAGAGAATCATATAGCTTCTTATCGTTCTGTCTCGAAAAGATATGAGTGACCAGATGCACATCGTGGGCCTTTGAAAAACAATCTTCGTCCCTTAAAGATTCAGCAATATAACAACCGCCCCTATAGTTCATGAGTAAGGAAAAGTTCAAGTCTGTTGTTCCAAACTTATAGCACTGCGATTTTGTTGATATGTCTTCGAGCATAAAGCACGCGGAGGTTGCAAAAGAGGCAAGCTGAACAATATGGTTGACTTTTCTGCGACACAGAGCGTAGGGATGGCGATTCGAAAAGTCGATCTGCGACGCAGCAAGTTTTCCTCTGGATGCCAATTTGAAAAACTGCTTAGCCGACAAATGACTATCTACGCCAGTTAAATGCTTGAAATTTTCGGCCTTATAAATAACTTCGATATACCTGTCATCGAAAACGTACATGAATGACTTTCCGACAAGAAAACCGCGATAAAGTTTTGCTGCCTGATTAATTTCCGCAACTATCGCCTTCCGATCTTCAGCCCTACCCATACTGCCCCAATCAAAAAAGCCGGGATAACCCCGGCTGATAATCAAAGAGGCGGTTTTCTGCTGGCTGTCAGCCGCGGCATCCTCACGGAAACCTAGTTGTCGCCGGAATTATAGTTCCCGGCGCGGACTCACCTTATCTCCCCGGTGCGGGCTCGATATCCTCTCGGATATCTAATCGTCTTGGACTTTAACCCGCCCAAGCACAGTACAGCTTTTACGTGCCGCCACACGGAGCTTAGCTCAAGATTATTATCTATAACTCAAGCCACTAAAGCAAGCTACGCACGGGCATGGTCAAATTAAATTCAAACCTTGGTCATCAATCACATCTACCGCGGGCCGATAACGCCCGCCTCATGTGCTGCGATATAATCAATCTCACTAAATGCCAAATCAGCAAGCCGAAGGAGCTAACGTGCTAACAATTCACTATGGTGATATGGAAAACGTTATCTACAACACGTCGGTTTACTTCGATAACGTCTATTCGCCCCAGTGGTTTCAAGATGCCTTTGCTCAAAGGGTCATAAAATCCATCGACAAAGGCACCGTGGTAGGCCCCAATGCAATCGATACCAAGATTCTAGGTATCATTCCTCCCGAAAAACTATCCAGCGGCACCAAAACACTGCTGCTTATGTACTTTATGCCGAAGAACGTATATAACGCCTCAAATTGCGGTGATAATTGCGCCTACTGGATTCTGCGGATCGCCGCGCAAAAGGATTTAGCAATCAATCTCTACCATTTAATGGATTTTGGAAACGGCAAATTCACGGCTGTCATTGCGAACACAGGCGATGTCGTTCACACGATGTTTGACCTTGTCCCCATAGCTGGAAAATGCCTTAGGGAGAACTCCTGATGCGCGGATCATACAAGGTAATTATTCAAAATAACCGTGTTCAGTTTAAACTGACCATCAATAGAAATCTGACCATCATCCAAGGAAACAGTGCTACAGGGAAGACAACTCTGCTTGATATGGTGGCAGCCCACGAAGAGCTTGGGGCACAAAGCGGCGTAACAGTAAGTTGCAAAGTGCCCTGTAAAACAATATCTGGAAAATATTGGCGCAGAGATCTCCAAGAGATTTCCAGCAGTATTGTTTTTATTGATGAGGGCAATACTTTTGTTCGATCAAGAGAATTTGCCCATGAAGCAAAACGTAGCTCAAACTACTACGTAATCGTCGCCAGAGAGTCACTGCGCCAACTGCCCTATAGCGTTGATGAAATCTACGGTCTTAAGAACACCAACCGAACCACAACGAAGTATCCCGTTTACTCTCGTGTCTACACCTCTACATATCGTATTTACGATGATACTGAATTTAGAGGCGAGAGGCCCGAGCTTGTCATCGTCGAGGACACAAATTCGGGCTACGAATTCTTCAGTTTGCTATGCAAAAAGAGCAGCATTAAGTACATCAGCGCGGGAGGAAAATCAAATATTTGCAACTGCATTATGGACGCACCGGAAAACGACATCCTCGTGATTGCCGACGGCGCCGCCTTTGGACCAGAAATTGCGGAAGCAGCTGCTCTATTGCGCCGAAAGAACATCAAGCTATTCCTACCGGAATCGTTTGAATGGCTCGTGTTGAAGTCGGGATTATTCAACAGCAAATACATTAAGGACATGCTGCTTAACCCCGCTGAACATATCGAAAGCTCAAAGTTCTTTAGCTGGGAGAAGTTCTTTACTGCAGAACTCATCGAATGCTCACGAGACACACGTTTTCGATATGACAAGAGCTGCTTGAACGAGGAGTACTTGAACCCCACCGCCCTTGCAGCTCTTGAGGATACTTTGCCGGAACTTGGCATTACTTCGCGCTAAAGCGAGAAGTACTCACTATCGGCAGATAGGTTTGGTCCGAGCCATGGGTCGCCGTTGAGGAAGAACTGCGGCCAGCGCTGCATGAACAGCGCTTGCTCGCGTTTCCAACGGCGCAGCTTTTCCTCGTTGGCCTCTTCCCTGCCGCGCGAGGTGAACTCGTAGTGGTACAGCTCGGCATAGGGCGTAAAGATGGTGCGGTAGCCCGCCTCCCATACGCGCAGGCAAAAGTCTGCGTCGTTAAAGCCAACGGCGAATTCCTCGTTGTAGCCGCCGACGCGCTCAAATACGTCGCGTCGCACCATCTGGCAGGCACCCGTTACGGCGCTAAAGTTGCCCGGGCGCACAGCGCGGGCAAGATAGCCCTCGCGCTTTGCCGAGAAGTCCTGGTTGGCATGGGCAAGTGCGCCACGCACGCCAACCAAAATGCCGGCATGCTGCACCAGATGATCGGCAAAGTAGAGTTTGGCGCCCACCACTCCCGCATCGGGACGCTGCAGATAGCTCATCATCTCTTCGATAAAGTCCGGGCTTATAACCTCGGTATCGTTGTTGAGCAGCAACAGGTAGTCGCCCTTAGCGTGCTCCACACCAAAATTGATGATCTGAGAGTAATTGAACTCGCCCGGCCAGTACACAACGCGCGCGATGCCCTTGCCTCCTGATGCTGAAGCCACGCGTTCCGGCAGGGTTTCGTAATACGCAAACGTATCCGGGGCTTCGCTGTTGTTCTCCACCAAGACGATCTCATAGTTGGCATACGTGGCCTTCTGGGCAATCGACATCACACAGGCATCGAGCGTCTCAACGTGGTCCTTGGTGGGGATCACAATGCTCACCAGCGGCGCAGGCTCCGGCAGCGCATAGCGCATGCGATAGACAAACGGCGTCTCGGTCTCCTCGACCGTTCCGCAAATGCCCAGCTCGTTAAAGTGACGCTGCAGCGCAAGGCGCCCGGCTTCAATAGCATACGGCTTGCTATCGGCAGAGCCATCGGCGGTCGACTCCGGATGAACGCGCCAGTGATACAGCACGTGCGCAACATGCTCAAACCGCGCGCCCGCCGCAAGGCAGCGAAGCGTCAGGTCGTAGTCCTGGGCGCCCGCAACGTCTTCTGGGGACATGCCAATGCGATCAATAAGCGCCTTCTCCACCATCAGGAAATGCGTCACGCAGTTATGGCTATAGAGCAGGTCAACGTTGAGTTTGGTCTTAAAGACCGGCTGGCCCCACTCCCCCGTTTTCTGGAACATGTCCTCGTCGCAGAACAGGACCTGGGGACGCTCGCCCTCGGCAGCCTTGTTCAGTGCGGAAACATACTGGAATAACGCGTCCGGTTCCAGAATGTCGTCATGGTCCAAGAACGCGATGTAGTCGCCCGTCGCTTGCTCAATACCCGCGTTGGTGTTGACCACGATGCCGCCGTTGCCGGGCAGCCCAATGCGACAAACGCGCTCGTCATTGGCGTCCACCGCAAGGTCGGCCACCGCGTCCCATTCGGGCGAGGCGTCCATAAGCAGCAATTCCCAGTTGTCATAGCTCTGGGCTAGCACCGAGTCCAGCAGCTCGCGCAGGTAGACCCGATCAGTCTTGTAGCACGGCACCACAATGCTCACGAGCGGCCTATAGGCAAAGGCCGCCGAAGCGACACGTTGGCACGCCAAATCGCCCGGCTTTGCGCGATGTTGCTCAAACCAACGTCGATAAGCTGCGTCGTCTGCACGCGCGTCCTTCATGCGGTTCCAACTGTCATCGAGCATGCCGTTGTACAGGCGACCATCCATGGCGCAAAACCCGCTCTGGATCTGCTCTGTGGGATCGCTCACAATCGCGACAAAATCTCGTATATCCTGAGGCATCTCAACGCTCAGATACGTTTTATTGACGCGGCATCCGTTGCGCTGAGGAACATCGACCTGCGACTCAAACACATGCACGGTGACATCGATGGCATTCATATGCGTATCGAAAATCTGGAGCTCAGGTGCGCACTGGAGGTCTCCAGCCCAGGTAACCTCATAGCGCCACACCGCGCCGGCGTCTGCCGGTAAATAACGAACGGCATCGATCTCATAGCGACCGCAGCACTCGCTGCGCTGTGCATCGCGAACGAGCGCACACATCGCAGGCTTTGCTTTGTAGTTAATCTTGGATTCCAGCTTGGCCACGCGGCTATCGAGGCGAATAGAGCCCAACCTTTGGCCACCGGATGCAAAAACGACATCCATCGACGCGCCATCCAAAAACGGAAGCACCAAAATGGCGAGCTCGCGCTCGTAATCGGAAACGGAAGGGCAAAGCGCCAGCACACGGCCATGATCGACCGGGAGCACCAGCGACGGCACACAAGAACCACTCGCCGTCGCATGGGCAAACGCTTGAGAACCCTCCCGCTCAATAAGCGCGGCGACATCCTGACCGGCAAAACGAAGCAGCACAAACAGACGGCCCTGACTGCGGCAAAGTGCCAAACGCTTGATACTCATCTACACTTCTCGCTTTCCCAGGGCGTTCGCTGCCATGCGTTTGCAGGCACCCAGGCGCCCAAACCTCAAGACGTCGTAATCGAACATGAGCTTTTTGCACTCACGGGCATTGGTGGCCTTGCTGGTAAGCGCCGCACGCACCATAGCAGCAACAGAAGAAGCGCATTGTGCGAGCGCAGCATCGTTGCCCACGGCAGAACCGGCAAGCGCTGTGGCAACGGCAGCAAACACCTTGCCGCAGCCCGTACCCAGAAGCCTGAGCGCATCGTACAGCACAAGATCGCACAGGAAATATGCCAGGTCATCGGCGTGCTGAGCATCGAGACCGTCGCGCTGCCAGTCAGCCAGCACCGCGGAGTAAATCTTCACGTGCTCCAGCAGACGTGTCTCGTCGTCGTAGCGCATGGTGTCCATGAGCGAACCCTTGCGCGCCACGCGGTAGTCATACAGCTTGTTCGAGATAAGCGCGGTCTTATGCGAACGACCGTACACGGCAAAATCGAAGACCTGGTCCTCGCCATACTTAACGGTTTCGTCGAACACGATCCCGTTGCCCAGCAAAAACTCACGCTTGCAGGCGGTGCGCCATGCAAAGGGGCGAGACGCTTCCTTAAACAGCAGGTCGGTGCTATAGCCCTCAAATGACACATCGCGCGGGCTCAGCACATAGTTAAGCCACGGATACCCCGCCTCGAGCGGATACGGATTCGCGCCAAAGGTCAAAACGTCGCAGTCCTCGCGCTCAAAGGCATCGACGATCACGCGGCATGCATCGGGCGTAAAGCGGTCGTCGGAATCCAAGAACGCGACGATAGGCGCCGTGGACGCGGCGATGCCTGCATTACGTGCACTCGACAGGCCCCCGTTTGGCTTATCAACCAGCGTAAAGCGCGCGTCCTTTTCGCAATAGGCAACCGCAATATCGCGCGAGCCGTCCGGCGAGCCATCGTTGACCAGCACGCCCTCCCAATCGGGCATGTCCTGCGCAAGCAGGGAGTCCAGGCACCAGGTCAGGCACTCCTCCACTTTATAGATGGGAACGACAACGGAAATCTTGGGGGTAGCCATAGTCAAGTGCTCCTACCGTGCGACCGGAACGTCATCGGGGTGCGGGTTGTCGCCGTAGGTGCGCTGATACGTCAGCACACGCCAGACCAGCGGCAGACCGCCTATCTTAAAGTAATGCTTAAACGTATTGAGCTTGCCAGGCTTCTTAAAGTCAAAGCGCGAATCGATATAGGCACGGGGCGACTTGACCATCAGGCGCAAGTCGGTCTCGCCACGCGGGTCGAACAGCGACAGATCAAAGCGACCAGCATCCCAATCGGCCTTGAGCTCGGGCGAGGCCTTCTGCCAAAACTGCTCGCGCAGCTCATCGACCAAACGCTCGTCATTCCAACGATACGTATCGACCTTCATGCGCATTAAAATCCCCTGGAGCTGAGCCTTGAGCTCGGGACGCTCATCCAAAAAGCGCTGCATCTCGGCATATTCGTCGCATACACAAAACACCTTGTTGGGCGAATTAACGGAGCTCTTCTCGTTATCCTGGCGATAGCACAAAATGGGGTCCGCAATAAACGCGGCACGCTCGGCGCAAGCCCAAACCTTAAAGTTAAAGCCTGCGTCCTGATACGAGGCACCCGGCGTGGGAAGGAACCGAATCTGATTGTCGTTGAGGAACTGGCGCCGATAGATAGCCGACCAAATGGAAGGTTTGCGGTAGAAGATGCCCGGGCGATCGACGGGGCGATACGCGGCGCCCGTCATATGCTCGTCGATAATCCCAAACAGCTCACGGCGCTCGCTGGGCGTGGACCAATACAGGTAAAAGTCGCCCTTCACCACATCGGCATGCTCAGCATCGGCCTTGGCGACCAGCTTTTGGAGCGAATCCTCAAACATAAAGTCGTCGGACTCAAGGATGCCCACGTACTCGCCGCGCGCCATCTCCAGGCCGCGGTTCATCGAGTCACCGTAGCCGCTGTTGGCCTTGTCGATCATCTTCACACGGGGGTCGCGCTCCATGTACTCGCGGATGATATCCGGCGAGCTATCGGTGGAACCGTCGTTGATGCAGATGATCTCGATGTCCTTGAGCGTCTGCGCCACGGCGGAATCGAGGCACTCGCGCAGGTAGCGTTCGACATTGCAAATGGGAACAAGCAGCGAAACTTTAGGGGTATCAGAGTTCTGCAAGAGAACCTCCTGTTGAATAGCGTGTAACAGGGTTATTTTAGCAGCCGGGTTGCGGCGGGCGGCAGCGCTTGGAATTATACAAAGCGCTCCAGGCAGGCTTTGAGACCGCGAGTCGAAAGATAGAACAGCGTGGCATCTGCCATCGAAACGCCCGAGGTCGCCGCAACGAGCTTGTGGGCAACACGGCGAACGGCGCCCTTAGCAGGCATATCCGCCCACTCCGTTCCCAAAAACGTCGTGAGGTCCATGTTGACGCGAGCCGTCACGCGATGGAAGTCATCGGAATCCAAGCGCGCCAAATCAAACACGATAAGGTCCAGGAACCAGGTGATCAGCTCGCCGGGACACAGGTCCATAAGACCGTAGCCCGCCCAGTCCTCCAAGACCCCCTCGAGCATTCTCATATGGGCATCGAGCTTTTTGGCGCGAGCCTCGACACTGTTGAACTCATGCGTCGCCGATTCGCTCTCCATCACGTAGTGGTAGAACTTGTCCGGCATGACGACGGTCTTACGGGCAAGCGCATAAGCCACAAATTGGAAGACGACGTCCTCGCCCAAAGCCAAACCGGGGGCGAAGCGAATGCCTTCGCGATTGAGCAGCTCGCGCGAAAAAGCCGCACGGCAGGCATAGGGCTGCGCATTCGAATGGAACAGCAGTTGGGGATCACGGGCGCCGAAGGTACCAGCTTTGGGGCTCATGAGTTGCTGGACACGTTTGGGGGCGGCATCGGCAGGTTCACAGACGCCGCCAAAAACGACGACCTCGGCATCTGACGACTCCATGGCATGCAGCACGCGCTCGACCGTCTGGGCATCGATGTAATCGTCGGCGTCCACAAAGAAGACAGTCTCGCCCTCGGCCGCATCGATACCGGTATTTCGAGCGCACGAGACACCCGCGTTTTCCTGGTCAATCACCAGTACGCGATCGTCGGCCTGCGCGATCTGGCGCAACACGTTCAACGAATCATCAGTCGAACCGTCGTTGACGCAGACAACCTGAATCGAACGCTCAGACTGGACCAACAGCGAATCGAGGCATCGCTGAATGGAGCGCGACGAATTGTAGACGGGAACGACAATGGTCGCTTTGGGGGTCAAAGTCTCTCCCATGTCGACCTACCCCCTCAGCGATTCGATGAGGAAGGCAGCAACCACACCTGGGCCTCCAACCGAGGCGTAATACTTAGCACGCCCCAAGGCACCATCCGTCGCAAAACTCGGATGCTCGTCAACCCAGCCCTCAGGATCTTTGAGGATGGCAGCGAGATTTGCGCGCTTCCACGGCTTGAGATCGTCAAGCGAAAACTCCCCCGCGTCCAAGGCCGCTTGGAACTCCTTGGCCATCTGAACCAGGAACTCCTTATAGAACTTAGGCGCTAGGCGCACGTAGTTCCACATGTACGAATCGTACTTAATGAGCTGATTGAACTTGAGCATGCGCGCGACATCGACGCTTGCGTGGTCGCGGGCATAATCCTCTCGAATCCAACGCTCAATCTCGGCATACTCGGTATTGACGCAAAAGACCTTAGCCGAAGAATTGACCGAGGAATTCTCGTTGTCCTGGCGATACGACAACACGGCATCATGCAGGTAAACAGCCTTATCGGCGCACGCAATCACCTTAAAGGCAAATGACGTGTCCTGAAAGGATGCCCCCGGAGTCGGCAGGAACTTAATGCCGTTGCGCTCAAGAAAATCGCGACGGTACACGGCCGACCAAATCGACGGCTTTTGCTTAAAGAACTGCGTCGTGTCGCTCGGGTGCACCGGCTTGCCGCAGTCCTTGGCCTTAAACATCTCGTGCAGCGAACGGCGCTCCTCGGGCTTAGACCAGTAGAAATCAAAGTTCGCCTTCGCAAAGTCGGCATTATTGCTATCGGCGGCCGAGACAAGCTTTTCGAGTGCGTCGGGCGCCATAAAGTCATCGGACTCCAAGATGCCAACGTACTTGCCACGCGCCATCTCCAGACCGTGGTTCATCGAGTCGCCGTAGCCGCTGTTGGCCTTGTCGATCATCTTGACGCGCCCATCGCGCTCCATATACTCGCGGATAATCGCCGGCGAGTTGTCGGTCGACCCGTCGTTAATGCAGATGATCTCAATATCCTTGAGCGTCTGCGCCAGGGCGGAATCGAGGCACTCGCGCAGGTAGCGCTGAACATTGTAAATGGGAATAAGCAGCGACAGAACAGGGCTGCCAGAGGCGTTAGTAGACAAATGTGCTCCTTAGGAAATACCTGTCGTTTCATGGTATCAAAGGGCCAGCGCGCCAGCGGGCGTTTATATAATCTATGGAGCCCGCAGAGGCAAACCAATAAGAAAGGACGTCATGCAGCCCGAAGCCGCACGCAACATATCCATCGAAGCGCTGCGCTTAATCACGGTCGCTGAAACACTCGTACTCTCAAGCAGTAATCAGCGCATTAATGTCGCGTATAGCAGTCACCTCGCCCATGACAGGTTCCTGCGTTTTATTCAAAGCTTGCCGTCAAGGTGCGCCGAGCCTTTACAATAGGACAGTCCCAAGGACGTATTCGATAGCTTCCGCGCTGCACTCGCCCGCCGCGCGTGAAAGGATATATTGCCCCATGCCTTCAACCCTTCCCGCCCCCATCGATAAGCTCGCCATCGTCGTCGTTACGTACAAGCGCCAGGAACTCCTGGCCAACTTGTTCGACTCCATGACCGAGCTCACGGCCGCGCCCTGGCGCATCGTGATTGTCGATAACGAGAATTCGCGCGAGACCGAGGCCATGTGCGCCGCATTTTACGAGCGCCTGGCCAACCTGTGGGGCATCGACACCGAGCAGCCCGACGCGCAGGGCGGCACCGACCGCGTGATCTACGCCCCGCAGCTCGAAAACGGTGGCGGCGCGGGCGGCTTCTCCGCCGGTACCAAGTGCGCCTACGACCTAGGCGCCCAGTGGTTCTGGGTAATGGACGATGACGTGCTCGTCATCCCCGAAGGCATCGAGCGTCTTGCCAAGTGGACCGACCGCTACGATGTCATCCAGGGTTCGCGCCTGGACTTTGACGGCGGCGCCTTCTTTTGGCAGTACCAGCTCATCCTTTCACTTGGCATTCCCAACCCTGTCGCCAAGTGGGACCTAGGACCCGAGGGCTACCGCACCATGAACCAGCTGTGCTTTGAGGGCGGCATGTTCTCGCGCCGCGTGGTCGACAAGATTGGCCTGCCCGATGCGCGCTTCTTTATCTACGGCGACGACGCCTGCTACGGCTACGTGGCCAGCCAACACTTCCCCGCCGCCGTGGTCGCCGACGTGGTGCTCAAGCGCGCCCGCGCCGTCTCTAACTGGGATATCGCCGGCAAGCGCCAGCTCAACTCCACGAGCGACACCAACCGCTACTACATCATGCGCAACCGAGGCTTCCTCGCTCGCTATATGCAGATCTACGGTGACTACCACCCCATGCTGTTCCGCCTGGGCAATGCCGCGACCTTCTGCAAGGAATTCATTCGCCTGGCCGCGGTCGACAAGTGCTTTAAGACCGGCATTCCGGCGCTGCGTCGAGGCATGAAGGACGCCCGCAAGATCATCAAGGATCCCAACTGGAAGCCCATGCCGCCCATGAAGGACACCGAGTAACGGAAGCCGGAAACACCTCGGCGCTTAAAGCCGCTGGCACACCGTAGCCACATGCTGCCCATCAAAACCGAACCCCCAGCGCATGCGACCCACGCCGGGGCGTGGTACACGGATTTCGTCGATGCCGTCGCGCTCTATGTCGAGTAGCGACTGCACGGCCAGCAATTCCAGGCCCAGCGCATCCACATCGGGGTCATACATCATGTTGATCGTTATCAGCGGACGTTCATCGAGCATACCGATCGTATCGGCTATGTCAAACACGGCGCCCGTAGGAAAAACCTGGATGTCCCAGCGATCCGCGCCACACTTTCGCCTCGAAGCAGGATTGGCATAGCCCGGCAATCCAAAGCAGAGTCCTTGCAAGAGTAGGTGATATGGCAGCGGTGTATCTGGGTCGGTCGCACCGATTCCCGCATCCCCCAAGATGCGGCTTAGCGCCCGCCTCACGGTGTCCTCGTTCCCATGGCACAGCCCGTCGCGAAACGCATCGACGTCTCGAATGTCTTCGGCAGCGCACTCAAACCACTCAACAATCACTAGACGCAAGGCCTGGCGAAGCTCTTTATTGGGCAATCGCAAAGCACGGAGACGATCGCCATGCTCTGGCTCCTCAGTCATATCCGTCGTGAGAAAACCAGACAGATACAGCGCTGTCCACATGCTATCGTCAGGCGAGACATCTGGCTCTGCAGTGCCCAAACAAAGCGGGACCTCAGCACACCCATGGGCCTCGAGCAAATCAAACAAGACCGAAAGGCGGTCGAGATTCCACCCGGCAACTACCCTACTCAGGCAATCCGCATACCCATACAAATCGGCGCGTACAGGCGCCGTGCAGCCTCGGCCCAGAAAACCGATCGCACGCGCCGGACTCGAGCAATAGACCCTACCAAACCGATATCCCTCGAGCCATTCACGCGCATCATCCAGGTATTCCTCGCGCCCAGCATGATTCAACAGAGCCTGAACCTCGGCATCCGAAAAGCCGAACCAACGGTCACACCAGGTCGAAAGCGGCGTCGTCAGACAATACGAGCAGCCATGCAAAGAAAGCGCCGCTTCAGCAGGACGGGGACACTCCCCCATCAGACACGTCAGCCGCAACGAATCGCCCGCAGTGGCAATGGCCTCGAAAAGCACGCGATCAAATAGATCCGCCGAATCGGCGCCGGAAGCGCCCCTCGCGCTCGCACGGCCCAACCACGCCGCGTCGTACCCATCAACGAGCAATACAACCTGCTCATCGCAGGCCATCTCCAGCAGCTCTATGAGCACACCGAGCACCGAGTCAACCTCGTCCGCGCTCGCCACGCCGCGCGCGACGCGTTCGATGTGACGCACCTTATCTCGAGCTAAATCCGGAGCCCCCAAGAGCGCCAACAAGCGAGCGCACTCGCCCGAAAGGACATCGCGCACGACACCGGCAACAGCGGGGCCACGCCTCGCAGCGCCAGAAAAGTCCAGCGATATCACCGGATAGCAAGCATACTCATCCCGATAACGCCCGCCGCCTGCATCCCAAATCTGAGCATCGGCAAACGAGCTCTGACCGGCGCGACCGACCGCAGGACGCTCCAGAAAAGCCCTGAGCATCGACAAGTTCATGCTCTTGCCAAAACCCTCGGGTCGACAGCACACCACAACGGACGCGTCGCAGTCCAACACATCGGCAATAAACATGGTCTTGTCAACCAGCACGCAGCAACCAAGGGCCTCCGCATAGCCGTGCATGCCAATGGGCAAAACCGCATCGTCGGCACAGCCGATCAAGCGCACGCCAAAGCCAGCAGCACAATCAACATTTGCCTGTTCAGACACCAAAACGTTCCCCCTAAATCGCAGCACGATGCCAATTGTAATGACCGCATCGCATGTACCGATGTCGCCGCGCGAACATATCGGGCAACGGTAGTCACAAGAGGTGTGAGGGGGCACAACTAATCGTTGCACAACAAAACGGGGCCCGACGCATTCGCACCGGACCCCGTCCCGATTCTTTAGTTATCTGGCAACCGAGAGGCTACTCCCCCGAGTCGTCCTCCCCAGAAGCCTTCTTCTGCTGATCGAGCTTATGCTTACCACTTACGATAGACGTAGCGCCCAGCGTGGCCAAGCTCGCGCTGGCAAGGCTCGCCATCACAATCAGATCGCCCGTCTTGGGCATGTTGCCGCCCGAGGACTTGGTAGTTGTAGTCGTCGTGGTCGTGGTGGTCACCGTTTTGGAGTCATTTTGCTCCTGGACTTGGTTGTCAGCACCGCTCTTGTCGTCGTCTTCGGACTGTTTCTTTTCGCCCTCGGTCTTGCTCTCGTCCTTCTTCTGAGCGAATTTGTCGTCCTTCTCCTCAGGGCTAGAACCCTTATCGGATTCAACCTTCTCGGAAGCCTTGTCCTTGGAGTCGCCCTTTGAGGCTTCGGTCTTTTCCGTGGAAGCCTGATCAGAGTTGTCCTTGTTCTGGGTCGAACCGTTATTGACGCCAGCCATCAGCGAAGAGCCCAGCGTAGAACCAAGCTGCACGGAGAAAGAGGGCTTCTTGTCCGGCGAAGCAACGGGAGCGTCCGGTGCCTTATTCAAGTCGTCCTTGGAAGCATCGGAATCAGGGGTTGCGTCAGAGCCAGAGCCGTTGTTAGAGCCGATGCCAACGGACGAATCGCTCGAGCCGGTGGATGAGTTAGAGGAGTCAGCGCCGGTCGAACCAGAGGCGGCGCTGTTCGTATTGCCGGCAGAGTTTGAAGACGAATCGCCCGCAGCAGGGCCGTTCGAATCGGAGCCGTTCGAGGTAGAGCCGTCATTGGTAGTGCCACCAGCAGAGCCATTACCGTCAGCATCGGTCGAGGGCGCATCCATCCTGTCATCGTTGGCATCGTCACTCGAGTCGTCATTCGAATCAGGTGTCGGCGAGGGCGCCGGCGTAGGCTCAGGCTGCACGGGCGTCGCAGCGGCAGCCTCATCCTCGGCGATAAAAACCAAGCAGTCCTTCAGCTCATTCTTATAACGATTCTTCCAGCCCTCATGATACTGGGGCTGACTTGAAAACTTGGTGGCGACATTGTTGACCACGCTATTGGAGAGCGCCATCACAAACTCGCGGTCGGACATATCGTTGGAAAGATTCGCCCAGCGGAAAAAGTCCCTGCAGCCACCAGTGCCGCACATGTTGGTAATGCTCCACACCATGCCCTTGACGCAATCGGCGCGGCCCGAAATATCAATACCCAGGCCGCTCTTGAGCCACGCCTCGGTCACCGCATAGTACGAGTTGTACGCATAGGCATCTTGAAGTGCTGAGAACTCAACAGGATCGGTGTTGTAAGCACCCTGGAAAGCCTCCTGCGCGATACGGCCCAGCTCGGTGAGCTGACCGTTCTCGGACATGGGATTGTTCGCGTTGGAAATCTCGCTGCCGCGATCAATCGCATCCTTGAGCATGCTGTATTTTTCGGGGCTGTAGTTGTAGACCTGCTTCATAAACGGAATGAGCGACCAACGGCGGTCGAACTGGTAATAGCCCAGCGCGTTGTAGCCGTCACCATACGAAAAGCCCTGGTTATAGTTGCCATGGCTCTCATATTTGGTGAAGTACTTCATCTCGGGAGTCACGTTGACAAACGAAACGCCCTGGACCGACCTCAGCACGCCCGAGAAGGACTGCTGGGTGTAAAGGCCCTTATCGATATCGGTGGCATCCGAGGCAACGCCCGGCGTGGGCTCCTCGGCAGCGGCGGGTGCCGGCGCGGAAACGGCGCCAAACGAAAGCGCCAGCGTCAGACCCGCGACAATCGCAGAATGCTTGGGCTGCATAAGATCCTCCCTGCATTGGTGTAGTTAAAGTTCAGTTTGCAAAGATAAAAATAAGTATTGCAGCTCGCCCGTTGTTGCACAACAACCCCTCGGTAAACGGCAACAACCCTCCGCGAAATCTTAAGGAATTAGACAAACTGGTCGTCGGGCGCCAACAGAAGCTCGCCGTAACGTTTCGTCAGCCCGTCCCTCAACTGACAGAAAGCGGGAATATAGACGTTCAAGATGCGCTGAATCAAATCTTGAGCGAGCTTGTTGTCGTAGATATGGACGTTCGTATTGCGGTCTCTGAGCATATCCAGCCAGGCCGCCTCATCAATAAAGTCGTAGAATCGGTAGGACTCCTTCAAGATGGCACGAGGAGACCCCGACGCGGCAAGCGTGGCGCCCTCATACTCGAGCAGACGCTTAAGGAGCTTCCAGCTCAGTTCAAATTGAAGATTGAACTTATTAATCAATCCACTCTGAACAAAATCATTGTTAAGATCCTGATTGGGCGCATCCTCAAGATTCGCCAAGGCGCTGGCAAAGTTCTCATATTTTTTCATACAGAATCACACCATCCCTGGCAATTTCATCGAGCAATTGCTGCGATAAGGGCTCATCGAGATTGACGACATCTACATCTAAAAGAGTATCAAGATGTTCCTCGATCAAATATGAGAAACGGCCGAAATCCCGGCAACCTGCTACGGCGATGTCAATATCGCTCTTGGGCAAGTTGTCGCCTCGAGCACGAGAACCAAACAACACGACCGTCTCGGCGTCACATTCCCGAGCAAAAACTTCGATTTGCTTATACACCTTGTCGAGAGATGCCATTTGCAGCCCTACAGCTTAATGTCAAAGTTGATCTCGGGGACGGCGGCCAGGTCGGCCAACGTCACGCCGTCGACGTACTTTTCGATCACGTCATCCAGACCACGCCAGAACTTGACGGTGGAACACAAGTCACTGCGGGCGCAGCTGTTGTCGATGCCATCGCACGCCACCGGAGCCGTGCTGCCCTCAACGGCACGCAAGATGTCGCCGGCACGCACCTCGGCCGGGTCCTTGCCCATCATGTAGCCGCCGCCCTTGCCGCGCACGCTCTTAAGCAGGCCCGCCTTCATAAGCGGACGAACCAGCTGCTCCAAATACTTTTGTGAGATATGCTCGCGGTCGGCAACCTCGCGCAGGGCAATCTTGCCCTCGGCGTCACCAAGCGCTGCGATATAGATCATCAGACGGAGGGCATAGCGGCCCTTAGAAGAAATGAGCATACCTACCCTCTCATCGTTGCCGAGACAAAATACCAGGCTTGTTTGTCCCAAATCTTATGCACGCGGGGCAAACAAGCCTGATTATTATGTCCCACATCTAAAAAGTCGAGTGGATTAGTCGGGTTTTCCCTTGACTAACGCCGAACCCATAGTAACTTTATTCCGAGAAGATTCCTAGGGTTTAGTACACCTATGAGTACACCATATACAGAGAGGGACAGCATGAGCGCAAATCCGCTGCTTTCCATCGAAGGTCTGACCGCCTCCGTGGACGAGAAGACCATCCTCCACAACGTCAACCTCAACGTCGCCGCCGGCGAGACCCACGTTCTGATGGGACCCAACGGCGCCGGCAAGTCCACCCTCGGCCACCTGGTCATGGGCGACCCCGTTTACACGGTCAACGACGGCCGCATCGTCTTTGACGGCCAGGACATCACTGAGCTCACCACCGACAAGCGCTCGCGCGCCGGCCTGTTCCTGAGCTTCCAGGCCCCGGTCGAGATTCCGGGCGTGCCGCTGTCGAGCTTTTTGCGCGCCAGCATCGCCGGCCGCCCCGGCCTGGAGATGAAGGGCAAGGAGTTCCGCCGTCGCGTCAAGGAGCTCGCGGCAGAGCTCAACATGGATACCGCCTACCTCAACCGCGAGCTGGGCGTGGGCTTCTCGGGCGGCGAGAAGAAGAAGGTCGAGATGCTCCAGCTCCTGTTGCTGCAGCCCAAGCTCGCCATCCTCGACGAGACCGACTCGGGCCTAGACGTCGACGCCCTGTCCACCGTCAGCCACGGCATGGACGCCTACCGCAAGAGCTGCGACGGCTCCATGCTCATTATCACGCACAACACGCGCATCCTGGAGCACTTGGATGTCGACCGCGTCCACGTCATGGTCAAGGGTCACATCGTGCGCGAGGACGACGCCTCGCTCATCCCCTGGATCGACAAGAACGGCTTTGAGACCTTCGAGCGCGAGGCCGCCGAGCAGCGCGCCCAGGCCGAGGCCGCCGCTGCCGAGCAGCAGGCGTAAAGGGGCGACGCAATGACCAAGAACCGCACCGAGGTCGCGGACATCGACCGCAGCCTCTACGACTTCACCTATGGCGAGGAGGGATTCGAGCGCCTCGACGCCGGCATCACGCCCGACATCGTGCGCGAGATCAGCGCCAAGAAGGACGAGCCGCAGTGGATGCTCGACCTGCGCCTCAAGTCCCTCGAGATCTTCAATCGTTTTCCCGACCCGACGTGGGGCCCCTCCATCGAGGGCCTGGACATGGACAACATCGTCACCTACGTCAAGCCCAACACCGACCAAAAGCACGACTGGGAGTCGGTGCCCGACGACATCAAGAACACCTTTGAGCGCTTGGGCATCCCCGAGGCCGAGCGCAGCTACCTGGCGGGCGTCGGCGCGCAGTACGACTCCGAGCTGGTCTACCACAACATGCAGGACACGGCGTCCAAGATGGGCATCGTCTACTCCGGTATTGAGGAAGCCCTGCACGATCCGCAGTGGGAGCCGCTCATCCACGAGAAATTCATGACGCTCATCCCGCCCACCGACCACAAGTTTGCGGCCCTGCACGGCGCCGTGTGGTCGGGCGGCTCGTTTGTCTACGTTCCCAAGGGCACCAAGTTGGACTTCCCGCTGCAGAGCTACTTCCGCCTTAACGCCAAGGGCGCCGGCCAGTTTGAGCACACGCTCATCATTGTCGAGGACGATGCCGACCTGCACTTTATCGAGGGCTGCTCCGCACCCAAGTACAACGTGGCCAACCTCCACGCCGGTGCTGTCGAGCTCTTTGTGGGCAAGCGTGCACACCTGCGCTACTCGACCATCGAGAACTGGTCCAAGAACATGTACAACCTCAACACCAAGCGTGCGCGCGTGGACGAGGACGGCGACATCGAGTGGATCAGTGGCTCCTTCGGCAGCCATGTGGGTTATCTCTACCCCATGAGCGTGCTCAACGGCCGCGGCGCCCGCTCGAGCTTTACCGGCATCACCTTTGCCGGCGCCGGCCAGAACCTCGATACCGGCTGTAAGGTCGTACTCAACGCGCCCGAGACCTCGGCAACCGTCGAGACCAAGGGCATCTCCAAGAGCGGCGGCATCCAGACCTTCCGTAGCTCTATCGTGGCCACGCCCAAGGCCGAGGGCTCCAAGGCAACCGTGAGCTGCCAGTCGCTCATGCTCGACGACCAGAGCCGCTCCGACACTATTCCGGCCATGGACATCCGCGCCAAGAACGTCGACATCGGCCACGAGGCCACCATCGGCCGCATCGGCGACGACAAGGTGTTCTACCTGATGAGCCGCGGCATCTCGGAGGAAGAGGCCCGCACCATGATCGTCAACGGCTTTGCCAACCCGGTCTCCAAGGAGCTGCCGCTTGAGTACGCCGTCGAGATGAACAACCTGATCAAGCTCGAGATGGAAGGAGCGATCGGATAATGAACCAGACCACGAACACCGCTGCTACCACCCTTGAGCAGGTCAATGCGATGCCAGCTGCCACTTGGGGTTGGCTGAAGATGAACCAGACCAAGCTCGAGCTCTCTGACGAGCTTGCCGCCGCTCCCACCGAGGCTGTTAAGGTCGAGGGCTTGGACGAGCAGTTCCGCGGCGCTGCCGACGCATTTAACGCCGCCATGGACGCCATGGCCGAGCGCTTCCCCGAGCGCCGCGCCTCCGCCCCCGGCGACGCCGCCGACCGCGCCCGCATCACGCCCGAGACCGAGCTTGACGTGCCCGCCACCTCCATCTACCAGGCCGGTGCCATCAAGCTCGAGGAGGAGCTCTCCCCTGCTGAAGCCTTCGAGACCGGCATGGGCGAGGCTGCCTACACCTACTTGGCCGACCACGCCACCAAGCGCATCGTCATCGATGTGCCCGCATACAAGCACGCCACGGTTACCGTGCGCGTGAGCGGTGTCGATGCAGCCGCGGCCATCGCCGCCATCGACGTCGTCGCCCGTCCCCAGTCGACGCTCGATCTGCTTATTGCCCTGGACTCTCCCGTTGCCGGCCAAGGCGTCGTGGGATCCGTGCTACGCGTGTGCGCCCACGAGTACGCCACCGTCAACGTGACCTGCACGCAGACACTCGACGATAGCTGGATCGCGCTCGACGACACCGGCCTGTTCCTGGACGAGGGCGCGCGCGTCAACGTGCAGCACACCGTCCTGGGTGCCGGCGCCAGCGCCACCGGCCTTGCCGGCGACCTGCTGGGCGATACCGCCAAGGTCACCATCGATACTGACTACCTGGGCGCCCGAGAGCAGGTGCGCGACTTTAACTACGAGCTGCGCCACCGCGGTCGCAAGACCGAGTGCGAGATCGACGCCAACGGCGTGCTGACTGGCACGTCCAAGAAGGTCTACCGTGGCACCATCGACCTCGTGCACGGCTGCAAGGGCGCAACCGGCACCGAGCGCGAGACGGTGCTTTTGGCCAACAAGGGCGTCGACAACAAGACCGTTCCCGTCATTCTCTGCGACGAGGACGACGTCGCCGGCAACCACGGCGCCACAATCGGCCACGTCCGCGACGAGCAACTGTTCTATCTCGCCTGCCGTGGCCTTGACCAAAACGCCGCCGAGGACCTGTTCATTCGCGCCAAGCTGGAGGACGCCGCGCTTTCCGCCACCGACGAGCGCACCCGCGCAGCCGTCGTCCGCTTGGGCAACAACCTGATCAACAACTTTGAAGAGGAGCTCGCATGATCGACACCGAGCACGTTAAATGCGATACCTGTACCGCACCGGAGCCTATGGAGTTCGACGCCAGTGACGAGGCCTCGCGCGGCTGGCCTACCGTCGACATCGAGACCAATCCCTACAAGGCACAGTTCCCGCTTTTCCAGCAGCACCCCGAGATCGCCTTCCTCGATAGTGCCGCCACCGCGCAGCGCCCCGCCTGCGTGCTCGACGCCGAGCGTGACTTCTATCAGCGCATGAACGCCAACCCCCTGCGCGGCCTGTACTCACTGTCCGTCGAGGCCACCGACGCCATCGCGAAGGTCCGCCAGCAGATCGCCGACCTCATCGGCGCCTCACAGGCCAACGAGGTCGTCTTCACCCGCAACACGAGCGAGTCGCTCAACCTGGTCGCCAAGAGCTTTGCACCCACAGTCCTCGAGCCGGGCGACGAGGTCGTCATCACCATCATGGAGCACCACTCCAACCTGATTCCGTGGCAGCAGGTCTGCCGCGAGACCGGCGCCAAGCTCGTCTACCTCTACCCCACCAAGACCGGTCAGCTCACCACCGAGGAGGTTCTTGCCAAGGTTGGTCCCAAGACCAAGATTCTGGCCGTGGGTCAGGTCTCCAACGTGTTGGGAGTCGAGAACCCAGTCAAGAACCTCGGCAAGCTCGTGCACAAGTATGGCGGCTACCTGGTCGTCGACGGTGCGCAGTCGCTGCCGCACATGCCGGTCGATGTGGCCGACCTGGGCGCCGACTTCTTTGCCTTTAGCGCACACAAGGCTATGGGCCCCATGGGCATCGGCGTGCTGTGGGGCAAGATGGACCTGCTCAACGCCATGCCGCCCATGCTCACCGGCGGCGAGATGATCGACTCTGTTACCGAGCAGGACGCCGTCTGGGCGCCCGTTCCCGAGAAATTCGAGGCCGGCACACAGGACGCCGCCGGCATCTTCGCCACGGGTGCGGCACTCGACTACCTGGTCAACACGGTGGGTTACGAGAACGTCCAGGCACGCGAGCAGGCACTCGTCCACTACCTGATGGGCGAGCTCATGCAGCTCGACTTTGTCCAGATCATCGGCTCCATCTATTGGGACAACCACCACGGCGTTGTGAGCTTTAACGTCCGCGGCATCCACCCGCACGACGTCGCGAGCATCATGGACATGGACGGCGTCTGCATCCGCGCCGGTCACCACTGTGCACAGCCGCTGCTCACCTGGCTGGGCGTCGAGAACCTTGCCTGCTGCCGCGCCAGCGTGGCCTTCTACAACGACAAGGCCGACATTGACAAGTTCATCGCCGGCCTGCATCACGTTTGGAGCACGTTCAATGGGTAATCTGTACACCTCCACCACATTTATGGAGCACAACTCGCACCCCGACTACAAGTACGAGATGGATGCTCCCACGCACGAGCACGACGGCATCAACCCCAGCTGCGGAGACGAGCTCACTCTGCAGCTGCGTGTCGAGAACAACGTGATTGAGGAGGCCTCCTTTACCGGCCACGGCTGCGCCATCAGCCAGGCCAGTGCCGACATCATGGCCGATCTCATCACCGGCGAGACCGTCGAGGAAGCTCGCCGCCTGGCAGAGCTCTTCCTCGCCATGATCCGCGGCGAGAAGCTCTCCGAGGAGGACCTGGAAGACCTGGACGAAGCCGCCCAGCTCCAGGACATCTCGCACATGCCCGCCCGCGTCAAATGCGCCGAGCTCGCCTGGCGCACCCTCGACGGCATGCTCGAGGGGCAAGCTAACCAGTAGCGTATGCTCCGAATCCAAGGTTTTTGATTGCCGAGCCGCCCAATACGGGCGGCTCTGTTTTCCTAATGAGCACGAACACACAAAATCAGCGCGCCCGGCGCCCCGTCTGTCATTTACCACACGGCCAGACGCGAACACGGGCGTTTTCCACAGCACCAAAGGCCTGCGGCAGGGCCCCGGGCCCGCCAAGCAATGCGCCAAGCCCCGTTCTGCTGAGCTCCGACTCGCTTCGCGCCTGCCGCAGACGGGTCCCATAGGGTGCGACGTGCATTTTTGCGAGTATTCAGCACGCCAAGCTGTATGTATACGCATCGAAAGCGTTAATCAACGTCTCCAGGCGCATATATATTGTGTTTTAGAACAAGCATCGCGGTCTCAGGGATCACATACATGCGCTTCGGAGGCGGATCGGAAGGCATAAATAGCTTCGGGACCCGTATGTTGCAAGATTGCGGCAGTGCCGACAGCACCACGATGCTGAAAACTCCGTTTTTTGCACGGCGCAGACGGGGGTAGGCACGGGCAAACCCGGACTGAGCTGTTATTTTATGCAAGATGACGATTGTTCTATGCATATTAAGAAGTGCAGTTACCGTACCAAGCTTTTGAACGCTGGTTGCGGCGTATGGACGACCCCAACTGCGGTGAACAGGCGACCTTACATCACGTTTCCGCCAGCCCGCATCGTCGTTCGCGCGCGGGCGCGCACGATACGAGAGACGGTACTTTTGCCAATCCCGGTATACCGCTCAATCTGGCGCACCGTAAGGCCGGCATTGCTCAATCCAACAATAACGGTATCGCGCTGCGCCGGCGGTGCAGTTTTAACCACATTGAGCGGAACCCCGAGGCTCTTCGCCATCTTGTCGGCAAAGGCGTGGCGTTCCCACTCTGTCTCTTTCATATCGCGCAGCGCCGGTTCGCCGCCGTCGGGCGTCGAAAGCGAATAGGCAATAAAGCCCTCGGCAGAACCAAAAAGCTCAAGCACGCAAGAAGGATCAGAAAATCCCCTCGCGACATCGGCCGCGTCACCGTCGTAAGCGCACAAATGCTCCGGAAAGCTGCTCCAGGGATAACGCTCAATGAGACTGATGCCCGCCTCCTGCGGATCGGCGTGAACGGAGCGAATAGCCTCCATCACCTGCCAGTCGGTATCGAGCGAGCGCCGGTCAAAACGGTTCTGGAACAGATGCCCTGTGCGCCCCGTGCGTTTATTGAACCGCCGCGCGTACGTCAAAAGCAGCCGGTGCATCGCCGCGCTCATCGCGTCCTCGTAATCTGCAAGCACCAGACGCACGTGATTGCCCATAAGGCACCAGGCGATAACCGTCACGCCCGCCTTGCGGCAGCACTCACGCATCAGCTCCAAGAACTCCCACCGGTCTTCATCGCCCTCAAAGATGAGCTGCTTGCCCGTACCGTGGGCACAGACATGGTAAAAGCCGGTAACCGTTCTCCAAACGCGCTGCATGGCGCTCCCTTCGCCGGGATCTGCTTGCCATCCAATACAGCACGATTGAAGCGTGCCATCAAAACATTCACGCAAAACAATTCGCTCGCGCGGCCAAAGGCAGTAAACAGGCGGCGAACGGCACCGTTGCAACAGGTCAACCCCTGCAACGCTTACAAAAGCTGACCAAAAGCTTGCCCAAGACGGACCCCCTCTACGGAAGTGCACGACCACAGAATATAGAGTTAAACCGTTTCAATTGAAAGTTCCGCGCATCTCGCTACGAAAACTGAGCCGTTCGCCGAATATTCCGTGCATTTCGCGGTATTATAGGGGCTGCATGTCATGTCCCTTTCGAAGGGTCGCCCGGCAATCGCCAGCCACGGCCCCCAGACGGGACGCCAACACGATAGAGAGGAGAGGCATGCAGTACTCACAGGAAGTGGAGAACATGTGCCCCGTTGCCAAGGGTGCATACCACGGCCCCGCACCCATCCCCGAGGAGGGCAAGTGGGTCCAGGCTAAGGAGATTTCCGACATCTCCGGTCTTACGCACGGTGTGGGTTGGTGCGCACCTCAGCAGGGCGCCTGCAAGCTCACGCTGAACGTCAAGGACGGCATCATCGAGGAGGCCCTCGTTGAGACCATCGGCTGCTCGGGTATGACCCACTCTGCCGCCATGGCTTCCGAGATCCTTCCCGGTAAGACCATCCTCGAGGCCCTCAACACCGACCTCGTCTGCGACGCCATCAACGTTGCTATGCGCGAGATCTTCCTGCAGATCGTTTACGGCCGCAGCCAGACCGCGTTCTCCGAGGGCGGCCTGCCCGTGGGCGCCTCCCTCGACGACCTCGGCAAGGGCCTTCGCTCTCAGGTCGGCACCATGTTCGGCACCAAGGCCAAGGGCGCTCGTTACCTCGAGCTCGCTCAGGGCTACGTCACCCGCATGGCTCTCAACGACAAGAACGAGATCATCGCATTCGAGTTCCTGAACCTCGGCAAGTTCACCGACGCCGTCAAGGCCGGCAAGACCCCCGAGGAGGCCATCGCTGGCGCTATGGGCCACTATGGTCAGTGGGAGAACGCTGCCAAGTACATCGACCCGCGCACCGACGAGGAGACTCACTCCGTCGCCAGCGTGTTCCCGGTTCACGAGTAGAAAGGGAGGGAAATAACTATGACTGTTACGTTCGAAGGTTACGAGCGCCGCGCTGACAAGATCAACAAGTGCCTCGCCGACAACGGCATCGCCTCCCTCGAGGAAGCTCTGCAGATCTGCACCGACAAGGGCTTCAACCCGCGTGAGATCGTCAACAACACCCAGTCCATCGCCTTCCAGAACGCCGAGTGGGCCTACACCCTCGGTTGCGCTCTCGCTGTCAAGCGTGGCGCCAAGTCCGCTTCTGAGGCTGCCGCCATCATCGGCGAGGGCATCCAGGCCTTCACCGTTCCCGGCTCCGTCGCCGAGGACCGCAAGGTCGGTCTGGGCCACGGCAACCTGGGCGCTATGCTGCTCTCCGACGACACCGAGTGCTTCGCCTTCCTGGCCGGTCACGAGTCCTTCGCTGCCGCTGAGGGTGCTATCGGCCTGGCTCTAAACGCCAACAAGGCTCGCAAGAAGCCGCTGCGCGTCATCCTCAACGGTCTGGGCAAGGACGCTGCTCAGATCATCGCCCGCATCAACGGCTTCACCTACGTGAAGACCCAGTTCGACTACTTCACGGGCGAGCTCAAGGTCGTCGAGACCATCCCCTACTCCGATGGTCCCCGCGCCGCCGTCAACTGCTACGGCGCCGACGACGTCCGCGAGGGCGTTGCCATCATGTGGCACGAGAACGTCGACATCTCGATCACCGGTAACTCCACCAACCCCACGCGCTTCCAGCACCCCGTCGCTGGCACCTACAAGAAGGAGCGCCTCGAGGCTGGCAAGAAGTACTTCTCCGTCGCTTCTGGTGGCGGCACTGGTCGTACCCTGCACCCGGACAACATGGGCGCCGGCCCTGCCTCTTACGGCATGACCGACACCATGGGCCGTATGCACTCCGACGCCCAGTTCGCCGGTTCTTCCTCCGTGCCTGCGCACGTTGACATGATGGGTCTCATCGGCATGGGCAACAACCCCATGGTCGGTGCCACCGTCGCCTGCGCTGTCGCCGTCGAGGAGGCCCTCAAGGCCTAATCGCGCCCGCGCGATGCTCATATAGTTGAGCTTTGGAGCCACTACCCACCCAGGTAGCGGCTCTTTTTGTTTGCGCTGTCGCAGGGTAGCTAATGCCGATATATCAGTTGGGGCGAAATACAAGATGTGATGAGATGGAGCGTCAGAGCGTCCATGACGCCCACCTGCCATATTTGCCCTTTACCGATTTGCCGAGTCTTTGCGGCCCCATTGCCGATCACCCGTGCGACAATGCGCCGGACGAGAAAGGAATCCGATGGAATCGACTGATGTACTGGTAATTGGATCTGGCATTGCGGGCCTTTGCGCCGCCATCGAAGCGGCACGCACGGGTGCAACCGTCACTGTGGCAAGCGCCGGCAAGACTATGAGTGGATCGAGCTTCTTCCCCGGAACCTGGGGCCTAGGGCTTATCGGACCCGTTAACGAAGACGACGAGCAGGACCTCATCGACACCATCCTGGCCGTCGGCGGCGGCGTTGCCGACCCCGAACTCGTCCAAGCGTTCGTCCACGGCATTCCCCAAGCGATTGACTGGCTCGAGCAAGACCTGGGCGTTGAGCTCCAGCGTCCGCAAAGCGCCAAGAGTGCTCAACAAAAGCAATTTATCCCCTGCTTTGACCACAAGACGCGCATGTGGCGCGGCCTCACCCGCAAGCCCCTTGAGGACGCTCTGACGACCTGGATCGAGTCGCTCGGCATTCGCCTGCTCCCCCGCCATGAGCTTATCGACCTTGTTGAGGACACGAACGGCAGAATAACCGGAACCGTACTCTACGACCTTACCGAAAATCGAATCGTGCCCTTTGCTGCCAAGGCCACGGTCATCGCAGCCGGTGGCACAGGCGGCCTGTTCGAGCGCAGCCTTACGTCGGCTGATGTGCTCAGTTCCTCGCAGGCCATCGCGCTGGCGCACGGCGCAACACTTACTAATATAGAGTTCATGCAGATGATGCCCGGCTTCATTGAGCCCAAGCGCAACCTCGTCTTTAACGAGAAGACCTGGCGCTACGTCAAATTCGATCAGTCGGTTGACATCGACGACGACAAACTGGACAAGCTGCTTGAGCAGCGCTCCGGATACGGCCCCTTCACGTCACGCCTGGATTCACGTGCTATCGACCTTGCCATCGACCAAGCGGGCGCCGAGGGCCTAGCGCTGCATTACGACTTCCCCAGTGAGGACGTCCCCGAGTTTGTCCAGACCTTTGCCACATGGCTCCAGGACGAGCACGGCATTGCTCCGACTGACGAGATGCGCGTAGCGATGTACGCCCATGCCTCCAACGGCGGAATCAAGATCGACAAGGCAGCCGCGACCGGCGTTGCGGGTCTCTACGCCTGTGGCGAGGCAACGGGCGGCATGCACGGCGCCGACCGCATTGGCGGCCTGTCAAGCGCCAACGGTATCGTGTTCGGACGGATTGCGGGTGCATCGGCGACTCAGGCGGCGCTGGACGCCCCTGAGACGCCCTTGAAGACGGATATCGCCCTCCCCCAGCGCGGCCTCGCCAAGGCAGATGCAGAGCGTCTGGCTCGCAGCCTCAAGCACACGATGAGTAGCTACTGCATGATCAACCGCACCGAGACGGGCCTATCCGAGGCACTACACGAGCTTGAGGGCTTGAAGACAGAGGCAACGACCTTGAGCACACAGAAAGCCCAGGACAGCGAAGTCGCAGCCCTCGCCCGCCTGCAATCGCAGATTCAACTAGCACAGGAAATGGTCAAAGCCATGCGTAAGCGAACTGAAAGTCTCGGGTCGCACTATCGAGCGGATTAAACCGGACACCTATCTAAAGCAGAACACAACCAATCGATATCCATGGGCCCCGTGAGCTCGAAGCAGCACGGGCCCATTCGTGTCCGCACGGCAGCGTATCCTTATTCTGAATACAGAGTGGGCAAAGCCCGCATAGACAATAGACCAGCGAGGAGGAGATATGGACAGTAGAGATATCGAGAAGTGGCGTGTCGAACTTGATAGCTACGCCAATGTGGAAGACGGCGTTGAATATTGGCTCGCACGCGATTTAATGGAACCCATGGGGTACACTCGATGGGAGAACTTCGCCGAAGTTGTTAAGAGGGCAAAAGTCTCGTGCGAAACAAACAAAACTCCAGTTGATTCCCATTTTCGTGACACCACGAAAATGGTAACTGCCGGTGTCGCCGCTCGCGCGGTTAAAGACTACAAGCTGACGCGCTACGCATGCTATTTAATCGCCCAAAACGGAGACCCAAACAAGCCCGAAATCGCACTCGCACAGGCGTACTTCGCCGTGCAGACACGCCGTCAGGAGCTCATAGAGCAGCGCTTCGCAGAGATTCAGCGCTTGCAGGCGTGCCACTCGCTATCCGATTCAGAGAAACAGCTCTCGGGCATTGCGTTCAAACGAGGCGTGGACTCCAAAGGATTCGCGATCATCAAGTCGAAGGGCGATGAGGCGTTATTCGGCGGCAGAAGCACGGCGGACATGAAGCGGCAGCTTGGTGTGTCCAAGAGTGCTGCATTGGCGGACAAGCTAGCCGATGTTCTCATCAAAGCAAAGGACCTCACGAACTCGATGACGGCCTTCAACGCCGAGGAACACGACTTGTACGGTCTGGACCAGATCAAACAAGAACACGTCGAGAACAACACGAGCGTGCGTGGCAGCCTCATCGACCGCGGAATTGTTCCCGAGAACCTACCGCCTGCCGAGGATACAAAAAAGCTCGAGCGTCGCGTGAAGGCAGACGAGAAGAAACTCAAGGAGGGTACTGACGGTTTCACCGATCCCCAGGGTAGACTCAATCTGTGAAAGCGGCCGCGCCCTTTCGGGTTCGACCCCATGCGAGGTTAACAAAAAAAACGACCAGCCTAAGCCAGTCGCTTTAACGATCTTTGGGTGGGCCGTCAGGGGGTCAGCCTGCTGCGCAGGCGGCCGCTGCGGCGCCAAGGCGCCTTGCGCGCTGCGCTGGCAAACGCTTACGCGTTTCCTCAGCTCCGCGCCCTTTCGGGTTCGGCTTATAGGACAAAATGTGTGTCCCGATAGAACATCCGTTTCTATCCATTAATCAAGCCAGAACGGGTACGGGTCCCTGTGGTGGAGGTCCTCCCACACGGCCCTGTCGCCCCACTCCGGCCCTCCGTCCTCGCGCGACGGCGAGGCGGAGTAGACGCTGAACAGGAAGTCGATGTCCGCGTCGGTCGGCATCGCGGCGAGCTTCTCGCGCGCCGTCCTCGCGTCCCCCGAGTGCGCGTGGCACCACCAGAACACCGCCTTCACGCGCTTGACCGACGTCAGCCCCCGGTGGTTGCGCAGGACGGCCCTCAGCTGCGAGTTCACCCCTCCCTCGATCATGTTGTTGGTCGACGGCAGCGGGCCGGCCTTGGCTAGGGCGGGGTCGAGGTAGGTGAACAGCGTCCCCGCCGACACCAGCGACGACAGCGACGAGCGCGCCCGCCTCAGCCTCTCGTGGGTGTAGACCCTCCTGCCGTCCACCACGGTCCTGTCCTCCAGGAAGTCGGCCCAGAACCCGCACCAGTCGAGGTAGCGCTCGACCCAGAGCTCGGCCTGGTGCAGCGTCTCGATGCCCATGAGGTCGCGCGCGATGAGGTAGAGCTCGCGCCCCGCCTGGAGCTTCGGCCGCGTCGTCGTGTAGCGCTTGACCTGCGAGAAGGCGTGGAAGGTGCACCTCTGGACCCTGGTGCGCGGCCAGGTCTCGCGCACGGCCTTGGCGAACCCGCTCCCGCCGTCGGTGACGACCACCTCGGGCGCCGGGATCGGCGACATGAGGGCCGACCACGCCCTCGAGTTCTCCGACCTCGCCATGTACCAGGAGACCACCCTCTCGCCGCTGCAGCATATGAGCACGACGAGGTCGCGCGCGACCCAGATCCCGTCGACGTGGAGCACGCGGTGCAGCTCGCCGTCGGGGACGGGCATCGGCCAGACCTCCCAGAACTCGGCCGTCCTGCGCCTGAAGGACCGCCCGCCGCCCGGCATCGCCGCCTGGGAGTCCTTGGAGAGGAGCCACCCGAGGAACTCGTCCAGCCTCGTCGCCGTGTCGTCGTACCTCACCGTCGTCGACGCGCCGCAGGCCGTGCACCTCCACCGCTGGGACCCCGATGAGGTCCTGCCGTTGCGCTTGGTCCGACCGCCGCAGTAGGGGCAATAAACGGCCTTCATGGGCACCTCTTCCGAAAGGATATTTAACGGTTCCGGAAAAGGTTATCTACCTGCGGGAACGATAGGCAACCGGACACACATTCTGTCCGAGCGGTTAAAAGCGGGCACGGAATTTAAACGGCTGAAAAAGGGGCATCGACCTGCGCCGATGCCCCCAACGTGGACACACATTTTGTCCTATAAGCCCGACCTCGAGGCCCTCCTCGCGCATCACGCGGGCCACGCGTTTCTCGCTGGCGCG
>UQLD01000025.1 GCA_900541855.1 uncultured Collinsella sp.
ACAGGAGGCCACTTAATGTGGCCTCCGTCGTGAGCAGGACTGTAGAGCAGGAAACTTAGCCCGTGCCGGGCCCGCTGAGACCAGACCGGCGGGATAGACGGGTTCAGATGGGGCTTTGATGCATGGGTGGTCTGTTGTTGTGCAAATGGGTATCATACTGTGGTTACTGCATCGACTCTGCGATGCATTGTTGTACGTTCCCGGCGGCCGGTTTGCCAGAAGCGCCCCGTCGGTTGTTTCAGACCCGTTTCGAAGAAAGGAAACAACACTCACCTATGGCAGCTAAAAAATCATCTCCCTTGAAGATCATCCCGCTCGGCGGCCTTGATGGCATCGGCAAGAACATGACGGTCTTCGAGTGCGGCGACGACATGGTGCTCGTCGACGCTGGCCTTATGTTCCCCGACGATTCGCAGCCTGGTATCGATCTGGTACTCCCGGATTACACCTATGTTCTGGAGAACGAGGAAAAGCTCCGCGGCATCGTCGTCACTCACGGCCACGAGGACCACACCGGTTCGCTACCGTATCTGCTGCAGGACCTCAACAACAAGGTGCCCATCTTCTCGAGCAAGCTGACGCTTGGCTTTATCGAGGGTAAGCTCTCCGAGTTTCGTATTCGTGCACCCAAGTTCCGTGAGGTCAAGGGCGGCAGCCACGTCAATCTGGGTGGCATTTCGCTCGACTTCTTCTCGATGACGCACTCAATCCCGGGCGCTCTGGGTGTGTTCATTCGCACCAATCAGGGCACCGTTATGCACACCGGCGACTTTAAGCTCGACCAGACGCCCATCGACGGCGTCACGCCCGACTATGCCGCTATCAGCCGCTTTGCCAAGCAGGGCATCGACCTGCTGCTGTCCGATTCCACCAACGCCACGGTCCCCGGTTTTACCAAGTCCGAGGCCGAGGTTGGCCCCAATCTGCTGCATGCCATCAAGAATGCTCCGGGCCGCGTGTTCGTCGCGTCGTTCTCGAGCCACATCCATCGTCTGCAGCAGATCTGCGACGCCGCCCGCAAGTGCGGCCGCAAGGTTGTCGTGACCGGTCGTTCCATGCTCACCAACACCCGCGTGGCGCGCGAGCTCGGTTATCTCAACATCGATGACGCCGATATCATCGATGCCTTCGATATTGACAACCTGCCCGACGACAAGATCGTCGTCATGTGCACCGGTTCGCAGGGCGAGCCTCTGTCGGCCCTTTCGCGCATGGCTAACGGCGAGCACAAGACGCTCTCCATCCACGAGGGCGATACCGTCATCCTCTCGGCAACGCCGGTCCCCGGTAACGAGAAGGCCGTTCAGCAGGTCGTCAACAGCCTTGCCAAGCTTGGCTGCGACGTGTGGGATAAGAACCGCGCCCTCGTTCACGTCTCGGGTCACGGCAGCCAGGAGGAGCTCAAGCTCCTGATGGCCATGGCCAAGCCTACGTACTTTATGCCGGTCCACGGCGAGGCCGTGCATCTACGCGCCCATGCTCAGCTTGCACGCAAGATGGGCCTCAAGGACGATCACATCTTTATCCTCGACAACGGAGATACGCTTGAGATGCGTGGCGGTATCGTCAAGCGCGGTACGCCTGTCGAGTCTGGCGTCGTCTATGTCGACGGACTGCGCATCGGTGATACCGACCCCATCGTCCTGCGCGATCGTCAGAAGCTTGCCAACGACGGTATGGTCACGGCTGTCGCTATCGTTTCGCTCAAGCACAAGAAGATCGAGGCTATCGAGTTCTCGGGCCGCGGCGTCTCCTTTGCCATCGACGATCAGTTCTCCGAGGATGCCTCCGCATCCATTATGAAGACGATCGAGAAGGGCAAGTTCAGCTTCACCAGCAGCGGTTCCGATGCCATTCGCAAGGCCGTGCGCGACTCACTCTCTAACTTTATCTGGAGCCGTACGCGCACTCGTCCGATGATCATCCCGGTCGTCATGGAGGTTTAGTTTGGCGCGCGGATCTGCACAAAACGCCAAAGGCAATAAAGCCAACAACCAACCGGCATCTGCTAAGGGTGCCGGTTCCCATCTTCGTGCCAATAAAGGTCACGAGGCCGACTTCGACGATTTTGAGCCCCTGGTCGAGCCTTCGGCCAACCGCGATATCGCCGGCGTGGTCATTGCCGTTTTGGCGATTGCGTCCTTCATTGCCGTGATTTCGCCGGCGACCGCACCCGTTACGGCTGCGGTTGCCGGTTTCTACCACCTGGGCTTTGGTCTGGGCGCCTACGTGCTGCCGATTGTCATTTTGCTGTTTGCCGCCACGCTCTTTTTAGGCGAGGATTCGCCGCTCAACGAGCGCTCTGTTGCGGGCGGTGCCGTGGTCTTTATCGCCGTCGTCTCCATTCTTTCGCTGATGGTGCCGGGCACGAGCGACTCGTGCGACCTTATGTTCACGCTGCAAAACCTGTCCGCTTCGGGTGGCTACATCGGTGCGTTTATTGCGAGTGCATTGCAGAATGCCCTGGGTAAGCCTATCGCAATGGTGGTCCTATTGGGTCTGGCCGTCGTTGGCTTTGTCATCATCGGCTTTTCGGTGGGCGGCGTTTTGCGCTCTGCCCGCGACCGTGCGGCCGATTTTGCCGAGCGCCGTCGTGCCGACGTCAACGCGAGTCCGTGGGGTGACGACGAAGCCCTGTCGGTGCCCGGCGTTGCCCGTCCGCACCTGAGCATTCTTCGTCAAAAGGGCTCCGATATCGCCGTGACCACGGTGATGGGCAACGATGATGACCTGGTTTTGGACGATGACGACGAGGACGAGGATCCGTTTGTCGACGTGTCCGATGCCGTGGAGGCCGAGCGCGCTAAGACGACGCTGCTGCCGCGTCGTCACGCTAAGAAAGGTAAGACGGCTCCCAAGCTCAATACGAGTGAGCCCGACCCGTCTTGGTCCGAGAGCGAGATTGAGCTTACCGAGGGTGATGACGATGATGACGAGTCCCCGCTCGAGACTGCTAAAACCACCTTGCTGCCGCGCCGCCATGCCAAGCGCGGCCAAGTGACCGGTCAGCTTTCGATGGAGGACGATCCGGACAAGGTCGACGAGTCCGAGCCGCCGTTCGCCGTGAATCCCGTCTCGGCCGCCCCTCAAATTCCTGATTTCCTCAAGCATCCCAAGGTTGCCGATACGGCTGTCGCGGGCGCTGTCGAGGCGTCTATTTCGAGCGATGGGGGAGCGGACAATGCCCCCGCGGATAACGAGGGCGAAGAAGAGGACGGCCTTAAGCTTCCGCCGCTCGAAATCCTGCATGCAAACCCTCAGTCCGCTTCTGCCGCGTCTTCGGACAAGGAGCTGGAACAGACCGCCGAGTCGCTGCAGTCCACGCTGCTTGAGTTTGGCCGTAGCGCTCGCGTTGTCGGCTGGATTGCCGGTCCCACGGTGACGACCTTTAAGCTGCAGCCCGGCGAGGGCGAGCGCGTGAGCAAGATTTCGAGCCTTGAGGACGACATCGCGCTGTCGCTTGCTGCTCAGTCCGTGCGTATCTTTGCGCCGATTCCCGGCACCTCGCTCGTGGGTATCGAGATTCCCAATCGCAAGCGTCAGAACGTCAACTTGGGCGACGTGCTGCCCTATGTTAAGGGCGGTCCGCTCGAGCTTGCCATCGGCCGCGACGCAGAGGGCACGCCGGTCGTCGCTGACCTCGCCAAGATGCCCCACCTGCTGATCGCCGGTACCACGGGTTCCGGTAAGTCGGTCATGATCAACTCCATCATCACGACCCTGCTCATGCGCGCGCTCCCCGAGGACGTTCGCTTGATCATGGTCGACCCCAAGCGCGTCGAGCTCGCAGGTTATAACGGCCTTCCGCATCTTTACGTGCCCGTAGTGACCGAGCCCAAGCAGGCCGCGAGTGCCTTGCAGTGGGCGGTGTCCGAGATGGAGCGCCGCCTGAAGGTCTTCGAGCGCCTGAACGTGCGCAAGATCTCGACCTATAACGAAAAGCAGGCCGCCGGCGAGTTTGAGCATTACGATAACCCGCCGCAAAAGATGCCCTACCTGGTCATCATCATCGACGAGCTTTCGGACCTGATGATGGTTGCCGGCAAGGACGTCGAGGCGTCGATTGTGCGTATCGCCCAGCTGGGCCGTGCCGCCGGTATCCACCTTATCGTGGCGACCCAGCGTCCGAGCTCTAACGTGGTGACGGGCCTCATCAAGGCAAACATTACCAACCGTATCGCCTTTAACGTCGCCACGGGTATCGACTCGCGCGTCATCATTGATCAGATGGGCGCCGAAAAGCTCACTGGTTTGGGCGACATGCTGTTCTCAAAGGTCGACTGGGGCAAGCCTCGCCGTATCCAGGGCTGCTTTGTCTCGGATGACGAAATCAACGAGATTGTCGAGTTCGTCAAGTCGCAGAGCGAGCCCGACTACCACGAGGAGATCCTGTCTGCCGTGGCGCCCGCTTCCATGTCCATGGCGGGTGGCGGCGGCATTGTCCGCACCGGAGTCGCCGAGCCGCAAGACGATGATCCTCTCATTTGGGAAGCCGCCCATATTGTGGTGGAATCGCAGCTTGGCTCCACATCTGGTCTGCAACGTCGTCTGAAGGTTGGCTATGCGCGCGCCGGGCGTATTATGGACATGCTGGAAGAAAAGGGTGTCGTCGGTCCGCCCGACGGTTCCAAGCCGCGCGAGGTCCTGCTGGACGAGGAGGGGCTTGCCGCGCTGGAATCTGTCGACGCCGAGATGGCACGTGAAGATCGTGAGTTTGGAGGATTCTGATGGCTGCACGCTTTGGTGACATGCTGCTCGAGCAGCGTCGCCGAATGGGCCTTTCCATTCAGCAAGTCGCCAACACCATCAAAATCAGGCCGCAGATCATCGAGTTTTTCGAGACCGGTAACTTTGCTTCGATGCCGCCGCGCGGCTATGCGCAGGGCATGATTTCGAGCTATGCTCGCTTTTTGGGCCTCAATCCGCGCGAGGTCGTCAATGCCTACTTTGACGATCTGATGGCATATGAGCGCGAGACGTCGCAGCAGGGCGGTCGTTTTCAGGACGCCGCTGGCTACGTCAATTCGCGTTCCTCGGTCGATAACGGGCGCTTCCTGATGGTTCAGGGCGGTCGTTCGACGCGTTATGGACAGCGTCCTCAGCAGGCCGGTTATATTACCGAGACGGGTTCGGGCGAGGAGATTCGTTCGCAGCGTGACCGGTTCCGCAGTACGCCGATGCCCGAGGACCGTGCACTTCCCGCTGCCCGCGGCGTGGCTCGTGATCCTCGTGCCGGCTACGGCGACGGCGGCTATTCCGATCGCGGTTACCGTGGGGTCTCTTCTGGTCGCTCTCGCGGTGGCTATGCGGATGCCGATGCCACGCAGGTGACGCCGCGTCTTCGCTCTCAATCACAGCCGTATGGCCAGCGCTCTTCGGCTCCGCGTTCGGGCCAGCGTGGCTATCAAGGCCGCGGTGAACTTGCGCCCCGCTCGGGTCAGCGCAGCCTTCAGGGCCAGGGTGGCTATCGCGGCCGTTCCGATAGCAATCGTGGTCGTATGCCTCAGGGAGGCGGCCGCAGCAGTTCCAATCGTGGACGCGGCGGATCACGTACTCCTCAAAACAACGGGCTCGATCCGCGTATCGTCTACGCCGGCATCGGTGCCGTTGCGCTGTTGTTGATTGTGCTCATCGTGGTGCTTCTGCGCGGCTGCGCATCTTCGGCGCCCGAGACCACGCCCGAGACGCCCACTGCTACCAAGACGACGACCAAGAAGTCTTCTAAGAAGACCGAAACGGTCGACGAGGACGAAGACACCGATGAGGCGACGGATGAGTCGACTGACTCGGACGCTACCAAGACGACGGCCAAGAAGGAAGAGAACGAGGTCACGAAGGTCAAAGTCTCCGTTGCCAAGGGAAAGACCGCGTGGATTGAGGTCAAGGTCGACGGCAAGTCGGTCTATGGCGCCCAAGCGACTGGCCCCTTTGAGCAGGAGTACTCGCCCGAGTCCTCGATCGAGATCACCACGTCCAAGCCTTCCGATGTCACCGTTACCAAGAACGGTGAAAAGGTTCGTTACGATACCAAGACCTCGGGCGTGGCGCGTGTGACGATCACCGTTCCCAAGAAGGAGACGACTGATTCCGAGAATGGTGAAAGTTCTGATGGTACCGACACCACCGATGGTACCGATACCACCGACGGTACCGATGCCCAGTCCACGGATGGCGCCGATACCGCAACTGACGGTCAGACGCCCACCGATTCTACCGACTATTCGTACGATAGCTACTAAGTCGCTCGTACGCGAAAGGAAACATCATGGCTAAAGATTCCAGCTTCGACGTCGTGTCCGAGGTCAACATGCAAGAGGTCGACAACGCCTTCCAGCAGACCACGCGCGAGATTTCCCAGCGCTATGACCTTAAGGATTCTGGCGCCACGATCGAGCTTTCGAAGGGCGACAAGCTCTTTACGATCAACGCCCCGGCCGACTTTGTCTCCAAACAGATTATCGACGTGTTGAGCTCCAAGCTCATCAAGCGCGGCATCGACCTCAAGGCTGTCTCGTGGGATGCTCCGCAGGCGGCGTCGGGCGGCACCGTGCGCGTGCTCGGCCATATCGTCGAGGGTATCGACCAGGCGACCGCCAAGAAGATCAACAAGGACATCAAGGACCAAAAGCTCAAGGTCAAGGTGACCATCGAGGCCGACAAACTGCGTGTTTCCTCTGCTTCGAAGGACGCGTTGCAGACCGTGATCCAGTTCCTGCGCGACCAGGACTACGGCCAGCCGCTGCAGTTCACCAACTACCGCTAATATCAATCGAAAGGACCGCTCTCCAACATGGATACACCGTTGGGCTCCGTGCTCTACATCACCCTCGGGTGCGCTAAGAACGAGGTTGACACCGACCGCATGCGTTCTCTTTTGACCGCCGCGGGCTACGAGGAGGCATTCGACCCGCAGGATGCCGATATCGCCATCGTCAATACATGTTCGTTCCTCGCCTCCGCAACGTCCGAGAGCATCGAGACCACGCTCGAGCTCGCCAACGAGGTTCAGGACGGCGTTCGTTCTTGCCCCATCGTCATGTGCGGCTGCGTGCCGTCGCGCTATGGCGATGACCTACCTGACGAGCTGCCCGAGGTCGCTGCCTTTGTGAAGGCCGACGAGGAGGACGGCATCGTGGCGGTCATCGATGGCGTGCTGGGTGTCGAGCGCGAGATTGCAGCCTATATCCCGCAGGTCAAACGTACCGTCGAGGGTGCTGTCGCCTACGTCAAGATTTCCGATGGCTGCAACCGCTTCTGCAGCTTCTGCATGATTCCCTACATCCGCGGCCGCTATCATTCGCGCAATGCCGAGAGCATCATCTCCGAGGTGCGCGACCTGGTTGCCGGCGGTGTGCGCGAGATCGTGCTGATCGGCCAGGACACGGGCATCTGGGGTACCGACTTTGCCGACGAGGACGTCGCCGATGGCTCGCCGCGCAATCTGGCGCAGCTGCTGCGTGCCGTCGCCGAGGCCGTGCGCCCGCACAACGTCTGGGTCCGCGTGCTCTATCTGCAGCCCGAGGGCATGACTGACGAACTCATCGAGACGATTCGCGATACGCCCGAGGTGCTGCCCTATATCGATATCCCCGTGCAGCACTGCGACGCGCGCATTCTCAAGGCCATGCGCCGTTCTGGTTCGCGCCAGGAGCTCGAGGACCTGTTCCGCGATCTGCGTGAGCGTATCCCCGGCATCGTGATCCGTTCCACGGCCATGGTCGGCTTCCCGACCGAGACCGACGACGAGTTCCGCGACCTTATCGACTTTATGGACACCGTCGGCTTTGACTACACGAGCGTCTTTGCCTACTCGCAGGAGGAGGGCAGCCTGGCCGCTAAGATGGAGGGTCAGGTCGACGAAGAGGTCAAGCTCGAGCGCGCCCAGGAGGCCATGGACCTGGCCGAGTCGCTCGGTTTTGCCGCCACTGCCGCACATGTGGGCGAGCGCGCCCAGGTGATCGTCGACGGTATCGAAGAGACCGAGGATGGCGCCGAGCTGATCGGCCATGCCTGGTTCCAGGCGCCCGATTCCGATGGCGCGGTGCATCTGGACGCCAGCGAGGCGTCCGTGGGCGATATTCTGACCGTCGAGTTTACCGATAGCTTCTGCTATGAGCTTATCGGTCATGTTGTGGAGTAGGAGAGCGTCGTGGCTAACGAGAGCAATAAGGAACTGACGAGTGTCTGGACGCCCGCCAACATCGTGACGTGCGTTCGCATCGTCTTTATCCCGGTGTTCATGATCGTGTCGGCGCTTTCTCACACGAGTGTTGCCGGTACGGATTGGAGCACCTTCGACGGCCCGCTCGCCGCCGCTGCCTTCATTCTGTATGTGATCCTGTCGTGCACCGATAAGGTCGACGGTTATCTGGCGCGTTCGCGCAACGAGATCACCGACTTCGGTAAATTCTTGGACCCCATCGCCGATAAGCTGCTCGTGTTCTCGGCCCTGCTGCTGTTCTTGGATTTTGGCATGGTGACCGTGTGGTCCGTGTTCATTATCCTGTTCCGCGAGCTGCTGGTGAGCGCCCTTCGCATGGTCGCGAGTGCGGCCGGTGTGGTCGTTGCGGCCGATAAGCTCGGCAAGTACAAGACGGCAACCACGATGGTCTCCATTTGCGGTTACCTGTGCGTTTTTGCTATGGCCGGCTTGCACCTTGGCCCAGTGGCGCTGACGCTCGGCATCTACTCGGTGTCGCGCTTCCTGTACGCCGTTGCCGTTGTCCTGACCGTTATCTCGGGCGCCCAGTACTTCTGGAACTGCCGCAAGATCGTCTTTTCGGTCTAGGTCCTGGTGGGTATGACGGACTCTTTTGAGCAGATTTCCGCACATAACGAGGAGC
This sequence comes from uncultured Collinsella sp., assembly GCA_900541855.1. Lineage (GTDB taxonomy): Bacteria > Actinomycetota > Coriobacteriia > Coriobacteriales > Coriobacteriaceae > Collinsella. The sequence goes on from UQLD01000025.1 coordinate 8,844, forward strand.
TGGCGCGTGATATTGTCGAGCGCGCGAGCGCTCGGGGCGTGACGGTTTCGACGGCTGAGTCGCTGACGGCGGGTATGATCGCCTCGACGATTGCCGATATCCCGGGCGCCTCGGCGGTGCTGCGTGGCGGTGCGGTGACCTATTGCGATGAGATTAAGCATCGTGTTCTTGGTGTTGAGCAGGAGACGCTCGACCGCTATACCGCGGTGTCGCATCAGACCGCGCGCGAGATGGCGGTGGGTTCGCTGGAGCTGTACCAGAGCGATATTGCAGTGAGCGCAACGGGTTATGCCGGCCCCGGCGGTGGCGCTGAGGACGATCCGGCGGGCACTTTCTATATTGGCTGGGCGCATCGTTCCGCCGATGGGGGCGTGCCGGTCGTGGACTCTGTGCGCTGCCACTATGAGGGCGACCGTTCGTGTGTTCGTGCCCATGCGGTCGCGGAGGCATTGGGGCGCATTGCCCTTGTGCTCAACTCTATGGAATAGACGTGTTTTAAGGGGCCTCCGAGCCCCTTAATTGTGGAGATAGGGACCTTAGGCTCATTTGGCGTTTGTGCTGGTTGTAGATGTATTTTTGCCTGTCTTGTTCATATTTGGTCATTTGTGGTCAAGCATTTGGTCAGTGTTTGGTCGGCGTTTGGTTGGGTTTTGGAAAGACCGCCTGCATATGATTGGCTTGAACGGTTGACCACGAACAGCCGTTCGTTTATTATCGATGCAGGTTGTTAAGAGGAGGGCTATTCATGGCCAAGAATTCAGGTCCCGTACGTACCGTTCATGCTCGCACGACGGGTAAAGAGCGCGATGAGATGATCGCCACCACCAAGGCCGAGATCGAGAAGAAATTCGGCCAGGGTTCCATCATGAGGTACGGCGACGGTGGCCCCGAGCTCGAGGTCGAGGCCATCCCTACGGGCGCTCTGGCACTCGATGTCGCTCTGGGTATCGGCGGTGTGCCGCGCGGCCGAATCGTCGAGATCTACGGTCCCGAGTCCTCCGGTAAGACGACGCTTTCGCTCGAGATCCTGGCCGAGGCCCAGGCAATGGGTGGCGTTGTGGCATTTATCGATGCCGAGCATGCGCTCGATCCCACGTATGCCGCGCGCATCGGCGTGGATATCGACGAGGTGCTCATTTCCCAGCCCGATACGGGTGAGCAGGCGCTTGAGATCGTTGACATGCTTGTGCGTTCCGGAGCCATCGATGCCATCGTTGTCGACTCCGTCGCCGCGCTGACCCCGCGTGCCGAGATCGAGGGAGAAATCGGCGACACTACGGTCGGTCTTCAGGCTCGCCTGATGAGCCAGGCGCTCCGCAAGCTCGCCGGCTCGCTGTCCAAGTCCAACACGACGTGCATCTTCATTAACCAGCTGCGTGAGAAGATCGGCGTCATGTTCGGCAATCCCGAGACCACGACGGGCGGCCGCGCCCTTAAGTTCTTCTCTTCGGTGCGTATCGACATTCGCCGCATCGACAGCATTAAGCTTAAGGACGAGGTTATCGGTAACCGCGTGCGCGCCAAGGTCGTTAAGAACAAGGTGGCAGCTCCGTTCCGTTCTGCTGAGTTCGACATCATGTATGGTACGGGCATCTCTAAGGAGGGCTCGATCTTGGACATGGCTGTCGAGTGCGGCATCTGCAAGAAGATGGGCTCCTGGTTTGCCTATGGCGAGGACAAGCTCGGCAACGGTCGCGAGGCCGCCAAGGCGTTCCTGCGCGAACACCCCGATTGCGCTGACGAGATTGAGCATAAGGTCCGCCTTGCCTGCGGGCTTGAGTTTGATGACGATGCTCCGTCCGAGGTCGAGCTGACCGATCAGCCCGCGCCTGAGGAGTTTGACGAGCTTTACGCCATCGATGGTTCCGCCATGCTCGATGATGACGACGAGTAGCGGTTACGCTCATGTCGTATACGGTGACCGAGGCTACGGTCGTCTTTCCCGATAAGAAGGCGGCCTCCTCGTTCTCGAGCGGGTATGCGTCTAAAAAGCCCTGCGCGCATATCGATTGTGAGCTTGAGGGCGGTTTTGAACGGTCCATTTGGATTCCCGTGCGGGTCGCGCGCCTGTATGTCAAAAACCGCCTCGATCTTCCCTGTGATTGGGACAACTTTCGTGAGGCGGTGCAGATCATCGAGCGTAAATGTGCACTTACCATGGTGACCGAGATGTTATCGCGCCGCGAACATGCGACGGGTGAGGTCCGTGACAAGCTGGCTCGCTACGGCTTTCACCAGCCCGCGATCGATTTCGCCGTCGAGCGCGCCACCGAGTATCGCTTTTTAGACGAGAACCGCTTTTGCTCGTACTTTATCGAGGAACGCAAGCGGCGTGGTTGGGGACAGCGTAAAATCGAGACCGAGCTCAAGCGCCGTCATGTCGTGCTCGATGACATTCCCGGTTATCCCGAGGATTATTTTGCCGTCGAAGACGATTTGGCACGTGCGTCAGCCCTGCTCGCTAAGCGGCGTGTTCCAGAGACGCGCGGATTCGAAAAAATGGTTCGGTTTTTGATGGGCAAGGGCTTTTCGTATCACATCGCCGCCGATGCCGTTAAGGCACGTCTCGATGCCGAATGTGAGGAATGTGCGCTTTAGGCGTATGCGTTTTGTGGCCCTGCCGTTCACCGCGTTTTAGCTTCCGTACTGGGGCCATTTATTTGACAGTTGTTGTGGTTCAACGTACGATAAACACTGTCATTTGCTTTGTGATATGTGCTCATCTGTGATGAGTTTGTTTATATGTTTATCTGTATCCGACCCGCATAAGCTGCGCCCATATTACTCAAATGTCGCGAGCCGTTCGTAAGGACGGTTCGCTTTGTTGTGTAACGAATCCATAAAAAGGAGTGAGCATGCCTATCATCGCAGCGCTCGTTGGCATCGTTTTGGGTGCCATCGCCGCCATTGCCTACATGCGCACCGCCAAGCAGGGTAGTCTTCATGAGGCCGACGAAAAGATCCAGTCGGCACACGCACAGGCTGAGTCCCTGATCGGTGATGCAAAGCGTCAGGCCGAGACCCTCAAAAAAGAGGCTCTGCTCGAGGCTAAAGAGGAGATCATCAAGAACAAGCAGGCCGCCGAGGCCGAGGACAAGCAGCGTAAGAACGAGATTCGTACGCTCGAGAACCGTGTGATGCAGCGCGAGGAATCCCTCGACCGCCGCAACGACGCTCTCGACAAGCGCGAACATCAGCTGTCCAGCCAGGCCGGTCAGGTCGAGAAGCGTTCCCGTGAGCTCGAGGAGCTCTGCGCAAAGCAGACCTCCGAGCTCGAGCGTATCGCCGACCTTACCCGCGAGGACGCCCACAAGGAGCTCCTCGATAAGGTGCGCGGCGAGGTCACCCACGAGGCCGCCACGATCATTCGCGAGTCCGAGCAGCAGGTTCGCGCTGAGTGCCACAAGACCGCCCAGGAGATTCTGTCCCTGGCTATTCAGCGCTGCGCTGCCGACCACACTGCCGAGGTCACCGTTACCTCCGTGCACATTCCCTCCGATGACCTCAAGGGCCGTATCATCGGTCGCGAGGGTCGCAACATCCGCACCTTCGAGCAGGTTTCCGGCGTCAACCTCGTGATCGACGACACGCCCGAGACCGTCGTTCTTTCGAGCTTCGACCCGGTCCGTCGTGAGACTGCCCGTGTCGCCCTCGAGAATCTCATCGCCGACGGCCGCATTCACCCTGCCCGCATCGAGGAGATGTATCACAAGGCTGCCGACTTGGTTCAGCAGCGCGTGCGCGAGGCTGGCGAGCAGGCTGCCTTCGATACTGGCATCCACGACCTGCACCCCGAGATCGTCAAGACCCTTGGTGCCCTGCGCTACCGTACTTCGTTTGGTCAGAACGTGCTTCAGCACTCCCTAGAGGTCTCTGATCTGTGCGGCGTGATGGCTTCCGAGCTTGGCCTGGACGTTGTGACCGCCAAGCGCGCCGGCCTGCTGCACGACCTGGGCAAGGCAATCGACCACGACGTCGAGGGCCCGCATGCCGTCATCGGCGCCGAGCTTGCCCGCCGTTATGGCGAGAAGCCCGTTATCGTCCACGCTATCGAGGCTCACCATGCCGATGTCGACCCCAACACGGTGCTCGATGTCCTGGTACAGGCCGCCGATGCTGTCTCTGCCTCTCGCCCCGGTGCCCGTCGCGAGTCTGCCGAGAACTACATCAAGCGTCTTGAGAAGCTCGAGGAGATCGCCAACTCTCATGATGGCGTCGAGCGTACCTATGCCATGCAGGCTGGTCGCGAGGTCCATGTCATGGTTCAGCCGGACAAGATCTCCGATGCCCAGTCCACGGTCCTGGCTCACGATATCGCCCATCAGATTGAGGAAGAGATGGAGTATCCCGGTCAGGTGCGCGTCGTCGTGATTCGCGAGAGCCGCGCTGTCGATATCGCTAAATAACATGAGCGACGCGAACGAGCTCATCTCATTTATCGCGTCGATGTCGGGGGAGGGCAACCTTCGCGTCGAGGAGAACCTTGGCGAGGGGTATGTCCGCCTCCGTGTTTCGGAGGCCGAGCGGCGCCAGGCAAAGCACGACATTCAGCATGTCGAGGATATCGTCATTGAAATGCTCCGTAATGCTCGCGATGCCGGCGCCGACAAGGTCTATCTCGCCACGACCAAGGAAGATGGCGTCCGCACGCTTGTCTTTCTGGACAACGGTTCGGGCGTTCCGCAAGATATGCAAGAGCGAATCTTCGATGCCCGTGTTACCTCCAAGCTCGAGAGCATGAAGATGGACCGTTGGGGCGTTCACGGTCGTGGCATGGCATTGTTTTCGATCAAGCAGAACACCGACGAAGCCCGTGTGGTCACGTCCGGTGTCGATCTTGGTTCAGCCTTTAAGGTGAGCGTTGCGGCCGACCGCCTCAGTGAGCGTGCCGATCAGTCCAGCTGGCCCCAGGCCGTCAAGGATGAGGACGGACGTTATGTCTGTGCTCGGGGCCCGCATAATATTATTCGCGCTGCTTGTGAGTTTGCGCTCGAGGAGTTGCGTGGTTGCGATGTCTATCTTGGTTCTCCGTCTGAGATTGCCGCGACCCTTTATGCTCAGGCGTCAAGTCGGCTCGATACGTCGCGTCTCCTGTTCATTGATGACGAGAGCGAGCTTCCGGTTGTCGATCGTTTAGGCCTTGCCTCTGATGCCGAGGACTTTATCCGTATCTGTTCGGGTTTGGGTCTTGAGATGTCCGAGCGCACGGCCCATCGCATTTTGGCAGGGCAGATTAAGCCCGTTCGCGGTGTGACTGCGCGTCTGCTGCGCGAGCGTGACTCATCCTCGCATGCGCCGGCTCCTGTCGATCTTGCGAAAGATCGTCGCGGGCTACGTATTGCCAAGGATGACATGGCACAGTTTTCGCGCGCTGTGGAACGCGACTTTAATGACCTTGCTGCCCGGTACTATCTCAACCTTTGCGGCGACCCAAAGATTCGCGTTTCGCGTGATCGAATCACCGTGACCTTCGATCTTGCCAAAGAGGAATAGTGCCTTTACCGAGTCCACTCGGTACGATACAGTTATTGCAGTTAAAACGTACTTTTAAACGCAGGAGTTTCTTCATGGATTGCCTGAAGGTATCAAGCAAATCATCGCCCGCGTCCGTTGCCGGCGCCATCGCCGGCATGGTCAAGGATGGTGTACCCGTCAACATCCAGTGTGTCGGCGCTGGTGCGGTCAACCAGGCCATAAAGGCTGTGGCTATCGCGCGCGGTTTTTTGATTCCAACCGGTTTTGATATTTCCTGCGCGCCCGTGTTCTCCGACATCCTCATTAACGGGGAGTCGCGCACGGCCATCCGTCTTTCTATTTACGTTCACCAGATCAATCGAGCTGCTATGGATAACGTCGTCATGGATGATGTTAAGCCTGTGGCATAGCTTCTGCTTGCCTCGATTCGCCTCCCTTCCATCGTTAGGACTTATGCACATGGACCAGCGTGCCGTACGCGATATTCTTGCCGGTAAAACCTACTTTATCCGCACCTTTGGCTGCCAGATGAATCAGCACGATTCCGAGCGCGTGAGCGGTCTGCTTGATTCGTATGGCTGTCTCATGGCGCTCGATCTTGAGCATGCCGATATCGTTGTCTTCATGACATGCTGTGTGCGTGAGGCCGCCGATACTCGCCTGTACGGTCAGTGCAATTCCTGTAAAAGCCTGCCGCCTTCGCCTTCGGGCAAGCGTGTGGTTGCTGTTGGTGGTTGCATCGCGCAGCGCGATGGCGAGGGCCTGCTCACCAACGTCGATAACGTCAATGTTATCTTTGGCACGCATTCCATCGCGCATGTGGCCGAGCTCATTGCCGAGGCGTTCCTTGATGGTAAGCGTCATATCCGCACCAATGAGCATGAGGATACGGATGCCATGAGCATGCCGTGGCATCGCGAGACCCAGTATCACGCTTGGGTGCCCATCATGACGGGCTGCAATAATTTCTGCACCTATTGCATCGTTCCGTACGTGCGCGGTCGCGAAAAGAGCCGCCCCTTCGAGGAGATTGTCGACGAGGTGACTGGTTTGGTGCGCCAGGGCGTGCGTGAGATTACGCTGCTGGGTCAAAACGTTAACTCATATGGTCGCGATCTGTTTGGTAAGCCGCGTTTTGCCGATCTGCTGCGTGCCGTGGGCGATACGGGTGTGGAGCGCATCTTCTTTACGTCTTCGCATCCCAAGGATCTGCTGCCCGAGACCATCGACGCCATGGCCGAAACGCCTGCCGTTATGCCGCAGCTGCACTTGGCCGTCCAGTCAGGTTCGACGCGGATCCTCAAAGAGATGAATCGCCGTTATACACGCGAGGACTATTTGGGCCTGGTCGATCGCATTCGCAACCGTATGCCCGATATCGCGCTCTCGACCGACATTATCGTTGGCTTCCCGGGCGAGACTGAAGAAGACTTTGAGCAGACGCTTTCACTTGCCGAGACGGTCCGCTATGCCCAGGCCTATACCTTCATCTATTCCAAGCGCGCCGGTACCCCGGCCGCAGAGATTGAAGATCCTACGCCGCATGAGGTTATTCTCGAGCGTTTCAACCGCCTGGTTAAGGTTATCGAGACCACGGCACATGAGTATAACCAGGGTGAGCTTCATACTGTGGTGCCGGCGCTCATTGAGGGCACGAGCAAGAAGAACGATGCGGTCCTGCTGGGCAAGAGTCCCAAGAATCAGACCGTGCATGCGCCTATCCCCGAGGGTTACAGCATCGATCAGCTTGTTGGCAAGATCGTTGATGTTGACGTTGATGTTGCCAAGACCTGGTATTTGTCCGGCTCCATTGTGGGCGAGCCGCGCTAATGGTTTCTTCCGGGGCAGGTCTTTCCGCCGTTGCGATCGTCGGTCCGACGGCGGTTGGTAAGAGTGATGTTGCCGACCGTTTGGCCGCTCGTCTTTCGTCCGAAGTACTGTCGTGCGATGCGATGCAAATCTATCGCGGCATGGACATCGGTACCGCAAAGATGGCGCCCGATGAGTGTACGGCGCCGCTACGTCTCGTCGACATTGTAGAGCCGGGTGTGGCATATTCTGCTGCGCTTTATCAGGCTGACGCTCGCGCGCATGTTGAACGTCTCCTTGGCTCGGGGCGCCTGCCGGTTTTTTGCGGAGGTACGGGGCTGTATCTCAAGGCCGCCCTGGATGAGATGGACTTTCCCTCGGGTGAACTTGAGGACGATCGCCGTGTGGGTTATCAGGAACTTGCCGAGCGCATAGGCGAGGAAGAACTGCATGCCCTGCTTGCCGAGCGTGACCCCGAGTCCGCTGCGGTCATCCACCCCCATAATGTTCGTCGCGTGATTCGGGCGCTCGAAATGCACGATGATGGTGTGTCCTACGCGCAGCAAAAGTCGCAGTTTAGTGTTCCGCGCGAGCATTATCATGCTCTATGGTTTGGTCTGACGCGTAATCGCGAGGTTCTCTACGAGCGCATTAACCTGCGTGTCGATCTGATGTTTGAGCAGGGTCTTGTCGATGAGGTCCGCGGTCTTATGGACCAGGGGCTGGGAGATGCCCTGACGTCGATGCAGGCAATTGGTTATAAAGAGATCATTGATGCTTTCAATGGCGTGATTTCTATGGATGAGGCTCGCGAACTCATTAAGATGCGTTCGCGTCGCTATGCCAAACGTCAGCTTTCATGGTTTAAACGCGATGACCGCGTCGTGTGGTTCGATATGGACGAGTTTACGATCGATGAGGTCGTTGAGGACATCCTGCATCGTATTGAGGCTGCCTAATGGCCCGTTTTCCCCTTGTTCCCACGGCACCCGAGCCCGAGCGTGCCATATTAGTTGGTGTTGAGTGGCGCGACAATGCGTGGCCGCTTGATCGTTCGCTTGACGAGCTTGAGCGCCTAGCCCATACGGCTGGCGCCCAGTGTGTGGCGCGTTTGTCACAGCGTCTGGTTAAGCCGTATCCAAAATCGTTTATCGGTTCCGGTAAGGTTGAAGAGCTGTGCGGCCTGGTGCATCGTATGGATGCCGATGTCGTTATTTTTGACGACGACCTGACGCCCTCGCAGCAATCCTATTTGGAGAAAGCCGTGGGCGAGCCGGTAAAGATTATCGATCGTACGGCACTGATCTTGGATATCTTTGGCCTTCATGCTCAGACGCGTGAGGGACGCCTGCAGGTACAGCTGGCACAGCTTCAATATCTGTTGCCTCGTCTGCGTGGCATGTGGAGCCACCTCGCCAAGGAACAGACGCGCGGCGGCATCGGCTCACGCTTTGGTCAGGGCGAAAGTCAGCTCGAGGTCGACCGTCGCCTCATTCGTAATAAGATCGCTGCGCTTCGTCGTGAGCTCAAGCAGGTTGAACAGCGTCGCGATGTTCAATCCAAGAGCCGCATTGAGTCACCGGTGTTTCGCGTCGCGTTAGCCGGTTATACCAATGCCGGTAAATCGACGTTGCTCAATCGTCTGACCGGCTCTACGGTACTTTCGCAGGACAAGTTGTTTGCTACGCTCGACCCGACGACGCGTTCGTATCGCCTGCCCGGCGGTCGCGGCATGACGATCACCGATACCGTCGGCTTTATTCAAAAGCTGCCGCATGGTCTGGTCGATGCCTTTAAATCGACACTGTCCGAGGTGTTGGGTGCCGATCTAATTCTCAAAGTCGTAGATGCGTCTGACGAGGACTATGAGCGGCAGCTGGAGGCTGTCGACCGCGTGCTTGATGAGATCGGTGCCGGCGAGCGTTTGACGCTTACGGTGTTCAATAAAATCGATCTTCTCGATAGCGTTGATCGATTGAGTTTCCGTCGTCGCTATCCCGAGGCCGTTCTGTTCTCAGCCCAGACGGGCGAGGGACTCGACGATCTCGTCGATCGCATTGCTCGCGAGGCAGCTGCCACCGATGTACTGCTTTCAGCCGACATTCCGTATCGTGAAGGTGCGCTCATCACGCTCGTGCATGAGCAGGGGACCCTTTTGCACGAGGAATATCTTGAGGATGGCGTTCGTATTGTGGCGAAACTGCCGGCTCGTATTGCACCGCGGCTCGAGCGTTATCGCACCGAGTAGGCGAGCTCCAAAATGCCCAGAATAATGGGTTGATGCAGCAGATAAAAGGGGAGTGCATGACGTCCAAGGCTGGCGAGCGCCGGCAGGGGGTTGGCGTAGGCCCAGCTTAGGGCGGTCTTATCGATTCCCTGCGCTATATGTGCGGCGAAGTATCCTGCAAGATACATAAAGATAAACGGGATGATGGGGTAGTAATCACCTGAAACAAACCCAAGGCTCGGAAATCCCAGCCACGCCAGGTAGGGGACAGGGTAGATCGTTTTGGGGATACTCCAGGTGAGGGCGAACAACACAAGGCATAGCGACATGCCCCATCTCGCCGATATCTTCTTAAGGACGGGATCGGTCAACGCCACGATGCCGGTACATGCGGTCATGCAGTAGATGATGCCAAAATTAACCGAATCGTCGACTGAGACAAGTGTTGTTGCCAACCAGACGACGAGTGCTGCTAAGGCGTATTTGGCGGCACGTTTGATATTGTTGCGCGAAAGGGTGCACATCCAACCCGCGATAAACAGGAATACCCAGCTGATGCTGGCACGCCAGATGTCTTGAAAGACGGTCTGTGTAAACCAGGGCATATCCCAACCGTACAGGTAGGCAAGATCGTAGCAAGCGTGAAAACCTGCCATTGAAATCATCGTAAACCCGCGGACGGTATCAAAGATGGTGATGCGTTTTTGCATTACGAGAACCGGCGCATCAAGCCGACGACTTTGCCCAAGATAACGGGATTCGTTGCATAGATAGGCTCCATGGTGTCATTCTCGGGCTGCAGGCGTACGCGTCCCTGCTCCTTGTAGAACGTCTTGACGGTCGCTGAACCATCAATCATGGCCACGACAATTTCGCCGTTCATGGCACTCTTTTGTTCACGGACGATGATGTAATCGCCATTGAAGATGCCGACATTGATCATTGAGCTCCCATGTACCTCAAGGATAAAGGAACCCTGATCAGTGGCGATTTCGGTCGGGATAGTAAAAGTGTCTTCGATATTCTGCTCGGCTAGAATGGGAATCCCAGCCGCGACGCGACCAACGAGCGGTAGCGAGACCGTTCCGCGAGGTGCGGTGGGCTCGTCAGATTTAGAAATTGAGACCGAGGAACCGTCCTCGTTAAAGAGTTCCAGGGCGCGCGGTTTGGTGGCATCGCGCTTGAGTAGCCCGCGCGCCTCCAGGGCAGAGAGATGGGCGTGCACGGTGCTGGGGGAGGAAAGACCCACGGCAGAAGCCATCTCGCGCACGCTGGGCGGATAACCCTTCTCCTGCTGATATTCCTTGATGAAGTCGTAAATTTGCTGCTGACGCTTGGTAATTTTGCGAGCCATCAGGGCATCCTCTCTACCCATGTCAAACAAATGTTCGAATTTTGCTTGACAGGAACAACTGTTCGAAGATAATAATAACCGAACATTCGTTCTCGCGCTAGACATTTTTGTCCGCGCGGCTTGATAAAACTGTTCTCAGCAAAACACGCGAGAGGAGAACATGATGAACGCAACGAATATGGTCCAGGGAAGCCTCGCCCTTAAGCTCGAGACGCCTGTAGAACCCACTTTTACGGTTGTTCAGGGTGGCCGCTCCGGCTTTCAGCCTTTGACCGTAAAGCCTGCTCGCAATCAGAAGGCTGTAGTCGCGCCGGGCCGCGTTGCCCTCAAGGTTCCGACGATTGTCGCCGTTGCCGTTGCGCTTACGCTCTTCTTTGTCCTCGCTACGTCGGTCTTTAGCGCTCGTCACGCCGCGTATGCCGAGTCCGTTTCCAACGTTACCTACGAGACCATTCGCGTTCAACCTGGTGATTCTCTTTGGTCGCTTGCCGAGGAATATCCAATCGAAGGCCTTTCCACGCAAGAGACTTCCGACATGATCCGTAACGTCAATCATCTGGAGCATGGTTCGCTCGCCGCCGGTGCGCATCTTAAGGTTCCTGCTCGTTCGTAATCATTATCGCGCTGCGCATGGTACCCTTGTTATCGTTTAAGAGGAGGTACCATGCGCTGTCCCAAATGCGGCAAGGCACATACCCGCGTCGTTGATTCCCGTATGCAGGAGTCAAATAACACCATTAAGCGCCGTCGTGAATGTTGCTCGTGTAACTATCGCTTTACAACGTTCGAGCGATGCGAAGACCCAATTGAGGTCATTAAGTCGGACGGAACCAAGCAGCGGTTCGATCGCAATAAGCTGCTCGTCGGCTTGATGCGTGCTACCATCAAGCGCGATATCGACACTAAGAAGCTCAATGAGATTATCGACGACATCGAGGTCGAGCTGCGCTCTCGCACGTTGACGGCCGTCACGTCGCATGAGTTGGGTGACATGGTGCTCAAGCGCTTGGCCAAGATCGACAAGGTGGCGTACATCCGCTTTGCCTCGGTCTACCGCGATTTCAAAGACGTCGATGAGTTTCTGCAAGAGCTCGACAAGCTAAGGTGATTCCATGTCCAACATTACCGTCAACATAAAGCGTCTCGACCCCACCGTCGAGCTTCCCAAATACGCCCATCCCACCGATGCCGGCTTGGATCTGCGCTCCAACGAGGACTGCGTCCTGAAGCCCTTCGAACGTCGTCTGGTCTCTACCGGGCTGGCCATCGCCCTGCCCGATGGCTACGCCGGCTTCGTCCAGCCCCGCAGCGGCTTGGCCATCAAGCAGGGCCTGTCTATAGTCAATACGCCGGGCCTTATCGACGCCCACTACCGAGGAGAACTCAAGGTTATCCTCATCAACCTTGATCCCTCCAACAACATCCAAATCAACAAAGGCGACCGCATAGCCCAACTTGTCATCCAAGAAGTCCCCACGGTCAACCTCGTAGAAGTAGAAGAACTAGACGAAACCGACCGAGGCAACGGAGGCTTCGGCTCCTCCGGCGTCGCCTAGTTGCTTCCGTCCGCTCACCCGTGGGAGGACCCTATATATCATCCCATGCTCAAACATTCTCGCTGCGCTGCGAAACTGCGCGTGGGACGATATATAGGGCCCTCCCACGGGTGAGCTACGTTTGCATGCTTGTAACTACCGTGCCTCTTCGCTTGAAGCTGATAGCATTAATCGATTTGTAAGCCGGTGCGACAAGGGAGTTTCTCCTTTGTCGCACCAGCTTTCTAGTCGGATTGCAATTTGTTTTCAAGCAGGAAGCCTCTCGTCCGGGACTCACCCATATCGTTCCACGCGCAGTTTCGCAGCGAGCGCAGCGAAGCGAGAATGTTTGAGCATGGAATGATATGGGTGAGTCCCGGACGGGTGGGATTAGTGCGCCCTGCGAAGCGAGAATGTTTGAGCATGGAATGATATAAGGGCGGCTCCGGCAGAGCGGCGGACATTCGACTAGCGGATATGCGCGGGCTTTCCGCCCCAGTAGAAGCGGCAGAAGGCTCGTTTGCGCTTTTGGGGCTTGCCTGCGAGCTCCATGGTTGCGATGGCGATATCCTCGGCTGCGCGTGGGCGTCGCAGCACTTCGCCATTGATGAGCAGTGCCTTGAGCGACTCGGGATGATCGTGGAGATGGCGCAACGTCACGATCAGCTCGCGTGCGGTGGTGACATGCATGCTGGCGCCCATGCCAGTGAGCATGGTGGTGTTGGCCTTTTCCTGGCCATAGGACTTGCCCAGCAGAATCATCGGCAGGTGTGCGCACAGGCATTCGGTAACGGTGAGTCCGCCCGATTTGAGAATTGCCAGGTCACAGCCGTGCATAAGCGCTGCCATGTCATCGACATAGTCAAGAACCGTGACGTTCTCGAGTTTCATGGCATCGAAGAGCGTTTTGAGACGGGTGGCATATTCGGCGTCCTTGCCCGGCAAAAAGACAAAGTGCATGTCCTCGAAGCTGCGCAGGAAGGGGAGAGTGCGGTCCATCTCCGCGCGAAAGCGAACGTACGGTTGAGGCAAACTGGCACCAGCCATTACCAGCACAATGGTCTTGTTGGTGGGGAGATTGAACTTCTTTAGCTCTTCCTCACGATTGTAATCCGTATCGAACCCGGCGCGAATGGGGATGCCTGTAATGCGGATCTTTGCCTCGGGAACCTTGCGGGGGCGGAGTGTTTCGGCCATAAACTCATTTGCCACGCAGAATAGGTCGGTGTCCTTATGGGGCCACCAGCCCTCGACCTCGTAATCGGTCGGTACGCAAATGACGGGATAATCGATGCCCGTAATGATGCGCGCGCCGACGGCGACGTTGGCTGCCGTGATGTGCGTGGCGACCACGGCAATGGGCCTACGAGTCCGAACGTACTCGTTAAATGCGGGGAACATGATGCGCGACCATGCCGTGCCACCGCCCCAAAGCAGGTGTCCGGTAAGGGTATAACGCCAGGTCAAGTCATAAATTGGGCGCGTGGCGCCGGTAAACGAGGCGGCCGTTTTGTTGCCGTCGAATTTTATGCGTCCAAAATCGAGGATATCGAGCACTTCAATCTCAACATCCTCGGGGATGCCATTGGTGCCGCGGATAAGGTCGAATGCCTGCGCAATCGCATTTGCGGCGGCCTTGTGGCCCGAGCCGACCGAGGCGTGCACGATGGTCACGAGAGGTTTTTGCTGAGCCAAGAGCGTGGTTTGTTCCGATTGGGGAGTGCTGTGTGTGAGCAGGGGAGCGTCGTCGCGCGTCTGCGTTTGATCCATCGATAACTCCCCTTCATCTTAGTTTCGCAAGTAATCATTGTAGTGCATGAGTGTCACGTTCGTCTAAATTTGGGTATGAGCGCAAAGAACGCCAATCTTTCGACAGGAGGTCTCTTCATGACTACCCATCAGCCGATCGATGTTGCTATTATCGGCGGCGGTCCTGCGGGCTATGCCGCAGCCATTTATGCGGCGCGTGCCAACCTAACGACGACTGTGATTGAACAGGGCATGTCGGGAGGACAGATCGCCACAACCAATGAGGTCGAGAACTATCCGGGCATTCCGCTGCTGAGTGGAGCCGAGCTTGGCGAGCGTTTTCAGCAGCATGCAGAGGGCCTGGGAGCACAGGTTGCATGGAGCATGGTTACGGGTATCGATTACGATGCCGATTCAGCGCTGTTTACGGTACATCACGATACGGGCGATACGGTTGCCTCGAGCGTTATCGCTTGCATGGGTGCCACGCCGCGATCTGCGGGTTTTGTTGGCGAGGATACGTATCGCGGTCGTGGCGTTTCGTATTGCGCGACGTGCGACGGCATGTTCTTTCGTGGCAAGCAGGTTTTTGTTATCGGCGGCGGCAATGCTGCCTGCGAGGAAGCCCTGTTCTTGTCAGAAATCGCCAGCAGCGTGACCATCGTTTTGCGCCGCGATCAGTTCCGTGCCCCTGATGGCGTGGTTCAAAAGGTGCTCGCAAAAGATAATATTTCAGTTAGGTACCAAACTAGTATTGTCGAACTATCGGGCGAGGCTATGCCCACGACTATCACGTTTAAGGACAACGCTACCGGTGGTACCTATTCTGAGTCCTTTGATCCTGGTTCGTTTGGCATTTTTGTCTTTGCTGGCACGCAGCCGCATACCGAGCTTGTAGAGCATCTGGTGGATTTGGCGCCCGACGGCGGTATTTTGACCGACGAATCGATGGCCACCCGCACGCCTGGCTTATTTGCTGCCGGCGATATCCGTTCCAAGCGGTTACGCCAAGTTGTGACCGCTGTTTCGGACGGAGCTATAGCGGCTACCAGCGCATACGCTTTTCTACGCGGATAAGTACGATAATATATCTTATGTAAGGTTGTTCTATCACTTAAACATCCTGCACAACGAGCTTAAGGCAACGTTGTCGCGGGATGTTTTGTTGTGCAAAGTCTGAGCCAATTATCTTGCGGCCGGACCCGAGCCAAAGCCGATGATCATATCGTTCATTGTGGTATGCAAAACTAGATAATCTAGAATACAATATAAAAATGAACGGAGGTACCATATGAATCACGTTAAACATGTCATTCCTATGTCCGATACATCGGTTAGCATTAGCCCAGAGGATATTCAGCCCACGGTGCTACCTGATGCATTTATCCAGTCTGATATGGTCCGCAAACTCAATACGCTCAGCTTGGCGCGCTATAACCAGTTGCCGAATGTAACGCTCTACCGTGACCAGGTTATTGAGTACATTGAACTGTGGATGGAGCCACTTTCGATTTGTGTGGAGCAGCCCGTCATTACGCCTTCGATGATCAACAACTACGTAAAGGTCGGCCTCGTTCCCGCTCCGGTTAAAAAGCAGTATGGTCGTGAGCAGATTGCGCGTCTCATCGCCATCTGTATTTTTAAGCAGGTACTGCCCATCGCTGCGGTTCAGGCGCTCTTTAATATTCAGCGCCTGAGCTACGATGCGCCGACCGCCTTTGACTATGTGGTCGATCAGCTCGAGGCATCGATTCGTGCGGCGTTCTCCATTGAGCAGGCTCCCGTAGCCGATACGGCTCATCAGGTCACACGCGAGTCGCTGCTCGTGCGCAGCGCGGTATCGTCTTTTGTATCGAAGGCGTATCTCATGAGCTATCTAAAGTTCAACGGGTTTAATAGCTAGCCGATGTACAAGACGGGCGGGACAAAGAGCCATCAGACACTTTATCCCGCCCGTGTTTTTGTTTAGTTGGACGTTATTGGCCCGATGCCACGCCCATGCCGTAGCCGATAATGAGCCCGTGCATCTCGGCATAGTATGAATCCAGTCCGTTGCAGGGCATAATGATGGTCTTGGAGCCGGGCCAATGCTCCACAATGCGACTGGCAAGTGCCTGGGCGCCCGCCTCATTCTCGACATGGTCGATGACGACTTCTCCACCGGTAAAGCCCTCGGCCTCCATGGTGTCGACAATCTTGCCAAGCATCTTCTTTGCGCCACGGGTGTGACCGACGAGCTTGATCTCCCCCGCTTCGCTTGCTGTGCCTAAAACTCGAATGTTGAGTTTATTGGCAATAACGCCGGCTGCCTTGGGAATACGTCCGGCCTTGGCGAGATTTTCGTAATTGCACAGGCTAAAGAGGATCTTGCTGTTCTGTTCCAGCTCATCAAAATAGCCGCAGGCTTCCTCAAAAGAGACGTTGGGATTGCTTGCGAGATAGCGGTCGAACAGCAGGAAGATCAGGTCCATTTTGCCGCCGGCTGCGCGAGAATTGACCAGATGAATCTGACGGTTCGGATCCTCGGCAAGAACCAAATCGCGTGCCGTGGCGGCGGCATTGTAGCTTCCCGAGACACCCTCGGAGATGGGCATGCAAATTGTCTTGTCGGCAAGCCTAAAGAGTTCGGTCCACTCGCCTACGCTCGGACAGGCGCTCGAAGAAGCGCTCGACTCCGCCTGCACGGCGCAATTGAGTTCGTGAACGTCGAGCGTGAGGTCATCGACGAACTCACGCTCCCCCACTCGAATTTTGAGGGGTGCAAATGCAAAGATGGTATGGGGCGCGGTCGGTTGCCAATCGCGGAGGTTGCAGCTCGAATCGGAGATAAGTGCCCAGCTCATAGAGGGTCCTTTCTAAATGTTTCTCATATATTATAGCCATCTTGCTTACCTATGAAACGTGCATCTAGTATTGAAAACTAGCTCATTGGGATCATGTATGGAGCACGGTCCTAAATAAATGAACCTCGCAGCCCAAAGACCACGAGGTTCACATTCGTTTGCTATACAGAGTGACTTAGTAGCGCACGAAAATGTAGTTGTTGTTCATGCCGGCTGCGACAGAGCTGATGATAACGCCCGTGTTGTAGTCGGAAGCATGGATCATCTGGCCGCCACCAATATAGATGCCGGTGTGGTAAGAGTTGACCACAACGTCACCCGGCTGAGGATCGGAAACGCGCGTCCAACCCATAAACGTGCCGGTGGTGCCCAAACGGCAGTAGCGACCGGTGA
This sequence comes from uncultured Collinsella sp., assembly GCA_900541855.1. Classification (GTDB taxonomy): domain Bacteria; phylum Actinomycetota; class Coriobacteriia; order Coriobacteriales; family Coriobacteriaceae; genus Collinsella. The sequence goes on from UQLD01000025.1 coordinate 26,229, forward strand.
GGCAGTAGCTCACAAAGCCGGAGCAGTCAAAGCTGTCCGGGCCAATGCCGCCCCAGGAATAAGCACAACCAAGCTTGCTGTAGGCGCGCGAAACAACACTGCCGCCGTCAACGGACTGGCTCGGCGCCGAAGGGGTTGGAGCCGGAGCCGGAGCCGGAGCGGGCTGCGGCGTAGGGGCAGGAGCGGGCGTGGGAGTGGGGGCAGGCGTGTTGCCGCCGTCATTGGTCGTACCGCCACCTTTGTTAGTGTTCTCAGTCGTGCCAGTGGTCTCGGTGCTCACCGTGGCCTTCTCGGCGGTGCTGGCGTTAATGCCGGCCTGCAGTGCTGCGTTGGCCTCGGCCTCGGCGGCAAGCTCGGCCTGCAATTGGGAGTCCAGAGAGCTCACAACATTCTGAGCCTCGGCCTGCTGAGCATTGAGCTCGTCAACCTTCTTTTGTGTGGCGGCGACGTTCTTCTCCTGCTCGGCCTGCTTGTCGGTGAGCTCCTGCTTAAGCTCCTTGACATCTTGGATGGTCTGGGCCTGCTTGTCGGAAACCTTGCCGTAGTAGAACAGGCGGTTGAGCATATCGCCTAGGTCATCGACGCCCGTCAGGACCTGGAGCAGGCTCAGACCGCCGGTCTTGTACTCACCGGCAACGTAGTTAGAGAGCTTGACCTGACCATCGGCGATCTCCTGCTGCTTTTGCGTGATCTCACCGGCGGTCTGGTCGAGTGCTTGCGTCTGAGTGGCGAGCTCGTCGTAGATCTGCTGGGTTTGCGTGCCAATCTGCTCGAGCTTGGTACGAGCAGCGGCAAGGTCGGATGCGGTATCGGCATAGGTAGGAGCCGCGAGGCCCAGGCCCAAAACACAAGCGAGGGTTGCCGTAGCAGCGCAGCGTGCCATGTTTTTGTGCGTGTTTGCTGTGCGCATGTAGCTTCCTTTCCAGTAACTAAGGGTAACGGCTAGTCCACCGTCACCAGGCTAAAGAGCTCCACATCGTCATCAGACGGCGTGAGCTTCTCGCGCGGGTTGAGAAACGCAAGCTCAAGGATACAACCGTAACCGATAAGCTTTGCGCCCATATCTCGCACCAGTTTACCTGTTGCCTCGACGGTTCCGCCCGTCGCGACCAAGTCGTCCAGAATCAACACGGTATCTTTAGAGCTGATAGCGTCGGCGTGGATCTCAATTGAATCGGTGCCGTACTCGAGCTCGTAGCTCTGGCTCACGGTCTCGCGCGGCAGCTTTCCCGGTTTACGTGCGGGAACAAAGCCGGCGCCAAGGGCTACAGCCACCGGTACGCCAACCATAAAGCCGCGAGCCTCGGGACCCACGACCTTGGTGATTCCCATGCCGGCAAAGTGCTCGGCGAGGGCATCGGTCATGGCTTTGAGCGCCTCGGGATTGCCAAAGAGCGGCGTGATGTCTTTAAAGATGACTCCGGGCTCGGGATAGTCGGGGATGTCGACGATTTGAGATTCGAAGTCGTACATTGCATGACCTTTCAATGGGTTGTCGAAATTTCGGCAGCTGTTATTTGCCTGCGGTGACGGTGCCGGATTGCGAAGGGGCGACGACTTTGAGCGGCTTTACGAGAGAATCCTCGTGCGAAGCCGGCGCGGCTGTCTCTTCGTTTTTGGCCTTGGTGGACTCGGAGCGAGTGATTTCCTCATCGAGTGCATCGATGTCGGCGTCTTCGACCACGGCGTTGAGCGACTCAAAAACGCGGTTCTTGAGCAGCGCGGTGTGCACGCCCTCCGTCAGGTCGTGCAGCTTCTTAAACGCGCGCTCGAGCTTGGCGTCGCGCTCGTCATCGGAGGTATCCATGCCGAGCATGCTCACGAGCACCTGCTCAAACATCGAGGACTCGCGGTTGGCGGAAGACACGTACTGACGCAGGTTGCGCGGCTCGATATGGAAGCGTGACAGCTCGGAGCAGTAACGGATGATCGGGAAATCGCGACCATCGACGAGCTCTCGATTCTGCGGGCTCTTGATGATGCGAATGAGGTCGTTTTCGGCAAGGGAGCGGATAAACGAAATCTCGACGCCCAGCATATCGGGAATGGTCTCGATGGGATGCAGCTTTTGCTTAGTCTCCTTGGGCTCCGTCTTGAGCGGAACATCGGACAGCAAGCCCACCTCGTAAGCGAGCGTTGACAGGTCCGTGGCGTTTTCCAAGCGCTGCTTAATCACGTTGAGCGGCATGTAGCGGGTCTTCTGCAAGTGCAGGATGACCTCCAGGCGATCAACGTCCTCCTTGGAGTACTGACGGTATCCCTTAGGCGTACGATGAGGGGTAATGAGCCCCTCATCCTCTAGAAATCTAATTTTTGAGTTCGAAAGATCGGGGTATGCGCCTCGAAGTAGGTTGACGACTTGGCCGATACTCAGATAGTTGCGTTCGGCCATGCCCTACTCACCGGTTTCGATGCGCTCCGGCGTGCTCTCGTGGTAGATGAGCGTAAACGTACCGATCTGGACGGAAGAACCGTCGTGCAGCGGGGCTGCATTGACGATGGCACCGTCGACCCAGGTGCCATTGAGCGAGCCCAAGTCCTCGATGCGAGCGCCGAGGCCCTCGCGAATAATGCGCGCGTGGCTGCGCGAAACGGTCATGTCATTGAGGAAGATGCCGTTCGCGGGATCGCGACCGATGGTGGTCACGTCTTCCTCGAGCTCAAAGGCGGCACCAGTCTGCGGACCCTTGACGATGGACAGAACGGGGGCGGTGATGCGCACGTTGGCCATGAGGTCGGGAACGGTGACGTCGCTTGAAGGCACGCGGAATACGCAGGTAGCGTCAGCAGTCTTATCATTCTGAGGCATATTGTTAACCATGTTGTCCATGACAACCCCTAACTTATCGCGGACGTGCCGCAAATAATGAACCGTACGTAATCGTACCCCAACGAATCAGTCTTCGATTTCGGGGTTCAGAAAGTCGATGTCCTCGTCCTCGGGATGCGCGAGAGCCTGTTTAATGGCCACTCCGCCCTTAATGGAGTAGATGACAGCCGTGAGCATGGAGAAGATCACGCCGCCGTACACAAAGAAGATACCGAGGGGCACCGAGCTTCCGTTGAGGCCCGGGAAGGCCGTAAGGGATGAAGGTAGAAGATGCAGGCCGTCAACAACGGGGAAACCGAGCAGCATGAGCGAGAAACCAGTCATGAGCAGCGCTGTGGCAATCTTTCCGGGGAAGACGACATCGATGGGGCGACGGTGATAATGACGAACGATAAGCGTGCCGATGCCCAGATAGATGTCGCGGCCAATAATGAGCACGCAGACCCAGATGGGCAGCTCTCCGCGGACCACCAGTCCAAGTACGCCGGTGAACAGCAGCGCACGGTCGCAAATGGGATCCATGACCTTGCCGAGCCACGAGACCGTCTTAGTCATGCGGGCGATCTGACCGTCCATCCAGTCGGTGGAGGCGGCAACGGCGTAGATAACGATGGCGATGACACGGTTGTTATCCGTCACAAACAGGTACAGAAATACCAGGGTGAGGATCAGGCGCGTAAAGGTGATGAAATTGGAGATCGTAAAGATCTTATTCGACGGGTAATCGGAAGTGCCGATAAGCTCCTTTTTGATCTTCTTTTTGATGCCCACAGGACTCCCCCGCTGGTTAACGACAAAACTTTCGATACTATACCCGTTCCGGCGATGTCTATCCAGCGTAAGCATAGAGAGTCCAGACATGTGGAGGGCGCTATTAGGCGGGGAATTTCGCATTCGTGTACATCTGCCTCCAAACATGTCGAAAAATGTCGATTTCGGTGGCTGGTGTACACGTTTTGATTCGGTGATTACATCGATCGGGAAAGTTGTTACTTTATGCAAATGCGTGCGGGTCGAGATTGGCTGGCGCCAAAAGAGCCCAACGGCCGTTACGGCTTCGTTAGAAACGCGCCCCACCATGGATGGTGAACCCGAAAGGTAAGGCGCGCAGGCACGGCGACTCGGCCCGCGCGCCCGGAAGAGAAAGGACGAACCCATGGGTTACATGCTCGAGACGCGCGGGCTCACCAAGCGCTTCGGCCGCGGCGACCAAGCGCAGGATGCCGTGGCCGACGTGAGCCTTCATATCCGCGAGGGCGAGGTGTACGGGCTGCTCGGTCCCAACGGCGCCGGCAAGTCGACAACGCTCAAGATGATCTGCGGGATGCTGCGGCCGACGGCCGGGGAGATCCTCTTTGCCGGGCACGCCTGGCGCCGCGAGGACCTCTACGCAATCGGCAGCCTCATCGAGGAGGCGCCGCTCTACCCCAACCTCACCGCGCGCGAGAACCTGCGCGTGCGCACCACGCTGCTGGGCCTTCCCGAGAGCCGCGTAGATGAGGTGCTCGCCGCCGTGGACCTCGCGGACACCGGGAAGAAGCGCGCCGGGCGCTTCTCGATGGGCATGCGGCAGCGCCTGGGGCTCGCGCTGGCGCTGATCGCCCGGCCACGCCTGCTCGTGCTCGACGAGCCCACCAACGGCCTCGACCCCATCGGCATCGAGGAGCTGCGCGACCAGATCCGCGGCTTCGCGGCGGCGGGCACGACGGTAATCGTCTCGAGCCACATCCTCTCCGAGGTGCAGCAGATGGCGGACACCATCGGCATCATCTACGGGGGGCGCCTCGCCTACGAGGATGCGCTTCGACCCGGGCAGGACCTCGAGGAACTCTTCATGAGCGTCTGCCGGGAGGGGCGTCGAGCGCGCGGGGAGGTGGCGGCATGACGAGCGAGAAAGGCAGCCTGCTCGCGGGCCTGCGCGCCGAGGCCCTGAAGTCGCGCCACGCGGCACCGGTTCGCCTGGCCGTGCTCATGGCGCTGCCGATGCCGCTGCTCGGCGCGATGCCCTACCGGGGCGTGCAGATCTTCAGCGCGTGGAACTACTGGTACGCGCTCTTCCTGCCCGTGTCTCTCTCACTCGTGGTGGCGTGCGTCGCGCGGGCGGACGCTCGCACGCGGATGCGGGGGCTTCTGGGCCTGGGCTTCCCGCTCGGGCGCGCCTGGTGGGCCAAGGCGCTCTGGTGCCTCGCGCTTTGCACGCTCTCGAACCTCGTGGTCTTCGGCATCTACCTCGCGGGCTCGGCGTTCTCCTCGCAGGGCCTCACGGCCGCGGGCACGCTCACGATGCTCCTCTGCGCGCTCGCCAACACGGTGACCGCGGCGTGGATGATCCCCGCAGGGCTCTTCCTCACGGCGCGGCTCGGCATGCTCGCGGGCATCTTCTGCCCGCTCGCCGCGCAGCTCGTGGGTGGGTTCGCCTGGTCGCTGATGCCGCTTCCGCAGCTCTTTCCGCCGTCGGCGAGCATGGTCATCCCCACGAGCTTTATCCCCGTGCTGCCGAGCGGCGAGCCACTCGCCGCGGACATGGCGCTCGGCGGGGCGCTCACGGCGGACGGCATGCTCACACTGGCGGGCCTTGCGGTCTGCGCGCTCGCGTTCGCCGCGCTCACGGCGGCGGGCGCGGCCTGGTTCGCGCGCTCCGAGGAGAGGTGATGGCCATGACACAACTCTCCGACCCGACGCCGCGTATGACTCTCCCGCGGGCCCTGCTCTCCGAGGCCCTGCGCCTGGCGCGCTCCCCGCTCACGGTGGTGCACCTCGTCTGCGGCCTGGCAGCCGGTCTTGCCTGCGGCGAGTACTTCTCCGTAACCCGATGGGACCCGGCGCTGGGCGCGGACGCCTACGCCCAGTTCCTCGGCGCCCTCATGCCGCTCATGTCCGCCATCGTCTGTGGGCTCGCCGTGGACGACGAGCGCGCTGCCGGGCGTCTCGCCAACCTCACGGCGGTCCCCTCGCGCGGGCGCGCCGTCGCGGCGAAGCTACTCGCCCTTGCGGCGCTCGGCGCGGGCGCGCTGGCCGTGGCGCTTGGCGTGTTCGGGGCCGTGATCGCCGTTGCCGGGCGCCTGCCGCTCGGGCCCGCTCCGCTTGCGGCCGCCTGGGCGGGCATCGTGCTGGGCAGCCTGCCCCTCTACGCGCTGGGGCTCGGCGTGGCCCTGCGCCTCGGCCGCAACGCCGCCATCGGCGCCGGCGCGGCGGGTATGCTCCTCGCGTTCTTCTCAGTGGGCGGACTTGCGCACGGCCTCATGACCGGCGAGCTCACCGGTGCCCTGGCGACGCCCCTGAGCTGGGTGCCGCTCGCCTGGCCCGCGCGCCTGGGGTCGCTCGGGGTAGAGGCCTTCATCGACGCAGCACGCGCGGCGGGCCCTCTCCTCACGACTGCGCTCGCTGGCCTCGTGCTCACCCTGTTAGCCGACGCCGTCCTTCTCGCCTGGTTCTGCCGCTTCGAGGACGGGAGGGCGGATGCGTAGGAGGCCGCTCGCCGCCATGCTCGTCCTCCTCTCCGCAGCGCTCGTCCTGGGCGGGAATGCCCTGCTCGACGCCGGCTGGGGGTCGGCGCTGCGCTCGATCACCGACCGCGTGCTGCCCAACCCTGAGATAGCCATGTGGGCGCCCGCGCCCGAGCCCGGCAGCCACGCGAGAGCCTACGCCGACGCCACTGGGGCGGGGGCAAACTACGTCTACCTGGTGGACGCGGCGGACGACAGAGGCAAAGTCCGAGAGCTCCAGCTCATCTTCTTCGGGCGGGAGTCGGACGGCGAGGGCTGGCTCGAGATCGAGGCGCGCGGCGGCTCGGGTGTGCGCTACCGCGCGTGCGACGCGGCCGAGGCGCCCGCGGCTTCGCGCAGGGCTCTGGACCGCTGAGCGCGGCGCTAGTACAATTCCGACGAGAATTTCAGGAGGTCGAACATGGCGAGGATACTGGCAGTGGATGATGAACGGGCGATCCTCGACGCGCTCGCGCGCGTCCTCGGCCGCGACGGCCATGAGGTCGTCAGGGCGACGGACCCGACGGCGGTCCCGGGGATGGACCTCTCGCGCTTCGACCTCGTGCTCTGCGACGTCATGATGCCGGGGCTCGACGGCTTCGAGCTCGTGCGGCAGATCCGCCCGGACTTCGACGGGCCCATCGTCTTCCTGACCGCGCGCGTGGCCGAGGAGGACGCCGTGGCCGGCTACGGCCTGGGCGCCGACGACTACGTCCGCAAGCCCTTCGGGGCCGCGGAGCTGCGCGCCAAGGTCGCGGCCCATCTACGCCGTGAGCGCCGGCCGCGCTCGCACGCTCTCTCCTTCGGGGAGGTGCGGATCGACCTCGGGGCGCGCGGCCTCGCCGTGGGCGGCGAGGTCGTGCCGCTCACGCCCACCGAGTACGCCATCTGCGAGTACCTCGCCCGCCACCCCGGGCAGGTCATGAGCCGCGCGCAGATCCGCGAGGCGGTGCTCGGCTGGGAGAGCGACGCCGACGACGCGGCCATATCCATGCAGGTCAGCCGCGCCCGGAGGAAACTCTCCGAGGCCGGCGCCGACCCGATCGCGACCGTCTGGGGGATGGGGTACAAGTGGCAGCTCTGAGGACCGGGGCGCGAGGTCGCGGGGGCATGCCGCTCTCCTTCGTCATCGCGCGCTACTTCGCCTACGCGTTCGCGGCGGTCGCCACGGCGTGGCTCGCCTCGTTCATGGCGCTCTCCGCGGCGATCAATGTGGACTTCGTCTACGAGGCAAGCTGGGGGCCGGCCAATGCGCGCGAGGTCGCGGAGGGCCTGGCACGCGACGGCGTCTGCGGGCAGCAGGACGTGCCGACGGCGTACCGCTACCTCATCCTGAACAAGGACGGATACGTGCTGATGACAGACCTCGAGGGCACGCGGCTCGAGGACGCGACGGAAATGGCCCGTACGGCACTCGCCGCTGATCCGGGCACAGTGGAGATCGAGGGCGGGGGCTCGGGCCTCACCTACGCCGCGTTCCCGCTCAAGGACGGCGGGGCATGCGCGCTCGTCAGCGAGTACCTGCCGCAGTGGGTCTCGCGCGATCTCGCCGGCCTGCTTCCCAACCCGCAGAACCTCATGCTCGTCGGCGCCGCGGCGGGAAGCGCGCTCGCGCTCGCGCTCGTGGCGCGCCGCGCGAGCCGCGTGATCTCGCGCAAGATGGCGCCGCTCGCGGAGGCGGCGGGGCGCGTCGGCGCGGGGGAGCTCGACTTCGCGGTCGGCAGCACCAACGTGCGCGAGGTGAACGACGTCCTCGCCGCGATGGACGCCATGCGGGCCTCCCTCGCCGAGTCGCTCGAGGCCCGCTGGGCCGCGGAGCGGGGGCAGCGCGAGCAGGTGGCGTCGCTCGCCCACGATCTCAAGACGCCGCTCACCGTGCTGCGCGCCAACGCCGACTTCGTGGCGGAGGAGCTGGAAGACGAGAAAGACGCCGACCTCGCGGCCGCCGCGCGCGACATAGCCGGCAGTGTCGAAAGGCTCGACGGCTACGTGCGCCTGCTCATCGAGGCCTCGCGCGGGTCCGGCGGGGCGGAGAGGGCCCCCATGCGGCCGGCCGAGCTCTGCGAGCAGGTCCTCGCCGAGGCCGCCCAGATCGCCCGGGCGCGAGGCGTGACGCTCGACGCAGCCACGGGCCCCGCTGTCGTGGGCGCGCCCGAGGCCCCACTCGACCGAACCACCCTGGCGCGAGCCGCCGCGAACCTCGTGGCCAACGCCGCCGAGCACGCGCGCTCGCGCGTGGTGGTCTCCTGCGACGTCGCTGGTGGATACCTCGTCATCGAGGTCGCCGATGACGGACCGGGCTTTTCTCCCGCCGCCCTCGAACGCGGCTGCGAGCGCCTCTTCACAGACGACTCCTCTCGCTCCTCGCGCGACGGAGGCCGCCATTACGGGCTCGGCCTCCACGTCGCCTCCGAGGCCGCGAGCGCCCACGGGGGCTCCGTCTCGCTCGCCAACAGCCCCTCGGGCGGCGCGGTGGCCACCATCGCGGTCCCCCTGTGCGGGGCCTGACGAATCAGGCCCTCACACTGGCATACCTCGCAACCAAACGCTTCCCGGATAATTCATGAGGCCGTACTCGTGTTCGAGCCTGCCTATCTCTGCGGCAAGCGCCTCCGTCATGTAGAAGGTTTTAGTGCGGCCCGTCGACTTCGCCAGGCGGTCGTACCTGTTCGCGAGGTCCTCGGGGGTTCTCAGGGCTGCGGTGGCGGTTGCCATGATGCACCTCCCGGTTAGATGTAATACGTGTATTACTTTCTATCACATCACCCGAACCCCGCACCGGCGTACGGTCGTATCTGCTTTTTTACCTTACATTTTGTCAACCGGCCCATGCTCGGCTTGTTCAGCCGGATTAAATCAACTGTTAAATCAATCCAGGCCTGTAGGGGGCGGTGGAAATCTTTCGAGGACTGGGGGCGCCGTCCCTGGGTCGGCTCCTCGATTGCCGCGGCTGAATTCCCCTGCCATCGGCTGCGTGGGTTCCGGCACGGGGTTCTGGCGCTGCTCGAACTGGGCGCAAGACTCGGCTGTTGGTCGTACCGGACGGCATACGTTTTGAGACCGGCAAGCTGATGCCGGCTCGAGGACAGCGGCCCGGTGCACCGGGCCGATCGATAGCGGTCTCAGGTTCACAGCGCAGCTTCTCAGGGCTCGCATATATAGGAAGACTTGATTGGCAATCGACTTTAATGAAGTCGGCAGCGCATGTCAGAGTTTTCAACAAATTTAACATGCCAACCTTTATATCCGCACGCGCGTAATTCAACTCATAAGGACCGGCTATCCCTTACCTGTGACACAATCTCAAACGCACAGAACAGAATCATCAGTCCAATCATCGCATAAGAGGCAGCCGAACCTTCAAGCACTATTCCACAAAGAACAATCTCCGCGCCGCCAATAAGAACTGTTATCAGGCGCTCCGCCTTTTTGCTCTCGCCGCTCGCATAAAAAGGCGGCAAAGCGCACAAGATCACATATAGCCCGGGAAGGGAATACAGAATCGATAGTCCAAGCCCCCCATCAACCGCAGTGCTTTGCGTAAGAATCAACTGAACCCAAACGGCAATTATCACTGAGCAGGTTGTCGATAAAAGAAGACTGGAAATATAGCACGCAACAAAGTCCCGTCGCATCCGAGCAGAGAAATCCGCGAACTCTCTTCTCCGCGTGGAAACAATAAGGTGCACAGAAATTGCAATAGAACCAACCAGAGAAAACAGCGGAACAACCAGCAATTCAAGCTTATTACCCCATCGATCAACCACACCCCCACTCCAATGAGCGGGAATTGTATCAGGGAGGACTGACCAAGCCGCCCATAGAATCAGAAATGGAAGAATAGAGAGGATGAAAGTTGATAACACTGCAGTAATTTTTTTTGAGGCTCTCATCGATTCCGCATCTCCTTGCGCGCCCACATTCCACTCCGCCTTAAATCAAGTATAAATAGATGGCGCTCGGTATTATTGGCGCAATCGCGATAGCGATTACCGCCGTTGTTTCTTTAAAAATGGTAGGAATACATGTCTCCAAGAATTGACATATCGATTGACGAGCTGCCCGAAGCGTCGAGCCTTCTTGATGGACATGACTATTCGTCACAAATCATTCAGCGTATCGCCAGGGTTCCAGTAATACTCGATGCATCGGGATGCCCTCATTCCCCTTTTTTCGAAGTTGAATATGATGACAGGACGACTAGGTTTACAAGTCAAGCAAGTTAATAATCTATGTAGTCAATATAATACCGTTGAACCCGCATATCGATACCGTTCAGCCATTCGCCTCGCCCCCGTCGCACGTATCTTCATCCGGTCTGTTACTTTTAATCTAACAATTCTTTGAGGAACGTAGGTGCTTCTAAATGTACTGTCGACTTCTTCTCAAACTAATCCTAAGAGACAAGGCCGTATGGATTTGTACGCTCGTTCTCGCTGCAGCCTTCTCCGTCCCCATTGCGTTCAATTCACCCATCTACGGGCCCTTCTTTATGAAGCAGG
>UQLD01000026.1 GCA_900541855.1 uncultured Collinsella sp.
TATAGCCGTGCAACGGAAAAGAGCCGCCCTTTCGGACGACTCAAACTGTAATGGGTCTTTCTCATACGCTCGATACGTCTGAACCGTCACACCCAAAGCGGCAGCTATTGACTCCTGATTGAACTTCGCCGCCTCTTCAATAAACGGCTTCTGTCGGCTCTCTCGGATTGCCTTGAGCTCTTTCATCTGACCTCCTCCCTTTCGTTGACCTAATAGTACTTTATTTTCCCTAGCATGGCAATTACTTTTCTCTAGTTTGGGAAATTATTTTTCTGTAGCATGGAAAACTAAGGAGGTAGATGGTTATGGAGTTCTCTACCAGATTGAAGCGGATACGCTTAGATTCAGGCCTTACTCAGGCAGAACTTGCCGACAAACTCGGAATAACAAACAGGGCTGTAGGTGCCTGGGAAAGCGGCAGATCAAAGCCGCGCCTCGACAAAATGAAGGAACTTGCAGTTCTGTTCGACACCACGGTAGCTGACCTCATGGGAGAGGACGCCACCGAGGCCGCCATCAGCGGCACCTCGCGCATGGTCCCCCTGCTGGGCTTCGCGCACATGGGCGAGCCGTGCGACGAGGGCAGCCTCGCCGACGAGGTCGAGGTCCCCGCCTCCATCGCCGACGCGCACCCGCGCGGGTTCATGGTCCACGCCCAGGGAGGGTGCATGGACAACCGTTTCCCCCACGACGCCCTGCTGCTCGTCGACCCCGACATGGAGCCGGTCAACGGCCAGCCGGTGCTCGCCGAGACGTCCGACTACGGCGCCGTGGTGCGCAACTACACCCGGGGCCGCTCCACGGTCATGCTCACGGCGGACAGCCACAGCGGCGAGTACGACGACATCCTAGCCGGGCCGTGCGACGAGCCCGTGGTCTGCAAGGGCCGCGTGGTCTGGTACATGGGCGAGCGGGACGAGAGACAGTAGGAACGGAAAAGAGGTGGGAACGCATGAGGCCATTAGCTTTGGATGGCGTGCGGGCATATTACGAATCGGGAAACGGTGCCACCTTCGGCGGCGAGGAGTTTAATGTCTACTGCGACGAGAGCTGCCATCTCGAGCACGATCGCTTCAAGGCGATGTCGCTCGGGGCGGTATGGTGCCCCAAATCGAAAGTCAGGGAGATAAGCAGGCGCCTCGTGGAGATAAAGGCGAGGCATGGCGTCGGGATGGGCTCCGAGGTCAAGTGGACGAAGGTGTCGCCATGCAACTACGACCTCTATGTCGACATCGTCGACTATTTCTTCGATGACGACGACCTGCACTTCAGGGGTCTTGTAGTTCCCGACAAATCAAAGCTGGACCACGCCCGCTTCAACCAGGACCATGACCTCTGGTACTACAAGATGTACTTCACGATGCTGAAGACCATCTTCTCCCGCGACGCGCGGTACTACGTCTATATCGACATAAAGGACACCCATTCCGGGCGAAACGCCCAGAAGCTCGAGAACGTGCTCGCGAACGACGCGTACGATTTCAACCATGAGATCGTGAGGAGGGTGCAGCCCATACGCTCCGACGAGGTCCAGCTGATGCAGCTCGTTGACATCCTTACCGGCGCCATCGCGTATCGCCACAACCACGACGCCATCATGCCATCGGATAGCGTCACGAAGATTAGGCTCATCAATAGAATTATCCAGAGGTCGGGCCTCTCCCTCGTCAAGACCTCGCTCCTCAGTGAAAAGAAGATGAACCTGCTGATCTGGCAGGCCGGGGGAATCACATCATGAACTGTTGCTGGATACCGCCCATGGTCGAAAGGGACAGTTCGCGTCCCTGGAGCGAATACGACGCTCTTGTCTATAGCGTCTTCAGGCATGATTTCATCGAGGGCAGGCCCGTCTACCACGGGAAACCGGTAAAGATACGGTACCAGCCCATGCTGGAGGGACGGCCCGAAGCCTTCTGGCACCTAACCTGCAGGGACTACGATCATAAGTCGGGTCTGCCAGAGGACCGTGTGCCAGATCTCGAAAGGTGCAGGCGTATCAGATGGCCGAAGGCGTTCATTGAGAATGCTGAGAGGTGCCCCAACAGTCCCGACTGCGGAGGCGTTATAGCCTGGAAGGCGGAGCATCGCGCAAGGAAGAGCCGCAATGGCACCCAGATAAGGGAACGGATTAAGTTTTACCTTGAGGAAGAGAGCTACATTGTCGTATTCGAGCCGAGAGAGCACTACTGTCTGCTGATAACCGCATATTACGTCGACAACGACCACAGCAGGAAGATGATTGAGCGCGAGATGGCGAGAAACCACGCCGAAAAAGCAGGAGGCGCTGTTTGGGCGCCTCCAGAGGACTCCTTCACACACACGGTGGATGAGCTATCCCGATTATCGCCCCATCGCGGCGAAATGTAAACCGAACACGTTGTGGAGATTGGGGGCCGGCAAGGGTGAGACCCCATGCGTCTAAATCTAGGGAGGTGATGCCCGTGAAAGCGAAAAATCTCGGGACCGCGGGCTGATGCCGCTGCCCCGAGACCAAGGAGACGGCCCCTGCACTTTGGAACGTGAGACGGGGCCGTGGTCAGAACCGGGCGAAACGGAGAATAAGCCCGCGATCTGAACGGATCTGATTATATGACAAAGAAGCAGCGCCGCCGCGTCTGGGGCTCCGTGACCGAGATGAGGCGCGGCAAGAAGTACGTCCTGCGCTGGATGCAGAACACGCCACAGGGCCGCAGGCGCAAGACCAAGACCGTGTACGGCACCTACCGCGAGGCGTGCGCGGAACTCGACCGCATCCACGTCGAGCACGCCGACGACGCCCCCGTGCCAACCATAGCCAAGGCCTACGAGACGTGGCTCGTCCCCAAGATGGCCGCACAGGTCGAGGCGGGGACGCTCGCCCCCAACACCCGCGACCTCGTGCTGCGCTCGTGGAAGAACTACGTCGGACCCCGCTGGGGCGCAATGCCCGTCGACCAGCTCCGCGCCGTCGAGCTGCAGGACTGGCTGCTGTCACTGCCCGCTGCCACCGCCGACACCGCCCTGCTCACCCTGCGCAAGGTCTACGCCTGCGTCTCGACCTTCATCCGCCTGCCGCTCGACCCGTTCGCCGCCAGCGTCAGGTACACCATGCCCACCCGCAAGACCCGCGAGCGCTCGAAGCGCGTCTACACCCTCGACGAGGCCCTGGGCGTCCTCGACGAGCTGCGCGGCAACCCCCTGGAGCCCGCGTTCATCCTCGCGTGCTTCGGCTCCTGCCGTTCGGGCGAGTCGCTGGGCGTGCGCACCGAGGAGGTGCTGCGCTGGGAGCGTAGCGGCACCGTCCTCGCCTCCGCCGACATCTGCCGCCAGATGCAGCAGTCCGGCACCGAGCCGGTGGGCGCCCTCAAGACCGCCAAGTCCGCCCGCACCGTCGTGATCTTGCCGCAGGCCGCCGACCGCCTCGTCGAGATAGCGGCCGCCCGCGCCGCCGAGGGCCGCGAGTGGCTGAGCGACCGGGGCGACGGGCTGCCCATGAACCGGAGCATCTGCAACGACCGCTGGCGGAAACTCTGCGCCGCCCGCGGCATCGAGCACATCCCGTGGTCGAACCTCCGCAACTCATGGCGTACGATAGCGGAGGTCGAGCTTCGCCTGCCGTGGGACCTCATAGAGATGCTGATGGGCCACGCCCTTCCCGGCGTGTCGGGACGGCACTATATCCGACCCACCGCCGAGCAGGTCGTCCGCGCCGCCTTCGACGCGCTTGGGATAAGTTAGGATATTCCCCCGCAAAGCCGCAGGTAGATGGCACGCCATTAGTTGTGGCAGTACTAAGATTCGCAGTCCAAAACCACCGCAAAGGGGACAGACACCTTTGCGGTGGTTCCCACAGACATCTCGATCCGTAACAGTTAGAGTCCATTTTTCGGCCCACCTGTTACAGATTGAGACATTCAAATTCTGCCGAGAAGATAATCTCGATCTGTAACAGTAGATCGGCAAAATCGACCCTAGATGTTACAGATCGAGACAAACGACCGATATCAACCTGAATAATCTCAATCTGTAACATCTAGCCCGTTTTCGGCCTTACAGCTGTTACAGATCGAGACAAACCAACGAAACAAGCCGCCGCAAGGGAAACTTTTGTACTGGTTTGGGGCTGCGCTACTCACCGAGCATCTCTTGGAGCTTGGCTGCCACGGCATGTCCCAAGCTCTCGTGGCCTTCGGGCATCATGTGCAGATAATCGATATCGCCCGGCTCGGCAAAGTCGGCGGCATTCAAAAAGTCGCAGCCAAACTGCTCAGCCACATGCGCGTAGTACTCACCAAAATGTTCCGAGGCTTCTACGGAATGCTCGTCAAAATCGGTCATATATACGTCGGCGATCTGCGGCTTAATCTTGATAGGCGCCATCAGCAGAATCCGTGGGCAGGGCGCGGCATCGGTCCAGGCAAACGCGCGGACGGCGCGAATCAGTGCCATGGCGCCACGGGCGATATCGGAGGCTGTCACGCCAAAGACCGTCTTGCAGTCGTTGGTGCCCAGCATAATCACGATCGCGTCCAGCGGCTTATGGGCTTCGAGCAGCATCGGCAGCGCGCGAATGCCGTTGAGGTTGGTGTCCAGATGGCACATATCGTCGCGCACCGTCGTGCGACCATTTAGGCCTTCCTCAATCACATGCCAACCCTCACCCAGGTCACGCTGCACCACACCGCACCAGCGCACATCCTGCGCATAGCGCACTGCGGTGCCGTCGCGCATACCCGCCGGATCATAGCCATAGGTGTTGCTGTCACCAAAGCACAGAACGTTTTTCATCTTGAGTTCCCCATTCCGTAAAAAGCCGACGGGAGCAATCCCTCCCGTCGGCTTGGCATATCACATCGCGCGCACCGCTTACAGGTACTTGCGCCAGTCGTCCTCGTCCTCATCGTCCTCGGCTGCTGCCTGGGCCTGCTCGGCGGCACGAGCGGCTGCGGCGCGGGCGGCAACCTGGGCATAGGACTCCTCGTTGCGCTCGGGGAAGTTTGCCAGCACGTGCTCGAACTTGGCAAAATCCTCGTCCCAGCGCGTAGAGGGCACGGCAAAGAAGACCTGCTTGACCTTGAAGTCGCCCGATGCGAGCTCCTTGCGGAAGAGCTCGGCCACGGCCTCGGCGTCAAAGCCGTTGTTCTCGCAGCCCCAAGCACCCAGTACGAGCTTCTCGCGGCCCAGCTCATCGCAGATAGCAAGCACAAAGCGAATGCGGTCGCGCAGGGCGTCAAGCAAGGCATCGTCGCTCACGCGGTACTCCTGGCGAGCACGCTTGGCGTTGGGTGCAGCGGCGACGATTACGTCGGCATAGGCGTGCACATGCTTGCAGTCGAAGCGCACCGCGGGCACCACCAGCGCACGGTTGCGGTACAGCTCACAGTTGATGTTACGGCGACGGTTCTCGCCGTACCATTTACGCTGCTTATCAAGGACATTGTACAGATACGAATCGGCGCACAGCGTGGCCTCCTGGCCCAGATAGCCCTGGATGTAGCCACCGCCCGGATTGGTGAACGAGGCAAAGGCAAGCACAGCCATGTCGCAGAACTGCGCGTAGCCTCGACCGTTATCCAGAATGGCCTGCGTGGCAGAGGCGTCGAGCACGGTGACCTCGGGCAGGACCGGAGCGGGCTCCTCGGCGGCAGGCGCGGGCTCGGCTTCGGTGGCCTCCTCGACGGGCTCGGGCGCCACCTCGGCATCGACCGCAGCCTCGACCTCAGCAGCCTCAGTAGCCTCGACCTCGGCAGCCTCGACGTCCTCGGCAGCTTGCTCCTCAGCAGCCGCTGCCTTCTGGACCCTGGTCTTCATCGCCGCGACAAAACCGGCAGGCATACCATCGAACTCGCGCACGCCGGCAAGCGAACGCTCGATGTCCTTGGCACAGGCCTCGGACACAGCCGTCACATGGCACTCGGCGGCCTTGGCACGTGCCTCACGCTTGGGATTGGGCTGACCCGCTCGGTTGGACCTGCGGTTACGGTTCCTGCTGTCGACGTCTGCCATACATGGCCACCTTTCCTGTCGCTGCCGCTATCGGCTTTTCCCATCCATGATACCCCGCCGCACACATAAAGACGGTCCCGAAGGACCGCCTTTCGCATCGTTTTACCGTGTCCGGCAGGAAGCATCGCAATGCCGCGCTTTAATCGCGACGGCCGAGGATGTTCAGAATGCGCAGGAACACGTTGATAATATCCACGAACAGGTTGGATGCCATAAGTACGGCGTTGGGCAGCGTGGGCGGCACCGTCGTTGCCACATAGGTGTCGTAGCCGATGAAGCCGGCGAACACCACAATCACGATCAGGTCGGTGATGGACTGCGAAACGCCCATGAACATCAGCACGATCTCGACCAGAATCGTGGCAAGCAGGATGCCAAAACCAATGCCATACACACGCTGGAAGAACTTGGGGAAGGTCACGCCCAGCGCACCAAAGACAAAGGTGATGGCGGCCGTGGCGATAAAGGCGGTGTTAATGGTAGGCAGGTCGTAGTTTGCAAGACCAAACGACGCCGTCAGACCAAAGGTGCTCGCAAAGACCACGTAGCCCACGAGTGACAGGCCCACGGACTGTTTGCTGGCAGCAGCCGACATCATGACCATGCCGACGATGGTCAAAATAAATGAGCCAAAGACCAGCGGCAAAGCGGCGCCGCTCATCATCATGCGCGCAAACGACATGGTGCTCGTAAAATAGGCGCCGGCGCCCATGGCGCAAAAGCCCAAAAAGATCAGGGCAGACATGACAAGGTTGTACGCGCGCGGCGACATCTCCTTGGCGCGGCTTGCGCCGGTCTCGATGAGGCCGTTCTGATAGCCCTGGATATCGTTCATACTTCGTCCTTTCACAAAGCGCCGCGACGGCACCGTAGGTGACAAGATTCTTGTCATTGTACCCGAATGCCGTACGTCCTTACCTACGGTGCTCGCCCTCGAGCGTGCGATCAAAGGCCCAGACCCACCAACGCATCACGTGTGCCTGCGAGCCATCCGGTCGCTCGCGTGCCTGTTCTTCCAGATACAGTTCGGTCGCATGTCCACCAAAACGAACCTTATAAGTCGCCGTACGAATGCCGTGAACCGTCAGGCCAAAACCGGTAGACGAGACAATCTCGTCAATCGTAAAGCAGCGACCGTCAACCCAGCAGACGGTAACCGGCACAACCTGTCCGCCCGCGAGGATGCGAGCCACGACGTCCACATACTGCTTGTGTACGCGCCGAGTTTTGCCGTCTGTCTGTCGATATTCCATGCCTCCTATTATCGAACGCATGTTTGTATGTTGTAAAGCGAACAGACTGTGGTTTTGGAGTGTCGTAGTAATCACACGTGTCCGCATGGCGTGTTAGCAAAAAGAACACCCGCGGTCAACAGGGCAAATATTCAATTTTAGTGCCAAAAAGTTCACTTCTCCCATCAGAACTCGGTAAAGAGACCCGCAGGAGGTGATACGATTTATCATGTTTTTGTAACGTGCCTGCAAACTTCGAGAAAGCCCATATATGGACGTAACGTTCTCAACCTTCCTCGGCCAAATTGTGTCGAACCCAGTCCTTGCCGTCACCGTGATCCTCGCGTTGGGCGCCATCTTCGTCAATGGATGGACCGACGCGCCCAACGCCATCGCGACCTGCGTCACTACGCGTTGCATGCCCGCCCGTGCCGCCATTCTCATGAGCGCCGCATTCAACTTCCTCGGCGTACTCATCATGACGCACTTTAACGCGAGCGTCGCCAACACCATCTCACATATCGTCGACTTTGGCGGAAATAGCACCATGGCGCTCGCCTGCCTATGCGCGGCGCTGTTCTCCATCGTCGTCTACGGCGCCACAGCGTCGCGTTTTGGCATCCCCACTTCGCAAAGCCACAGCCTCATCGCCGGCCTGACCGGTGCCGCTATCGCCCTCGGCGGCGCGAGCAGCGTCAACGTCCACGAGTGGATGAAGGTTATCTACGGTCTGGCGCTCTCCATCGGCTTGGGCTTTGTCATGGGCTGGGTCCTGTGCAAGCTCGTCTCGATTCTTTTCGCCGCCGCCAACAGGCGACGTGCCAATGTCTTCTTTAAATACGCTCAGATCGCGAGCGCTGCGGCCATGAGCTTTATGCACGGCGCGCAGGATGGACAGAAGTTCATCGGCGTGCTCTTTTTAGGTGTGGCCTTTGCCAGCGGCCAAACGAGCGTCGGCGATGCAGGCATCCCCATCTGGATTATGCTGCTGTGCTCGGCCACTATGGGTATCGGCACCAGCGTGGGCGGCGAGCGCATCATCAAGTCCGTCGGCCAGAGCATGGTCAAGCTCGAAAAGTACCAGGGCTTCTCCGCCGACCTCGCAGGCGCCGCAAACCTGCTGCTTGCCACCCTTACCGGCATCCCCGTGTCCTCCACCCACATCAAGACCTGCGCCATCATGGGCGTCGGTGCCGTCAAGCGCCTTTCGGCCATCAACTTTGGCGTGGTCAAGGACATGATGTTCACCTGGTTCTTTACCTTCCCCGCCTGCGGACTCATCAGCTTTGTCATGGCCAAGCTGTTCATGATGTTCATCTAGTCAAACCGAGCGTCCATCCGGACCGTAATACTTCGCCCACCCGTCTTCGCCTCGAAAGGACCCACTCATGGCAAAGAAACCCGATTCGTTCTACTTCGACAACTACGTCGCCTGCGCCGACCTTGCCGTCCAGGCCGCCGAGCTGCTCACCAAGATTTTCGAGAACTTCGATCCCGCAAAGATTCACGATATGCTCAACAAGATGCACGCGATCGAGCATGCGGCCGACAAGAAGCACCATGAGCTTGAGGACGCCTTGCTCACCGCCTTTATCACCCCGCTCGAGCGCGAGGATCTGGATCTGATGAGCTGCTCACTCGACACCGTGCTCGACCGCATCGAGGGCGTCGTGCAGCGCGTCTACTTCACCAACATCCAGAGCATCCATCCCGACGCCATCGTCATCGCCCACAAGGTGACTGACGCCTGCCGCGCCATGAAAGACCTGATGGTCGAGCTGCCCAACTACCGCAAGTCCAAGACCCTGCGCGAACTCGTCATCCAGATCAACACCATCGAGTCCGAAGCCGACGAGCTCTATATCAACGCCATGCGCAACCTGCACGTCAACGGCAAGGACCCGCTCGAGGTCATCGCCTGGCGTGACGTATACGCCTTCCTGGAGTACTGCGCTGACTGCTGTGAGAATGTAGCCGATGTCGTGGATTCGATTGTCATGAAGAACAGTTAATTGGGGGTACGTATCCCACCGGTCGCGGGCCCGGCCACTAATACCTTTTTCACTCCGGCTGCAAGCAGAGTCGTTCAAAAGGTATTAGTGGTCGGGCCCGCTCCCTTACGTACCACCATTGGGAACTTTGGCTGATAGGTTTAGCGCAATGGGGGTTTGGCTGAAGGGACCTTTGGTATCCGTTCGGACACTTTGGCCCTTGATGAGCGTTTGGCTGATTGCTGCTTTGGGTACTGTTTGGGTTACTTTGGGTTTGTTTGATTTTTAATTGTTGGAGGGCTTGTATGTCTTATTTGGATCTGGCTCGTGGTCGGTATTCTTGTCGTTCGTTTGAGGACCGTTCTGTTGAGCAGGCTGTGGTGGATGCCATTGTTGAGACTGGGCGTATTGCTCCTTCTGCTTGCAATAATCATCCTTCTCGTGTGATGGTGTTGGATACGCCTGAGCTTCTGGAGAAGGCTGCTGCTTGTCAGCCCCGGTTTGCTCGTGATGGGTCTATCTTTGGGGCTCCGCTTGTCTTCCTTATTTGCAGCGTTACCGGTGATGCTTGGGTGCGCCCGTATGACCAGATGAATTCTAGTGAAATCGACACCTCAATCGTGTGTGATCAGATGATGATGGAGGCCACCGAGCAGGGCCTGGGAACGTGCTGGGTATGCCATTTTAAGCCTGAGGTGGCGCAGGAGCAGTTCAATCTGCCCAAGGGCGTCTATCCCTATCACATGCTCGTCTGTGGATATCCTGCCGACCACATCGCCGATCCCGAGCATCGCGAGGCACGCACCATTCCCCTCTCCGACTTCCTCCTCAAGTAGGTTTTGGGACATGCCTTAAAACCTACCCTTGACCGTTCACCCGTTCGCCGAGTTCTGCGCCATTATGTGCAGGGCTCGGTTTTTTATGTTACGCACTCCGGCACAGTCATCAAAACCACCCCTAAAAGGGGTGGTTTGCTCTTAGGGTATAACCCTTGGATTTCCGGCACGCGTCTAAAGGCGCCGGCCCTCACGGGGTTCGGGCCGCATGCAGGTTGACCCGTGACGGGCCGGTCAAACCGGCGCTACTTGCGCCCCGGCCCCCTATCGAAGGGGTCCTCGTACTCCTTGACGCTCAGCCGGTCGATCGCGATGTCGGCCTTCTCCTGCTCCCTGATGTACTTCGCGACGGTGGCCTCGTTCAGGCCGACGGTGGACACGTAGTAGCCCTCGGCCCAGAACTTCCTGTTGCCGAACTTGTACTTCATGTTCGCGTGCTTGTCGAATATCATCAGCGAGCTCTTCCCCTTCAGGTAGCCCATCACGCTCGATACGCTGTACTTCGGCGGTATCGCCAGCAGCATGTGGACGTGGTCGGGCATCAGGTGCCCCTCGATGATCTCTATCCCCTTGTACTGGCAGAGCCTCCTGAAGATCTCCCCAAGGTCGGACCTTATTTGGTTGTAGATGACTTTGCGCCTATACTTCGGCGTGAACACGACGTGGTACTTGCACATCCACTTCGTGTGCGACAGGCTGTAGGCCTTCTGGGCCATACGCCACCACCGCCCTCTCGACTCGGATTCCTTGCGGCCTGAACAATCGCAAGTGTCCGGCGAGGGGGCGGCTTTGTAAAGCCGTTTGGCCCCACCCGCATAGCGGGTGGTTTCTGATGCGGCGCGCTGCGCGCCCCGCACAGGCTAAAGCCCGTAATAAAAAAGGACCCGCAAGCTGCGGGTCCTTTCGAGGCACTAAATTGTAGGCCGAATGTTAGTCCAGGTCGTCGGCAGCGAAGTTGTCGATCGGGGCGAAGGGATCGGCCACGGGGACAACCGGGTCAGCGACGGGCAGCGGCTCGGCGGGAACAGTCACCGCAGGAGAAGCGGCAGAACCGACCGGCGTAGAGGCCATCAGATCGGCCGGGAAGGAGTTCTGGGCATCGTCCATAAAGTGCTGGATGAGCTTGAGATACTCGGCCTTGAACTCCTCACGGGAAGCTTTGAGACGATCGATCTCCTCGAGCTCGGCCTGCTTTTCGGTCAGAGCCTGGCGGATAACCTCGCGGGCCTTGGCGTCAGCCTCGTTGCGGATACGCTCAGCGTTCTCGTTGGCATCGTTGACGATGGTCTCAGCGGTCTGCTGGGCAGCGATCAGGGCGGCGGAAATCTGGCGCTCCTGAGCGGAGAAGTCAGGGGCGGGAGCAGCCACGGGGGCGGCAGGAACGGCCTGGTCGGCGGTATCCTGAGCCTGGGCAAGCTGAGCCTGTGCATCGGCAAGCTGCTGCTCGGTAGCAGTCAGACGACCCTTAAGGTCGACGATCTTAGCGAGCATAGCGTCAACCTCGGAGGACAGCGTCTCCAAGAAGACGTCGACCTCGGCAGGATCGTAGCCACGCTTGGCCTCAGAGAAAGTCTGAGCCTGGATGTCTGCAGGGGTAATAGCCATAACAAGTCTCCTTTTTCATCGCCTCGGCGCTACACGCCCGACGTAAGTTACTAAGTCAGTTCTACACGAGTATACCTATAAGAAGCTGCAGAACCAGCCTCTGCACCAACTGCAACGCAATAATCGCAACGATCGGCGAAAAATCGATACCGCCCATCGGCGGGATGAAACGACGGAACAGGTTGAGCCACGGACCGCACACGCTATCAAGCACCGCGGCAATATCCTGAAGCAAACCACCCTGCTTCATGGGAATCCACGTCATAAAGCAGTAGACGACAATGAGCGTGGAATAGAAGTTGAACAGCGTGTTGACCAGCTGGACGATAGTGTAGATGTTGATGGGAATCTCCTCGTCTTGTCTTTACTTAAGGTAGCCGTCGGCACGAAGCTTCTTGAGATCGGAATCTTTGACCTCGCAACCGGCGGGCAGCACCATGAACACGCGGTCGCCCACCTCCTTGACCGTGGCACCCAGACCGCAGGCAAAGCCGTAAGAGAAGTCCAAGACGCGCTTGGCAACTTCGGTGCGTACGCCCACAAAAATCAGTGCGACAGGCTGCTTGGTGCGAACGCGGCGCACCACGGTCTCCACGTCGTCATAGCTCTCGGGGCGCAGGACATAGGCCGGCAGCTGCGGCGTGGCGTTGATGATATTGCTCGCATAGGCCGAGGCATCGCTCGGTGCAGGCGCTGGTGCAGCGGCGGCACGGGCGCGGGTATTCTCGGCGTAGCTCGACGGCGTGTCATAGGCACCAGGACGATAACCGCTCGCAACACTGTCCTGCGAGCGCGAAGGCGGGTTATACGTCGTGGCATGGCGGGAGTCATCGCCGACCAGCTGACCGGAGCGCGTATACACGGCAACCGACTCAGCTTCACCGCGGCGCGTCTGGCCAAGCAGACCGTTGCTCGGCTCGTCTTGGGTGTAGAAGCCCTCGCCCGAAGCACCACTGTAGCCGTTGTTCTGATAGCCATCGTCGTAGCCGTCATCGTAGCCGTAGTCGTCGTCCTGGCCATAACCCTGGTCGTAACCCTGCTGGCCGCCCAGGTGCATCTTATTTTTAATCTCGTCAAGGAAGCCCATGGTTGTGTCCTCTCGCGGTTTAGTGCAGGCGCCCCGATAATCAGTGCGCACTTCAGAGCCTTATTTTACTGCAAACTCCGGGCTAAATACTACCCTGCCCAGGCGAACGAGCGTAGAGCCCTCCTCAAGGGCAGACTCAAAGTCCTCGCTCATACCGCAGGAAAGCTCAGGCAGGTTCAAATCGGGATGCGCCGCCTCCAGCTCATCCCTCAGCTCACGAAGCCCCGCAAAGGTGCGGCGTGCCACATCCTTATTCCCCCGGGGCGCCATAGTCATAAGCCCCTGTACGCAAATTCCCTCAAGTTCTGCAAGCTCACCCGCGGCGGCGCGAATCTCATCGGGTGAAAAGCCTCCCTTCGACTCCTCACCACTCACATTGACCTCAATGAGCACACGCTGGGGGCCGACGAGCTCGCCTGCCTCAATCTTGCGAACAGCACGGCTCGAGATCGCCTGCGCCAGATGCAGCGAACCCACCGAGTGAATCAGCTCGGCTGAGCCCAGCACCGCATTGATCTTATTGGTCTGCAGGTTGCCGATCATATCGAAGCGCACCTCGGGCAGCTCCGGATGCTCCGCCAGACCCGTGAGCTTGCGAACCAGCTCCTGCGGGCGGTTCTCGGCAAAATGGCGATACCCCGCCTGGATGGCGGCAACGGTCTCATCGACACCAACGGTCTTGGACACGGCAATGAGGCTCGCGGCGTCGTGGGGACGGCCCGCGCGATCGAGCGCCGCATAAAAACGTTCCAGAATCTGCTCGCGGCGAGCGCGCATCAAGTCCAAATAGTTATCCATTGCCAATCGCCTCCGCTGACAGCCAAACAAGTAGTCCCATGCTAACGCAAGAGCGCGGCCCCGCATGTGCAAGGCCGCGCTCACTTAGGTATTTACAATCTTTCGACGAACGGGGTTACTTACTCCTCGTCGTCCTCGCCATCGTCCTCATCCTCAAGATGATCGAGCAGGTAGCGAAGACCCTCGCTGACCTCGTTAACGGGCACCTTGGCAACGTAGCGTGCATCGACGGCGGGCCTCATGATAACACCCTCGCCCGAAGGCACGCGCATGCTCTCGAGCTCATCCTCATCAGTGCAGGCGATATCACCGGCAGTCATACGCTGTCCGGTCAACAGGAAGGTCAGACGGCAGGCGGCATCGATGGAAATCGAGGCGATGCGATCGAGATAGCGCGATACCATGATGGCGCGGCGCAGGTCGTCATAGTTGCTGTCGTCGTCCATAAAATCGCCCGTGTCCATGCGGTTAAAGGTGCGGAAGAACTTCTCGTAGGCGGCGTGCACTGGCTCGTCCTCGACGGCCAAGTTGCAGATGATGGACATGTCGTTGGTGACGAGCGCAGAAAGCGAAGAGCCCAGCACCTGGTAGACGGCCTCAGCCTCGGCCTCGACCGTGCCGACAAGCTCCTTGGGCAGCGAGATGTCGGCCTTGATCATATGACGCGTGGCGCGGCAAATCTGGCGAACCTTATCGGTCATGCGCTGCAGGTTAAAGTCGACGTAGATGATCGTCTGCAGCAAGCGGAAGTCGGAGGCGACCGGTGACTGCGTGGCAATCAGGTTGTAGCAGACGGCCTCCAGGTTGGCGCAGCGTGCGTCAATCGAAAGCGTGCGCTTCTTGGTCTTGGTGGCGAGCTTGCGGTCGTCGGTCACATAGGCCTTCACGGCATCGTGGAGGGCCAGATCGACGGCCTCGTAGATGCTCAGCATCTCGTGACGGGCCTCGATGAGCTGACGGGAAAACAGTTTGCGCATGGTTCACTCCAATCAGTTGGGTGCGGTCATGCCGCCCGCACAGTGAATACGCACCGGACCAGATCCGATCGGCTTGGGACTAGTCGCACCGATCAGCCAAAGCGGCCGGTGATATAGTCTTCCGTCCGCGAGTCCACCGGGCTGGTGAAGATCGCGTCGGTTTGACCATACTCGATGAGCGTAGCGGGCTCGCCGGCAACTTCCTGCAAGAAGAATGCGGTGTAGTCGCTAATGCGAGCTGCCTGCTGCATTGAATGCGTGACGATGATGATCGTCATCTCGGGCGCCAGCTCGGCCATCAGATCCTCGACCTTAGAGACGGACGTGGGGTCGATGGCGGAGCAGGGCTCGTCCATCAGAAGGACATCGGGTTGCACCGCAAGCACGCGCGCGATGCACAGACGCTGCTGCTGACCGCCCGAGAGCGCCAAACCATCCTTGTTGAGCTGATTGGATACCTCTTTCCAGAGGTTGGCGCGCTTGAGCGATTCTTCCACGATGTCATCGAGGTCACTTTTGCTAGTCACGCCCTGCAGACGAGGGCCAAAGGCGACATTCTCGTAGATGGATTTAGGAAACGGGTTGGGCTGCTGAAAGATCATGCCCACGCGACGACGGAGATCGACCGGGTCGACACCCTCGGCATAGATATCGTTGCCGTCGAGCGTCATGGTGCCCTCGACGCGCGTGCCCTCGATCAGGTCATTCATGCGGTTGATGCAGCGCAAAAACGTCGACTTGCCGCAGCCCGAAGGGCCAATGAAGGAGGTGATGGCGTTTTTGGCGATGTTGAGGTCAAGCCCCGTCAGCGCATGAAAGTCACCGTACCAAAAGTTGAAATCCTTGGCCGTAATGGCCGCTTGCTCCAACGTGGGAGCGGACTGATAAACGGACATGGGACTCCTTAACTAGCGACGCTTGCGCGACAGGAAGCGCGCAAACAGGTTGAAGGCCAGAATGATCACCATCAGCAAGAGCGCGGTGCCGTAGGCTGCGTTCATGTTGATGCCGTCGTTGGCAAGCAGATACAGGTGAACCGTCATGGGGCGGCCGGAATCGAGCGGCGAAATAGGTAGATTGATGGCCTGCCCCATGGTATAGAGCACCACCGCGGTCTCGCCAATGGCACGGCCGATGGCGAGAACGATGCCCGTGGCAATACGGCCAAAGGCGGAAGGAAGCACGATCTTGGAGACAACCTGCCACTTGGTGGCGCCCAGGCCATATGCGCCCCAGCGGATATAGCGCGGAACGGCGCGAATGGCCTCTTCGGTGGTACGCATGACGATGGGAAGCATCAAGAGCGCGAGTGCCAGGGCGGCCGAGACCATCGAAAGGCCCAGGCCCATGGCCTCGACAAACAAGGCGTAGCCAAACAGGCCCATAACGATGGAGGGCACCGAGGCCAAAGCGTCAGCAGCGTAGCGAATGAGCTCGACGACCTTGCCCTGCTTGGCGTACTCGGCCAGATAGACGGCTGCCAGCACAGCGATCGGCGTGCAGATAAGCATGGCGAGCGCCGTCACGTAGACGGTCGATACGATCGTGGGCCAAATTCCGCCCTCGGCGTTGACGCCCTGGGGCCAACCGAAGATAAAGTCGAGCGAGATGTGTGGCAGGCCGTTGATGACCACGTAGGCGATGATAGCGACCAGCACCAGCGTGGTGATGTAGGCAGCGGCACGAAACACGCCAAGCATGATCTTGTTGGACAGGTCCTTGCTGATGCGGCCCTTCTTGCCGTGGGAAAGGGCACGCTTGATGCGCTCGCGCGACGAGGTCGTATCGACCGTCGTGTCAACGGAATCGGACATAGCCTACCCCCTCTTCTTCTTGGAAATCAGACGGACGATGCCCACCAGCGTGGCGGAGATGATAAACAGGACCACGCCCATGCCGAACAGCGCCGAGCGATGCAGACCCGAGGAATAGCTCATGTCGAGCGCGATCTGGCTCGTGAGCGTCGAGATAGGGCTCGCAATGCTGTCGGGAATAACCGGGGCGTTACCCACGACCATGAGCACGGCCATGGTCTCTCCGATGGCACGGCCCATACCCAGCACGATGGCATCCACGATACCCAGCTTAGCGGCAGGTAGCACGACCTTATAGATGGTCTGCCACTTAGTAGCACCCATGGCATACGATGCCTCGCGAATGCCCATGGGAATGGAATTGAGGGCATCGATGGTGAGCGTGGTGATGGTAGGGACGATCATGATGGCGAGCACAAACCACGCCGTCAGCGCACCAAAACCAAGGCCGCCGGTCAGTTGTGCGATAAACGGGCGGATGATGATCATGCCGAAAAAGCCGTAGATGATGGAGGGTATGCCCGCCAGCAGGTCAACGGCGGGGCTGATGAGCTTGCGCACGCGCTTGCTGGCAATCTCGACCAGGTAAACGGCCGTACCCACGCCCAGCGGCACGCCCATGGCGAGCGCACCGACGGTCACCAGACCTGAGCCGGCAAGCAGCGACATGATGCCGTAGTGGCCCTCAGAGGGCGCCCACGTAAAGCTAAAGAAGTCCGCCAGACCGATGTCGGTAAAGACGGGCAGCGCCGAGTACGTGGTAAAGACAAAAATCAGGATGACGGTAACGACCGCCAAGAACGCGCAGGCAAAGAAGATCCACTGCAGCGCCTTCTCCTTGATATAGGTACTGCGCGATACGAGCGCCAGCTCGCGCTTCTTGGGTGCCTGAGCATTCTGCTCAGTCTGGGAGTTTTCCTGTGCTTCCATGCTACTCACTCCCCTTCTCGTCGTTGGTGACGGGAATAAAGCCCGCCTCGCGAATCTGCTTGTCCATCTTTTCGGACGTCACGTAGTCGATGTAATCCTGCGCCTGCTGCGAAGGCGCACCCTTCACAAAGAAGTAAAGGTCGCGCGAGATGGGATAGCCGCCACTCGCGACCGTCTTCTCGGACGCCTCAACATGATTGACCGAGACAGCCTTGACCGAGGTCTTGGCGTTGAGGCTATCGACGAAGCCCAGCGAAATGTAGCCGATGGCCCCACGCGAACGAGATACCACGTCGCGCACCTGGCCCGTACCCGAAAGAACAGCCGAGCGGCGATCGAACGGCGTGCCATCCATCACGATGGTACGGAAGGCCTCGCGCGTACCGGACGCCTCGTCTCGGTTGATGACCTGAATCCTCAGGTCCTCGCCACCGACCTCTTTCCAATTGGTAATCTTGCCGGCGTAGATATCGCGGAGCTGCTCGGTCGAGAGGTTATCGACGGGGTTGTCGTCGTTCACGATGACCGCAATACCGTCGTGGGCAATGACGATGGGAGTCAGGCCCAGATCCTGTTCGTCGGCATTGAGTCCACGGGAGGAGCTGGCGATATCGGCCGTGCCGGCGCTGACGGCCTCGATCCCAGCGGAAGAACCCAAACCGGAAACGAGCACGTCGATGCCGGTCTCCTCCTTAAAGCCCTCGGCCGCAATCTCGGCGATAGGAAGGCAGGTCGTGGAGCCGGCCACGGTAATGGAAGAGGTAGAAGATCCCGAAGAACAGGCGCACAGCGTAAGCGTAAGCACAGCGGCGCTCAGGACCGATACGATCTTTCTCATAGCATCACGCCGATCGCAGCATGGCGCCCACAGGTGCCGTCCTCGTTACGGTAGGAATAAAAGCGGTCGTTCTGACGCACGGTCGAAAGCTGGGTATCCACGATATTATCCGCGTCGACACCGACATCTACCAGCGCCTCGCGAATGGCAGCGGAAAGATCAAGCATGCGAGAGGTATTCGCATCGATGCAAGAGAACTCGGCGGCAAAGCGATCCATGAGTTCCTGGGATACCTCATATTCGTCACCCAAGATATGGGGGCCGATATAGGCGGAAACGTCGCTCGCATCGCAACCGGCAGCATCGCAAAGCGCCTGGCACGCCTTGGCGGAAATACGTGCAATCGTGCCCTTCCAACCGGAGTGCACCACGGCAAATCCGCCGGGGGCCACCAGCACCACGGGAACGCAGTCGGCAAAGCAGAGCAGCACGGGCACGTTATGCGCCGTGCAGACGATGGCATCACAGCCCTCGGCAATCTGCTCGCGAACGTCCTCAAGGTCATCGGCGCCGTTCGAGGTCACCGCAACGATATGATCACCATGGACCTGATTGGGAACGAGCAGGTTGTGCTCGCACTCGGCGGCACCCATAGCCTCGAGCGCACGACGACGATTTTCTTGAACAGCAAAGGGGTCATCGCCAACATGCGAGCCCAAGTTGAGTGAGGAGTACGCATCTTCGGAAACGCCACCGGCGCGCTCGGTGAAGGCAAAGCGAACATCGGATGTCGCGCCCTCCACCAACGTAACTCCATCATGGTCGACACGCGAAACTTTGTCCGCACGTGCTGCCATACTAAAGCCTCCTAATAACACAAGTACCGCGGCATCGCCGCTACAGCCCGCGTTTATACGGCTGTCATACTTCTCTAAAAGGATACCTGCTGCGCTGGAGGCAATCGTAAAGGGAACGTAAAGAGATTGGAGGTTCTAGTTTACAAAGTCGAAATAAAAAGGGCGCGTCCATACGGACACGCCCCTGTGCACAACAATGCAAAGAACGACTTAGAAGCTACCGCGCTTCAGGAAGTCGGGAAGCTCGAACTGATCGTTGCCGAAGTTAGGAAGCTCGGTGCCACCGACGTTGCGGGTCGGAGCGGCCTGAGCCGGGCTCGTGGCAGGAGCGGTGCGCTGCGGCTCAGCGGAGGCACCGGCCTTGCTCTGAGACTGCTGAGCAGCAAAGAGCTCGTCCTGACGGTTGACGTTGGAGTCGGAGAAGCCCGTAGCGATGACGGTGATACGCACCTGATCGCCCAGGGACTCGTCGACAACGGTACCGAAGATGATGTTGGCCTCGGGGTCGACGGCGTTGGCGACAACGTCGGCGGCGTCGCTGATCTCCTGGATGCCCAGGTCCTTGGAACCGGCGATGGAGAGCAGCACGCGCGTGGCACCATCGATGGAGCTCTCGAGCAGCGGGCTGGAGATGGCCTGCTGGGCAGCGTCGACGGCACGGGTGTCCCCAGAAGAGGTACCGATACCCATCATGGCGGTACCGGCCTGCTTCATGATGGTCTTAACATCGGCGAAGTCCAGGTTGATGATACCGGGGACGGTGATGAGGTCGGTGATGCCCTGGGTGCCCTGGGAAAGGACGCCATCGGCAATCGCGAAGGCCTCGAGCATGGTGGTCTTCTTCTCGGCGATGTCGAGCAGCTTATCGTTAGGGATGACGATCATGGTGTCGACGCAATCGGAGAGGGTCTTAATGCCCTCCTCGGCGCTCTTCTTGCGCTTGCGGCCCTCGAAGGTGAAGGGCTTGGTCACGACGGCGACGGTCAGCGCACCGACCTCGTTCATCGCGATATCGGCAACGATGGGAGCAGCGCCGGTACCGGTGCCACCGCCCTCGCCGCAGGTGATGAACACCATGTCGGCGCCAGCGAGCGCCTCGGCAATGTCGTCGCGGGACTCATCGGCAGCCTTGCGGCCAACCTCGGGGTTGGCGCCGGCGCCCAGGCCGCGGGTAAGGTCGGTGCCGATGTGCACCTTGATATCGGCATCAGAGATCGCGAGTGCCTGAGCATCGGTGTTGATGGCAACAAACTCGACGCCGCGGATGCCCTCTTCGATCATTCGATTGACCGCGTTGGTACCGCCGCCGCCGACGCCGACCACCTTAATGACGGCAAGGTAGTTGTTGATCTCTGTCTCGTGCATGTCGGTCCTCCGAACAAAGGTTATAGCCATAGCATGGGTCGACCCCTGCGCACATTAACCTTCAGGTTGAAAGTAAATGCAAAGGTAAACCGTATTATGTTTGCACATTATGAACGTATCAGTCAAATAATTGACCGTGAAAACCAAACAAACCAGATAAACGGCGTGGTATGGCCCCTCAACAAAGCATCAACCAGCGCTACGAGGTCGGAGCGTTCCTAAATGTATAGTTACCCGGAGAGCGCACATTGATATACGTTACGCCCTCTACCTGCGAAAGCAGCTTGGTGACTACGCGCTCCTTCTTGACGATATCGTTCGAATCGCCCAGCGACACCTCAATGCCGTTATTGAGGTTTGCCGAGATGGCTTCGACCGAAGGCGTGGAAATATCCTTGACTTGTCCCAAGAACTCGCTCGAAAAACCACGCACATAATCCAAGCCAGCCTTAACGGCCTTGGAGCTCACTGCCTGGCCGGAAACCGGAGCGACATCCGCCGAGACATCAGTCAACAACACCGCGCCATAGTGCTTAGCGAGCGCCAGCGCGGCATCGATTCCGGTCAAGGTATTTGAGCCCTGCCCTGTCGTGATGACGTTGCCTTGGTCGTCCACTTCGACCGACGTCGACAGTGGGGCGATCCAGGTGTCATCATCCCCGATGGCCCAGGCAAGGTCATCGGAACTGATATAGGCAATTGCGATGACCTTGCGCTCCATCGGCGTAATGATGAGCGTATGCGGGAACTGACGCTGGACATCCACGCCCGAGACCCACGGATTCTGCTTGAGGTCCTCGGTAATCTGGTCGGGATCGACGTTAAAAAGCGACGTTCCCTCGGGCAAATCGATCAGCTGGATAGCATCGTGCTTCGTCACATGCTCGCTGCCTTGAATCTGAATATCAGTGGCGGTAAACAATCCAGAGTTGATCACCACGATGGCAACGACGACGAGCACGGCCAAGGCGGCCAGAACGCCGCCCACGATTTTGCCTTTGCCTGCAACGACAGAAGCGGCGTCTGATGTTTTATTTACCATCGCCCCAAGTGAAGACAACGGGTTGACGCTTTTTTTACCCGAAGGCTTCTTGGCGGTAGCCGGCACCGATGTCAGCGAGCGCGGTTTCGATGCGCCCAGCGTGCGACCCGGACGCGCCGCCTTAGTTCCTGCCGAGGGCGTAGGAGTTGCCAAAGGACGGGCAGGCTTGGCGCCCATAACAGGCTTTGACGTCACCGAGGGACGCGAGGACTTTTTTGCGGCCGGACGATTACCGAGCTGCGAGCCGACAACCGGACGACTGGTCTGTCGAGCATGCCCGACAGACTTAGAGTGCGCGACGGTATTGCGTTGAGGTTTGGCAGGCGCGCCGGAACGCCCTCCGGCGCGGCGGAAGGTGGGTTTCGATGCTCTAGAAGCCGAGGAATTTAACTTCCGGTCTGAGCTCGATGCCATACGCCTCCCTCACCTTTCCGTGCACATGTCTGATAACCGCGGCAACGTCATCGGCCGAGGCAGTTCCGTTATTAACGATAAAATTAGCGTGAACGGGCGAAACTTCCGCGCCGCCAATCGAAAAACCCTTTAATCCACAATCCTCGATAAGCTTGCCCACACTCGCATCGGGCGGGTTGCGAAAGACCGACCCGCAGGATGCGCGACCCATGGGCTGCGTACGCTTGCGCCTCGTCAGGTACCGCTCCATGCGCTCGCGAATGTCGGCCTTGGGCGCCGGTTTAAGCTTGAGCACGCACTCGAGGATAATCTCATTGCGGGGAAGGCTACATTCGCGGTAGCCCCAAGTGATCTCGGACCCCGCATAATGCTTGATACCGGATGCCGGGTCAAACGTTACGACATCCTCAACCAGCGAGCCAATCCACTCGGTCCGTGTGCCGGCATTCATAGATATCGCACCGCCAACCGAGCCAGGGATGCCAACGGCAAACTCAAGGCCCGAGAGGCTACGCGACAGGGCATCGTTGACCAGGCGCGCAAACATCACGCCCGCACCGACCGTCAGCGTACAACCGTCATCGGCAACAACCGTGCGCTGAAACTCACGTCCGAGCGAAATGACGGCGCCGCGATAACCGCCATCGGCAACCAGCAGATTGGAGCCCTTGCCGATGATGACCCACGGCACCTGCTCGCGATCGAGCACCGCCACGGCGCGGCGGAGGGCATGATAGCTATGGCACGTCACAAAGAGGTCGGCCTTGCCGCCGATACGATAGCTCGTATGACGCGCAAGGCGCTCGTCCTCGATCACATCCGTGTCGATCATGCCCGAGAGCGCCATGACGGCGTTAAACAGACCCATTAGACTTAAGCGTCTTTCTTGGCAGTCAAATACTCGATAAACTCGGGGCCGACGGTCGTAACGTCACCGGCACCCATAGTGAGCAGCAAGTCGCCCTCGCCCACCATCTGCTCGAGCTCCTGATTGAGCTCAAGACGGCTGGAGCAGTACACGACCTCCTTGCCAGGATGCTTGGCGCGCACGGTATCGGCGAGCATCTTAGAGGTAACACCCGGAATGGGCATCTCGCCAGCCGAGAACACATCAATCAGCAGCAGTTTATCGGCATTGGCAAATGCATCGGCAAAGTCATCGCACAGAGCCTGCAGGCGCGAATAGCGGTGCGGCTGGAACACGACGTCGACATGTTTGTAGCCCAGCGAAGAGGCAGCAGCGAGCGTCGCCTTGATCTCGGTGGGATGATGGCCGTAATCGTCAACCACCGTGATGCCGTCGATATCGCCCACGTGGGTAAAGCGACGGCGGACGCCCTCAAAACTCGAAAGTGCCTTAGCGGCGGCGTCGATATCGAGGCCAAGGACATGGGCGACGGTGAGCACCGCCGTGGCGTTGAGCATGTTGTGGCGACCGGGGTTGCTCTTGATCTCGACAGCGTGCTCGGTGCCGTCCTCAAAGCGAACGATAAAGTCGCTCTGGATGCCCTTGACATCCGGATGTACGCAGACGATGTCGTTGTTCTCGGCAAAGCCATAGGAAAGCACATGACGGCCCGTCGACTTGGCGAGCTCGACCAGATGCGGGTCCTCGCCGCAAACAATGACGGTGCCGTCCTCGCCCACCAGACCCATAAACTTGGCAAAGGTGGCCTCGATCTCCTCGATGCCCGAGTAGTGATCGAGATGGTCGGCCTCGACGTTGGTCACGATGACCACGTTGGGGTTCAGGAACAGGAACGAGCTATCGGACTCGTCGGCCTCGGCGACAAAGTAGTCGCCCGAGCCGTTCTTGCCGTTGGTGTCGTAGCCCTCGACGATGCCGCCGATCAAAAAGCTGGGGTCCAGACCCATGCGATCGAGCATCGTGGCGCACATCGAAGACGTCGTGGTCTTGCCGTGCGTGCCGGCAACGGCGACGGTGGTGTAGCCGTGGCCCAGAGCCGAGAGCATCTTGGCGCGGGGCCACACGGGAATACCCAGCTCGCGTGCACGCACGAGCTCGGGGTTGGACTCGGGAATAGCGGTGGAGACCACAACCACGTCGGGCTTGACCTCGTCGATCGTCGCAGCCTCATGGCCCACGTGGACCTTCACGCCGGCGCGGGTAAGCTGGCGAATATAGCGCGACGTCTTAAGGTCGGAGCCGGTAACGGTATAACCGCGCTCGTGCAGGACGAGGGCGATGCCGCTCATGCCGGCGCCACCGATACCGATAAAGTGGGCGCTCTTGAACTCGGGCGCGGAGGTTGCAGTCTGGGAATCAGCCATGTGCTCGTGTACTCCTTGCGTAAACACTGCCTGTAACCCGTTAACTGTACCGCACCTACCGCATCCGCGCGAGGGCGACCGGCGATATCCCGTCTAACTAACGCAATCCCTCTACCGCGTCGGCCAAAAGTGCGGCGGCACGGTCCTGGGCCAAGCCGCGCGCCGCCTGACGCATGGCATCACGCGCCGCAGCGTCATCGATCAGGTGCAGAAACTCGTCGGCAAAGGCAGGGGCATCGATATCGGCATCGGCGCAAAGCACGCCGGCACCGGCATCGACCAGGTAGCGCGCATTCGTGGTCTGGTGGTCGGCCGTCGCGTGCGGATACGGCACGAGTACCGAGGGCACGGCAAGCGCGGCGATCTCGGCCACGCTCGAGGCACCGGAACGCGAGAGCACCAAATCGGCCGCAGCCAGCATATCGCCCATGTTGTCGATGTAGGGCTGGACACGATAGCGCTTCGCCTCCTCGGGCGTCAGCGCCAAAGCGCGCTCGGTCTCCTCAAACCCGTCGGCACCCGTCGAATGCAAAATGTAGAGATTCTCGCGGGTCAGCAGCTCACTCTTGAGCGAGGCAACGCGCTCGTTGAGATGCTGAGCACCGAGCGAACCACCAAAGACGAGCAGAAGCGTCGCGTCCTCGGGCACACCGAGCGTCTTACGACCGCGGGCGCGATCGCCCTCGATCACCGAACGACGCACAGGATTGCCCGTCATGAGCACATGGTCGGGGTCGCCCTCGCGCTCAAAGACCGCACGGGCCGCAGGTACCGAAATGCACACGCGGGCGGCATGTGAGCTCATCATCTTATTGGCCAGACCCGGAACAGAGTTCTGCTCGTGCAGCAGATACGGAACGCCGGCGCCCTTGCACCAACCCAGCAGCGGGACCTCAACGTAAGCACCAAAGCCGATAGCGGCATCGGGCTTACCGACCTTCGAGAAGTGACGGGCAAGCGCACGCTTCGCCTTGTTGACGCGCCACAGCGAGGTCAGCGCCGTCCAGGGACGGGAGCGATCGAAACCCGTGACCGTGATGGGCACAAAATCGAATCCGGCCTCGGGAACCAGACGACCCTCGAGCTTGCGCGACTGGCCCACGAACACAACGTGATGACCGCGGTCACGCAGTTCCTCGGCCAAGGCGAGCGCGGGGTTGATATGTCCTGCCGTGCCGCCAGCTGCAATAGCAACGGTCATCTTATCGGTCATGGTAATCCCTTCGTACACGCGGTCCCTGGTCATCGGTGCGCAAACGCGCCGACGGGTCCGAATTCAAATCGATTCGATTATATCCACCGCCCGCATTACGAGGAGTGGGGCGCTGCGGACGACCTTGCGGCGCCATTCGCTGACGCGGACGGGCTGCCGGCTCGGTCGCAGAGCCATCCAGGACGGTAAAGCCGTTACGCGAAGATCGCTCGCCGCGCACGTGGGGCACGCCGGCGGTACTCTCATCCATAACGGCAAAGCTCTCGCGGCGACGGTCGTATTCATCGCGACGGGCGCTCTCATACGAAACGCGCAGGATCAGACCGGCGAGCATAAGCGACACAATAATCGACGAGCCGCCGTAGCTAATAAACGGCAGCGGCTTGCCCGTCATGGGAAACACATTGAGAATGCCCAGCGCGTTGATCAAAAACTGCACCGCAAGGATGACCGCGGAACCCGATGCCATAAGTGCTCCGCGACGGTCGGTCGCCTGCTCGGCAATACGAAACGCCGAGTAGATCAGCATCGCGAACACCAAGAAGAACAGCACGGTTCCGATAAAGCCAACTTCCTCGCCGATAATAGCCAAGATGTAGTCGTTATGCGCCTCGGGCAAATACGAGTACTTCATGGTGGAGTTACCGATACCGCGACCGAACAGGCCGCCCGAGGCAAACGCCATAATGGCAAGCGTGGCCTGATAGCCATCACCATATTCGTCTGCCCAAGGATTCCAAGCAACCTCGACACGCGTCATACGATACGGCTCGGCGATAAGGGCGATCGCAATGACGGCGATGCCGGCAACGACCGTCCAAACGATATATTTGGGGTCCAATCCCGCAAACAACGCCATGCACATGAGGGTCAGCAAGATGATCAGAACGGTGCCAAAATCGGGCTGAACAAAAATCAGAAAGAGCGAAATGCCCAGGTAGACACCCATCTTGCGAAGAAACTCGTTGATGTTGCCGCCGGGCGAAAAGATGCGGTCGAGCATGATGGCCGAATACGCGATGGCGAACGGCTTTAAAAACTCAGACGGCTGGAACTGAATACCGGCGATGTTGAGCCAGCGCGTGGCGCCACGACTGCCGCTACCCATAAAGAACACCAGAACCAGTAGCCCTATCATGCCCATGAGGAAGATCCTGAGCACGTCTTCCCCAAACCAACTGTCCGGCAAGATGCGCACGATGGCAACCATAGCCAGCACGCCAACTCCGGCAAACGCGGCTTGTCGAAACAGGAAAAACGTCGCCGAACCATTCTCGTGCAGTGCCTCGACCGAAGATGCCGAGTACACCATCAGCAAGCCAAAGCAAACCAAGCTAAACAGGCAAGTCATAAATATCAAACGGGGGCGCATGATGCGGGCGGGGACGCCGGCAATATAGCGCTCACTGAACGTCTGCCCGCCGCGTCCGGAACGCGGCGTGCTACGCAGCGAGGAAGCACGGTCCGAGTCGGGCCTCCTCATATCACTTCGGGGGCTCTCCTCTCTCACCGGCAACCCCTATTCCGTTTGCGATTTCGCTGCTGCGGCAAGCTGGACAACGTAGTCCTTAAACACGCGACCGCGCTCCTCGTAGCCCGAGAACTCGTCAAACGAAGAGCAGGCGGGCGAAAGCAGGATCACGTCGCCGCGGCTCGAGAGTGAGCGGGCAACGTCAACGGCATCGCGCAGATCATCGGCCTGGGCGATATCCACGTCACCATCGACATCGGCCTCGTCCATAGCGGCGGTAAAGCGCTCGCGCGCATCGCCAAAGCAAACGACCGAGCGCACGTTGTCCATAACGACGCGGGCAAAGTCCGCAAGCGGCGTACCCTTATCGTGGCCGCCGAGCAGCAAAATCACATCGTCGTCGGGAAACGCCGTCAGGGCCTTTTCGACTGCATCGGTGTTCGTTGCCTTGGAATCGTTGACGTAGCGCACGCCATCGATCTCGCCACAGGGTTCCACGCGGTGTTCGAGTGGCTGGAACGATGTCAAACCGCGGCAAATGCCCTCGGGATCGGCACCGACGGCCAGAGCAGCCGTGGCGGCACATAGGGCATTGATGACATTGTGATGGCCCGAGATCTTGAGCTCGGACGTGGCGACAAGCTGAGTCTCGACACCCCTCAGGCGCACGACCATCTTACCGTCGCGCACAAAGGCGGCGTCTGCACCCTCGGGCTCGTCAAAAGCGACCTTGCAGATACGGCGACCCGGTGTGTAGATGTACTCATCGAACTCATGGATGCCGGCATCCTCGACGTCGATAACCACGAGGTCGTCGTCGACCATATTCTCGAACAACTTGATCTTGGCAAGCGCATAGTTCTTGTGGCTCTTGTGCCAGCCCAGGTGGTCGGGCGTGATGTTGAGCAGCACCGCCACGCGAGGATGAAGCTCGGCTGTCGTAGCAATCTGATAACTCGACAGCTCGGCCACAAACCACTCATTGTGTGCGCGGCCGTCGATCTCGTTCACCGGCGGCTCGCCGATATTGCCGACGGCCACGCTGGCTTCACCGGCGGCCTTGAGCAGATAATCGGTCAGCGACGTGGTAGTTGTCTTGCCGTTGGTGCCCGTGATGGCGATCCAATTTTGGGGAGACAGGCGATAGGCAAACTCGGGCTCGCCCATAATCTGAGCGGCATGCTCACGCCCAGCCTTAAAGAAGGCCGAGAACTCCGAGATACCCGGGCATGTCACGCACACGTCATAGGCACCCTCGACCTGCTCGGTGCCGTAGACAAACGACGCGCCCTGCGCCTCGAGCGCACGCGTGGCTTCATTGGGCTCGGAGCTACCGCCGCCATACACGGTCGTGGCGCTCACGCGCTCGGGGTGAGCCAACGCCCAACGGGCGACATCGAGACCGGATTTACCCTGCCCCAAAACAAGCAGGCTAAAGACATCAGCAAGAGGCATGAAAGACCACTATCCCAACTGGAAGAACAGGGCGAGGCCAACGGCGCCAAAGGCCGCGGCGATAATCCAAAAACGGATAACGACCTTGGTCTCGGCCCAGCCCTTCTTTTCGAAATGATGATGAATGGGCGCCATAAGGAAGACGCGCTTGTGCGTAAAGTGGAAATAGACAACCTGGATCATGACCGACAGAGTCTCGACGATAAACAGACCGCCGATGATGAGGGAAACGACTTCGGTGTTGGTCATGATGGAGGTGCAGGCAAAAGCGGCACCCAGGGCAAGCGAGCCGGTATCGCCCATAAAGATGCTCGCCGGGTAGCAATTGAACCACAAAAAGCCCAGGCAGGCACCGGCGCACGCCGTGCAGAAGATGGACAGGTTCACGTCACCGTGCAAAAACGCCATGGCGGCCATGGCGAGCATGGCGATCATGGAAGTGCCACCGGCAAGGCCGTCCAGACCATCGGTCAGGTTCACGGCATTGGAAAGACCGGCGATCATCAGCCAGCAAAATACAATGTAGAGCCACGGGAACGAAAGGCCGCAGATGGTGGTCGAAAGAACACCGAGGTCAATCGTCAGGCCGCCGGGAAAACGAATCTCGGGGGCGACGCCGCACCAATTGACGGCGAGCACGGTAAAAGTGACGCAGATGATGGTCAGACCGATCATCTTGGCGTGAGGCGTCAGGCCGAGCGAGCGACCATGCGTGACGGAGGTCAGGTCGTCGATGAGACCCAGAACGCCGGTGGCCAGCGTGGCAAGCAGCACGAGCACGAGCTCGGTGGTGAGCTTGCCCATCAGCAGGCAGGTCAGCGATATCGCGACAAGGATGATGACGCCGCCCATGGTCGGCGTACCCTGCTTAATCAAATGACGCTTGGGGCCGTCGGCTCGGACCTGTTGGCCGATACCCTCGACCTTCAGCAGCTTGATCCACCACGGCATAAGCAGCAGCGCAATGGCGGCAGCGATGCCAAGTCCCAAAAAGGCCTGATACGTAGGATACGAGGGATTGCCGAACATGGGCTAGCACACACCTTCCACAAAGCGGTCGAGCTCAACAAAACGGGAACCCTTGACCAGTACAACATCATGATTTTCAAGCGCGCCGCCCATGCGGTCGAGCACCTGCTGATAATCGGAGAATACCTGGATGCGGTCCTCATCCATACCCATCATACGTGCGGCATCGGCCATGAGCTGAGCCAGCTCGCCGCCAACGCACGCGAGCATGTCGAGCTTCTTGGCGGCGGCATAGGCTCCCACGAGCTCATGCATGCGGGGAGCCTCGTCGCCCATCTCGCCCATCTCGCCCAAGATCGCCATGCGCGAACCGTCACAGATGAGCGAGCACAGCAAATCGAGGCCGGCAGCCATAGACTCGGCACTGGCGTTATAGGAGTCGTCGATGATGCGTGCTCCGCTCTTGGCGCGCTTGATCTCCTGACGGTGACCGGTGATCGTAAGGCCCCTAAAGGCAGCATCGATCTGCTCGGGCGTCACGCCAAGACGATAGGCGACCGCGGCGGCCTTGACGGCATTGGGCACGGACTGCACACCGGGAATAGCCAACATGGTATCGACCGTGTCGCCCTGACCAAAGTCGAGCGTAAAGACCGGATGGCCCTCGTCGTCGACGCGAATGTCGCGCGCGCGGACCTCGTCGTCGTCCGAGACACCGGCCAGCATCACGTCAATACCCGCAGGCTGGGCGAACGTATCGCGAATGAACGGCGTAAAGTCGTCCTCGCCGCCCAAAACCAGCAACGGCGAGAAGTCGCCGGCGGCGCACATGCCCTGGACAATCTCGGACTTGGCACGGGCGATGTTCTCGCGGCTGCCCAGGATACCGATGTGGGAGGTTCCGATCTTGCTCACGATGGCAAGATTGGGGTTGGCAGACTGGGACAGGCGCTCAATCTCATGAAAATGGTTCATGCCCATCTCGAGCACCAGGACCTCGGTATCGGCCGGAGCGGAAAGCACCGTGAGCGGCATGCCGATCAAGTTGTTGAAATTGCCCTTCGTGGCCCAGACGCGATAACGCTTGGCGAGCACGGCGGCGAGCACGTCCTTGGTCGTCGTCTTGCCAATCGAACCGGTAATGCCGACGACCAGGCAGCCAAGCTCCAAGCGATATACGTGCGCCAGGCGCAGCAAGAACTCCACGGGGTCGTCGGTCAGCAAGATGGCGCATCCCTTGTCCTGCGCCAACGAAACCAGCTCGGCATCGGGCTCGCGCGTCATCACGACGGCACCGGCACCCGACTCGATGGCACGGGAGGCAAAATCATTGCCGTCGACCTTTTCGCCGGGAAAGGCGACAAAGATCGTCCCCTCCTCGACCTGACGCGAGTCGATAACGCACCCGCGGCATACCCGGTCGACTTCTTCCGTCACGGTTCGGGCCCCCGTTGAGGCCGCGAGGTTGTTGACGGCGATCTCTATCATTGCAGCTCCCCTGTAAACCTAATAATGCTATCGGCGTATTGTATCCCAGTGCCATGCGCGCGTGGTGCAGGGCATGTGAACACCCTTCAGATCAAACGGCAGACCACGCTCAAGATTGTAACCCCCTACTTCGTCCGCGGGATTCCCAGCACGTCGAGCGCGTTGGCCATAATGGACTGGAATGGCACCGCGGCGGCATCCGAGCCGCTCGGCGTTCCATCGAGTGTGATATAGCACAGCACCTTGGGCGATTGTGTCGGCGCAAAGCCCATAAAGGACGACATGTAGTTCTCCTTGAGGTAACCGCCGTTCTCGTCAGCACGCTCGGCCGTACCGGTCTTGCCC
Organism: uncultured Collinsella sp.; assembly: GCA_900541855.1. Classification (GTDB taxonomy): domain Bacteria; phylum Actinomycetota; class Coriobacteriia; order Coriobacteriales; family Coriobacteriaceae; genus Collinsella. The sequence continues at coordinate 30,945 of UQLD01000026.1, forward strand.
GCCACGTCATAGCCATCGACCGCACCGCCAACACCCGTGCCTTCGGACACGACCGTCTGCATGCACGATGTCACCTGGGTGGCAGCGTCCTCCGAAATCGCACGCTCGCCTTCGCCCCAGTCCTTCTCATCGCCCTTGCTGGACTTATAGAAGTGCGGAGTCATCATCACGCCGCCGTTCGCGATGCCGCCCACGGCACGTGCGACCTCAATCGGCGAGACGGACAGCGCCTGGCCAAAGCTCATCGAGCCCAGCGTGGCGCCGTCGTACTGGTCGCGCTCCTTGACGATGCCCAGACTCTCACCCGGAAAATCGACACCGGAGCTATGACCGATACCCCACTTGTCCACATAGGTGGCAAAATCATCGGCACCGATCTTGCGTCCCACCAGGACAAAGCCCACATTGGACGAACGGCGCATCATCTCGCGCACGTCCATGGTCATGGTGTAGTCGCGCTTATCGGCGTCGGTAACGGTGTCGTCGCCAACCTTAATGCTCGCCGGCACCTCAAACGACGTGCTCGAACGCACGGCGCCCAAGTCGAAGCCGGCACCGGCCACGAGCGTCTTAAAGACCGAGCCGGGCTCGTAGGCATCGGTAACCAGGCGCAAGTTCATGTCCTCGGTCTTGGCGTTTTCCAGATCGGTCTGGTCATATGTCGGATACGAGCATGCCGCCAGAATCTCGCCCGTCGTGGGATCGGTGACCAGGGCCGAGCCATTCTTGGCCTTGGTCTTTTCGACCGCCTCGGCCAGGGCGTCCTCGGCGGCACGCTGGATATTGACATCGAGCGTCGTCACGATGTCCACGCCGTCCACCGCGGCAACCTTCTTATAGGCGCCGCCCGCGATATAGCTACCGTCCCTCGCCCGCTCGCGCACCAGCGAACCGTTGGTTCCGGTCAAAAGCTTGTTGTACTGTTTTTCGAGGCCCGTCAGACCGTCGTTGTCCACGTTTACCACGCCAAGCACCTGCGATGCCAGGTTGCCGTAGGGGTACACACGCTTCATGGCCTGCTCAAAGAGCACGCCTGGCAGGTTCTTCTTCTCCAGCGCCGCGACATCATCCTCGTCCACCTGACGTTTGATATACACCCAGGTGCCATCCGACTCAACGAGCTCGCGACAGGTCTTTTTATCGATGCCCGTAGCTTTGACCAGTGCCGATACCGTCTTGTCAACGTCCTCGATAAGCTGAGGATTCACGGCGATGTTGCGGCATTCGACCGACGACGTCAGCACGTTGCCGTTACGGTCGTAGATGGTACCGCGCTTGGCATACAGCGTCTGCGCAAGCAAGCGACGTGCATCGGCGCGGTCGCGTAACTTATCGGCTTCCACGATTTGATAGTCGGCAAGGCGAAGGACGCCCAAACCCAAGCCAAACCCGATGAAGCCCATGACGGCTTTGCGACGGGGCAGCGGCGTGCCCGTGAGCCATTCGGTCGACGAGCTCTTGCGCGGTCTGGTGTTATGCATTTGAGGACCACTCGAGCCACGGAGACGCGACGCAGGGTCGTTGCCATAGGACGGCCTCGCGTTGTAAGATGGCCGACCCGTTCCTTGATAACCAGAACGTCCCCGCGATGAGGGACGTCCAGAACCGCGACCCCCGTCGGAGCCGCGGCGATAGTCATTTGTCATACTCAGCTACCGTCTTGTTACTGAGCGGTCGCGGTCGAGCTAGCGCCCGCGGCTGCATCCTGCGAAAAATCAAGTGTAACGCTCTCGCTGGGCTCCACCATGCCATAAGCGCCCGCAAGGTCGCGAATGCGCGTGTCGGCACCATAGACCGAATGCATGACCTCCAGGTCGGAGCTCTCGTCGGTCGCCTTCTCGAGCGTGTTGGTAAGCGCGGCGTTGTTGTTGAGCACCTGGGCCGTAACGCCGGCGAGCGCCACACGGGCGACACCGATCGTCATGAAGATGGCCGCAATGATGCAAAACGTTTTAAGAACGCTCATGAAAACCGGGCTTACCGCCTGGTTTGCCTGACGGCCCGCGCCCGTGTAGACATCAAAGCGCGGCGTGCGCTGCTCGCGGGGAGCAACGGGGGCCTGCGGTGCCTCACGATAGGCGGGCATGGCGTTCATATCATAGGCGAGTGCTGCGTTTGAGGTGTTGTAGCCCATGATATGCCGCCTCCCATCCCGAGTACGTTGGTAGTGTGTTTAAGCTTCGTTTGTGGTACGAGCGGGAGGTCCAATATCGCGCGGTCGCGTCTACAGACGCTGCGCCACGCGGATCTTGGCTGATCTCGCCCGAGGGTTGCGCGCAACCTCATCGGGTTGGGCAACCAGGGGTTTGCGGGTGATGACCTTGAGTATCGGCACGTTGCCGCACACGCACACCGGAATCTCCGGCGGACACGTGCACCCCTGGCTCATCTCCTTAAAGTGGTTCTTTACGATACGGTCCTCGAGCGAGTGATACGAGATGACGCAGATGCGTCCGCCCGGGTTGAGCCACCTTGTGGCGGCGTCAAGCCCTCGCTCGAGCACATCGAGTTCGTGATTGACCTCGATGCGAATGGCCTGGAAACTTTTCTTGGCTGGGTGTCCGCCATGCCGACGAGCGGCAGCGGGGATACCAGCCTTGATGATCTCGACAAACTGACCGGTGGTTTCGATCGGCTCATGCTCGCGGCGGCGCACGATCTCACGCGCGATCTGCGAGGCGAACTTCTCTTCGCCATAGACGCGTAGAATCCGGGCGAGGTCGTGTTCGTTATAGGTGTTGATGACCTCAGCTGCGTTTAAGGTGTTGTTACCCGGATCCATCCGCATGTCCAATGGGGCGTCCTCGTTGTACGAAAAGCCCCTGCCAGGGATATCGAGTTGCGGCGACGAAACGCCCAAGTCGAACAGGAAGCCATCGACCCCGGGCACCTCGGCCGAGCAAAGCAGCTCGTCCAAGTCGCCGAAGTTGCCCTTCAGCAGCTGGTGCGGTACGCCGGGAACCTCGCGGTCCAGACGGGCGCCAGCGGCCTCGAGGGCCATGTCGTCCTGATCGACGCCGAGCAAAAGGCCGGTCTCCCCCACCTGCGCGGCCATCTTTACCGAATGGCCGGCACCGCCAAGGGTGCAGTCGCAGACGACGGAGCCGCTCTTTAGCTGCAGCGACTCAAGCACTTCGCCGAGCATGACAGGTTCATGCCGATATTCTTGTGTCAAGATCCCACGCTCCATCCGTTACTCGTGCCTTGCCCTTACGAGAAGAAGAGGTCCAGCAGGGCCTCGTCGTCATCGTCCTCATCGGCCGTAGCGCGGTCCCAAACCTCGAGGTGGTCGTAGTTGCCCACAACCGTGACCTCGCGGTCGAGATTCGCCTGCTTGCGGAGAGACTCAGAAAGACCGATACGACCCGCGCTGTCCACATCCATCGACGTGGTGCGCTTGTTGATCGCCCTCATGAGCTTCTGGTCGTTGATGTCACGCGGGTTAAAACCCTCGTGGCCCTCACGACCCGCGAAGAGTCCTTCGACCCACTTATCGAAGGCCTCGGCAGAGAACACGTACAGAGCATCGACATCCAGGGCTTTGAACACGCGAACGTGCTCTCCAAGCTCCTCGCGAAGGGGTGCAGGCAGGGACAGACGACCTTTTGCATCGAGATTGCGCTCGTATGCACCCGTCATTCCCATGTGCGCCCTCCCCTCGGTTACTCAGATGGCACGTACGCGGGGAACCACCCCGCCTGTCGACGTCATCAATAATATGGGGAACCGCCCCATTTTTCAACACCTTTCCCCACCCCTTCCCCCAC
>UQLD01000027.1 GCA_900541855.1 uncultured Collinsella sp.
GTCATCGCGCAAAGCCCCTTTGGCAGCACACGGTGCAGCTAAGTCACCGCAGGCCGGGGCGGGAGGGGCCGAGTTTCCTCCTGAGCGACTCTGCTTGCAGCCGGAGCGAAAGGGGGAAATCTCGGCCCCTCCCGCCCCGGCCGGACAGGTCACACTACACCGTGTACTGCGGCAGGTCCTGCAGGGCGATGACGTCCATGCCCATGTCGTTGGCGCTGCCGTGACCCTGCTGGTCCTCACGCACGGCCTCGATAGCGCTCACGTACGTGTTGGCCGCGGACATCGCGGTCACGCAGGTCACGCCGCGACGCACCGCCTCGGTGCGCAGAAGGTAGCCGTCGCCACGAGAACCCGGGCCATACGGCGTATTGATGATTACCGCAATCTTGCCATCGGCGATGAGGTCACCAATGTTGGGACGCTCGCCGTCGTGCGGGCCGCTAATCTTTTCCACGACCTCGCACGTCACGTTGCCTCCACGCAGCACGCGCGCCGTGCCCTCGGTGGAGCAGATATCAAAGCCCAGGTAGCGCAGGATACGGGCGACCGAAAGGATATGACGCTTGTCACGGTCGCACACGCTAATGAACACCTTGCCGGCGCTCGGGTCGGGCAGCTTGTAGTCAATCGCCAGTTGCGTCTTGGCGTATGCCTCGGGATAGCTCTTGGCGATACCCATGACCTCGCCCGTCGACTTCATCTCGGGCCCCAGGATAACGTCGGCGCCCGGGAAACGGCCCCAGGGCATAACGGCTTCCTTCATGCAGAACCAGTCCAGCTGACGCTCGTCGCTCGGCAGGCCCAGGCTTGCGATGGAATCGCCCGCCATGATACGCGCCGCGCACTTGGCCAGCGGCACGCCGGTGGCCTTGGAGATAAACGGCACGGTGCGGCTGGCACGCGGGTTGGCCTCGATCACGTAAACGGTCTCGCCCTTGATGGCGTACTGCACGTTGACCAGGCCGCGCACGCCCAGCGCCATCGCGATGCGGCGCGTGGTCTCGCGGAGCTTCGCCTGCAGGCTCTCGCTAAAGCTGAACGGCGGAATGCAGGTCGCGGAGTCGCCAGAGTGGATACCGGCCTCCTCGATATGCTCCAGAATGCCGCCGATGTAGACCTCTTCGCCATCGCACAGGGCGTCGACATCGGACTCGATCGCGCCCTCCAAGAAGCGGTCCAGATACACCGGGTAGTCAGGGCTAATGCGCGCAGCCTCGGCCATGTAATCGCGCAGATGCTCGGCATCGTAGGCGATCATCATGCCGCGGCCGCCCAGCACGTAGCTCGGACGCACCAGCAGCGGGTAGCCGATGTGCGCGGCCACGGCCTCGGCCTCCTCAAACGAGGTTGCCTGGCCCGCCGGCGGGTACATGATGCCCAGCTTGTCGAGCAGAGCGGCAAAGCGCTCGCGGTCCTCGGCAAAGTCGATGGCATCGGGCTTGGTGCCCATGATGTTCACGCCGCTCTCCTCGAGCATGCGCGCCAGCTTAAGCGGGGTCTGGCCGCCAAGCGTCACCACGACGCCGTCGGGGCGCTCAACGTCGATAACGTCCATGACGTCCTCGTAGGTGAGCGGCTCAAAGTACAGGCGGTCGGACGTGTCATAGTCGGTCGAGACGGTCTCGGGATTGCAGTTGACCATGATGGTCTCAAAGCCGCGGGCCGCCAGCGCGTAGCTCGCGTGCACGCAGCAGTAATCGAACTCGATACCCTGGCCAATGCGGTTGGGGCCGGCGCCCAGGATCATCGCCTTGGGCTTGTCCGCCGGCGTGGTCTCGTCGGGAGCCACGCACTTCTTGGCATCCGGGCTCGTGCGGTAGATGTTCTCGTACGTCTTGTAGTGGTACTCCGTGGCGCTCGAGAACTCCGCAGCGCAGGTATCGACCGTCTTCATGCTGGGAACCACGCCCAGGCCCTTGCGGTAGGCGCGCACAAAGCGCTCGTCCGAGCCGGTCAGCGCGGCGATCTCGGCATCGCTCGTGCCGTACTGCTTGAGCAGGCGCATCGCGTCGGCGTCGATATCCTCCACACGCAGGTCGCGGATGCTCTCCTGGACCCGCACCATATCGTTGATACGGTTGAGGTACCACGGATCGATACCGCAGATGGCACGGATGCGAGCGATGTCCCAGCCACGGCGCAGGGCCTCGACCACAAAGAAGATGCGGTGCTCGGTCGGCGTTGCCACGGCTTGAGCGAGCTCATCGTCGCTCAGCTTGCCGGCACCCTCTTTGCCACCGGCGCAAATGCCCTGGTGGCCGTCCTCCAGCGAGCGCATAGCCTTGCCGAAGGCCTCCTCAAAGGTGCGGCCGATCGCCATAATCTCGCCCACGGCCTTCATGCGCGTGGTGAGCGTGGGGTCGGTACCCTTGAACTTCTCGAAGGCAAAGCGCGGCACCTTGACCACGCAGTAGTCGATTGTGGGCTCAAAGCAGGCGGGCGTAGCCTTGGTGATGTCGTTGACGATCTCGTCGAGCGTGTAGCCCACAGCCAGGCGCGCGGCGGCCTTGGCGATGGGGAAACCCGTGGCCTTGGAAGCGAGGGCGGACGAGCGGCTCACGCGCGGGTTCATCTCGATGACGATCAGGCGGCCGGTGCTGGGGTTCACGGCAAACTGCACGTTGGAGCCACCGGTCTCGACGCCGATCTTCTCCAGAATGGCGAGCGAGGCCACGCGCATGCGCTGATACTCCAGGTCGGAGAGGGTTTGCGCCGGCGCCACGGTGATGGAGTCGCCGGTGTGCACGCCCATGGGGTCGAGGTTCTCGATGGAGCACACGATGATGCCGTTGCCGGCGTGGTCACGCATAACCTCCATCTCGTACTCTTTCCAACCCTCGATGGACTCCTCGACCAGCACCTCGTGGGCGGGCGAGAGTTCCAGGCCCTGGCTCACGATGGAGACGAGCTCCTCGTGGGTGTGAGCGATGCCGCCGCCGGCGCCGCCGAGGGTAAAGCTCGGGCGCAGCACGCAGGGATATCCCACGCGCTCGGCGATGGCCTCGGCGTCGGCCACGCTGTAGGCATAGCCCGAGCGTGCGACCTCCAGGCCAATCTCGGCCATGGCTTCGTTAAAGAGTTTGCGGTCCTCGCCGCGCTCGATGGCGTCCAGGTCGCAGCCGATCATCTCGACGCCGTACTTGTCGAGCGTACCGTCCTTTGCCAGCTCGACGGCGGCGTTCAGACCGGTCTGGCCGCCCAGCGTGGGCAGCAGCGCGTCCGGGCGTTCTTTCTTGATTACGCGCTCGATAAACTCGGCGGTGATAGGCTCAACATAGGTGCGGTCGGCCAAGCCCGGGTCGGTCATGATGGTCGCCGGGTTGGAATTGACCAGGATGACCTCAAAGCCATCCTCCTTGAGCACCTTGCAGGCCTGGGCGCCGGAGTAGTCGAACTCGCAGGCCTGGCCAATAACGATGGGGCCCGAACCAATAACGAGGATACGCTTGATGTCAGTACGTTTCGGCATGTTAGTTCTCCTCGGTCTCGGTCGCGGCGGTCTCGGCAAAGTTCCAGCCAGCCAGGCGGTCCTTCGCGGTGTCGATGTCCAGGTAGTTCTCCTCGCCGTCCATGAGTCGCGTAAAGGCGGTAAAGAGATAGTGGGCATCGGTGGGGCCAGGCGAGGCCTCGGGGTGATACTGGACCGAGAAGCACGGGGCGTCGAGCAGCTGGATGCCCTCGGCGGTGCCGTCGTTGAGGTTCACATGTGTTAGGCGAATGCGGCCAAAGCGCTCGTTCATCACGACCGGCGCGATTCCGCGGCGCACCCAGACGCGCAGATCTCCATCGGCCGCATGCCCGGTCTCGCCGCCGGAAAGCTCGGGGACAAGCTTGCCCAAGCTGGGGAACAGCAGGCCAAAGCCATGGTTTTGCGCGGTGATCTCCACACGGCGGCTTACCAGGTTCATAACCGGCTGGTTGCCACCGCGGTGACCGAACTTAAGCTTTTCCATCTGGGCGCCGCAGGCCAGGCTGATCATCTGGTGACCAAGACAAATACCAAAGACCGGCACCTTGCCGATCAGCTGCTGCACCTGCTCGTAGGTCTCCACCACGGCGTCGGGGTCGCCGGGGCCATTGGACAAAAAGACGCCGTCGGGATTCATGTCGAGCACCTCACTCGCGGGCGTGTCCCACGGCACGACGGTAAGGTCGCAGCCGGCGCGGACCAGCCCCTCCAGAATGCCGCGCTTCACACCGCAGTCGTAGGCGACCACTTTGTGACGGGCAGGAGCGGCAGCCGAAAGCGCAAAGTCATGCGTGGCAGGCAGGTCGGCAGCCACAAACTCATGAGGCGCGGGGCAACTTACGGTCTTGACCAGGTTCTCGCCTACCAGCGTGGGCGCTGCGGCCAGACGCTCGGCAAGCTCGTCGACGTCGAAGATCTCGGTCGAGATAATGCCCATCTTGGAACCATTGTCGCGCAGATGGCGCACCAGAGCGCGGGTGTCGACGCCCTCGATAGCGACGATGCCATGGGCGCGCAGATACTCCGGCACGCTGACGGCCGAGCGCCAGTTAGAAGGCGTGGTGCACATGTCGCGAACGATCATGCCGCGCATAGCCGGAGCGCTCGCAGGGCGCACGGCGTCGCCGGGGAAGGCCGACTGGACGTCGGTCTCGTCGATACCGTAGTTGCCGATCTGCGGATAGGTCATGGTTACGATTTGGCCGGCATAACTCGGGTCGGTCATGACCTCAAAGTAGCCCTCGAGTGAGGTGTTGAAGCAGACTTCGCCGGTCGCGGTGCCCTCGGCGCCGCATGCACGTCCATAAAAAATGGTCCCATCCTCAAGATACAGAATGCAGGGACCGCAGGTGCCCTTGCTGGTTTTGGCCAGCATACGCTGGCAAAGCTCGCTGGGCGCGAAGGTGCGGGCGGCAGCGCCCGCGGTATGGTTGTTCGCCATAATTCTCCTTCCCGGTCTCACAGGACCGGCTTAAAGGTGTGTAGTTAGGCCTCGCGGTATTGTAACCGCAAGCATGCCTCATGGCGTTAATTTCATCGAAATGTTTACGAAATGATAATTATGACTTTCTATGCATAATGATTTCTCTGGGACGGGGATTAAAAAATCATCCCGCGGGGCTTATGGCTCACGCGGGATGATGGCGTCTTACTTTTTCTTGTCCTGTTCCAGCAGTTCGGACGGTGTGCGATCGGGCTTGCCGCCGCGGAAAATCTCGCGGCCATGCAGACGATGCTCCAGGTCACGCTCGGCCTTTTCCTCGTCAATCTTGGTCTGGCTCACCACCGGATCCTCAATCAACGACGACACCGAGTTCACCTGCTTCTGAATGCGCTCGGCGATGGTGTCATCCATACTCACGATGCGCATCTTCCAGTCGATACTCGTGGCGTTGGATGAGCTCTTGGTCCACACGAACGTCAAAATGGCGCTCTGGTGGCCCCGCGCGGGGAACATGCCAAAGAAGGAATCGTGCTGAATGTTGCTATCCTCGTCGATATAGGCGTGAACGTTATACACCACGCGGTCGATCTTATCGTTGAGCAACGCGTTGGTCGCAAGCGCCGCGGCCTGAATCTGCCCGTTGGACAGCAGCTCGAGCTCGTTGGCAGACGATGTGTCCAACACCGTCACCTCGACCGTGCCCGTGCGTTCATCGGCTTCATCGACGGTGAAGTCGAGCGGGAACTGCGTAAAGCCGTTGCCCCATTCAAGTCCACCCTTGAACGCGGTCGAAACGGTATCGACCGAAACGCTCTCGGACAGGTTGGCGGTGTTCAGACGACGCATCACGCCGTAGCCAATCTGCATGCCCACGATCAGCACCAAAATACCGATGACCACGGCCATCGCGGTCTTCGTAATGGTATGGCTCACCTGCGAGCCCGAAGGATCGTCCTCGGACAGCGGGTCGATATGTTTTGCCTGGCTCGCGCGGTCCTCGCTGCGCAGCTGCGCTAGCGCCGCTTTGTCACCGCGCTTGGCCGCAGCCTCCTTCTCACGCATGCGCTCGGTACGCTTTTTGGCGAGCGTGGGATCCAAGACGCCGGATGCATCGATTTCGGAGAATAACTCCGTCACTTCTTCCGGAGTCAAAGGGTTCTTGTCAGCCATAAACTTCCTGTCATATCAATCAGTCGAGCTCGTGCGCACGCGCACCTTCGAACTGCATTCGATAGTAACGGGCATAGGTGCCGCCACGGGCGAGAAGCTCCTCGTGCGTGCCACGCTCCACAACGCGACCATGCTCAACGGTCGCAATCTCATCGGCATGCTTAATGGTCGAAAGACGGTGGGCGATAATAATCGTGGTGCGGCCGCGTGCCAGCTCTTCGAGTGACTCCTGCACCGCCTCCTCGCTCTCGTTATCCAAAGCACTCGTCGCCTCGTCCAAAATCAGGATCTTGGGGTTCTTGAGAAACACGCGCGCGATGGCAACGCGCTGCTTCTGTCCGCCCGAAAGACGGCTGCCGCGCTCGCCCACCACGGTGTCGTAGCCCTGCGGAAGCGACTCGATAAAGGCATCGATGTTGGCGCGACGGGCGGCCTCGGCGATCTCTTCTGCCGTGGCGCCCGGCTTGCCGTAGGCGATGTTCTCGCCAATCGTACCGTCAAATAGATAGACATCCTGCTGCACCAGGCCGATGGCGCGGCGCAGGCTCTGCTGCGTCACATCGCGCACGTCCTGGCCGTCGATGCTAATGGATCCGGCAGCCACGTCATAAAAGCGCGGCAGCAGCGAACAGGTCGTGGACTTGCCACCGCCCGAAGGGCCAACCAGCGCGATGGTCTGCCCGGGCTTGATGGACAGATTCATATGGTCGATAACGGGACGCTCGTCGGCATAGCCCTCGCCCAGCTCGACATCCTCGTAGTTAAAGCACACGTCGTGATACTCCACGGCGCCGGCAGTCACCTGCAGATCCGTAGCGCCCGGCTTGTCCTGGATATCCGGCGCGGTCGAGAGCACCTCGTCCATACGTTTAAAGCCGGCGATAGCCTTCTGATACGTTTCGGCCGAATTGACGAGCGTCTCGAGCGGCGTGCAGAACAGCGAAATATAGAGTGCAAAGGTCGCCATATCGACCGCCTGCAGCTGTCCCTGGGCGACCAGCCAGCCGCCCAGCAGCACCACGATCACATAGAGCACACCCGAGAGCAGGCCATACGTCGCGGTATAGACGCCCATGGCGTGATACATGTTCTCCTTGGACGAAAGGTAGCGATCGTTAGAGGCACGGAACTTGGCGCGCTCGGTCTCCTCGTTGGCAAAGCTCTTGACTACGCGCATGCCCGCAAGCGAATCCTGCAGCTGCGCATTGATGCCGCTGATCTTTTTGCGGTTGTCGCTAAAAACCTCGCGCATACGCATGTTCTGCCAAAACATGATGACCGCAAAAGCCGCCGTCACCACGGCCATGGCGAGCGCCAGCACCGGGGCGATGGTAAAGAGGATCGCAAACGAGCCAATAATCTCGATGCCGCAGATGATGATCCACTCGGGCACGTGGTGCGCCGCCTCGCAGATATCGAACAGATCGTTGACCACGCGGCTCATCATGTCGCCCGAACTGTTGCGGTCGAAGTACGCAAAGCTAAAGCGCTCGTACTGGTCAAACAGGTCCTCGCGCATCTTGGACTCCATGCGCGCACCCATCACGTGGCCCCAGTAGCTCACAAAGTAGCGGCAGGCGCAGCGAACGGCATACATCAGCACCAGCCCCACCGCGATCATACCGAGCGCCTGCATAATGGCAGCCTGGCCCTGGGTAAACAGCCCACCGGTCAAATTGCGCAGAATAATAGGAAACGCAAGGTCAATGGCAGCAAGCACCAGAGCGCAAACAGTATCAGCAACAAAAAGCCCCATCTGGGGCTTGTAATACGAAAGAAACCTCTTCAGCATAATCACCTTACGCGGTTTTACCAAACCGCGTTTCGTCTCGACGCTGCAAGTGCTCCATTTGGACAATCTGGCCTTCAATCGTCGGTCGCGTATATCCATACGCTTCCCTCCTCTTTTAGGCCACCTTGTCTCAAATGGAGCACTTTCGCTGACTTACACAAACCTGCGGGATCATCCCCGCTCGTTAAAGCTCGGCCCCGCCTAGTCGGTGCGCGATGCTGTCGCAGGCAAGCGCGCCTACGACGGTCTTGGCGTCTTCGATCTTGCCGTCGAGCACGGCATCGATCAGCTCGTGCAGCGGCACCAGGTCCACGTTGACAAACTCGTCATCATCGGGGTTGGGCGCATCAAACTCGAGCTTGGTAGCCAAGTAGATGTGGATGATCTCATCGCAAAAACCGCAGGACGTGACAATCGACGTCAAAAAGCGAATACGACCGGCCCTAAAGCCCGTCTCCTCGTGCAGTTCGCGTTTGGCGCAATCGAGCGGGTCCTCGCCTGGATCGAGCTTGCCGGCGGGAATCTCGACCGTCACGCGGTCGATGGCGGTGCGGTACTGACGCACCAGTACGATCTTGCCGCTCTCGGTCAGTGCCACAACGGCCGCCGCACCCGGATGGCGAACGATATCGCGGGCGCTGCGGTGACCGTTGGGCAGCTCAACCTCAAGACGGTGGACGTCGAGGATCTTGCCCTTCCAGGCGCATTCCTCCGAAAGAATCTTCTCGTGCAGCTCGGCATCGTGCGGGTCGTCATCGCCCAGCACCAGCGCCGGCTCGTCAGAGACCTCGCCACCAGGCTCGCCCTCGGCGTGCCCATACATGCGGCTGTCCTCTTCGACGATCTGCGCGTCCACGAGCTCTTCGTTCTTCTCGTCCATCCGTCTCATTCCTCTCGGACTTTAGGCATCCCAGGCGTCGCGGCCGCGCAGCGCGCGCAGGCCGATGTCGTGACGCAGGGTCTTGCCCTCAAAATCAATCTTCTCGCAGGCCTCGTAGGCAAGGTTGCGAGCGTTCTCGAACGTGTCGCCCAGAGCGGTCACGGCAAGCACGCGGCCACCATTGGTCACGAGCTGGCCGTCCACCACGGCAGTGCCCGCGTGGTACACGGTCACGTTCTCCATGGCCTCGGCATCGGCGATACCGGTGATGACCTTGCCCTTCTCGTAGCTGCCGGGGTAGCCCGCGCTCGTCAGGACAACGGCCACGGCCCACTCGTCACGCCAGTCGAGCTCAATCTGATCAAGCTCGCAGTTGGCGCAGGCGAGCATGACCTCGACCAGGTCGTTCTTAAGGCGCGGCAGCACGACCTGCGTCTCGGGGTCGCCAAAGCGGGCATTGAACTCCAGCACCTTGGGGCCGGCAGGCGTGAGCATAAAGCCGCCGTACAGGCAGCCGCGGTAGTCGATACCCTCGGCAGCGAGCTCGGCCACGGTCTGCTCCATGACCTTCACCATGGTGGCGTGCTCCTCGTCAGTCACGATGGGCACCGGGCTGTAGACGCCCATGCCGCCGGTGTTGGGGCCCTTGTCGCCCTCGAGCGCGCGCTTGTGGTCCTGCGAGGTGGCCATGGGGCGCACGGTCTTGCCGTCGGTAAAGGCCAGCAGCGAGCACTCGGGGCCGGTCAGCATCTCCTCGATAACCACGGTGTTGCCGGCATCGCCAAAGGTGCCGCCAAAGCACTCGCGCACGGCCTCCTCGGCCTGCTCAAGTTCGGTCGCCACGATAACGCCCTTGCCCGCGGCAAGGCCGTCGGCCTTCACGACCAGCGGGGCGCCCTGCTCGCGCACGTAGGCGAGAGCCGAAGCCTCGTCGGTAAACGAACCATAGGCTGCCGTCGGAATGCCCGCACGCTCCATGAGCTGCTTGGAGAACAGCTTGGAGCCCTCCATCTGGGCGCCCTCGGCACCCGGGCCAAAGCAGGAAATACCCGCCGCGCGTACGGCGTCGGCCACGCCCGCCACGAGCGGAGCCTCGGGGCCAATTACCACGAGTCCGCATCCGTGACTCTGCGCAAACGCCGCCACGGCCGCAGGATCGCAGTCGTCGAGAACAACGTTCTCGCCGCAGCTCGCGGTGCCGCCGTTACCCGGCGCGATGTAGAGCTTGCCGGCGCGCGGTGATGCTGCGAGCTTAGCTGCCAAAGCATGCTCACGGCCGCCGCTGCCCAACAACAGGATGTCGATGGTTTGAGTGTCCGCCTTCAAGGGTGCCTCCTCTATGGATGAACGGCCCGCTCCGCGCGAGCCCTTTGCAAGCAAATATACCCCTCGGCCGCCCGTCCGGGCTGCAAAGGGGTATATCGCAATAACCAAATAGTCCCGATTACTTCCAGAATCGGTTGATGATCTGCTCGCGACCAGCGCCAACGCCAATGAACGTCACGCGGGTGTGTGCCAGATCCTCGATAAACGCCACGTAGTCCTGAGCCTCCTGCGGCAGCTCCTCAAAGCTGCGGCAGCCGGTGATATCGCACTTCCAGCCAGGAAGCTCCTCGTAGATGGGCTTGGCGTGCTCAAAGCGAACCTGATGCTCGGGCACGCTGGTATAGCGCTCACCATCGACGTCGTAGGCCACGCACACCTTGATGGTGTCGAAAGCCGAAAGCACGTCGAGCTTGGTCATGGCGATATCGGTGAGGCCGTTGACGCGCGAGGCGTAGTTGGCGATGGGGCCGTCGAACCAGCCGCAGCGACGACGGCGACCGGTGGTCACGCCGTACTCGTAGCCCTCCTCGGTCAGCGTGTGACCGGCCTCGGACTCATAGGAAAGCTCGGTGGGCATGGGGCCCGAACCGACGCGGGTGATATAGGCCTTCATGACGCCCAGTACGCGGTCGACGTTCTTCATACCGACGCCGGAGCCGGTGATGGCGCCGCCGGCGGTGCAGTTGGAAGACGTCACGTACGGATAGGTACCGTGGTCGATGTCGAGCAGCGTCGCCTGGGCGCCCTCAAACAGCAGGTCCTTGCCCTCGTCAATCATGTTGTTGAGCAGCAGACTCGTCTCGGTGATGTAGGGACGCAGGCGCTCGGCCATCGGCAGGTACTCGTCGCAAATCTGGTCCACGGTGTAGGTGGGCAGATTGTAGATGAGCTCGAGCTCGGGGTTCACGCGGGCGAGAGCGGTCTCCAGCTTGTCGCGGAACAGCGCCTCGTCCAGCATGTCCTGCATGCGCAGGCCGATGCGGGCCATCTTGTCCTGATAGCACGGACCGATACCGCGCTTGGTGGTACCGATGTTCTTCTTGCCGAGCTTCTGCTCAAAGGCGCCATCCAGATCAATGTGGTACGGCATGATGACATGCGCGTTGCCGCTAATCTTGAGGTTCTTGGTGGTGATGCCGTCGGCCTCGAACATGTCGATCTCCTCAAGGACAACCTTGGGGTTGACGACGCAGCCGTTACCGATCACCGACACGTGGTCGGAATACATGATGCCGGAAGGCACCTGGTGCAGGCCGTACTTCTTGCCGTTGACGACGATGGTGTGACCGGCGTTGTTGCCGCCCGAGTAGCGCACGACGGCATCGAAGTCGCCGGCGACCAGGTCGCAAATCTTACCCTTGCCCTCATCGCCCCACTGGGCACCGACCAAAACGGTTGACGGCATGTTTACTCCTTACATTCATGGACTGTCTACGCGCCACGCCGGCACGCAGAAGCACAAAACATTCCCAGTATACCCGTGCAACGGGTGCCTGTCCTACTCCTCGGCATGTGCCCCATCAAGCTCATAGAACTTGGTGGATGCCGGCAGGAACATCAGGTCGACGTCGCCGATCGGGCCCGAACGGTTCTTGGCCACGACGATACGCGTAACGCCCTCGTCGGGTCGATCGTCGCGTGAGGCTTCGGCCTCGTCGGCGGAGCGGTCCAAGAACATAACGATATCGGCGTCCTGCTCGATAGAGCCCGATTCACGAAGGTCGGAAAGCTGCGGGCGCTTGCCGGTACGGGATTCGACCTGACGCGAGAGCTGCGACAGCGCGATGAGCGGGATCTTGAGCTCCTTGGCCATGATCTTCAGACCACGCGACATCTCCGAAACCTCGACGGTACGGCTCTCGGAGCGGCGTCCCGGCGGAGGACTCACCAGCTGCAGGTAGTCCAGGATGATGATTGCCTTCTCCTTGTTATGGAGCATACGGCGGCTCTTGGCGCGAATCTCGGTCACTGTGGTGCCGGGCGTATCGTCAATCAGAATATCCAGCTTGGACAAGGTCTGCGTGGCCTCGTTGATATTGGCCCACTGCTCGGGGCTAATGCGACCCATGCGGAAGTCACTGATTGAGATCATGGCATAGGCGCAAATCAGACGCTGGGCAATTTCCTTACCCGACATCTCCAGCGAGAAGAAGCCGACGGTATAACCAGCAGCGGCAGCGTTAAGTGCCAGGTTCAGGGCGAACGACGTCTTACCCACAGCAGGGCGGGCGCCGATGATGATGAGCTGACCCTCGCGAAAACCCATGAGCATGCGGTCGAGTGACGGGAAGCCGGTGGGCACGCCCGCCGCCTGACCACCGGCCTGGCACACTTCCTCGGCCTCGTTATAGGCCTCGACCATAAACTCGGTCAGTGTCTTGTAGCTCGACTTGACCTCGCGTGCCGTAACCTTGAGCAGTTTGCTCTCGGCCAGCTCCACGACCTCTTTGGTGTCGGTGGGGGCGTTATAGGCCAGCGCGTTAATCTCGTTGGTGGCGCCGATCAGCTCGCGCAGCATCGAGTCGCGACGGACGATGGCGGCATGGTGCTGCCAGTTCACGAGCGACAGGGTCTGACCCATCAACTCCAAAATATACGCTTCGCCACCCACGGCATCGAGCTTGTTGATGCTTCGCAGGTAATCAATCAGCGAGATGGAGTCGATGGGAATGCGGCTGTTGTACATATCGACCATCGCGGTATAGATGGTCTTATGAATGGGCCGGTAGAAGTCATCGGGCTGCAGCTCGACCTGGGCCTCTTCGACCACCTCGGGCGATAGCAGCATAGCGGCCAGTACATTGGCCTCTGCATCTTGGTTTTGGGGAAGACCCAACTTTGAGCCGCGGTCCTCAACCGTCAGCCCGGTCTCCCTATCGTCATATGCCATGAGCATCCTCATTCATATCGCTTGCGAGCATCCATAGTATCAGCCACGGTCCCAAAACGCGCCGCGCGCCGCCAATCATCACCGAACCAAACGGATGAACGGTCCTGCATATAGGACGTCGACGCAACGTTCACCATGACACCCACTCAGCGCAAAAAACAAAAAGGCGCCCCGGTTTCCCAGAGCGCCCTTCTTAGAACAAGATTGTTGCGTTGCAGCAAATACTACTCGGCAGCAGCCTCAGTCTCGACCTCGGCGGTCTCGGCCTCGGCGACCTCAGCGGCCTCCTCGACCTCAGCCTCGGCAGCGAGCTCCTCGGCGGTAACGCCGACGAGAACGACAACCTCGGCCTTGATCTCGCGGTACAGCGAGATGGCAACGGTGTGGGCACCGGCAACCTTGATGGGCTTACCGAGCTCGACGCGCTTGCGGTCGATGTCCATACCGAGCTGAGCCTTGATGGCATCAGCGATCATAGCGGCGGTAACGGAGCCAAAGAGGATGCCCTCGTCGCCGACCTTGACGTCAACGGTGACCGTCTTGCCCTCGAAGGCAGCCTTGGTCTCGTTGGCGGTAGCCAGACGGACGGCCTCGCGCTTGGCGATGTTGTTGCGACGCTCGTCAAGCTGCTTGAGGTTGCCCTTGGTGGCGGCAACAGCGAGCTTCTTGGGGAACAGGAAGTTCTCAGCGTAACCCTGAGCGACCTCTACGACGTCACCCTCGCCGCCCTTGCCCTTGATCTCATCGAGAAGAATAACCTTCATGATGCGTCTCCCTTCTTAGCCGCGGTCGCGGTTGCCACGAGAGGAAACCACGGGGACGGTGTACGGCAGGAGAGCCATCTCGCGGGCGCGCTTGATGGCGTTGGCGATGTCATGCTGATGCTGCGTGCAAGCGCCAGTGACGCGACGGGGCTTGATCTTGCCACGGTCGGTCATGTACTTACGGAGAAGCTGAGTGTCCTTATAGTCGATGAACTCAGTGTTCTCCTTGCAGAACTGGCAGTACTTACGACGCGGCTGACGTGCAGAAAAATCATTAGCCATGTCAAAATACCTTTCATTTGGCAACTTCGGCGAACCGAAGCCGCCTCTCACTCAAAAATAGGTGAACAACCCTTAGAACGGGATGTCCTCATCGTAGACGTCGACCGCGGGCGGCGTAGCCACCGGCGCGGCAGGACGTGCTGCAGGCGCGGGAGCTGCGGGGGCGTAACCGCCCTGGTCGTAGCCACCCTGGCCACCACGGGAGCTCATAAACTCGATCTCATCGACGATGACCTCAAGTTTGCTCCGGCGCTGGCCGTCGCGCTCCCAAGAGCTGTAGCGCAGCTTGCCCTCGATCGCGACCTTGTTTCCCTTTGCCAGGAAACGGCTCACGGCCTCGGCGCGGGTGCCGAACATGGTGCAGTCGACAAAGTTGGGATAGTCCTCCCACTCGCCAGTCTGCGCGTTGCGGCGACGATCGTTCACGGCGACGCCAAAGGACAGAACCTGGGTTCCGCCGGCTGTGGCGCGCAGCTCGGGATCGCGGGTGAGGTTACCGGTGATGTTCACTCGATTGATGCTCATAACTCACTACTTCCTCTTGGGGCACAAGCCCAGTCCAAAACGACAGTCTTACTCCTGGTCGTCGCGACGGACGATCATGTGGCGGACCACAGCGTCGGTGATGCGCAGGACGCGATCAAGCTCGGCGATCTGGGTAGGATCTGCGTGGAAGTTGATGAGGGTGTAGTCACCATCGGTGAGGTCGTTGATCTCGTAGGCGAGCTTGCGCTTGCCCCACTCGTCAACGGAGTCGACCTTGCCAGCGCCCTCAGCGATCGTGGTATCGATACGCTTCATAACAGCGAGACGAGTCTCGGGGTCGAGCGACGGGTCAACAAAGAACAGCAGTTCATAAGCCTTCATATTGTCACCTCCTCTGGGCAAATGTGGCTTCAGGTCGTGAAGGTGCGCCTGAAGCAGGAAAAGACTTGGTAATAATATCTTTCAACCTCCTAGGTTGCAAGAATATGCAGCTACAACCTCATGACCTCCACATATGCCCATACTCGCACGACGTTTCATGCGCATTCCAACCAAATGCTGACCAAAAGCTTGACGGATCTGTGGACAAGATACGGTGCCGTGAGGACAAGCTGAGCCAAGTCGCAGGTCAACGGGCGCATGGTCGTGGTCACAAAATGCATACCAGTGGCCCACAGCACCACCCAAAGATTTTTAAATTCATTGCCAAATCGCTTATAAATACCCCTTTTGAACAATTGAGTTGATCAACTACGCTGGTCGGAAGCCGTTTTTTGGCATCTCAAACCCCGCTGCAACGCCAAACGCGGCCAAGCGTTTTAAAAAATGCCAACTTTTCTGTTTGCACTTTGCGATTCCTCGTGTATACTGACTTTCGCATTTAACGGAGAGTTGTCCGAGTGGCCGAAGGAGCACGATTGGAAATCGTGTAGGCGTCAAAAGCGTCTCCAGGGTTCAAATCCCTGACTCTCCGCCAGTTAATTCCAAAGCAGGCCTTCGAGCCTGCTTTGTTTTTACCCCACGCGGAGGGGTGGCAGAGTGGTTGAATGCGGCGGTCTCGAAAACCGTTTGGCCTGTATAAGGTCACGAGGGTTCGAATCCCTCCTCCTCCGCCATTTTGGTTGAGAAAGCTCCCGAGAATGGGAGCTTTTTTGTTTTGAGTCCCCAACAAGCAAACACGGCGGAGGAGGAGGGATTCGAACCCGCCAGGGCCCGGAGCGTAAAGAAAACGCGCCCGTGGCGCGTTTTTAGCGCAGCGCGGTCGGCGCAAGCCGACCGGATAAATTTTGAGCGGAGCTCAAAATTTGGACATCCCTCCTATTCGACCACGCCCCCATCGCGTTCAGCATCAACCCGGATCCCCAAACATGGAACCTATGACCGTACCCAGTCCCGACCGTTTGCCGAGCAATAGGGTCGCAATCGGCGCCGAACATGTACTATGTACGGGCATTGTCTAAACCCGTAACTCAAAGGACCCCATCTTGCCCGTTGCCGCCGCTATGATCGTTACCGCACACGCCTCGGATGCCATGGTTGCCATCCCGTTTTGGCTCGAGATGTTCGCCGTCGTCGCGGCATCGATCTCGGGCGTGTTGGTCGCACGCGAGCACAAACTCGACCTGGTGGGCGCCGTCGCGCTCGCCGTGGTCTGTGGACTGGGCGGCGGTCTTTTGCGCGATATGACGCTGCAGGTGGGCAACGTCTACATCCTCAACCAACCGATGGCGCTCCCGCTCTCCATCGCCACCGCGGCCATCATCTACATCTTCCCGGCAATCGTCGACAAGCCCGAAAAGCTCATTCCCCTGCTCGATATCATCTCGGTGGGTATTTATGCGGCAACCGGCGCAGACAAGGCGCTGGTCTACGGCTTTGCGCCGGCGGTGTGCATCATGATGGGCTTTTTTACCGCGGTGGGCGGCGGCATGCTGCGAGATGGTTTTATGGGTGTGGTGCCGGGTATCTTCCAACGCACCAACTTCTATGCCATCGCGGCCATCGCCGGATCGGCAAGCTATGTTTGCCTTGTCATGAGCGGCTTGGTCAGCAATGTCGTCGCACTGGTCGTTTGCGTCGTGGTGACCATGGGACTACGCTGGCTGTCGCTGCGCTTTGATATCAAAAGCCCCACCGAGGATGACATCGCACGCTTTTTGCACCGCAAAAAGTAGGTGGCGCGGGCTCATCCTTCGAAATGCAACCGAGAGGTTCTTTTAGAGCGCCCACGCGTTGGGTACCCTGTTAGGTGCATGTCGAGCATCTGACGAAGGATTCACTATGCCCTGTAATCAATTCCCGTCGACCCAGCGCCGTAAAGCGTGGGGCCGCATCACGATCTTATTCGCGCTCATCACTCTAGCGGTCACCGCGCTTCCCACGGCGTCGTTCGCCGGCACGGACACCGCAGGCAACGTACTTGCGACCGACAATGACGCCAATTCGTCCGGCGTCGAAGGTGACCTGTACTGGGCAGGTCAGGCCCTCAACTTGGACGATGCGTCCATCGGCCGCGACATAATTGCAGCAGGCGAGAGCCTCTCCATCCGCGACTGCACGGTGGGCGGCGCCGTCCGCTTGGCGGCACGCACTATCGATATCGCCAAGACCACGGTTGATGGCAGCGTCACGGTCGTCGGTCAGCACGTTGTGCTCAATTCCGACAGCACCGCCAACTGTTTTTACGCGATAGGCGAGACGGTTGCCCTGCGCGGCTCTACCAAGTCGGCAGCGCTTGCGGGCGACACGGTGACCATCGATGGCACCGTCGAGGGCGATGTCGAGGTTTGGGCCGACAAGCTCATCCTGGGCAAGAACGCCCACATCACCGGCACCGTGAACGCGCACGTCTCCGAGGACCCCGAGCGTGCCGCAGGAGCCGAGGTAGGCGCGCTCAAGATCGACCGCACCGAGAACGAGGATACTTCCACCGTTAACGATGTCATCGGCGGTATCGTCGCCGCGGCACTCTCGACCTGCTTTGTCGCTCTGCTGCTCGAGCTCGTCTTTCCGCGCGCGACCGCCAGCGCCGCCGGCATGCTCCACCAGCGCCCCATACCCCTGTGGGTGAGCGGTCTTCTGGGCACGATTGCTATCGTCCCCGCCGTCCTACTGCTAATTATCTCTATCGCTAGTCTGTCGCTTGCCGGAGCCCTCTTGTGCGGCGTTATCGGCATCGCGTTGGTGTCGAGTGCCTTTGCGGGGTGCGCGATCTCCCGCATGGTCGGACACAACCAAAACCGCTACGCCATGGCAGCCGTGGGCGGCGTAATCGCAGGCGCCCTCACGGGGCTTCCCCTCGTAGGTGACTTCATCAGCGGCGTAGCCTTTGTCTTTATGCTCGGCTACGTTATCCAGATCATCTGGCGCAACGCCCACCTCAAGCCGCAGCAGCCGGCTAACATGCCAGGACTCCCCACCGCTTAGCCACCAACCACCACAAAGGTGCCAGGTTACTTTGCACCAACAAACGAAGCGGGGCACTCGGTCATGTCGACCGGGTGCCCCGCTTTTCTTGGAGGGTTCTCTAGTAACTTTTTCAAAACCAATGATCATCAGGTCGGTAGGCCTGTGCGTCACTCGCTACGGAGGCAGCACGCCATTAAGCAGGGGGGCAATTATTTTTCACGACGACCGCCTCCCCGCTTGATGACGAGCGCGACAACAATAGCCGCCACTCCGATGGCAGCCAAAGCCGCCACCAGCACCAACGTTCTATCTCCCATCGAGGGCATAAAGCCTCGACTTGCTTCTTTGCTTGGAGTGTTGAGCACCGACAGTTCAATCGAACCCGTCCCGGCATCAGCGGTATCAACCCGCAGAGGGCTTTCGGCCGACACGGTCACCTTGGGCTTCGCGGCTGCAACCTGTTTAACGTCCAATCCCTCGGACGTAACCGTTACCGTTCGCTTGCCCTCAAAGGCGGTGTATCCCTTGGGAGCCGCGACCTCTTCGACGGTGTAGACACCCGCGTCCACACCGCTCAATTCCACATGGCCGTCCGCGCCCGTGGTGACGCACGCGGCGGCATCCGTCGACCACGAGCCGTCGGTCGTTAGGATGCGCCCGCGGTCATCGATGATGCGCAGCTTGGCGCCCGCGAGCGGTTTATCGTCCGAGCTTGAGCGCTTGATCAGACTGAGTCCCCAGGTGTAGGCGCACGCGTCATCGCTCGGCGTGCGGGTGAAGCCGGCGTCGCCGGACTGGTCGGCGAGAGGAGAGCGCGGGTAGCGCAGGCAGACCTCGTTGGGGTTGCCCTTGGTAGCGCCCCTATTGCAGCTGGCCCCCAACGGCGCATCGTAGACAGCAACCACGCGGGCGCCCGCGGTGAAGGCGTCGACCCCGCCGAGCGCGGCGACGAGGTCGCCGGTGCGCACGGTGAAGGTCTTACCGTCGACCGCCACCTTGGTGGCGCACTGGGCCGTGATGTCGGTCCAGCCCTTCGCGGGCTCGGTGCCGACGCGGCCGTCCTTGTCGGTCTGGACCGCGTCGAAGCCGCCGTCCGCGCCCGCCGCCACGTACACGCGCATGCTCGCGGCGACCTTGGAGGGGTCGAGCCCCGCGCTCATGGTGTCGACGAACCGCACCGTATAGGTGTCGTAGGCCGTGAGGCCCGCCGGGACCGTGGCAGAGAGGCGCCAGTACAGGTCGTCGGCGACCGTGGCGTCGGCGGCCTTCTGCCAGGCGGCGGCGCTGTCCTCCAGCACGTGCTTGGACACCTTGGGGGTCGCGGCCTTGGGCTTGACGGTGACGGCGCTGCCGCCCACCAGGGCCATGATCGGCGCGGTGCCGGCCTCGTCCTGGTCGATGGCGTCGTCGTCGGCGACGATGAGCCAGTAGCCACAGGGCAGCTCGGCCGCCATACCCGCGTTGAGGGGAACAGAAGCGGCACCTGCATTGCAAATCGCACAGGCGAGCCTTGCCGCCAGAGCGGTCGACATATGTCCGTCGGCATTCAGCCACTCGGCAGCCTCTTGCGCCGTCGATGCCGAGCTATCAAACCCCGCATCATAAAGAACGGGAAGGACAGCCTGACGAGCTGCATCGCTCGCCCACGCCAAGTCCGTCGCGACCTTTTGATCGAAGCCGGCTTTATCGGTAACAGTTGCCGAAAAGAGCTGGTATGCATCGTATTGCGTCGCGACGTCGCCGCCAATCGTGATGGCTCCGGCATCGGCAGCACGGGCCGTCTCGGGCGACGCGGCAAAAGCGAGGATAGTCGTCATGGCCACCATCATGACGGTCAACAAGCGGCGGTGCAGTTTACTCACGGCGACCATCTCGATCATGACCACGGTGGCGACGAGCATGCATCCACGTCGCGGCAAAACACAACAGCGAAGCGCCGGCAAGATATGTCATAGTCAAGCCAGCCCCGCCCGCCTCAGGTAGCGTAGTCGAGTACTTGTTGGTAAAGGTCGGCGGATTCTGAGAGCCATCGTTATAGGTAACTAGGGCGTCGAGCTGGTCCGTGCCATTAGTTACCTTAACCGTGACGTTGTACACGGTCCTGTCATAGGTGATGTGATCTTTAACATGGTCGACGGCGCCCTCGGGCTCGACCTCGGAGATGGTGTAGGTATAGGTTCCCGCCTTGTTGTACTTGACGTCAAAGGAGACATTTCCCTTGTCATTATTGGTCACCGTCTGGAGCACCTTGCCCTCGGCGTCCTTGAGCACGAACGAGAACTGCCCCGCCTTGAAAGTGCCACCTTCAAGCACTTTCTTTGCTTTAATAACCGCAGAGCCCGTTAGGCGATTGTCGTAGATCCAGATCTCGTCCTTTTTGTCATCGCCGATGATTTCGGAGTCTTTGACGATGCTCTTCGCTTTATTGAGCTCAGTTTGATACTCCTCATCGTCAGCATTACCCTTAAGCATGATCCACGTGGGCGCCGCCGCGGCATAGCCGTCAGGCGCTTTCGTCTCCACGAGCTGGTAAAGCACGCAATTTACCATCGCCTTGTCTTCTGCGCCAAACGAGATTTTGCCGTTGGCGTCGGTGGGGGCGGCTTCAAACTTAGTCCTTGCATTCTCGATACCCACCGTTGCAACCTGGTCCATATTCACGCTGTAGAGCGTAAACTCCGCACGCTCGAGCGTCGCACCGACCTGCTGGGCGTCACACTTGGTCATCGTGATGCCGTAGCCGTTGCCACCTGCGCTGGCAGAAGCTTTTTTAATTTCCCATGTTTGATCATCAGTCGCAGAACCGTCCTTCACACCCGTAAGCATGGCGGTATTGGATAGAGGAACCTTGTTGCCAGGGTTTCCGGTCGGGATAACCTCATACTCGACCTGGAGGTATTTCTTGTCGGGTACCTTAAGCGTCAACTTCGTACGCGAGCCAGTTTCATCCTTGACCTGCTCCACCTTCGACGAATAGTCCTTATCAGCCAGCGGTGACCAGGCACCATACACCCACTCATAGACCTTAAGCGTCGACGGCACCAGCGTGCACTTGGCATCCATGGTATCGACGAGCTCAAGGAAGTCGGTGCCGTTTTTAAGGGCAACGGCAGACTCGTTAACAAGAACGGTGTACTTAATGCGGTTGCTACTACTGACCTGTTCACCAGTCTTTTTGATAACGTTGTTCTTGATGGTGACGGTGCCACTGCCGGATTCGAACTTCTTGCTTCCCGACTCGGCGCTGGCCTTGT
The DNA here is from genome assembly GCA_900541855.1 of uncultured Collinsella sp. GTDB lineage: Bacteria > Actinomycetota > Coriobacteriia > Coriobacteriales > Coriobacteriaceae > Collinsella. Next base: position 21,166 of record UQLD01000027.1, read on the forward strand.
TGGTGAACTTCACCTCGTTTGTGGAGGTATCGAGCCCACCGCGCTTGACCGCCGTCTTGTACGTGAGCTTTGCGTAGCCGGCATAGCTTTCAAGCTCAGTCGTGGGGATGGAGAAGGTGACCGTATTGCCGTTGCGGCTGACGTTGTCGGCGGCGAGCGTCCGACCCGTAACGGCCTCCTTGGCCTCGCCTCCGCGATGAAGCCCCGTATGTTTATCATAGGGGTTCTGCACGAGCGTATACTTTGCGGAATTCGCAACATAGCTCATACCATCCGGAAGGCTATCAACGATATTCAGCGGTTTCCCGCCCAGCTTTCCAGCTCCATAGTATTCGAACTCGCCATTTGCGCCCTTATTACCCTTTTGGCGGTTTGCATACACCGTCCAGTCGACGATCCAGGCGCCCTTCTCATCCGAGCCGTCAACGGTATGCCAATCGAAGTTCTCAACCCAAGACACCTTCGACTCCGTTTCCGGCTTCTCGACCGCGGGCGCCGTTTCTTGGTTGACAACGTACTTGACGGGTTCGGTGAACGGCCACTGTAGTCTCAGGCCCGGTGCTTCGACCGCTGCGAAGTTTGAGTACCAGCCCGACAGCGCTTCTGATGTGGTGTCGTAGGTGATAACGGCGTAGTCCTCGTTCTCGAGAGCGGCTTTCACGTTGTCGGTAACGATGATTTTGAGGTCGTAGTTTTTCTTTGTTTCATTACCCGGATAGCTGGTCGTTGGTCTCCAGTCGGTGCCCGGAACCAGCTTGGTATTGCCGATTTTAATGGTAATGGAGTTTTCGTCGACACCAAGCTTCTGCGACCATGCCGACTGAAACGTGTCCTTCACCGTCACCTCGCCTGGATGGGCCGCATTGACGATCGCCTTCAGCGCGACCTTCGTCTCCCACGTCGCCCTGCCCGTCGTCGCCGCCTCATCGTATCTCACGAGCCTCTTGGCGATCGGCACAACACCCGTCAGCTGCGGCGTGAAACTGCCATCATCGCTACCGGAAACGGAGCCTCCGCGCTCGATGGCCGCGCTGTTGTGCACAGTGTCGTACGAGCTCGTGTCGTTCATCTTGGTGTGATAAACGATGCAGTAGGTGGCGTACTTATCCTCAAGGTTGTTCGGGAACGTATAGGAAAAGGAATTATCCTTAGGTTCAAGTTTTCTTTCACAAATCTTGACTCCGCTCGCCTCCGAGTCGCCTTTGTAAACCGTAAAGTTGCCCGTATACGTCTGTTTTCCGTCCAGATTATCAGTGAACATGTAGCCGCTCATGTCGGCCTTGAGCTTGCCTTGGTTGAGCTTGACCGTCCACTTGATGTCCGACGGCGTGCCTGAGCCATTGGACTTCTTGATCATGTCATAGCCGAATGTAACAGGCTCAGCCGTAGCTGTTCTGTTATCGCTGTCGCTTGAGCCAGCCCAATTCCACGTTGCCGTATTCTCAGCTTTGATCAAATCGCCGCCGTTCGCGGCAACGCCGCTCTTCAGCACCGTATCGTACGTGATCGTGTGGTTGCCCTGGGAAAGGTTGCCCAGGCTGTCGAGGGTTACGACCTGGCCGTCGATCATCGGCTGGGAGTCAAGCTTCTTGCCGTCGAGCTTGAAACTGTCGTTCACAAAGTCGAAGTTGTCGCCCAGCGTATCAGTGAAGCTAACGTCCGTAGCATACGACTCTACGGTAAGCGTAACAGTCCAGGTAACCTTGGCCACGCCATCTGCGCCCTGGGAGAAGGTCCCCGACTTCGTCCCCGTGACTTTGCCGTCCTTGGTAGGGATTTTGATCGTTCCCACACCAGGGAACACGACAGATGCGCTGCTGCCTGAGCCGGTGCCCTTGCCTGCAAGCTCGAACGAGAAATTGGCTCCGACATAAATCTCCGCAGGGTTTGACGCAAGCCAGTTTTTGTCAAACGCAAAGATGACCTTATTGTCCTTAATCTTCCACGTGCCAGCCTTGGCGGCAGTGGCTTCCGGACCCTCCATGAGGTCGCCGCCGTCGTTGTCGTAAACGACAATGGTGTCGGGCAGCTTATAGACAGCGATGTTCTTCTCGGGCGTAGGCGCCTTGCCGCCTTTGAATTGTGCCGAGAAAGCTCCATAGAGCGTCGAAGTGGACGTTACGGGATCCTCGAGCTTTTGAGTGTGGTGCTCATCGGTATACAGCCTGACATCAACCGTCGCCGTATCCCCATCGATCGCAATCGGATCGGGCTTCGCAACGTCATCGGCGCGCACGGGGGATGCGCCGTGAAAAACTGCGGCGGTGAGGCTAATCAAAATGAAGATCAGGGCCGCCATACCAAGCGACCGCGAGCGGTGTGCGTCCATAGTTGTCCCTTAATTCCTACAACACAGTGTGGAATACGGCGAATCGTCGGATCGAACACAAGCCCCAACATCTACGAGAACCTACCTAGCGCATTGCAAGAACCCATTGGGGGGCAACTTCTAAGACGGTTCGTCTATGCCACAATGCATAAAATACAATATAGATAACAGTCATGTAAACCGCTGGTAAAGAGGTCTTTTAATGTAATACCAGTTGATATTTATCTGTTAACGGTTTTGTATCAAAGCGGTTATATCCTGTGGAATTATGTATATGTTTAAACAACTTTACTTTGGCTGGAAAGCCGCTCGGGGGATAACCTCCTCCACCGTGGTGCAAAGTAACCTGTCCCCTTGCACCAAAAAGGGCGCCGACCATTGCGGTCGACGCCCTTTCTTGTTAGTCGCTATAAAGCCCAGCGCTTATTTGTTGACCTGGCCGGCGCGAACGGCAGCCTTCTTGCGGTCGGTGGCGTTGAGCAGACGCTTGCGCAGGCGGATGTTCTTGGGAGTGATCTCGACCAGCTCGTCGTCGGCGATGTACTCCAGCGCCTCCTCCAGCGAGAAGGTGCGGGGCGGCACCAGCTGAACGGAGATATCGGAGGTCGAGGAGCGCTGGTTGCCCAGGTTCTTGGTACGGGCGATATTGACGACCATGTCGCCAGCCTTGCTGCGCTCGCCCACGATCATGCCCTCGTAGCACTCGGTGCCTGGCTCAACAAACAGCTGACCGCGCTCCTGCAGCGTACCCAGGGCATAGGCAACGGCCTTCTCGGTGGTCATAGAGATCATTGCGCCGTTCTGGCGGTTGCCGATCTCGCCGGCATAGGGGCCGTACTCCAGGAAGGTGTGGTAGAACACGCCCTCGCCGTGGGTGACGTTCATGATGCGGTTCTTAAGACCCATGATGCCGCGGGTCGGAATCTTAAACTCGAGGTGCGTCACGATGCCCGAGGTATCCATGCTCGTCATGATGCCGCCGGAGGTGCCGAAGACCTCAACGACCTTGCCCGAGTACTCGTCCGGGCACTCGACGACGGCCTGCTCGACGGGCTCCATCTTGTTGCCGTTCTCGTCCTTCTTAAACAGAACGCGGGGACGGCCAACCTGGAACTCAAAGCCCTCGCGGCGCATGGACTCCATCAGAACGGACAGGTGCAGAATGCCGCGGCCCGAGACCTCGACGCCGCTCTTGTCCTCGAGTTCCTCGATCTTCATGGTCACGTTGTTCTCGGCCTCGTTGAACAGGCGCTCCTTGAGCTGACGGGCGCCCACGATGTCGCCGTCGCGGCCGACAAGCGGGGAGGTCGAAGCCTCAAAGACGATGGACAGGGTCGGCGGGTCGATCTCGATGGGCTCGAGCTCGACAGGGTTCTCGGGATCGGTGTAGACATCGCCGATATCGGTGCGGTCGATACCCACGACAGCGGCGATGTCGCCGGCGCCGACTTCCTGGCACTCGGTACGGCCCAGGTAGTCGAAGGTAAAGAGCTGCTTGACGGTGGCGGTAGCGCTGGAGCCGTCGTTCTTGACAACCAGGATCTGGTCGCCCTGGTGGATGGCGCCAGAGTACACGCGGCCGATACCGATGCGGCCGACGAAGTTGGAGTGGTCGATGGTCACGCACTGCATGGCCAGCGGGGCGTTCTCGTCAACCTCGGGCGCGGGCATGTCGTCGATAATCATATCGAGCAGCGGGTACATGTCCATGTTGCCGTCGTTGGGGTCAAGACGGGCAAAGCCGTTCATGGCGCTGGCGTAGACCACGTGCTCCATGGCGAACTCAAGCTGGTCGTCGGTGGCGCCCAGGTCGGCCATGAGGTCCAGGCAGTCGTTGTAGGCCTTCTCGGGGTTGGCGCCCGGACGGTCGATCTTGTTGATGACGATCATGATCTTAAGGCCGGTGTCGATAGCGTGACGCAGCACGAAGCGGGTCTGGGGCATGGGGCCCTCAAAGGCGTCGACCAGCAGCAGGGCGCCGTCGGCCATACGCAGCACGCGCTCGACCTCGCCGCCAAAGTCGGCGTGGCCCGGGGTGTCGATGACGTTGATCTTGACGTCCTTGTACTCGATAGAGATGTTCTTGGCGAGAATCGTAATGCCGCGCTCGCGCTCCTGGTCGTTGGAATCCAGGACGCGGTCCTCGACCTGCTGGTTGGCACGGAAGGCGTCCGTGGCACGCAGGAGCTTGTCGACCATCGTCGTCTTGCCGTGGTCGACGTGAGCGATGATGGCGATGTTCCTCAGATTGTCTACGCGCATGTAGTTCCCCTATCTTCTATCTATATACAACCGGCACGCGTATGCGACCCACCCAGCAATGCAACGCTCGGCGGGAATATTGAGCCTTTTACCGAAAACTCGTTTATTTTAGCGATTTTAGATGAGAGGGGTTTCCTCACCTGCAGGTTCAGGGTCGCTCCACATAAAACCATCGCCGGCGCCCATGCCCTCATACAGCACATATGCCGAAAAACCACTCTCGAGCGTGGTTTCGAAGAAGCTCACGAGCAGAGCATCGTGATAGCCGCCGTCAATCTCGACGCAGCCAGTATAGCCGATGGCATAGCGGGCGATACGGCCCAGGCCCTCGTCCTTAAGACCCATCTTGTGCTCGGAGATAAAGTTGGTGGCCGCCTCGAGGCACGCCTCTTCGCCATCCTCGTCGAGCGCCGCCAGATAGCGGTTGGAAGCAGCGTCCTCGATCGCCACGACCACGCCCGGGTTCTCGCCCGCGGCCAGGTCGTCCAAGAAGGCGCCGATCAGATCGCACACCATGGCGTCGAGCTCGGCGGAGACGTTACCGGCGTCCTGCATATCCTGTGCCATCTTTAGACCTTCCCATCGAGTCCGGCGTCGTTACAGTTCCTGTGCCTCGGCGGCGATCCTGGCGGCAGCGTCGCGGGCGCGCATCATATCCATCGCGCGCTTGTCGAGCACCTTGATCTGACTGGTCAGCATTACCGCGTCGACCACACCCCAGATCACCAGGCCCGTAGAGATCGAAAACCCAAGCGCACCAACTGTACCACGAAGGCGTGAACAGATTGCCGCGACAAGGGCGGAGATAACAACCATCTTGATAAACGAGCCGCGGCGTTCGCGAAGCGTGCGGGCCTGCGTCACATAGGCAATGCGCGCCGCCTCAGAAGCCTCAGAGCGCATCTGGGCCTCGCGCGCGATAGCCGCTGCCTCGGCCGACATGCCGCCGGCCATCAGCGAACGCTCCACAACCTGGCCGCCCCGCATTTAGAAATCATCAGGGGAGAGCGTATGGACGAACTCGTCGAACTTCTCGAACTCCTGCTCGTCGTCGACTTCCTCGGCGTGGGTAGAAACAGTGCCCAGGCGATTCATGATGTCATCCTCCACAAACATGGGAGCATTGCTGCGCACGGCAAGGGCAATGGCATCGCTGGGGCGGGCATCGATCTTGCGCTCCTCGCCATCGGCCAGCACGACGATCGTCGCGTAGAACACCGGCGGCTCGGCGCGAACGATCTCGATGCGCTCGAGCTTGGCGCCCAGGGCGTCAACGGTATCGAGCAGCAGGTCATGGGTAATCGGGCGCTCGGCGCGGCCGCTATCGATGCCACGGCTAATGGCAGCAGCCTCAAACGAACCAGTCTGAATGGAAAGGGAACGCAACGGCGCGGGCGAGTCCGATTTGCCGCAGCGCTCGCGAAGCACGATAAGCGATGGCACGGGACCGGCGGCCATGACGATGGTCTCTATGTCGACACGAACCATGGAACACCTCCGGTACGTAGCGGTTAACACGCGGCAGGGTCGCCGCATTGAATAGCTATACTACCCAATCTTTCGCACAGCACACAAAACCAAAATGAGATTTATCACAGACAAGAAAAAAGCCCCGAGGCAACGCCTCAGGGCTCTTCACAGTTTTGATGGTGGACCTGACAAGATTCGAACTTGTGACCTCCCGGTTATCAGCCGGACGCTCTAACCAACTGAGCTACAGGTCCATCATGGTGGAGGTTAGGGGGATCGAACCCCTGACCTCAGGCTTGCAAAGCCCGCGCTCTCCCAGCTGA
>UQLD01000028.1 GCA_900541855.1 uncultured Collinsella sp.
GTTCAGTAGCGAGGAGGACTCTGCGGAGTCCCCCGCGGCGGGCAGTGCGAGCGCGACCTTGCGTGGGGAGGCCGCGGCCGCCTCCACCGCGCCCCCGCCGGCGCTCGTCGAGGCCGAGAACAGGCAGGTCAGGTTCCTGGCCGCCCGGATATCGGAGGCCCTCGACGAGGCCGGGGCCCTCGAGGCCGAGACGGCGGCGCTGCTCGAGGGCGACGAGACCTACGCGTGCCTGCTCACCGTGCCCGGCATCGGCCCGAGGACCGCGGCGCAGCTCGCGGTGTCGGTCGACATCGGGAGGTTCCCGGACCACGACCACCTGGCCTCGTACTGCGGCATAGCCCCGAGGGTGAGGAGCTCCGGCACGTCGGTGAGGTCGGTCAGGGCATCCAGGCGCGGCGACGCGAGGCTCAAGTCCCTGCTGATCTTCTCGTGCAACAGCCTGGTGAGGTCCTCGGGGCGCTACGGCGAGTACTACCGGGCCTGCAGGGCACGGGGCATGGGGCACGGGCGGGCGCTCAAGGCCGTCGCGAGGAAGCGGCTCAGGGCGATATACGCCGTGATGCGCGACCGGGTGCCCTACCGGGAGTAACCCCGACGGTTGACAAAACTATAGGAACACCCAATGACTACATGAAAGCGCCCCCAGGCAGATGTGCTTGAGGGCGCTTCTTGCTTGACTAGCTTTCGATGTAGTCCTTGAGCTTGCTGGAACGGCTCGGGTGGCGGAGCTTGGCCAGGGTCTTGGACTCGATCTGGCGGATACGCTCGCGCGTGACGCCAAACTCGCGGCCGACTTCCTCGAGCGTGCGGGGATGTCCGTCGACAAGGCCAAAGCGCAGCTCGATAACCTTGCGCTCGCGATCGGCAAGCGAGTCGAGCACCTGGGTGAGCTGCTCCTGCAGCATGGAGAAACTGGCGGCATCGGGCGGAACGATGGCCTGGGAGTCCTCGATGAAGTCGCCCAGCTGGGAATCCTCTTCCTCGCCGATCGGGGTCTCGAGCGACACGGGCTCCTGCGAAATCTTCTGGATCTCGCGGACGCGGTCGGCGCTCATATCCATCTCGGCACCGATCTCCTCGGGGGTCGGGTCACGACCCAGGTCCTGGAGGAGCTGGCGCTGCACGCGGACGAGCTTGTTGATGGTCTCGACCATGTGCACGGGAATACGGATGGTGCGGGCCTGGTCGGCAATAGCGCGCGTAATGGCCTGACGGATCCACCACGTGGCGTACGTGGAGAACTTGAAGCCCTTCTGGTAGTCGAACTTCTCGACGGCGCGGATCAGACCGAGGTTGCCCTCCTGGATCAGATCCAGGAACAGCATGCCACGGCCGACATAGCGCTTGGCGATGGAGACGACCAGACGCAGGTTTGCGCTGATGAGCGCCTGCTTGGCCTCAAGACCAACGTTCTCGATACGCGTAAGACGACGCATCTCGGCGCGGGTGAGCTCGATCTCGCCTGCATCGGCAGCCTCGAGCTTCTCGGTAGCCTCGAGACCGGCCTCGATCTTCATGGCCAGATCGACCTCTTCAGATGCGGTCAGCAGGTCGACCTTACCGATCTCCTTGAGGTACATACGAACCGGGTCGCCGGTCAGCATCACCGTGGAGGCATCGATGCCGCGCACGCGCGAACGCGAACGAGACGTGCGCACGGTGCGCTTCTTCTTGCTCTTGGAAGAGCCCATCTCGGCATCGGCCTGGCGGGCCATCTTAAGCTCGTGATCGTCGAGCGAGCCGGAATCGTGCTCGTCATCGTCGAAATCGTCGGTATCGTTATCGTCATCGTCGACGTCCATCGGGGCGTCGTCGTTTCCGCTCGCGGAGATAATCTGGATGCCGCTGTTGCGCAGCGCGGAATACACCGCGTTGAGCTGCTCATCAGAGACATCGATATCCTTCAGGGCGACCTGAATCTCGTCCTCGGTTACCGAAGTCCTGTTTGAGCCGTTGCCCATGAGCTTTGCAACGTAGGATTCCAGCCCAGTACCCGTGCTCTCAGTCTTTTTTGGCACAGATTCTCCCTTCGTAGTCCACAGGACTCAATACTTTAGCACACACAAAGACGTCTATACCCAAAATAAAGACAGGGTATAGGCGAGAATACGCTGGTTGACCACAACATCTAGGCCTGATCGGCACCTGCGGTCTCCAAACCGATCAAACGGAACGGGTCGGCCACGCCACCGATCGACTTTTGGAGCTCGCGCTGGCGCTGTGAATCTTGCACCGCCTGCATAGTCAGCAAGCGACGGGCCTCATCGTCGAGTGAACGGTCCTGACGCAACTTGGCCTGCGCGGCTCGCATGCGACGTTTGATGGTGTAGAGCTCGAGCGTATCGAGCATAAAGACGATGTTCGTCTCGGTCGGGTGCTTACTCGTTGCCGAGATGCGCCCGGCGCTGACAAGCGATGCCGCCTCGGGACACACCGCGCGTGCCGCATCCATGCATGCCGCAGGATCGGTTCCCGGCGGCGTTGCCAGCACGGCCCACGCAATGGACTCGTGACGCGGGTCGACCCACTCGATAGAGCAAATGCGATCGGCATACGTGCGGAACAGATCGGGGTAGCTCGTGAGCATCGTCAGCAGCTCGCGCTCTCCCGCCAGGGATTTCCGCTCCAGATCGGTCAAAACGATCGGCATCGACGGAGCTGCCGCCGCGCTTGAGCTATCGGCAACGGGCGCAGCGCTTTCCATCCCCGCCGGCACATCGATTGGCGGCAGATCCTCGTCGACCTCCACCGGCGCGGCACCATAGGCATCAAGCGGAACGTAGTCGTACGGGTCCTCCTCGACCGGTGCGGACACCGGCGGCGTCGCGCCCGCGGCCCAGGCACCGCGACCGGCACTGCGCGCACCAGCCGCACCGCCGCCCGAGCTTCGTCCCTGCGAACCGCCCGAACGCTCAGCTTGCGCGCGTTGACGCTCGTAGCTCTGCTCACGACGTCGTTCCGCATCCTCACGCTTGGCGACATCGCGAAACACACGGCCCGAGCTCGCGCGCACGGTCTCCAGGTCCAAACCCAGCAGATCGGCAATCTGGATAAAGTACGTGTCGATCATATAGCTGTCACGCAGCGGGTAGATGAGCGTCAGCGCGTCCTCGAGCGCTTTGGCGCGACCGCCCGGCGTGGTAATGTCGCTCGACTCCTGCAGCGAACGGTAGACAAAGTCCATGAGGGGCTCGGCCGCGTCAATGCGCGCCTGAAGCTCCTGGCCGCCATGCGCCGTGATGAACTCCATGGGGTCGTTGCCGTCGGGCAGCACCACGCAGCGCAGGTCCATCGAATCCTGCTCGATAAACTGAATCGCGCGGCGGGCAGCCTTTTGACCGGCGGCGTCGCCATCGAACATATATACAATGCGCTTGGCAAAACGGGTGAGCGTCTTAACGTGATGTTCCGTCAGCGCTGTGCCCAGCGTGGCGACGACGTTTTTGATCCCTGCCTCCCAGCAAGCGATGCAGTCGGTATAGCCCTCCACCACGATGGCGGTATCCTGCGCGACGATAAACTCCTTGGCCCAGTTAAAGCCATAGAGGTTTCGTTTTTTATGAAACACACTCGTCTCGGCCGTGTTGAGGTACTTTGGCTGACCATCGCCCATGATGCGCCCGCCAAAGGCGATATTGTGACCCTGCTCATCAAAGATGGGAAACATCACACGGTCGTAAAAACGGTCGGCAAGCTGTCCGCGTCCACGGCTCACGGCCACGTTGGCGTCGATCATCTCCTGCGGGGTAAAGCCCGCTTGAGACAGATGCGAAACCAGCGCGTTGCGGCCCGGCGCAAAGCCCAGGCAGTAGCGACGACAGACATCTCCGCTCATGCCACGGCTGGCAAAGTACTCGCGTGGACGGCTGTCCTTACCGCGCATAAGCATGGTGTGGTAGAACTGGGCCGTCTCGGCGCACAGGTCATAGATGCGGGCGCGCTTGGTGCCGCGATCGCGCTGCGCACCGGTATCGTGCAGTTCAATGCCGGCACGGTCGGCCAAATAGCGGATCGACTCGGGAAAACTCAAGTTCTCGCGCTTCATGATATAGGTAAAGACGTCGCCGCCCTCGCCGCAGCCAAAACAGTGCCACACCTGCGTAGCAGGGATAATGTGAAACGATGGGGTCTTTTCGCCGTGAAACGGGCAGCAGCCCCAAAACTCATGGCCGCGGGGCTTGAGCTCAACCGTTTCCTGCACGATGGCAACCAGGTCCGACGCCGCGCGTACCTGATCTTTTTCCTCATCGCTAATCACGGATGCTCACCCCCTGCTCACCCAAGTTATGACGGATATCGTCGATATTACCCTCGACGGTCGCGATCAACTCGTCCAGGGAATCGAACACGCGAGACGGACGCAGCCAGCGCGTAAACGCCAGCGACACGGAAGCGCCATACAGGTCGCCCGCATAGCCGATCAAGTTGGCCTCGAGATGCGCCGAGGCGGCATCATCGGCATAGGTCGGCGGCAGGCCGACGTTAACGGCAGCGGGCCACACGGTATCGTCGACCAGCACCAGACCCTCATAGACGCCATCGGCAGGCACTTGGATGCCGTCGGGCACCTGGATGTTTGCCGTGGGAAAGCCCATGTCGGATCCCTCGTGACGGCCAGCCGCCACAACGCCGCGCAGCATATAGGGACGACCGAGAAGCTCTGCGGCCAGCTTCACATGACCCTGACCCAGCTCATGGCGGATACGCGTGGCGCAGATGGTCTGCCCGTTAACGCAGAGCAGGTCGTGACCGTAAACGTCAACCCCACGCTCAGTGCCCCAGGCGCGCATCTCGGCAACGCCCGAAGCGCCGCCGCGGCCGAGCCTAAAGTCGCTGCCTACACGAATTGAGCGAATGTCGACAACGCGCGACAACAACGCCAGAAACCCGACATGGTCGAGTGCCGCCACGGCAGGCGTAAAGGGAACGGCCACCACCGCATCGACCTTGGTTTGAGCCAGAGCGTGCAGGCGGTCGGCCGTCGTCATCAATTTTTGGGCGGGCAACGGACTCACCACGACGTCCGGATCAGGATCGAAGGTGACCACGACCGCTTTGCTGCCGTGATCATGTGCATCGCGAATAACCGCTTCGATCAGCTCTTGGTGCCCACGATGCACGCCATCAAACACGCCAATAGCGATCGACGCGGCACCCAAGAACTCGCACCCATCAAAAGCATCGGCAGAAACGATACGGGCCTCATCCAACTCACCCGCGAAAAAGATACGCGCGAGCTCGTGGGGCGCCAGCATCATCGAACACCGCCGATCGCCTGCGGAAAGACGTGCTCCATCACAAAGCGGCCGCCCTCGATACGAGCAAGCGCCTTCAATCCCCCATCGAGCACGAGCGCGAACGGCGCCTTTGCCGTATCGAAGTCCGCAAGCGCGCGTTCAACGGGAATGCGGCGGCCACAAAGCAGGTCGTCTGCAAGATTACCCGGCAAATCGACACGCGTGGCACCTAGGGCGGCGATGGGATCCAGAGCGAAACCGGCAGCGGTCTCGGCAGAGAGCTCCTCTACCGCATGACAGGCACCAATGGAAACCACGCCGGAGGCCGTACGGCGCAGCGCGGAAATATGCGCAGCGCTATCGCAGGCACGACCCAGATCGCGAGCGAGCGCGCGAATGTAGGTGCCTTTGCTTACCGAAAACGCCACGGTCCAGACGCACGTATCGCCCTCGCCGCCCACGGCGATCAGGTCGGCGGCATAGACCTCGACGGGGCGCGGGGGCAACTCAACCGCATTGCCCTCGCGAGCACTCTTATAGGCGCGAACGCCATTAACCGAGATGGCCGAAAACGCTGGCGGCACCTGCATCTGCGGGCCAAGCATAGCGGCCAGCTGCTCACGGGCGTAAGCGAGATCGCGCAGCTCGGGGGCAACGGGCACCGTGCGGACGGCCTCGCCCTCCGCGTCATCGGTATTGGTCTCGACACCAAACGAAATGTCGGCAACATAACTTTTGGTATCGAGGGTTAGCATGCCCAGCAGACGGGTCGCCTGGCCCACGCCCAGCACCATGACACCCGAGGCCATGGGGTCGAGCGTACCGGCATGGCCGATGCGTCGCTCATGGAGAGCGCGTCGGCACTGCGATACCACGTCGTGGGACGTGCAGCCCACCGGCTTATCGACGGCGAGCAGCATATTCAATTGAGAAGGCGTACGACGAGCCATGTACCATCCAAAATGTTAGAGCTCGACGGTCACCGAAGCGGGATCCTCCCCCACCAGCTCGGCCAGCATGGGAAGTGCCACGGCGAGCGTCTCGCGAATCGTTCCGTTGTTGGAAAAGCCGGCGGCGGCATGATGCCCGCCACCGCCAAAGTTGGCAGCGATCTCGGACACATCGAGGTCGCCCTTGGAACGCAGGTTGCCGCGTACCTTGGTATCGCCCTCAATACCCTTCAGGAACAGGCAGACCTCCACGCCCATCACCGAACGCACCACATCGACCAGACCGTCGCACTCGTCCGAAGTGACGCCGCAGGCCTCGAGGTCGCTCTGGTACGCATAACTATATGCCACGCGACCGTGCGCCACGGTCTTGATGCGGCCCATAACGATGGACTTGAGATGCAAGAACTCTACGCGCATGCTCTGGTAGACCTCGAGCGCGACGCGCGCCGGATCGGCACCGTGAGCGACCAGGCGCGAGGCGGCATGGAACGCAGCGGCATCGGCGTTTTGGTACTGAAAACGACCGGTATCGGTCACCAGGCCGCACAGCAGGCAGGTCGCGACACCATCGCGAGCCACAATGCCGCAATTGTCCAAAAAGCGGTCGATGATCATGGCGCAGGCTGCGGCACCGACGCACCTCAGGCTCAGCTCGGCAAATTCCTCGCGCGCCGGATGGTGATCGAAGCACACCACATGCGACGAGCGGCGGAGCACCTCGGCGGAGTTGTTCAGACGCTCGACGACCGGCACATCCACCGAGATGAACAGGTCCGGATTGCCGGCATACGCAGATGCCGGCACCAGACGGTCGGCGCCCTCCATAAAGCGGTAGATGCGCGGAACCGGGTCATCGTCTGCCAGCAGCAGGGCAATGTCCTTGTTGGGGAAAAACTTCATAAGCGATAAGCCCAGACCCAGCACGGAGCCCAGGGCGTCGCCATCGGGAGACGTATGTCCCGAAATCGCAATGGAGGACGCACCCTCGATGAGCTCGAGGATGCGTCGCTGAATATCTGCAGACTCGCACGATGCGAGGTCGGCGGAATTACTCATCTAAAGCTGCCTCCTGGGCGGCATCCGCTATTGGATAGCCGTCCTCGTCCTTTTCGATCGCAAGCGTGGCGGGAACGTTTTCCAGCGCACGCGTGATGCGCTCGGCCTCATCGGTCGAGCGATCGATGCGAAAATCGAGCTCGGGCGTGACGCGCCAATCGAGCGAGCGGGCCAACAGGCTACGGATGCGGCCCTTGGCGCTGGCAAGCGCCTCCATGACCTCGTCGTAGCGGCTCGCGTCGCACGACACGTACACGCGCGCGAACGAACGGTCCACCGCGACCTCGACCGCGGTCAGGGTGACCAGGTCGAGACGCGGATCAGAAACCTCAAAGAGCAGGATATAACCGAGCTTCTCGCGAAGCTGCTCGCCCAGACGGCGGGTTGCCTGCGTTTGCTTCATAGCGCTACCCCCTACTCGGTACGGGCAACCTGGTCGATGCGGTAGCCCTCAATGGTGTCGCCAGGCTTGATGTCCTGGAAGTTCTCCAGGCCAATACCGCCCTCGGAGCCGCTCTTGAGGCTCTTGGCCTCGTCCTTGTAGTGGCGCATCGAGGCGATTTTACCGTTGAAGACCACGATGCCGTCGCGCACCAGGCGCACAGAATCGGTTGCGGCGATCTCGCCCTCTTCGACGCGGACACCGGCGGCGATACCGACCTTGGGCACCTTGAAGGTGTCCAGAACGGTCGCAGTACCCGTGGAGACCTCGACCTCGGTGGGCTTGAGCATGCCGATGCGGGCAGCATCGAGGTCCTCGAGGCACTTGTAGATGACGTCGTAGCAACGGATCTCGACGCCCTCGCGCTCGGCGGCGGAGCGGGCCTTGCCGTCGGGACGAACGCCAAAGCCGATGATGATGGCGTTGGAGGCGTCGGCCAGGACCACGTCGGTCTCGTTGATGGCACCAACGGCGGAGTGAATCGTGTTGATGCGCACCTCGGACTGATCCATCTTGTCGAGGGAGTCCTGAAGGGCCTCGATGGAACCCTGGACGTCGGCCTTGATGATCAGGTTGAGCTCCTTGACCTCGGCGTCGGCGATAGTCTCGAAGAGGTTCTCGAGCGTCACGTGCTTCACGCGGCTCTGCTCCTCGATACGGGCCTTGAGCGAACGCTCGTCGGCCAGCGCACGTGCCTCGCGCTCGTCCTCGAACACGCGGAACTCATCGCCGGCGTTGGGGACGGACTGCAGGCCCAAGATCTCGACGGCGTCGGAAGGACCGGCCTCGGTGACGGCGTTGCCCTTGGGGTCGAGCATGGCGCGGACGCGGCCGTAGGTGAGGCCGGCGACCAGCGTGTCGCCCACGTGCAGGGTACCGCGGGTCACGAGCACGGTGGCAACCGAGCCGCGGCCCTTGTCGAGCTTAGCCTCGAGGACGTTACCCGATGCGAACGTATCGGGGTTGGCCTTGAGCTCGAGCACGTCGGCTTGGAGCAGCACGGTCTCGAGCAGGTCGTCGATACCGATCTTCTGCTTGGCCGAGATGTTGACGAACATGTTCTGTCCGCCCCACTCCTCGGGGATGATGCCGTACTCGGTGAGCTCCTGGCGCACGCGGTCGGGGTTGGCACCCGGCTTATCGATCTTGTTGACGGCGACGACGATGGGTACGCCGGCGGCCTTGGCGTGGTTGATCGACTCGATGGTCTGGGGCATGACGCCGTCGTCGGCAGCCACGATCAGAATGACGATGTCGGTCACCTTGGCGCCGCGGGCACGCATGGCCGTAAAGGTGGCGTGACCGGGGGTATCGATGAAGGTGATCTTGCGGTCGTTGATCATGACCTGCGAAGCGCCGATGGCCTGCGTAATGCCGCCCGCCTCGCCGGCAGCGACGCCGGTGTGACGGATGGCGTCGAGCAGCGAAGTCTTGCCGTGGTCGACGTGGCCCATGACGGTGACGACCGGGGCACGCGGCTTAAGGTCGGCGGGATCGTCGTAGAACGAGAAGGTGTTCTCCTCCTCGGGGGTGATGATCTTGATCTGACGGCCCAGGTCGTCGGCAACGAGCTCGACGAGGTCGTCGGACATGGACTGCGTCATGGTAAGCGGCGTGCCCAGCAGGAACAGGCGCTTGATGATGTCGTTGGCCGGAACGTCGAGCGCCTCGGCGAGCTCCTGGACGGTAACGCCCTGGGAGACCTTGATGGCGTCGAGGTCCTCGGGGTTCACGCCCTGGGCCAGCGCCTCCTCTATCTTGCGCTCCTCCTGAGCCTTTGCGGCCTCGCGCTCGCGCTTCTCCTTGCGCTTTTTGCGGCGACCAGTGGACTCGCGAGAGGCCTCCTCGACGGCGGCACGAGCCTCCTCGAGCACCTTCTCGCGGCTGTACTCCTCGGCCTCGCGAGCCATGCGGCTGTAGTGGTCCTCTTCGTTGTTGTGACCGCCCTTGCGCTTCTTGCCCTTGCCCTGCTTGTCGGGGTTGGGGAAGTCCATGCCGGCAGCGACGTTGTTGCTGGCATTGGTGCGATGGCTGTGGGGACGGTTCTCGGAGGCATTGCGCTCGGAGTTGTTGTCGGAAGCGTTGCGATCGTTACGACGGCCACCGCGACGGTCGTTGTTGCCGCCACGACGGTTGCCGCGCTCGGCAGCGCGCTCGGCCTTGGCCTTCTCCTCGGCGTCCTTCTTCTCCTTGAGGACGGTCTCCTGTGCGGCGATCTGGTCGAGCAGCGAACGGAAACGCGAACCGGAATCGGAAGCGGGAACGGCGCGGCGCTGGGCCTCGCGGGCAGCCTCCTCCTTCTCGCGGGCAAGGCGCTCCTGCTCGGCCTTCTTCTTAGCCTCGGCCTCGGCGCGGGCGGCCTCCTCGGCAGCCTGGGCAGCGGCGAACTGGCGGCGCTCCTCCTCGCGTGCCTTCTCGGCGGCGATGCGCTCGCGCTCTGCCTCGGCAGCGCGTGCTGCCTCCTCGGCGGCAGCGGCCTGCTCCTCGGCCAGCTTGGCGGCCTCGACTTCCTGGGCGCGGGCCTCGATCACCGAGGCGAGCTGCTTGCGGACCATGGCGACGTATGCGTCCTCCAGAGCGGAGGAAGCGGACTTAGCGGGAATCTTCATTTCGGCGAGATGACCCATCAGTTCCTTGGAGGTCATGCCGAACTCTTTGGCCAGGGTGGACACACGGACTTTTGCCATATGACTTCACCTACCCTTTCTGGCACCTTGGGTGCCTAGAGACTGAACGAGCGTGGGGTATGCGCTGGGACCCGCCCGGCGCGACCGCGCGCTAGATCAGGTCCTCCGCATCATCGAAGGCGTCGGTGTCGTGGACACCGCAGAAACGGGAGCCGGGACGGGCCTGGTTGCGGCACTGGATGCCGTCCTCGGACACGAACTCGCAGCGACGGACGTCCTCGTCCTCCTCGTCACCGATCAGATCGGCGGCGGGCTCCTCGTGAACGGGAACATTCTTGAGGATGTCGGCGGCAAGGGTCTCGGACTTAATGTCGATGTGCCAGCCGGTCAGGCGCGCGGCGAGGCGGGCATTCTGGCCCTCCTTGCCGATGGCGAGGGACAGCTGGTCATCGGGCACGATGACGCCGGCGTAGGCCTTCTCCTCGTCGATAAGGACGCGGGTGACCTTGGCAGGCGACAGGGCGTTGGCGACGTAGACGGCCGGATCGGCATCCCACAGGATGACGTCGACGCGCTCGCCACGGAGCTCGCCCACGACGGCGCGAACACGGCTGCCCTTGGGGCCGACGCAGGCGCCCACGGGATCCAGGCGATCGTCGAGCGAGTGGACGGCGACCTTAGAGCGCTGACCGGGCTCGCGGGCGATCGACTTGATCTGGACGGTGCCCTCATAGATCTCGGGCACCTCCTGCTCAAACAGACGACGCATGAGCTCGGGGTGGGTACGGGAGATGACAATCGGCGGACGGCTGTGCTCGCCACGAACCGGCTGCAGGTTGGAGTTGGGGTCGCGAACGTCGATGATCACGGCCTTGATGTGCTGGTTGTGCAGGTAGCGCTCGCCCATCGGGCGCTCGTTGCGCTCGTTCTCGTAACGGCGCTGGTCGAAGTGCGGAAGCTCGGCCTCGACACCCTCGCGAATCTTGACGATCGTGAAGTCGGGTGTGGACTGCAGCACGGTGCCGCTGATGAGGTCACCGATGCGGCCGGAGAACTCCTCGTAGATCTGCTCGCGGGCGGAGTTGCGCACGATGGCGTTGATCTCGGCCTTGGCGTGCTGGGCGGCGATGCGGCTCGTGTTCTTGGGAGTGACGTCGATCTCCTCGAACTCGGTGAAGTTGCCCTCCTCGTCCATTGAATCGTCGATCGGCTCCAGACGGTAGACGTAGATCTTGCCGGTGGTGCGGTCGATGGTCACCTTGGCGCCCCACTCAAGATGCAGGATCTCGGCATAGCTCTTGGCGAGCGACTGCTCCAGGCGGTCGATCAGGTAGAGCTGGTCGATGTGCTTCTCCTGGCAAAGCTCCATCAGGGCGGACATCATGTCGGATGCTGCCATCTTACTTTCCTTCCTTCGCGGGCTTGAAGTCATAGGTGGGCTTCAACTTGCACTTTTTAACATCAGAGAAATCGAGGGTAACGGACTCGCCGTCCTCGAGCTCGAGGGTCACGTTCGTCTCGGTGGCGGCGGCAATCTTGCCGGCATACTTGCGACGGCCCTCGGCTGCGGTGGAGGTGAGCTCGCAGTTCTCGCCCACAAAGCGGGCAAAGTCGCGCGGGCGGCGCAGCGGGCGCGCCATGCCCGGGCTCGACACCTCGAGCGTATAGCTCGAAGAGATGGGGTCGAGCTCCTCGATCACATCGCCGACCCACTTGGTGTTGGCCGTGACGTCGTTGAGCGACAGGCTCTGACCCTCGGCACCCTCGATACGCACGCGCACGCAGGGGGCCTTGGTGGCGCCCACGAGCTCAACGTCGACAATGTCGACATCGTGCTGGGGGGCGACGGCCTCGAGCGCGTCGATGATCGCCTGCTCGGTCTTGGTCTTGACCATTGCGGCACCTCCATCCATACAAAAAAGAAGCGGGGTCGAAACCCCACTTCTTTCATTTACAACTTCATTTGCAAGCAAACTATACCAATAGCTGCGGAAACGTGCAAGCACAACGCAAACCTGCAGATGAGTGCAAGCACAGGTTCTCCACAAGAAACGGATAATTGGGTGTTGTCGCAAGTATCCATAACCAAAAAGAGGGGCGACTCCCTGTGGAATCGTCCCTCGCTTTTTATGTCAACTATGCGCGCAGCGCTTACTTGACCACCAGGTTAACCAGCTTGCCGGGCACGCAGATGGCCTTGACGACCGTCTTGCCCTCGAGCCACTTGGCGACGGCGGCCTCGGCGGCAGCCTGCATATCCTCATTGGAGGCGTCGCGGGCCACGTCGATGCGGCCGCGGACCTTGCCGAGCACCTGTACGACGATCTGCACCGTGTCCTCGATGGACTCGGCCAGGTCGAACTCGGGCCAGGCGGCGGTGTAGGCGTTGCCCTCGCAGCCGAGCGCCTCGTGCCACAACTCGTCGGCCCAGAACGGGCAGATGGGCGCCAGGACGCTCACGATGTCCTTGGCCACGCCGTAGCACAGGGCCTTGTCGCGGTCAGTGCCCTCGGTGGCGTTGAGGTAGGCGCTCGCGGCGTTGACGAGTTCCATGACGGCCGAGATCGCGGTGTTGAACTGGCCGCGATCGAAGTCCTCGGTGCACTTGGCGATGGTGCGATGACGCTCGCGATAAAGCTTCATCGCGACCTCGTCGAGCGCGGACTTGTCAAAGGCCACGTTAGCGTCGCCGGACTGGACGAGCTGCCATACGATGCGCCAGGCGCGCTTAATGAAGCGGTTAGCGCCCTCGACGGCCTTGGGATCCCAGTCGAAGTCCTTCTCGGGCGGGGCGATAAACAGGATCGCCAGACGCATGGTGTCGGCGCCGTAGGGCTCGATGACCGAGCTCGGGGGCACGACGTTGCCCTTGGACTTGGACATGGTGTCGCCGTTCTCGTCCTTGACCATACCCTGGCACAGCAGGTTGGTGAAGGGCTCGTCAACGCTCAGCAGGCCCAGGTCGCGCAGTGCCTTGGTAAAGAAGCGGCTGTAGAGCAGGTGCAAAATGGCGTGCTCGATGCCGCCGATGTAGTTATCGACGGGCATCCAACGGTCAGCCGCCTCGCGGGAGAAGGGCAGCTCGGTGTTGTGCGGGTCGGTATAGCGCAGGTAATACCAGCTGGAGCAGGTGAAGGTGTCCATGGTATCGGTCTCACGCTTGGCCGGGCGGCCGCAGACCGGGCAGGTGGTCTCGTAGAACTCCTTGCACTCGGCGAGGGTCTCGCCGGCACCCAGGTCCAGGTTCTCGGGCAGCGTCACCGGCAGCTGGTCCTCGGGCACGGGCACGATACCGCAGTGCTCGCAGTGGATGGCCGGGATGGGGTTGCCCCAGTAGCGCTGGCGGCTGATGAGCCAGTCACGCAGACGGAACTCGACCTTACGACGGCCGCAGCCCATGGCCTCGAGGTCGGCCACGATCGCAGCCTCGCCCTCGGAATGCTTGCCGCCGCGCATGCCGGTGTACTTGCCGGACTGGACAAGCGTGCCCTCGGCAGCGTGGGCGCAATCCCAGTCGACGGTCTCGGCATGGAAGGTATCGATGGTCTCGCCGCTGGCCTCGACGGCAGCGCGGTCGTCATCATCCAGGATGATCGGCACAATAGGCAGGTCATACTTGCGGGCAAACTCAAAGTCGCGCTGGTCGCCGCAGGGAACGGCCATGACGGCGCCGGTGCCGTAGTCGGCAACGACATAATCGGCAACCCACACGGGGACCTTCTCGCCGTTGACGGGGTTCACCACGTAGCGGCCGGTAAAGGCACCGTGCTTCTCGAGGGTGCCCTGGGCACGCTCGACGGCAGAGATATGCTTGGAGTCCTCGACGATCTTGGTGACGGCCTCTTCGTACTCCGTGCCCTCAACGAGCTCATGCAGACGGGCGTACTCGGGAGCCAGGACAAAGAAGGAGACACCGAAGAGCGTGTCGGCTCGCGTGGTGAAGACGGTGATCTTACCCTCCTCGCCCTCGATGGGCTCGCCGTCCTTGTCGCACAGGGTAAAGTCGACCTCGGCGCCCTCGGAGCGACCGATCCAGTTGGCCTGCATCTGCTTGACGCGCTCGGGCCAGCCGGGGAGCTTCTCCAGGTCGTCGAGCAGCTCCTGAGAGTACTCGGTAATCTTGTAGTACCACTGCTCAAGGTCGCGCTTCTCGGGCTCGGTGCCGCAGCGCCAGCACTTGCCCTCGGTGACCTGCTCGTTGGCCAGAACGGTCTTGCATTTAGGGCACCAGTTGACCGGGTTCTTCTTGCGGTAAACCAGGCCCTTTTCCCACATCTTCTCAAAGATCCACTGACCCCAGCGGTAGTAGTCGGGGCTGCAGGTCTTGACCATGCGATCCAGATCGTAGGAGAAGCCCATACGCTTCATCGTGGCGAGCGCCTGGTCCATATTCTTATACGTCCAGGCGGCAGCCTGCGTGTTGTGCTTGATGGCGGCGTTCTCGGCGGGAAGGCCAAAGGCGTCGAAGCCGATGGGGTGCAGCACGTCGTAGCCGCGCATGCGGGCCTGACGGGCCATGGCATCACCGATGGTGTAGTTGCGCGCGTGACCCATGTGCAGGTCGCCCGACGGATACGGGAACATCTCGAGCACGTACTTCTTGGGCTTACTATCGTCGGTGTCGACGGCAAAGAGGTTGGAGTCCTCCCAGGCCTTCATCCACTTGGACTCAATGGCCTGCGCGTCGTAGACAGGGATCTCGTCCTTATGATCTGTGCAATCGCACATATCAGCTCCTTTGTTATCTCGGTTGGGGCGGGGCGCTCTTACCTTTACTCGCTGCTGCGGACAGTCCTGCTCGCACGAAGAGCACATTAAGTGCTCTTCGGCTCGTGCGGAACTTGCAGCGAGCAAAGGTAAGAACGCCCCGCCACATCGTTAACTCGCATGATGATAGCAAATCACAAAAACCAAGGTGCCTGTGACTTTAAACATAACAAGCTATCGAATACTCCAAGTTAGCTGGTTTGAATTTTTATATCTCGAATACGGGAACCCTTTGAACATCTCTTTATTGTTGTCCTTGGACTTAGAGATGTCTTTTAGAATTGCCCTGCCTATAGCCTCTCCCAAAGCAATGGGAACAGCGTTGCCGATTTGCCTATAAATATCGCTAATATCACCTCGGAAAATCCAATCTTCAGGAAAGCCCTGAATGGCACGATATTCCTCAATTGAAAGAGGGCGATCTTCTGTGGGATGGCACAAATCAGTAGCAGGCATTGTCGGGCTTGTAACCAAAGTTGGAGAAGGACGATCGTTCCATATTCTTCTATAGAAGCCCGTTTTACCACCTCCAAGCCGATACGCCTTTCCCATAGCCTCTTCCTGAATGTCCTCGGGTAAATTCTTCCAATACTCACCTTCTTTAAGTAAATGAAAATACTTAAGCCTTTTTTCCGGAAACTGAACGTAATGTTGTTCGCCTTTTAATCCCCCGACGGCATCTGAAAAAGTTTTCCAAGTATCAAGTTGCCACTTGGGGTCATTGGAATTGGTAGGAGTCAGCCAATCGCAGATTGAGCCGTCTCGTTTAGCAATCAAGACAACTCTCTCCCTTATTTGAGGCGCACCAAAGTTCGCAGCATTATACAAATTGAAGCTCACGCCGTAGCCCATTGATTCAAGTTTATTGAGAACCGTTTTCATAGCGCCGCCGTGTACGGGCTCTCCGCCAGCTTCCAAAGGATATGCCGTAGACAAGAGCCCCCTGACATTTTCAATTACCAAATACTTAGGTCGAAGATGGTCAGCAAGATCGAGATACTTTAGGAATACGTTGCCCCTAACGTCATCGAAGGCGCGACGCGCTCCAGCCGTAGAAAATGCCTGACAAGGAGGCCCGCCAAACATAACATCTATACCCCTTTTCGGGCTAATGCCCGAATAATCAAATACCCGATCGGGAGTAACCTTATTAATATCTCCTAGCAAACCAACATTAGGCCGATTGGACGCAATAGTCATTCGGCACTTCGTGTCATTTTCACAGAAAAGACTGGACGAAATACCGGTCCTCTCCATTCCATAATCCAAGCCAAGCGCCCCAGAAAAAAAAGAAACCGCAGTTAATGTCGAATCAACTACCTCAGTAGCGCGATGGTCTGCGGGAGCGAAGCATAGATTTTTTTTCCTCATAAAGCTGATAACATCGTTCTCTCTATAGACTCTACGCTTACCAACAAGCGCATAATTGAGCTCTCCGTTACGAGATAGTCTTGTAACAGTCTGAGATGTCACCCCGAGACGGCTCGCAACTTCCGCGGAAGACAGTATCGCCTCATTTTCCAAAATGGACTCCAGTAATTAAGTAATTGAACATTTTTTAGTCCATTTTAATTCAAATATACGCTTGTGTATAGGTTTTATCTAGTTGAAAATCAACACAAAGGAGGCACGACCATGACTAAAAACGCAAAACGTGAAGATGTCAAAAAGAAATTATCGGAATCACTGAATTACTGCAACTCGCATCACATTCCGGCGCAAGAACTCTTTGAATCCATCGCGGACCGAACAATTAACAACGAAACCTGTCGCTATGACGCCGAGGAAAGAAAAAGGGAAATGAAGTCACTATTTCCCATTCTTCTCCAAGCCGAAACCTCAGCAATGATTCCCTCGATTCCAATGAAGCCAGATATACTCGAATTAGACTCGAAAGCATTTTTGGAACTTTGGCTAAACAAATGGATTTCAAAATTTCTTTCGGAATGGCAGTCGCTTCCAAGTGATTATATCGCGAATCCCAAAAAGACGGTTACCGATGAAGCACTGATACATATGGTAATGGACGCAAAACACGCAGGATCAAAAGAGCGCGCGTACGAGTGGGCGGCGCACCACAATTTATTCATGAGTGCTGAAAATATAGGTGGCAACCTATTGGAGGAGTACATATATTCAAAAATTAAGCCATATGGATGGATTTGGTGCAGAGGGAAGATTCTCACGGCAATCGACTTTTGCAACGATGAATGCACTGCCATGTTTCAGGTAAAAAATAAAACGAATACTGAAAATAGTTCAGGAAAGGGATTCAGGGAATCCTGCGGCGCAAAAGCGTGGAATCGAATGAAGGCGGAGCGTCGTAACGGAAAAATTGAAACGTATTGGCCAAAGTTGATTGAAATTGTTCGAGAGGGCAGTACGGTAGATAAACCTGTTCCGAATGATCTCGTCACCGAAGCAGACTATTTGGATTTTGTTTCAAACACGGTCAGAAACAATCCTTATCTGATTAGCGAAAGAGAAGGAGACCTATAACAAAATGGGGTCGCAATCCAACAGACACGCGACCCCATTTTCATCATTTTTTTAGTAACTAGCGATAACTTACGGACTGCTGGGAATCCTTGACGACTACGTCGTGGGCTCCGCCTTCGACGATCGAGGTGGAGCTGACCAGGGTCAGGCGTGCCTTTTCCTGGAGCTCGGGGATCGAGAGGGCACCGCAGTTGCACATCGTGGACTTGACCTTGTAGAGCGTGCCGCCCACGCCGTCCTTGAGGGAGCCGGCGTAAGGCACGTAGGAGTCGACGCCCTCGACGAAGCTGAGCTTCGCGGCGCCGCCCAGGTCGTAGCGCTGCCAGTTGCGGGCACGCGCGGAACCCTCGCCCCAGTACTCCTTCATGTACTGGCCGTTGACGTTGACGCGCTCGGTCGGGCTCTCGTCAAAGCGGGCGAAGTAACGGCCCAGCATCATAAAGTCGGCACCCATAGCAAGAGCGAGCGTCATGTGGTAGTCGTAGACGATGCCACCGTCGGAGCACACGGGCACGTAGACGCCGGTCTCCTCGTAGTACTCGTCGCGAGCGCGGCAGACGTCGATCAGCGCGGTGGCCTGGCCACGGCCGATGCCCTTGGTCTCGCGGGTAATGCAGATGGAACCGCCGCCGATACCGACCTTGATGAAATCGGCACCGCAGTCGGCCAGGAAGCGGAAGCCCTCGGCGTCGACGACGTTACCAGCACCGACCTTGACATCCTCGCCGTAGTTGGCGCGGATCCACTCGATGGTGCGCTTCTGCCACTCGCTGAAGCCCTCGGAAGAGTCGATGCACAGGACGTCGGCACCGGCCTCGATGAGCAGCGGCACGCGCTCGGCATAGTCGCGGGTGTTGATGCCGGCGCCGACCATGTAGCGCTTGTCGTTATCGAGCAGCTCGTTGGGGTTGGTCTTGTGGCTATCGTAGTCCTTACGGAAAACGATGCCCATCAGGTGATCGTTGTCGTCGACGATGGGCAGGGCGTTGAGCTTGTTGTCCCAGATGACGTCGTTGGCAACCTTGAGGCTGATGTTCTTGTCGCCCACGATGAGCTGCTCACGCGGGGTCATGAACTCGGAGACCTTCGTCTGGTGGTCATCGCGGCTGGGGCGATAGTCACGGCTGGTGACGATGCCCAGGAGCTTACCCTTGGGAGTGCCATCGTCGGTAACCGGCATGGTGGAGTGACCGGTCTTCTCCTTGAGCTCGATGACCTGCTCCATGGTCATGTCGGGGGTCAGCGTAGAATCGGACTGAACGAAGCCGGCCTTGTGATCCTTGACGGCCTTGACCATAGCGGCCTCGGACTCGGCGCTCTGGGAACCGTAAATGAAGGACAGGCCACCCTCGGTAGCGAGCGCGACACCCATGTCGACGCCCGAGACGGACTGCATGATGGCGGAAACCATGGGGATGTTCAGGGTGATTGCCGGCTTCTCACCGCGCTTAAAGCGGGTCAGCGGAGTCTTGAGAGAGACGTTGTTGGGGATGCACTGCGAGGACGAGTAACCAGGGACCAGCAGATACTCCGAAAACGTGTGGGACTCACCGGGAAAGAACGTAGCCATGTTTCTCCTTTTTCCATGCGACCGGTCGGCTGCAGGCCTCGTAGGACCCAGCCCAACCTTGGGCGCCCAATACTGGGGAAGTATCTTAACGCACTTTGACTGCTACAATGCATGATTTAAGAAGAGCACACGAGGGTTTGACGCAGGCTTTGCGTTTGCCCAGCAAACACTTTAGCGGGAAGACGTGGAGCACATGGAGTACAAGACGACGGCAAAGTTGGTCATTCAAGCGTTCGACAAAGATCTGCCGGGCGTGTTTGGACACGGCTGTGTCTTGCTGCTGCAGGGTATCGCCCGCGAGCACTCGCTCAACCGCGCCGCCAAGAGCATGGGCATGGCGTATTCCAAGGCCTGGCGCATTGTAAACGAGGCCGAAGGCCAGCTGGGCTGCAAGCTCATCGAGCGCGACGGCGCCCGCGGATCCACCCTCACCCCCGCCGGCGAACGAGCCATAGCGGTCTACGAGGAGCTGCAGACCGACATCAACCAAGTAATTGCCGCAAAGGCCAACGCCCTCATCGCCAGCATCAAAGAGTAGCTAATTTGGGACGGGGCTTTTTTAGCTGCACAACCCCTTCTCATAAGTTGCGGTGAAATAGGGACTGTTTATGCGGTTAAAGCCGTAAATCAATCCCTATTTCACCGCAACTTATGGAGTCGAGGATGATTTAGCTAGTTGCGAAGGGCGTTGTCTAGGGTGGACGCTACGACCAGGGGGTCGTCGATGCCGGCGAAGAGGCGGATGGTGCTCCCCTGCTTGCCACGCGGAGCCGAAAGGCGCGTTGTTGGGCCGCCTGCGGGTGATGTGCGGAATTCGTCCGGTAGCATGCTGAAGAATTCGCCCGCGGTGCAGTCCATCAGGTTAAACTCTACTGCCGGGCCAAAACCGTGTTCCAGGATGCCGGTCGCGATGGCATGGTCGGGATGCGAGGTCAGCCCGGGATAGTGCACATCGCGCACCATCTCGTTCGCGGCCAAATACTCGGCCAGTGCACGCGCGCGGTCGAAGTGTGCCTGCATGCGGGTGTCGAGCGTGTCGAGCCCGTGCTCTAGAACCTCAGCCTCATCGGAGGACAAGTCGAGCGCGCCCAATCCGCACCCCTCGATCAACGCATGCGCGCACTCGGCAGCAGCATCCACACGATGGCGCTTGAGCTGCGAGCGCGCCACCGAAGCGGCGACCAACTTGCGCGGAGCCTTACCAGCGCACACACGGTCGAGCGCCTCAAGTGACAGCACGGCACCCAGCCGCAGCGGATTGCAGCCAAAAGCCGACGCCACGGTGTTGTCCACAACCAGCAGCGCGTGGGCCTCACGAGCCGCGCGGCCAAGAGCACGAAGTTCGGGCACACGAAGACCAAACCCGCCGATAGAGTTGACGAACCACCACAGATGCGGTCCCTCGGCATCAAACGAAGCATCAAAATCCTCGGACGCGGCAGTAAACGCCGCAACCGACGGCGGGTCCACGAGCACAACATCACAGCCTTCAAAGCCGTGCGCAAACGCATCGGCAAAGTCATCCGCAAAGGCCACCAGACGGTCACCGGGACGCACAATACCCAATTGCGACAGCGCCGCCGGCACATGCGAGGCCGCAAGCAACCACGCCTCACGCGCGCCGGCCCTTGCAGCCCAGGCCTCTTCTAGCTGCTGTACATCCACACGACACCGTCCCTTCATAAGCAAAAACCCACGATGCGGATGTTCCCCGCATCGTGGGCAACGGCTGCAGTATAGCGCCGATAGACGACCAATCGCCTAGATGTTGAGCGTGTGATAGGTCACGTTCGCGCCCGGAGCGTCAACGGTCACGCCATAGGCCTCGGGATAGATGCGCGTCGAGAACACGAGCGCGCCATCGTTCACAAACACCTCGACCGACGAAACATCGCCAACAATGCGCACGTTACGAACCTCGTCGACGGGCTCCCAACGCACGGTACGACCGCAGCCGGCAGAAGCGCGACTCTCATCGGTAAATTGCATCTCAAAGCGCGAGGGCAGTCCGCCCTCGGCGGGCACATACGCCAGCTTCAGCTCGCCATCAACAATCGCGGCAAACACGCCGTCAACACCGTCGACAACAACGTCAAAGCAGGTATCGCCGGCAACCTCCAACGAACCCTCCCCCATACGCACCGAGGCATAATGGTGCTCGATCTCGCGCACCGGCTGCTGCAGCACCACGCCGCCGGCACCGGCTGTAAGCTCACGCGGCACTGTCATGCAGTGCTGCCAGCCGCACGCCACGGTGGGCGCATTGTCGTAGGTCGGCTCATCGGGCATGCCCATCCAGCCAATCAGAATGTGACGACCGTCCTCGGCCGTGAACTCCTGCGGAGCATAGAAGTCAAAGCCGGCGTCCCACAGGCGGAACTCGCCCAGCTCATAAGCGTCCTTGCCACCCGTAATGTTACCCGTAACGGGCATGTAGCCAGCAGCGTATACGTTGCCGCGGTCCCAACGGCCGCCCTCAAGGCCCTGGGGCGAGAACGACAAAAATGCAGCGGTATCGCCATTCGCATCGAGCTCGATATAGCCGGGGCACTCCCACATAAAGCCAAAACGCTCGGGCGTAGACACACGGCTCTCGAGCTCCCAACTAAGCATGTCAGCCGAGCCGTACACCAAGATCTCGCCCACATCGCGCCCGGCACCTTCGCCATGCATCGCACAAAAACGGCTCTCGACATGCGGCCCGTCCACGCGACGACGCGCGCCCAGCACCATGTGGTAACGCTCATCATCATCGCGCCACACCTTGGGGTCACGCACGTGGCAGGTCAAATCATCAGGATAATCCTCGGACGCCAGCACCACGCGCTTTTGGCTGAACTCCCGACCGGCAAGGCCATCAACGCTCTCCACATAGACGGTATCAGCGCGGCGGCCGGTATTGACGTAGTCGTACGTCCCGTCCGAATCGGAAAGCTTAACGTTGCCCGTATAAAGCACGCGAATGCGACCGTCCTCGGCAAGCGCGGAGCCCGAATACACGCCATGGCAATCGAACGGCTCGTCGGGCAGCAATGGGGCGCCAACGTAGTCCCACGTCATAAGGTCGCGGCTCGTCGCATGACCCCAGGCCTTAACGCCACCCTCGACATCAAACGGCGCATATTGAAAATAAGCGTGGAACACGCCGCCTGCTTGGCAAAGACCGTTGGGGTCGTTGAGCCAACCCGCGGGCGGCATAATATGGAAGTGCTGACCATACACGCCATGACCGCACTCAGAGGCGTCAGCGTCAACAGCGGCAACCAGCTTTGCAAGGTCGCGACCAAGTGCATTAGACATATCAAAGTCCTAACGGATCGAAAGTAACAAGGCGCCAGAGGTCGGCACCAGATGCAGGGAACACCCGCGAGCATACAGCCCGCGGGCGCCCCTCAATCAAAAGCTCTTAGGCCTGCTCGGAAGCCTTGGGCTCGTCCTTGTACAGGACAAACGAGACAGCAAAGGAAACCAGCGCGGCGACCGCAAACATGATTGCGTACTGTACGGGCTGGGCCAGGCACAGCAGGATGCCGAAGATGCCGGTAACGCCGGTGCCGGAAGCGGCAAGCGAGGTGAGAGCGCAGACCAGGGCACCGCAACCGCCGCCGATGCAGCCGGCGATGAAAGGCTTAAAGAAGCGCAGGTTCACACCAAAGATGGCCGGCTCGGTAATGCCCATGAAGGCGGACAGGGCCGAAGGAAGCGCCAGGCCCTTAATCTTGGCATCGCGGGTCTTAAAGGCAACGGCAAGTGCGGCGCCACCTTGGGCGATATTGGCAGCGCTGGCGATGGGCAGCCAGTAGGTCACGCCATACTGGGCGAGCTGGCCCAGGTCGATGGCGGTGTACATCTGGTGGATACCGGTAACGACCGTGGGAGCATAGAACAGGCCGACGATAAAGGAACCGATGCCGAAGGGCAGGGTCAGCAGGGCCTGGATCAGACCGAGGATGGCGTTCTCGGCCCACACGAAGATGGGGCCGACGGCAACGAGCGTCACGAGCACGGTCACGAACACCGAGACGAGCGGGGTCACAAAGAGGTCGAACATCTCGGGAACGATCTTGTGCAGGCGCTTCTCGAGGAAGGCCAGAATGGCGCAGGCGATAACGATGGGGATCACATGGCCCTGATAGCCGACCCACTCAAAGCTGTACACGCCGGGGATGACGTTGACCATGGTCTGCACGCCCTCGGAGGCAACCGTATAGGCGCTCTGCAGCGAGGAGTTGATGAATGCACCACCGACGACGGCGCCCAGATACGGGTTGGCGCCAAAGGCCTTAGCCGCGGAGTAGCCGATCAGGATCTGCAGAATGCCAAAGGACGTGCCCGAGACCAGGTCGGCGATCTTGTAGATAAAGTTATTGGTGTCGAGCGCGATAAAGCCGTTGGAGGCCATAAAGTTGAGGGCGCTCATAATGCCCAGCAGCAGGCCCGAAGCCACGATGGCGGGGATGATGGGGACAAAAACATCGCCGAGCACCTTAATGGCACGCATAAAGATGTTCTGCTGCTGAGCCGCGGCCTCCTTGACCTCGGCCTTGGTGGCAGCCTCGACGCCACTGAGCGCGATGAACTCCTCGTAGACCTTGTTGACGGTGCCGGTGCCAAAAATAATCTGGAGCTGGCCCTGAGCCTCAAAGACACCCTTGGCGCCATCGACATTCTCGATGGCCTCCTTGTTAACCTTGGAATTATCGGCAATCACCAGGCGAAGACGCGTGGCGCAGTGTGCGGCCGAAACAACGTTGTCGGCGCCACCGATGTTGTCGAGCACCTCTTGGGCTGATTTGCGGTAGTCCATGACTTCCCTTTCCTCCAACGGGCGCATCAGCACCCGGCCATCTTTAACACTTACACTGTAATCGATTTCAGTTTCATATGTCTGTAATCGTTTTCATAGTAGGGTGAACGGTAGGAAATAGCCGGCGAATGGTAGTTTTGAGACAAACATAAGGGCTCAGAGGCAGGCAGACGTGCCCAAAATCTAGACATTCATAAGCTGATGGCCGAGTTTGAGCGTCTTTAAACCGCTCTCCCCCTCCACGCCATCGAGCGTGTTGAGCAACATATTGGTCGCCTCGACGCCACTGGTCAGGTAGCCATAATGCACGGTGGGAATGCCGCCCGTCAGCGCGCGCAAAAACGCGTTGTCGCCAAAACCACTCACGCGGTGTATGCCCTCGCCCATGCCGCGAACCTCGTCAAGAGCGCGCAGGGCGCCGGCCGCCATAGTGTCGGTCGCGCACGCAATAAACGAAACATCGGGGGCATCGGCAAGCAGCTCGCGCGCAGCGCGATAGCCCGAGTCAAGCGTAAAGGATCCCTGGCGAATCAGGCTCGAATCAAGCACCACGCCCGCAGCAAGAAGCCCCGCCTCAAAGCCGCGACGACGGTCGAAACCAGCCGCGCGGTCCTCTTCGGTAACTCCGATGTAGGCGATCTTGCCATCCACCCGACCCGCAAGCGCACGGCCGAGCTCAAAGGCAGCCTCGTAATCGTCGTGATAGACACATGCCGCGCCCTCGACATGTTGGCCGATCAACACAATGGGCACGCGGCACGACTCAATCGCGCGACGGTGCTCGTCGGTGATCATGGTTGCCACCAGCACAATGCCATCGACCGGGTGATTTTGGAATAAATCAAGGTATTCGAGCTCGCGATCGGCCGCGTTATCGGTATTGGCAAGCAGCATCTGGTAGCCACGACGACCGAGCACCTGGCCAATACCGGCGGTAATGCGGCTCACAGATTCCGAGTTGATCTTAGGCACGATAACGCCGATGAGCTTGGTGGAGCCGGTGCGCAGCGCGCGAGCCTGGCTGGATCGCACGTATCCGGTCAGCTCAATCGCCTGCTTAATGCGCTCGGCCTTGTCCGCCGAGATATATCCACCGTTGAGATAGCGCGAGACCGCGGCGCTCGAAACGCCGGCCAGCTCGGCCACATCTTTCATCTTTACCACGAGCACCCCTGTTATTGAAATCGCTTTCACCATGATACCTGTGCGGAGCGACCGCATGACGTAGCGATTACATGATAGAGAAACTCGTGGAAACTAATGAGCCACTTGAGACATGTCTAGCGATAATCACTTCGCAGCCAGTTTTACCAGACGAGAATCACCCTGGCTGCATAATCGAAGAATACGGCCATGCAGAACTTGACCTGAGCGGCAGCCTCGCGGACTTTTCCAGGAAGGCCTCGGTGCCGCGCCTCGAAGAGTCGCAATTCACAATCCCGGTCAATCCTCTGCCAAGAACCCGTTGCGAACTTAGACTTACCAACAACACGCCAGCAAAGTTGCATACAAGCAGAAAATCGCACGCAATTTCGCCTATTCTCAATTGAGATATAAGTTTTGACGGGCCGAATCTTACATCAAAAGACGATATGAGAAAGCCATTGGGGCCGCCTCCCCCGCGGCGCAGCTTCTTTCC
>UQLD01000029.1 GCA_900541855.1 uncultured Collinsella sp.
AGACTAGCCTCTCTTCATGAGCCCCGCAGTCCGCTCCGACTGCGGGGCTTTTGCTATTTACCTAGTCCCCGATGGGTGGGTAGTCATTGGGGACGTTCTTAAACGACTAGTCAAACAAGAACGTCCTCAATGACTACTAATTTAAATCTGTCCCCAATGACTGCGGAAAGCGCATCTCACACCGACGCATTGCTTTCGGGCCCTCTCTCCGTGCTCCCTATAAGTTCAGCTGGACTCCCCGCAACCTGTTCCGCGTTGGCGGAACGAGCGCGACGTGGAGTGTCATTCTTTACCGCGTTAGACTAGACGCAGGGAAAGGAGGAGGACATGGATGCTCGCGTTAAGCAGCTTGTAAATATGATCGAGGACGATCAGCCTGTCGCTGTCGCGGTGCTTGCCAAGCGTCTCGAGGTAAGCGAGCGCGCCGTGAGAAACTATATCCATCGCGCAAACGACAAGCTTGCGGGGGTTGCACGCATCGTTGGCAGCAAAGGGCAATATCGTATCGATGTTGCACATGCAGATGAGCTTGCTCGCTTGCTAGACGGTGCGGCTCTGGCCCATCCGGGCATTCCTGATACGCGCGACGGCCGTGTGTCCTTCCTTCTTAACGACCTCCTAATGCGGTCCCAGTGGGTGACGATTGAGGAGTATGCGGATTTACTCTACGTTTCGGCGCGGACTCTGTCCAATGACATGCGTCTGGTAGAGCAGAAACTCGCCCAATTTGACTTAACGCTTGAAAAGCGCCCACGCTACGGAATCCGCGTTGCGGGCGGGGAGTCGCAACGGCGCCTGTGCCTGGCCTCGCTGGTGAGGCCCGTGTTGCCCGACACCGACGATGCAAAGCTCGCCGAGCACCTGCGGGCCATCGCCGCATGTGTGGACGATGCCCTGACGGCCTCGCCCGTCACGGTGAGCTCGCTGGCATCCCGCAATCTCATCATGCATCTTTACATCGCTCTTGGCCGCATCGAGCAGGGCTGCTATGTCCCAGCTGCAGAATCGGACGTTCAAAAACTGGAGGGAACGCGCGAATACGCCGCGGCTTTCCAGATTGCCGCAAACATCAAGGATGCCCTGGGCGTGAGCATGCCCCGAGAAGAGGTTGCCTTTATCGCAATCCATTTGCTCGGCAGGGGCACGGGCGTGCCCGAGAAGGGCTCTGCCGTTATCTCGGACGAGATGTGGGAGATTGCTTCCGAGATGGTACGTGCGGTCAACGATGAGTTTAGGTTTGACTTTAGCAGCGATCTTGAACTTCGCATGAACCTTGCTCGGCATATTGGCCCTCTGGGTTATCGCCTTGAATATCACATGCATATGGATAACCCCATGCTGCCCGATATCAAGACGAGGTTTCCGTTGGCCTATTCGATGGCGGCCGGCACCTCGCAGGTACTCGAGCGTCATTTTGGCAGCCAGCCCTCTGATGAGGAGCTCGGCTACATCGCCATGGCATTTGCCCTGGCCCTCGAGCAGCAAGCCGACCAGCCGCGTCGCAAACGCATCCTGATCGTGTGCGCCTCGGGAGCGGGAAGCGCCCGTATGCTCGAGCACCAGTACCGCAAGCAGTTTGGTATGTATATCGAGTCGATTGAGACATGCGACGTCGCCCGCGTGGGAACGCTCGACTTTTCGCACATCGACTACGTGTTCACAACGGTGCCGCTCAACGTCAAGTTGCCTGTGCCCGTCCGCGAGGTCGATTTCTTCTTGGAGACGAGCGATGTCAACGCTATCCGCAAGGTGCTGAGTGATGACGCTGCGCAATCGGACTCCCTGAGCGCTTTCTTTAGCCGTGCCCTGTTCTTCAACCGCGTTGAGGCGTCGTCGAAGCAGGCCGTTCTCCGATATCTCTCCGAGCGCGCCGTCGAGAGCGGCCGTGTCGATGCCCAGTTTGCCCAAGAGGTTGCCGAGCGCGAGAGCGCGAGTGCCACCTCGTTTGGCAATGGGGTGGCCATGCCCCATGGGATGCATCCTTTGAGCGCCGAGGCCTTTGTTACCGTGGGCCTGCTCGAACATCCCATTCTTTGGGACGAATACGGCCATGAGGTCGATATCGTCTTTATGGTGTCGTTTGCCCGGTCGGGCGGCGATGAGGCGCGGATCTTGAGCTCGCTGCTCGCTGAGATCTTTATGGACCGCCAGGGGGTCGAGCGCTTACGCGAGCGCCGGTCCTGGCATGAGCTGATGGCGCTTGTGCAAGCGCATACGGCTTAAGACTTCTTTTGTCGATGACCCTGTCAGTCTACCTGCAATAAACCTCGAGGATTGCGGGCGGGAGATAGGTGTTTCGAATATTCAAGTACAAACCAGACATCACGGGAGAGGAGACCGTTATGGACGATCAGGGAACCGAGATGGTTTCGTTTCAGCTGGTCGCTGCAGCGGGAGAGGCACGCAGCCTTGCCTTCGAAGCCCTTGAAAAGGCAAAGGCGGGGGATTTTGACGCTGCCGCCAAACTCATGAAGCAGTCAAAGGATGCGGGAATCAAGGCTCACCACATCCAAACGCAGCTGCTTTCGACCGAGGCGGCGGGCGAGCATCTGTCGGTGGATGTGTTGCTGGTCCATGCTCAGGACCACCTCATGTGCTCCATGCTTGCTCAGGAGCTCGTGCAGGAGCTGATCTGCCTGTATGAGCGCACTGCAGCCAAGAACGCCTAACGGCGTGCGGCGACTATCCAACCAATCAATGCGAAGGGAATCCCTTATGAAGATCCTTCTTGTTTGCGCAGCTGGCCTGTCTACAAGCATTCTGATGAAGAAACTCGAGAAATACGCGGAGCAAAACGGCATCGAGCTCGATATCGATGCGGTGGGTATCGGCGAGTATCAGGAGACCTGTGCCGATTATGACGTGCTGCTCTTGGGGCCGCAGGTGTCCTACCAGCTCAACACCGTCAAGCAGGGGAGCGGTAAGCCGACCGCGGTCATCCCCGCACAGGACTACGGCATGGGCAACGCCGCCAACGTGCTGGCACTCGCCCAGTCGCTGTTGGGCTAGGAGGCGACCATGGAAAAGTTCATGACCCTGCTTCAGGAAAAACTGACCCCTATTGCCAATTTCTGCGGCACCGAGCGCCACTTTGCCTCCATGCAAAAGGGCTTTATGAGCGCGATCAGCTTCATCTTGGTCTCTGCCGTCTTTATGATTATCGCCAACCCGCCGGTCACGGCCGACCTGGTGGCGCAGGGCGGGTTCTGGTCCGTCTTTGGCCCTTGGCTCGATTTTGCCACGGCCAATAAGCTCACGCTGCTCATCCCGTTCAACATGACGATGGGCATACTGTCGGTGATCGTGACGTTCGCAATCGCCTATAACCTGGCGGGCACCTACAAGATGCCCAAGCTTAACGCCGGTATGACCTCGCTGGTGATGTTCCTGATCGCCGCGGCGCCGTCGTCCTACTACCAGCTTGCTGATGAGTCCGTGCTCCAGGCGGTCCCCTGCACCTATCTGGGTGCGCAGGGCCTGTTTACCGCCATCATCGTTGCCCTGGTCTCCGTCGAGGTCACGCGCTTCTGCCAGACCAAGGGCATCACCATCAAGATGCCCGATGGCGTGCCGCCGTTTTTGTCCGAAACCTTTGGCGCCATCGTGCCTATGCTCGTCAACATCCTCATCTTCTTTGGTGGCAACCTGCTGATCCAGATGATCGATCCCACGCTGTCCATCCCCTCGGTTATCGAGAAGCTGCTCGCTGCCCCGCTTTCCGTCGCAGTTGACTCTGTGCCCGGCGCACTGCTTATCTGCTTCATGACGCTGCTGTTTTGGTGCTTTGGCGTCCACGGCAACATGATCGTGATGCCCATCACCGCCCCGGTCACGCTTGCCGCCTTTGCTGCCAACGCCTCGCTCTACGCTGCTGGGCAGCCGCTTGAGTTCCACCCGGTACTCATGTCGATGGTCATCAACCTCATCGGCGGCACGGGCAATACGTTCTCTTTTGTGGCGCTCTGCGCGTTTAAGGCAAAGTCGCAGCAGCTCAAGGCATTTGGCAAGGCATCGATCGTGCCGAGCTTCTTCCGTATCTCCGAGCCCGCGATCTTTGGCGCACCCATCATCTTCAACCCGATCCTCATGATTCCGTTTGTGCTGGGCGGTATGATTTCGGCCCTGCTGTATTGGGGTGCAATCTCACTGGGTCTTGTCTCTAACTTCTACATCTTGGTGAGCGGCACGTTCCCCATCTTCGTTCAGGGCTTTATCCAGTGCCTCGACCCGCGTATCTGGGTATTTACGATCGTTTTGATCGTGGTCATGGCTGTGGTCTGGTACCCGTTCTTTAAGGTGTACGACAACCAGCTCCTGGCGCAGGAGCAGGAGAACGCCGCGGCAGCTTCTGCCAAGGATACTGAGTAGCATGGGTTACTTTGACAGAACGTCTGCTGCCGGTATGCCCGAGGGCTTTTTGTGGGGCGGCGCGCTCGCTGCCAACCAGGCCGAAGGGGGCTGGAACGAGGGCGGCCGCGGTATGTCGCACTCCGACCTGATTCCACAGGGTCCCGACCGCTGGGATGTGATGTTTGGCAGGCAAAAGCCCGTGGATGATCCGGACAGGCTGTATCCATGCCGTTGGGGCAACGACTTCTTCCATCATTGGCGCGAGGACGTCGAGCTCTTTGCCGAGATGGGCTTTAAGTGCCTGCGTCTTTCAATTTGTTGGAGCCGTATTTTTCCCACAGGGATGGAGGCCGAGCCCAACGGTGAGGGCTTGGAGTTTTACCGTCAGGTATTCGAGGCGCTGCGCGAGCACGGAATCGAGCCGCTCGTGACGCTGTCGCACTACGACTATCCGTTGGCTCTGGTCGAGCGTTATGGTGGCTGGCAAAGCCGAGAGATGATCGAGCGGTATGCGCACTACGTCGAGACCGTCGGACGTGCGTACCAGGGCCTCGTGCGTTATTGGCTCACCTTCAACGAGATCAACAGCGTGGCGCTGTCCTATCTCAACGCGGGCGTCACGCTCGAGGATGAGCGTGACCGTGCAGCCGTGACCGCGGCGTTCTCGCACCATATGTTTATGGCGAGCGCTCGCGCTGTCGAGATCCTGCACAAGATCGATCCCGCAAACAAGGTGGGCTGCATGATCGCTGCCGGTGCGACCTATCCGTACCGTTGTGCGCCCGAGGACGTATGGCTTGCGTATGAGGAGGACCGCGGCCGCTACTTCTACACTGACGTGATGGCTGCGGGCGCCTATCCTACTTGGAAGCTGCGTGCGCTCGAGAAAGAGGGTGTTCACGTGCCCTTTGAGCCAGGCGATACGGAGTATCTGGCCGAGCATACCGTCGACTTCATCTCGTTCTCGTACTATTGCTCGCGCTTGGTGTGCGCCGATGACCAGGTGATCGCTGAGAAGGCGGAGGGTAACGTGTTCCCGACGCTGCGCAATCCGTACCTCAAGGATAAAGAGACTGCTTGGAAATGGCAGATCGATGCGCTGGGTTTGCGCGTGACGCTTGCCGGCTACCACGATCGTTACCATCTTCCGCTCTTTATCGCTGAGAACGGTGTGGGCGGACTCGATGCGCTGGAAGACGGCAAAGTCCACGATGCGTATCATATTGATTACCTGCGCAGGCATATTCTTGCGCTACGCGATGCAATTGTCGAGGACGGTGTTGACCTGATGGGATACACGCCGTGGGGCTGTATCGATCTGGTATCGGCCTCGACGGGGCAGATGAAGAAGCGCTATGGCTTTGTTTATGTCGATGCCGATGATACGGGCAAAGGCACGTTCGATCGCTACCGAAAGGACAGCTTCTGCTGGTATCAAAAGGTCATTGCATCAAATGGCGAGGACTTGAGTTAACCCTTGCAAGCCTGCTGCCCCCGCGGCCCGTTTCGGCCGCGGGGGCTTTTGCTATTTACCTAGTCCCCGATGAGACCCTCATTCTGTGGGTAGTCATTGGGGACGTTCATAAAAGACTAGTCATTTAAGTCTGTCCCCAATGACTGCGGAAACCCGGCGCTTGGGGACGTTCCTTTTAATATGAGCAGGACATTGTCAAGAGGCAAAATCGGGCCTGGCCCCAACGATATGGGGTCAGGCCCTCTCCCTATATCAACCCGTCCGCGGCGACCTCGGCGTGTCTTCCCGACGCTCGTCTTTGCAGTTTAATATCCGCCCGTGGCGATCTCTCGCTGGGCAATCCGTTGCTACGGCTGAGGCTTCTACGTCGAACCGACAGTCTGTGCACGCGTGTGGCGCCCTGGGCGCTCGCAGAAAAGGGACCTGAGGTTCGCCTCAACGGCTTCGGATCCAACCGCTTCCGGGGTGATCGGCTTATGTGCGGGGGACCGCCCCCCCCTACGCCTCCTCGGCCATGAGGCCGACCGCCCACACCCAGCAGGCGAGCTCGCGCGCCGTGGCGACGTTCGCCTTGTTGTTGTGGACCCCGCGCGCGAGCAGGGTCCCGCGCCTCTCGACCAGCCTCCGCACGCCCTTGGCGGCATGCCTGCGGGCGCCCGGGTCCGGGGCCTGGCCCCTGGCGGGCTCCTTCGGCCGCGCGGAGCACGTCAGGTAGTGCCACGCGGCCTCGACCAGCGCCTTTCTCAGGTGCTTGTTGCCCGCCTTGGTGATCGCGCCCCTGCGGTCGCTCTCCCCGCTGGAGTGCTCGGAGGGCGTCAGGCCGACCCACGCGGCGAACGAGCGGGCGTTCCTGAACCTGGAGAACTCGCCGGCCTCGAACACGAGGTCGGCGGCGGTCGCGGTGTCGACGCCCTTGAGGCAGCGCAGGGAGTCGACCCTCCTCCTCCACCTGGGCTTGCGGGCCTCGGCCTCGACGAGCCCCTCGAGCCTCGCCTTCTCCTCCGCCGCCCGCCTGACCGCGTCGACGTAGTAGGCGAGCACGTCGTTGTCGGCCCCCTCCGCGAACCTTATCGACTCGATCCAGGACCAGTGCGCCCGGGTCCAGTTGCCCTTCCTGCGGCCGGTGGGCGTCCTCTCGTCGAAGACGAGCCCGTGCCTGAGCAGGAACTTGGAGAGCCGCTGCTTCGAGCGCGAGAGGTCGTCCCTCGCGTCCTCGAGCGCCCTGGTCAGGTCGCGGGCGGCCTCGCACTCGTCGTCGGGGACCCACACCTCGACCACGTTGCCGACCGACAGCATGCGGGCGAGGAACTCGGCGTCGTTGCGGTCGTTCTTCCTGCGCCTGTCCGCGCTGGGCTTGATCATCTTCGAGACGGCGCCGACCACGCAGTCGACCCCCAGGCCGGAAAGCCTCTTCTGCAGGTCGAAGCCCGTGACCCCGGACTCGTACACGCACCTGGCCCTGGGGTCCACGGAACGGACCCACCCCGCGACGGCGCCGGCGTCGTAGCCGAAGGTCGCGGCACGTACCTCCCCGGTCATGACGTCGAGGGAGACGGCCTTTATCGAGCGGGCGTGGACGTCGAGGCCGACGAAGGTGGTAGTATCGAGCATGGGAGCCCCTTCCATGAATGCGGCGTGGCCGCCACGGTTGGATTAGACACTCACCATTGTCGGCCTAATCCGCGGTCTTTCATGCAGCAGGGGCTCTCAATGTTTTTATGTCCTGCTCATATCGTCTCTGCCGGCAGCTTGGAACAGTCCTTAAAGCCCGCATCAATCAACTGCGGAAAGCGCATCCCAGAATGAGCGTCCAACATGGGACATGGTTTCCCTTGAGGGCCTCAACCGGAAAATGCATCCCGGAATGTTGCCGGAAAGTGGAACGTAGTTTCCCAAACAGGCCGTGCGCGGAAAGTGCATCTCGCTATCGAACTTCAAAGCGGGATGCATTTTCCGTGCCAGCAGTTCCGGGCAGCCAGAGACCACTCATTTAAGTCTGTCCCCAACGACTACCCAATGACTAGTAGTAGGCCCACATGGCTTCGACTTCGTTGAGGACCTCTACGACGCCCCAGCGGCGGGCGCTGCGGCTGGCCGAGTTGGGGTCGTAGACGCCAATCTGGTCGGCATCGTCGATGCCGTAGAGCACGATGTAGTGGCCTACGTTGGTAAACGTACCGGGGCGCACTGCGGCGATGACGGGCGCACCCGAGCGAAGTGCTTGGGTAATCGATTCGCGATCGTTATAGAGCTGTGTTCCGTTGAGCCCCAGCTGCCACGCACCGCCTGTCATAAACGACCACTCGGTGGCACCGGTGGGGGCGTAGTTGCCGACTTCGGCCAGTGCGCATATATCGACCGGCGTCTTATCGGTGTGGCCGGTCTTAAAGATATAGACCATGGTGAGGCAGGTGGGACCGCAAGCGTTTTCGCGAATAGTGCCGCCGGCATAGGGCAGTTCCGACCATGCGGGGTCAATTTGGTAGATGTGGGGCATGGTGCCGGCCTGCCATTGCGAGCGTGGGGTCGAGAACGCAAAGGAGTAACCGGGCGCGACGGGAGCTTTAAGCAGCTTGTCCTCGGCAATGGGCTCAAGACCGGCTGATCCGTGGGAGATACAGGATCCCAAAAACACAAAGACGAGGCAGGCGGCGATGGAGCAAAGCGCAAGACGTAGGCGGCGGGCCGGAAGCGTGTGGCTTGTGGTGTGCGACGCGGGGTGAGGGGCGGAATTGCCGCGATCGCGTTGAGGTCGCGAAAAGGAGCGCTTAACGTAGTAGTCGGTCTTACGGCGATCGTAGCGGCGTGGCTGCGATGTGTCGGTCTGGCGTTGGCGTGTGCTCGTACTCACGCGGTCTGACTGATGCACGGTACGGCTTTGTTGCCGCGAAGAAGCCCCGGGCTGCTCTTGGGGGCGCTGCGAGTTGTCGTTGTCGGAGGTGTTTCTGGGCGTTGGCGTGGTGCGGCCGGCAAGGCGCACACTTTGTGGCCGTTGGTCGCCGTCATTGTATCCGTATGCCATTCGAATCACCTTGCCTCATGTGTAACTCGTCTATCCTACATAAAAAGATGCACGACACATGGGTATGTGCGCCAAAAGCCTGACAAATGGTATGAACGTTGCCGCGCCGCGCGCCAAGCGTCACAGCAACAGGTATTCAAAAGCAGACAAGATGAAAGCGTCCAAGACGAATGACGTCTCCCGCCGTTCGTCCCAAAAACGGCGCCGCTCGTTTTGCAGTTCTGCCTTCGGTCGAGCTGCGAGCGGCGCTGCTGTGCCAAGGCCGTATCTTAAAGCCACGAAATAAAAGTGCGCGGCAAAACAGGCCGTGCAAGGGGTGACGCCAGGGGGCGTCAAAAAGGAAAGGAGGGGAACAATGGCGGACAAGAACGCAGAAGTTGCAGTCGAGGATAACGGCGGCATGAAGAAAACGCTTTCGCTCTGGAACTTCTTCACCATCGGTTTCGGTGCCATCATCGGTACCGGTTGGGTTCTGCAGGTCGGCGACTGGATGGTCGTGGGCGGCGGTCCCGTTCCCGCTATGATCGCATTCCTCTTGGGTGCAATCTTCCTCGTGCCCGTCGGAGCTGTTTTCGGTGAGCTCACGGCTGCTATCCCCATCTCGGGCGGCATCGTCGAGTATGTCGATCGTAGCTTTGGTCGTACGCTGAGCTACATCACCGGATGGCTTTTGGCCCTGGGCAACGGCATCCTGTGCCCGTGGGAGGCCATCGCCATTTCGACCCTCGTGTCCGAGATGTTCGGTAGCCTGCCCGGTCTTGAGTGGCTGCGCGCCGTCAAGCTCTACACCATCCTGGGCGCCGACGTCTACCTGTTCCCGACGCTGATCGCGCTCGGCTTTGCAGTCTACGTCATCTTCCTCAATTTCCGCGGTGCCAGCTCGGCCGCCAAGCTCCAAGCCTTCCTGACCAAGGCCCTGCTCTGCGGTATGCTGCTCGCCATGGGCGTCTCGCTGTTCACCGGCTCGCCGGACAACGCCATGCCCGTGTTCTCCCAGGTCGCCGGCGCTGGCGGCGGTAAGGCCGCCACCGAGGGCACCAACCTGTTCGCCGGCATCGTGTCGGTACTGGTTCTGACCCCGTTCTTCTACGCCGGTTTCGACACCATTCCTCAGCAGGCTGAGGAAGCAGCCGAGGGCCTCAACTGGAACAAGTTCGGCAAGATCATCTCCCTGGCCCTGCTGGCCGCCGGCGGCTTCTACATGGTCTGCATCTACTCGTTCGGCACCATCCTCGACTGGCA
This sequence comes from uncultured Collinsella sp., assembly GCA_900541855.1. GTDB lineage: Bacteria > Actinomycetota > Coriobacteriia > Coriobacteriales > Coriobacteriaceae > Collinsella. The sequence continues at coordinate 10,089 of UQLD01000029.1, forward strand.
TGAGTTCGTTAAGAGCCCGGTTCCCGCGCTCGCCTGCCTCAAGGGCATCAACATGCTCCTGTACCTGGCCATGCTCGTCATCGCCACGCTTGGACCCATGGGCCCGATGAACTCCTTCTACGGCGCCACGAGCCGCATCATGCTCGCCATGGGCCGCAAGGGCCAGCTGCCCGAGCAGTTCGCCGAGGTCGACCCCAAGTCCGGCGCCCCCAAGCTCGCCTGCGTCGTCCTGGGTGTCATCACCGTCGTCGGTCCGTTCCTGGGCAAGAACATGCTCATCCCTCTGACCAACGTGTCGGCTCTCGCCTTCATCTTCTCCTGCGGCATGGTCGCCCTCGCTTGCCTGCGCATGCGCTTCACCGAGCCCGACCTGCCTCGTCCCTACGAGGTGCCCGGCGGCAAGTTTGGCATCGGCCTCGCTATCGCTGCCTGCGCTATCATCATCGGCCTGCTCGTGATTCCGTTCTCTCCTGCCTCTCTCAACATGGTGGAGTGGAGCATCGTGATCGGCTGGCTGGCCGTCGGCCTGGCTCTCATGGCCTTCACCAATTCCCGGAAAAAGTAACGCCGAGCCGGGGCGGATCAGGCGCGCGGGACCCTCTCTTCCGCGCACCGAACCCGGCACCACTTGGGTAGCTTTGTGAGGCCTTAACCCAACTCGGCCTCGCCCACTATATGGATCCATAAGGAGGAACCATGTCCACTAAGTATGCAATCGTTGGCGGCAAGCTCATCGACGGTACCGGCGCCGAGCCGGTCGAGAACTCCCTCGTTCTCGTCGACGACAACGGCAAGATCGAGTACGCCGGTGCCATGCAGGACCTTCCCGAGGGCGTTGAGGTCATCGACGCCGCCGGCAAGACCGTCCTTCCCGGCCTGATCGACACCCACCTGCACTTCTCGGGCAACTTGACCGACGATGACACCGACTGGGTCATGCAGCCGCTCCTCGAGAAGCAGGCCGTCGCCGTCAAGCAGGCCTACGACTGCCTCACCCACGGCCTCACCACCGTCTGCGAGATCGGCCGCTTTGGTATCCAGATCCGTGACTGCATCGACAAGGGCGTCTTCAAGGGCCCGCGCGTTCTGGCCACCGGCCTTGGCTTCTGCCGCGTTGCCGGCCACGGCGACTCCCACCACTGCAGCCAGGAGCTCAACAAGGAATCGCACCCCTGGGGCGATCAGGTCGACGGTCCTTGGGATCTGCGCAAGGCCGTCCGTCGTCGCCTGCGCGAGAACCCCGATGCCATCAAGATCTGGGCTACCGGTGGCGGCATCTGGCGCTGGGACTCCGGCCGCGACCAGCACTACTGCTCCGAGGAGATTCAGGCCGTGGTCGAAGAGGCCAAGATGGTCGGCATCCCCGTGTGGAGCCACTGCTACAACAACCACGCCGCTGCCTACGATTCCGTTCGCTTTGGCTGCGAGCAGCTGATTCACGGCTTCGATATCGATGAGCGCACCATGGACCTCATGGCCGAGCAGGGCACCTTCTTCACCCCGACGATCGCTTTCCTGCCCACCTGGTACGCCACCTATCCGCCCGTCTACGTCCCCGAGCTGCACGACAAGTACGAGGGCACCCTGGTCGAGAAGGAGCTGCAGCGCAACTACGACTGCCTGCGCGAGGCCAAGAAGCGCGGCGTCGTCATGACGATCGGCTCCGACTCCTTCTCCTTCGTCACCCCGTACGGCACCTGCTCCATCGAGGAGATGTACGAGTTCGTCGACAAGATCGGCTTCACCCCGGTCGAGACCATCACCTGCGCCACCCTCAACGGTGCCAAGATGTGCCACATCGAGGACGAGACCGGTTCTATCGAGGCCGGCAAGTGCGCCGACCTGCTGGTCGTCAACGGTGACGTCGCCGCCGACATCCACGTGCTCAACACCGACAACATGGACGTCATCATGAAGGACGGCTGGATCGTCGAGGCTGGCACTTTTGGTGAGGCTAACAAATACAGCGCCTAAGATACCGTTTGTCGATGGCTTGATGTAAAACACAGTTTTTGATTGCATAATGCAATGGAGAGGGTCGCTTGCGGCCCTCTTTATTGCTATGGGTGCTACGGACAAGAGGGGATGACGGTGGATTTAAACAGGCTGATTCTGGGCAAGAGCTACAACTCTACCAAGGTCTTTCGTACGGCCCAGCATGTGGTTCAGGCCATCCTGCTCGGTATTGTCGTTCCGGCGCTTATCCTGCTGCTTATCTGGGATTTAACCGATAATCCCAATCCCGTTCCGGGCGTTGTCGTTATTGCCGGCCTGGTCATGCTGTGCTTCTTTTTCTCGTATGTCTTTGTGGTCCCCGACGACCTCACATCGAGCGCAACCGACCGTACGCTCGCCATCGCATCAAAAATATTCGCCTACACGTCGCGCGGCCTTACGCCCGAAGCGGCCCTGGGCGCCTCTAAAATTATCCTGTCCGAGACCATCGCCTCTGCCATCTGCTTTACCGATGGCAAACAGGTGTTGGCAAGCTGGGGCGAGGACTCGGCAAAGTGCCCTGCCGGCACCCCGGTTGTGCTCAAGACCACGCTCAACGTGATCGAGTCCGGCGAGCAGAGTGTATTTTCGCGCGACGCCTCCAATGAGACGGGAGGCTATTTTCCCCGCCTGCGCGCCGGCATTGTCGCGCCGCTTACCGTGCGCGGGCATTGCGTGGGTACGCTCGAGCTGTACTATCCCCGCCTGAGCAGCATCGATATGCGCCAGACGGCGTTGGCCTCGGGTTTTGCCGATCTCATCTCCACGCAGCTCGCCAGCTTTGAGCTCGAGCGCCAGGACGAGCTCACAGCCCGCGTGGAGCTTCGGGCCCTGCAGTCGCAGGTCGACCCGCATTTTCTGTTCAACACCATTAGCACGATCGTGTCGCTCGTTCGAACCGAGCCCGACAAGGCGCGATCGCTGCTCATCGATTTTTCCAATTACTATCGTCAGACGCTTTCTGACTCCGATACGCTCACCACGCTCGAGCACGAGGTGGAACAGGGCACTCGTTATATCAATCTTATGCAGGCCCGGTATGGCGACGGCCGTCTGCGCGTCTCGGTCGATATCGACTTTGAGGTGCGCGACAGCCTGGTGCCGCCGTTTATCTTGCAGCCGTTGCTCGAAAACTGCATCAAGCACGCGCAGCGCGAGACCGAGCCGCTTTCTATTCATGTTAGGGCTTTCGAGACCGATGACGGTTTGGAGATCATCGTCGAGGACGATGGCATCGGTATGAGCGAAGAGGTCTGCGCGCATCTGTTTGAGCAACATCGCCGAGAGGAGCCCGAGAGCGTTACCGCCGACGGCTCCGTCAAGCGAGGTTGCGGCCTGGCGCTCTTCAACGTGCTTCAGCGCATCCATTTCTTTTACGGAGAAGATTCCGGCATGCGCGTGAAGTCCCAGGAGGGCGTGGGAACGCAGGTCATCGTCGAGCTGAACGGCGAGCCGCATGAGCCGGCGCCGTTGACGGCGTAGCACGCGGTTGGATTGAGAGAAAAAGAGGGGAAGCACATATGTCCGAAGGCTGGAACATCTTGGTGGTTGATGACGAGCCTCCCATTAGGGCTGAGCTACGCTATCTGTTGGAAAAGGATATGCGTGTGGGTCAGATTGCCGAGGCGGGCAATGTCACCGAGGCCGTGGAGTCGATTCTCTCGAACAAGCCCAACGTGTTGTTTTTGGACATCACGATGCCCGGCCGCTCGGGAATTGAGCTTGCCGAGACGCTGCAGAACCTAAAGACGCCGCCGGTCGTGGTGTTTGTGACGGCATTTGCCGAGTATGCGGCCGATGCCTATAACCTCGATGCCGTCGATTACATCGTCAAGCCGGTCGAGGACGCACGCCTGTCAAAGGCACTCGACAAGATCGAGGCAGCCTTGGGTGCCCGTCGTGTTATCCACGCTCCGCGCCAGCCTTTGCGTCTGACGGTGGACCGCGGGGGCAAAAAGGTGTTCATTCCCGCCGCAGACGTCTGCTACTTTGAGGCGCGCGCCGATTTTTGCAACGCCATCTGCGCCGAGGGAACGTACCTGATCAATGAGTCGATCTCTTCGCTCGAGCGTCGCTTGGGCTCCGAGGGCTTTATTCGCGTTCATCGCAGCTATCTGGTCAATTTGGAAGACGTGCACAATGTTGAGATTGGCTCCACGGGGTTGATGGAGCTCAGGCTTGACCGCGTGAGCTCGACGGTGCCGGTGTCCCGTCGTCGTGCCGCCGAGGTCAAGTCGCACCTGGGGCTTGCGTAAGAGGCTTGCGTGTCGTCGTTTACCATCGCAGGTTTGGCATGGGCGCGCGGTGGGCATAATGGGTGGCATCGAATGAAATGGAAAGGATCATTATGCCCGCGCTTATCACCCATCATCTGTTTGGCGAGGAAAGCATCGACCGTCTTCCGCAGGGCGTCATCACGTCCGATGAAGAGCGCATTGCCTTTATCTTGGGCAACCAAGGCCCCGACCCGTTTTTCTTTCACATTCTGACACCGCGTGTTTCCGACTGCACGCTGCTGGCGCAGGTCATGCATCGGTCGCGCATGTCTCGCCAGTTCGCGTGCCTGCGCGACGGCGTGTCGCATCTGCTGCCGCGCGACGCCAGCTTGGGTCGCGCCTTTGCGCTGGGCCTGCTGTCTCATTACGTGCTCGACCGCAACGCCCATCCTTTTGTCTATGAGCAGCAGTTTGGCATCGTGGAGTCCGATTCAGAGCTTGAGGATTCGAGCAGTCAGGTTCATGCCGTGATCGAGAGCGACCTGGATGTACTGATGCTGCAGCTTAAACGCGCCGGCGCTACGGTCGACGATTACCCGCCGGCGGGCGAGATCGTCACCACCGATCGCATCAATCGCGTGGCCGGCGTGCTGATGAGCTATGTTGCCGGACGCGTGTACGGCATTGACATTCCGGCGGGGGAGTACGGTGCTGCCGTTGCCAATATGCAGCGACTTTACCGCGCGATTGAGCCGGCCGGCTCCGCAAAGACGCGCGCGATCTCGCTGGTTGAGGGCTTGGTGCACGACTACTCGCTGCTCGATGGCCTTGCCCATCGCGTGACGACGGAGCTGCCCGAGCGCACCGGTAACCTGGGCCATCTGACATGGAAGAATCCCTTTACCGACGAGGTCTCGAACGAGAGTTTCCCCGAGGTCTTTGATCGCGCGCTGGTCGATTACGAGTGCACGGTCGCACGTTTTATCGAGACCGGTGACATGGATGCCGTGACCAGTCACGTCAACTACAGCGGTCGCGCGCTCAATGCCGATGAGGAGTTCGACCGCGAGGAATAGGGCCCGTGCGTGCCCCTTTGCCGAATCCTTACCGGCGGTTCTGGACAATTGGGGTACGATGAACTAACTGCATATCGGGCGAATACGAAGGGTCCCTGTCCATGAAATACACCAAGCTCGAGCGTAACTGGGTTATGTATGATGTGGGCAATTCGGCCCTCGTGCTGCTCAATACCTCGGTGGTGCCCATTTACTTTAACGCCATCAATACCGGCGCTTCTTCGGCCGACCTGGTGGTCGCCTGGGGCAATGCGCAGACGATCGCCTCGCTGGTCATCGCCATGCTCATGCCCATTCTGGGCGCGCTTGCCGACTACGCCGGCAACAAGATCAAGTTCTTCTTGGGCTTCTTCCTCACGGGCCTGGTGCTTTGCCTGGCGCAGGCTATCCCAATGTCCGCCATGGCATTTTTGACCGTGTACGTGCTGTGCACCATCGGCCTTAACTCTTCTATGACGTTCTACGACGCCATGCTGCCCGACATTACCACCGACGAGCGCATGGACGCCGTGTCCAGCTCGGGCTATGCCTGGGGCTACATCGGTTCCACCGTGCCGTTCGTCATCTGCCTGGCGCTCATCATGGGTGGCCCCGCTCTTGGCGTCCCCACCATGCTGGCAACGCGTCTGTCGTTTATCATCACTGGTGCCTGGTGGCTCATCTTTACCCTGCCGCTCATTCGCACCTATAAGCAAAAGTACGGTCGCGAGCGCGGTCCCGAGGACACCATCGGCCACATCGTGGGCGGTGTGTTCTCCGAGGTCGGACACACCATGCGCGAGATCGCCCACAACAAGACCGTGCTGGTCTACATGATTGCGTTCTTCTTCTATATCGACGGTGTGCACACGGTCATTTCCATGGCTACCAGCTACGGCTCGGCTTTGGGCATCGATTCGACCCAGTTGGTCCTGGCGCTGCTCGTCACGCAGTTCGTGGCCTTTCCGTCCGCCATCATCTACGGCAAGCTCGCCGGACGCGTGGGCACGCTCAACATGATCCTGGTGGCAGTCGCCGCCTACATGGGCATTGTGCTGTTCGCCGCGTTCTTCCTAAAGACCGCCTTTGAATTCTGGGTGCTTGCCATTATGGTCGGCCTGTTCCAGGGCGGCGTGCAGGCGCTCAGCCGTAGCTACTTTGGTCGCATTATCCCCAAGGAAAAGTCCAACGAGTACTACGGCTTCTTTGACATCTTCGGTCGCTATGCAAGCGTCATGGGCACTTTCCTAGTGTCGGTCGTCACCTCGCTGACCGGCAACCCGTCGCTGGGCGTCCTTTCCATTGGCGTGCTGCTGATCGTTGGCTTTATGCTGCTGGTCCGCCTGTCCCGCATGACTCGGGCGGCAGAGCATGCCGCATAGGAGCGAGCGGCTATTGTGCCTGTCCACGGTACTCTTTTGGGGTTATCCGCAATAAACATTGCGACTTGCGAGCAATGATTTGCCCAAGTGGGTATGATGGAATCAGCTAGGTCGCGGGGCGTCGCCTGTGTTTGGCGGCGTCCCGTTTTTGTGTTGCAGGGAGGGTAAGGCATGAACGCCACAGTCGTGATTCCAACGTATTGGGCGGGCGATGACGCTTGCGCAAACGCCCCTGGCACCTATGACCATTCGACGCGACTCAACGCCGACAATCCCGAACTCGACCGCTGCCTGGCCTCGCTTGAGCAGGTACGTGACATCCCGCGCATCATCCTTTTGGTGGTCTGTCCCGTTTCTGCCACAGCCGATGTGTCGCTGCGCGTGCACGAGATTGTCGACGCGCATTCCACGCTCAAGGTCACCGTTGTCACCAACACCCAGGCCTCGCGCATCGCAGACCGGGTTGCTCAGATCGCGCCCAAGGGTTCGGGCGAGTGCGTGAGCCTGCGAGGCTACGGTGCCATCCGCAATATGGGGCTAGCCTGCGCCGCTGTGCTGGGGCATGACGCGGTTATCTTCTTGGATGACGATGAGACTGTCATCGACGCCGACTTTATGAAGCGCGCGACCTATGCGTTGGGGCAGCAGACGCGTCAGGGCTTGCCGATCTTGGTCAAGAGCGGCTATTTCTACGATCGCGACGGCTCGCCGCTGGCTCCCACGGACAAGGCGGGCATCTGCCATCGTTGGTGGACCAAGCGCATCGAGTTCAACCGTTGGATGAAAAAGGCGCTTTCGGGCACCCGCATCTCGCGCTCCAACTACGTGTGCGGCGGCCTGATGGCCCTGCACGCCCGCGCCTTTACGCGTGTGGCCTTTGACCCGTTTATCACCCGCGGCGAGGACTTGGATTACCTCTTTAACATGCGCATGTTTGGCTACGACGTGTGGTTCGATAACGAGTGGACCGTGCGCCATCTGCCTCCGGAGTCCGAAAAGCGCTCACCGCGCTTTATGCAGGATGTATACCGTTGGTACTACGAACGGGCCAAGTTGACATTCGCCGCGCATCAAAAGGAGCTCATTCCCGTTACGGCGGCATCGCTCATGCCCTACCCGGGCCCGTGGATTTCGCGCGAGCTCGACGACCGCGTGCGCAAGACCGCTATGGTCCGCAGCGTGTTTACCCGCGAGCATGAGGGCTACCTGCGCATCTGGCGCCATGGTATCGACGAGGCAAAGGCCTATGCGCGCCAAAACGCTGCAAGCTACCTGCGTTTCCAGAGCTTTTGGCCCAAGATCATGGACGGGCTTTGGCGTGACGCACAACTGATCAGTATCCTGGAGGGGGCCGAATGATCGACCGCCGCGCCCAGCGCGATAGTTCAATATCAATCTTTCGCATCATTGCCGTTGCCTGCGCCATTTGTGTGCTGGTGTACTTTATTTTTGCCTTGGTGACCGGTATCGAGCCGATCGCCACGGTGATTGCCTGCGCGCTGCTGTGCATCTTTCTGTGCATCTTTATCTTTTTGACGCTCAATCCCGATTCGGTGCGCTCCCAGTACACCGAGGAGACGCTCTCGGTGGCCTCGGCCATGCTCGAGGACATTAAGGGCGGTCTGACGCAGGAGTCGGCGCGTTTGGTGTGCCGGCGCATTTTGCCCGAGACGCGCGCCATGACGGTGGCCATCACCGACGAGGACAACGTGCTTGCCTGCGCGGGCGAGTTTGAGGAAAAACTGCTGCCCGATACTCCCATCCACACGCTTGCCACACGCTACGTTATCGAACATGGCATCGTGCAGTCGTTCAACCGTATGGTGGATGTCGTGGGCTCGGACGGCTCGCACAACCAAGTCCCCGCCGGCATTATCGCCCCCATCAAGGTGGGCGATCGTACCGTCGGCACGCTCAAGTTCTACTACAAGACCCCGCGCGCCGTCGACCGTACCCAGTATGCGCTTGCCTCGGGCTTTGCCGAGATCTTGTCCACGCAGCTCGCCATCCACGAGCTCGAGGTGCAAAAGGAACTCACGGCGCGCGCCGAGGTGCGTGCGCTGCAGGCGCAGATTAACCCGCACTTCCTGTTCAACACGCTGAACACCATTGCATCGTTTACGCGCACCGACCCGCTGCGGGCCCGCGAACTGCTTCGTGAGTTCTCATCGTTCTATCGTGCCACGCTCGACAATTCGGGATCGCTTATTCCGGTCTCGCGCGAGGTCGCACAGACCAAGCGCTACCTTACCTTTGAGAAGGCCCGCTTTGGCGAGGACCGCGTGCTTGCGACGTTCGATGTGTCCGAGGACGTGGAAGATACGCTGGTGCCGGCGTTCGTGATCCAGCCGATTGTCGAGAACGCCGTACGTCATGGTATGGGCGATGACGACGCCCTGAGGATCGACGTGACCGTTCACCAAGACGGCGAGGATGCAATCTTGATTGCCGTGGCCGATAATGGCGTGGGCATGGATGAGGGTACCGCCGCCAGACTGTTTGACGAGCGTTCTGCCCGTCCCGACGCCAACTCTCCCCAGGGTGGCGGCGCCGGTGTGGCCATGCACAATATTTCGGAGCGCATCCATCGCTTTTATGGGCCGCACTCCTATACGCGTGTCGAATCGGCGCCGGGCAAGGGCACCAAAGTGCTCCTTCATCTTGATTTGTCAGAGAGCATCTTCGACATTCAAGAGTAAAATAAAAGGCTACGGGCTCAACGTCATGCGACGGATGCCCGGCGTAGTTAGTTGACGAAAGGTTTTATCCCTATGCTGCGTGCGATGATTGTGGATGATGAGGCGCCGGCTCGCTCGGAGCTTCGCTTCCTGCTCGAGCAAACGGGCAAGATCGGCACGATCACGGAGGCGTCGAGCGTCCGCTCCGCCATCGAGATGCTTATGGAAAGTCGCGTGGATGTCGTGTTTCTCGATATTTCGATGCCCGGTGCCTCGGGCCTGCAACTTGCCGAGGCGCTGCATAAGCTCAAAAATCCGCCGGCGATCGTGTTTGTGACTGCGTATAGTGACCATGCGGTCGAGGCATTCGACGTGGATGCCGTCGATTATCTGATGAAGCCGGTCGAGGAAGCTCGCTTGGATCGCGCGATCGAGAAGGTCATGCAACGCACCAAGCCGGTTACGGACAGCAAGGTGACCATCGAGCGTATCCCGGTGGAAAAGGGCGGCCGCAAGGTGCTCATTCCCGTGGACGACATTCGCTTTATCATGGCCAAGGACGATTACTCCTGCATCTATACCGTCGATGATCGCTTTTTGTCGACGACCTCGCTGGCGCAGTTTGAGGCCAAGCTCTGCGACTTTGGCTTCTTCCGTGTTCACCGCCGCTATATCGTCAACTTGGCGTGCGTCACGGATGTGGAGACGGTGCCCTCGGGCGCCATCCAGCTGGGCATTACGGGCGTCGACGAACGCGTGCCGGTTTCGCGCCGCCGCGTCGTGCCGCTCAAGAAGGCTCTGAGTCTCTAGCACACTGGCCCCGCAGCCCTGTAGACCCATCGTCTGCGGAGCCGTGGGGCCTTTTTGTATGTATCTGCCGAATCGTTTTTTGCGGAAGGGATCCCATGAACAGTGCAAGCGCCAAGCGTATCGACATCATCTCGGACACCCACGGCTATTTATCGCCTGCGCTCTTGGATGAGCTTGAGGGCGCAGACCTGATCATCCACGCCGGCGACCTCACGTCAGAGATGGACTACGAGCACCTATGCACCATCGCCCCCGTTCGGGCCGTACTGGGCAACAACGATTACTACCGCGACTACGGCCCCGATGTAGACCGTCTTGCGCTCTTTACCTACGAAGGCCTCAAATTCGCCGTAGCCCACTACCGCGAAGACCTTCCGGTGGGATCCGTAGACGTAGCCATCAACGGCCATACCCACGTAACCAAAGAAGCCCAAGTGGGCCGTTGCTTAGTCCTCAACCCGGGCAGCGCCAGCTACCCCAGAGGCACCCGAGGCCCCACCATGGCCAGAATGCTCGTAAAAGATGGCAAGATCATAAGCACCAAATTTATTGACCTAGACTAACCGCAACAAAAACGGGGGATGCACAATGCATCCCCCGTTTTTGTTTAAGCCAAAGGCTGAAGTTCAACAAGATCCATCAGACCAACCCCGCCGAGGAGCACGCGGGCTAGCCGCGCAGCGGCGCACGCCCGCAAAACTGGTTGAATAATGTGACGGCAGGGAGGCTCTCCGGGGCTGAGGGCGGGGGTTAAGTTTGTCGCGAGTTCCGCACGCAAAGGAAAGCACTTAATGTGCTTTCCGTCTTGCGCAGGACTGTAGAGCAGCAAACTTAACCCCCGCCCTCAGCCCCGGAGAGCCTCCCGGATGGCCCCGAAAAATTTTTTCAAAAAAGTTGTTGCGCGCCGGACAGACTTCTGTGTATACTAATCCCCGCAGCGCACGCGAGCGGAAACAAACGCGAACGTCTGCCTGGGGAGTTAGCTCAGTTTGGTTAGAGCGCCGGCCTGTCACGTCGGAGGTCGCGGGTTCGAGCCCCGTACTTCCCGCCAACGCAATTAAAGCCACGTCTTCGGACGTGGCTTTTTGCGTTTGATGCACTTTGTTTTGATAGAACGATCGCCCTGGTGCATCTTCGCCCAGAACCTCCGCGCCTTCGGGAACGCAAGTAAAATCTAATAAGTATATCTGTCTGAACAACAGCTTTGTTGCGCAACACCTGTTCTACGAGCCAGGGGGTTAGGTTATACTAAATTGCACTGTGCGCCGCATCTGATGCATTTCGCTCCAAGCGCGGCACTCAGTGGATATCCGATTTACCATTTGGATGTCCTGGCGGTCATTTAGCGTCTCGACACAAGCTCGGCCCCGGAGCTCGTTCGAGCTGTTCGTATTCCTTGAAAGGGGAAAAATGGACATATCGAGGAAGACTGATTACGCCCTTCGTATGCTGGCGATGCTTGCCGAGGATCCGGAGCGTTTGCTTTCTGTTCGCACCGCTGCCGAAGAGGTCAATGTCCCGTATTCGTTTGCCCGCTCGATTCAGCACGGTTTGGTCCAGGCCGGTATTGTGGAGAGCCTGCGTGGCGTTCACGGTGGCATGCGTCTCAAGGTCAGTCCGGACGACGTCACTATCCGCCAGGTCGTCGAGGCCGTTCAGGGTCCTATGGTTATGAACGATGGTTGATTTCCGATCTCAGCCGAACACATTGAGCGGATAGGTCGTTCCCGCAGCC
>UQLD01000030.1 GCA_900541855.1 uncultured Collinsella sp.
ATAGCCGTGCAACGGAAAAGAGCCGCCCTTTCGGACGACTCAAACTGTAATGGGGCTCTTTTAGCTGCCCCGCCATCCACCCAGCCCTCTTCAATTGCGGTGAAATAGTTCCTGATTTCCGCCAAAACCCCGGCATCCAGGAACTATTCCACCGCAACTATCCTTGGAATCGGTATTTAGCTTGTGCCTACTTTAGTGCCATTTCAAAACTATGCCGGATTACGGGGCTGATTCGGAGACCCCTATCCATACCGGCTATTTTCGATTTTTGATAAGCCGTCTACCTGCAGTTTTAATTTCGCGATTTTTCTCATGGTTAAGTAATACAGGTCCAGCCCCGTAATCCGCCATACTTTCGAAACCAGCCCATTTGGGACATGCCTTTTATGACTACTTTTGCCCGAACGTTCGCTCAAATGATTTTTCTGGGACGGGGATTAAATAATCATTATGTGCCGAATGATTATTTAATCCCCGTCCCAGAAAAATCATTCCGCAAGTTTTACGCGGCCAAAATAGCCCCGTCCCAAATTGACTACCCTGGCATTGGGGATACCATGGTGGCAACCTAGCGAAAGGACGATGTATGGCACATGTCGATGACCAGCGCGTGGCGCGCGTGCTCGATGCGCTCGAGGCTCAGCACCCCGGCGCGCAGCTGCTCGTAAACGACCCATGGTCGATCTACTATCTAACCGGCTTTTATGCCGATATGTTCGAGCGTTTTTGCGGCGTGCTGCTCGCGCGCGATGCCGAGCCCGTAATCTTGGTTAACGCCCTGCATCAGCTGCCAGAGTACGACAATGCCCGCGTGGCCTACCACACCGATACCGACGTCGTGACCAATGCCATCGCACGAGAGGTCAATCCGACTAAGCCGCTCGGCATCGACACCGTCATGCGTTCCGGCTTTTTGATGCCCCTTATGGATCGTCATGCAGCGAGCGAGTTCTTCCTGGGCGACTTTGCCGTCACCGCTGCACGCACCCACAAGGACGAAGCCGAGCAGGAGCTCATGCGCGCATCCTCGGCCGCCAACGACGCCGTGATGGCCGACGCCATCAAGCTCGTTCACGAGGGCGTGACGGAGCGCGAAATTGCCGACCAGATGCTCGGCCTGTACCGCAAGCACAACTGCGAGGGCTTTAGCTTTCCGCCCATCGTAAGCTTTGGTGCCAACGCCGGAGACCCGCATCACGAGCCCGACAACACCGTACTCAAGCGCGGCGACGTGGTGCTGTTCGACATTGGCGGACGCCACCGCAACTACTGCTCGGACATGACGCGCACGTTCTTTTGGGGCGAGCCGGACGAGGAGACGGCTCGCATCTACGACATCGTGCGCCGCGCCAACGAGACCGCCGAGGCGCTCATCGCACCGGGCGTGCGCATGTGCGACCTGGACCGCGCCGCGCGCGACGTGATTGAGGATGCGGGCTATGGGCAGTACTTTACTCATCGCCTGGGACACTCGATTGGTCTGCAGGACCACGAGCCAGGCGACGTTTCGCTTGTCAACGAGCAAGTCGTAGAGCCGGGCATGACGTTCTCCATCGAGCCGGGCATCTACCTCCCCGGCCGCACCGGCGTCCGCATCGAGGACTTGGCCCTAGTTACCGAGTCCGGCGTCGAGATTCTCAACGCATACCCCCACGATCCCGTCCGCCTAGACTAGCCAATGTGACAAAGGGACAGCCCCTTTGTCACATTGCGATTACGTCGCGCCACGAAAACGAGCTATCTACTACGTTTAACCCGCATGGGTCGACCATGCGGGTCTTTTTTGAAAAATGGCAGGCCCTCTACCTGCAGTTTTGATTTCGCAATTCTCGGTATGGTCGAGGGTTGCCGGTCAAACGTAGTAAATAGGCCCATTTCGTGGCAAGCGAGTCAACTCGGGGCACAGGACAGCCAAAATGGCCCCATCCCAAATTAGCTGCTTTTGAGTTGCGGTGATATACGGACTGTTTAAGGCTTCTAGCCCATAAAACAGTCCCCATTTCACCGCAACTGATGAGGGGATGGGTTAGCGGAGCAGACCGGCTACTTCGCCGGCTAGGGTGATGGTGCCGGCTGCTACGAAGGGCTCGCCCGCGGCATCGAAGGCCGCGAGGGCCTTGGACACGCTGGGGTACACGCCCGCCAGCTTGTCAGCGTCCACCAAGGCAGCGAGCTCCTCTGCCGGCAGGGCACGATCGGAATCGGTCTGGGTCACGACCACGCGGGGGAACGCCGGAACCAGAACGTCAACGATACCCGCCACGTCCTTATCGGCCAGCGCGGCGCACAGCAGCGTGGGGCGATTCTCAACGTACGGGTCAATCTCGTCCAGCGCGCTTACAAAGTTCTCGCAGCTCTGAGGGTTATGGCAGGCATCGATCAGCTTGAGCGGATCGGTCCCCAGCACGTCAAAACGACCCGGTGTGGGGCAACCCATAAGCGAGGCATCGAGCTTGTCATGATCGAGCTCGCGACCCAGATACCCCTCGCAGAGCATAATCGCGCACGCAGCATTCTGCGGCTGATAGGCCGGCTTGACCATGCTCGACGTATAGATCGCACGCGGCGTGGTGCAGCTAAACTCAACCGTATCGCCCACGTGCTCCGGCACCTTGGTCGTGGCATGGTTCACCACCAGCGGCACAATGCCGCACTCGCGACAACGGGCATCCATCACGCGCTGAACGCTCGCCTCGTGCGTGCCCTCGCCCAGCACAACCAGGCGTCCGGGCTTAATGACCGCAGCCTTCTCCCCCGCAATGGCCTCGAGCGTATCGCCCAGAATGCGTGTGTGATCGAGCCCAATGCCCGTAATGGCAACGGCGACGGGATCGGTCGCACTCGTGGCGTCCCAACGTCCGCCCATGCCGACCTCGAGCATGGCAACATCCACCGCGGCCTCGGCAAACACTACAAGTGCGGCAGCCGTCAGCAGGTCAAACGGCGTGATGGAATAGGCGCGCTCCCCTGCCGCCACACGGCGCGCATTCACGCGATGCCCCGCCTCGACAGCTGCCGAAACGCCACGGGCAAAGGCCTCGTCGCTCACGACGCACCCATCAACCTCCATGCGCTCGGGATAGCGCACCAGCTGTGGCGACGTATACAGCGCGGTTTTGAGCCCCTCACCACGAAGAATGGCAGCCGAAAAACGCGTAGTCGAAGTCTTGCCATTGGTACCGGCAACCTGGATGCTATCGAAATACTCGTCCGGACGCCCCAGCTCATCGAGCATATCGACAACCGTCTCGAGCAAAGGACCAGCATCCCCAGAAATCCGCCCCGTATCAGCAGCAAGCCCCACGGCCTCATCAAACGAAAGCAACTCAAACGAGAACGGAACGACATACGACCCAGAACGCTTAGCCATAACCCAAAGTCCCCCATAACAGAAAAAGAGGCCCACCAAAAAGAATGAGCCCCTCGTGTTGACAATATCAGCCTTTATCCGCTTGCAGCAAGATCAAGGCCACAACCCAGTGGTCCTAACCTACCAGATGCAAACAACCACGTAACCGCACTAGGAGCGGCCCGACGCTTTGCTCGATACAAGTTCCGCACGCAAAGGACAGCACTAAATGTGCTGTCCGTCTTGCGCAGGACTGTTCGCAGTAGCGAGCAAAGCGTCGGGACGCGCCCCAGAGCAAACCTTACGAGAAGTCAGCAACCTGAGCAGTCAGCGCCGCCAGGATCTCCTTGAGCTCAGCTGCACGGTCCCTCTTCTTCTGGACCACCGCGGGCGCGGCCTTGGCCACAAAGCCCTCGTTGGCGAGCGTCTTCTCGCAGCCGGCGAGCTCCTTCTGGGCCGCGGCGATCTCCTTCTCCAGGCGCGCCTTCTCGGCCGAAAGATCGACCTTGCCCTCAAGCACCACAAAGACCTCGACGCCGCTGTCGACCACGGCGATGCTCGCAGCCGGCTTCTCAACGTCGGTACCCATGACCAGCGAGGCGGTGTTGGCCAGCGGCTCGATGGTCGAGCGCAGGCTCTCGAGCTTCTCGATGTCCTCGGCACCGGCGCGCACGACCACGCCGAGCTCGGCCTTGGGGCTCAAGCGGTAACGCGAACGCGTGGCGCGGGCGGCGGAAACGACGGCACGGCACAGCTCAAACGCGCGCTCGGCGGGCTCGTCGACGTACTTGGCGTAGTCGGCGGGCTCCGGCCACTTGGCGATCATGAGCGCCTCGGCACGGTCCACGTTGCCCTCGGCGTCCAGGTCGAGCACGCTCGCCGGCATGTTGTCCCAGATCTCCTCGGTAACAAACGGCATGAGCGGGTGCATCAGGCGAATGGAGGTGTCGAGCACAAAGATCAGGTTGCGCTGGGCCTGCAGACGACCTTCGCCCTTCAGGCGGGCCTTGGTGACCTCGACGTACCAGTCGCAGACCTCGTTCCAGAAGAACTGCTGCACGCCGCGGGCCATGTCGCCAAAGGTGTAGTTCTCAATGCCCTCGGTGACCATCTTCACGGCCTTTGCCAGGCGGCTGAACATCCAAGCGTCGGCCGGCGTCTCCACGACGGGCTCGCCGGGCGTGTAGCCCTCCATGTTCATGAGCAAGAAGCGGCTGGCGTTCCAGATCTTGGTGACGAACGACTTGGCCTGCTCGGTGCGCGGGCTGTCGATAAGCTTCCTGGTCTTCTTGTCGATGTTCGCGTCGAACTTGACGTCCTGGTTGTTGGTGCACAGCGTGAGCAGATTGTAGCGCATGGCGTCGGCGCCGTACATGCCAATGAGGTCCATGGGGTCAACGCCGTTGCCCTTGGACTTGGACATGCGGCTGCCGTCCTTGGCAAGGATCGTCGGGTAGATGACGACGTCCTTAAACGGCACCTCGTCCAGGAAGTACAGCGAGCTCATGACCATGCGGGCGACCCACAGCGCGATGATGTCGCGCGCGGTGACGAGTGCCGTCGTGGGATGATGGCCCTCGAGCAGCTCCGGCTTTTGCGGCCAGCCCTGCGTGGCGAAAGTCCACAGCTGAGAGCTGAACCAGGTGTCCAACACGTTCTCGTCCTGGTGTACGTGATGGCCGCCGCACTTGGGGCACACATCGGTGTCCTCGGTGAGGGCGTCCTCCCAGCCGCAGTCCTCGCAGTAGAACACGGGGATACGGTGGCCCCACCACAGCTGGCGGCTGATGCACCAGTCCTTGAGGTTCTCCATCCAGGTGGTATAGGTCTGCGTCCAGCGCGCGGGGTGGAAGGTGACCTTGCCGGAGTTGACGGCGTCGAGCGCCGGCCCCTTAAGCTTGTCGACGGCCACAAACCACTGCTCGGAAAGCCATGGCTCAAGCGCGGCGTCGCAACGGTAGCAGTGCATGACGGAGTGGTCGTGCTCCTCGACGTGATCGAGCAGGTCATGCTCCTCGAACCACTTGATGACGGCCTCGCGGCACTCCTCGCGGGTCATGCCGGTGAACTCGCCATAGCCCTCGACGACCACCGCGTGCTCGTCGAAGATGTTGATCTGCGGCAGGTCGTGAGCCTGACCCATGGCGTAGTCGTTGGGGTCGTGGGCCGGGGTAACCTTGACAAAGCCGGAACCAAAGTTGGCGTCGACATGCCAATCCTCAAAGATGGGGATTTCACGGTCGACGATGGGGAGCTTGACGGTCTTACCCACAAAGGCGGCCTTCTCGGGGTCCTTCGGGGAGACGGCGACGCCCGTGTCGCCGAGCATGGTCTCGGGGCGCGTGGTGGCGACGACGATGTAGTCCTGGCCGTTGACCGGCTCGGTCAGCGGGTAGCGCAGGTGCCACAGGTGGCCCTTCTCGTCCTTGTACTCGGCCTCGTCGTCCGAGATGGCGGTGGTGCAGTTGGGGCACCAGTTGACGATGCGCTTGCCGCGATAGATCAGACCGTCGTGGTACCAGTCGCAGAAGACCTTACGCACGGCCTGGGCGTAGTCCTCGTCCATGGTAAAGCGCTCGTTATCAAAGTCGACGGAGCAGCCCATGCGCTTGATCTGCTCGACGATGATGCCGCCGTACTCGTGGGTCCAATCCCAGCAGGCGTCGACAAACTTGTCGCGACCAATCTCCAGGCGACTGATGCCCTCGCTCTTGAGCTTCTTGTCGACCTTGGTCTGCGTGGCGATACCGGCGTGGTCGGTACCCAGCACCCAGCGCGTGGACTTGCCGCGCATGCGGGCCATACGGACAATGGCATCCTGGATAGAGTCATCGGTGGCGTGGCCCATGTGGAGCTTGCCAGTCACGTTGGGAGGCGGAATGGTGACGGTGCAGTCGCCCACGCCCTCACGGCGCTTGTAGTAGCCGCCGTCGAGCCACTTCTGCAGGATCGCCGGCTCGTTGGTCGACGGATCGTAGTTCTTGGGCATTTCTTCCATATATCTCTCCCTTGCCCGTCGGCGTGTCCGCCTGCTTGGTTTTCGCTCGGTCAGGTCCTGGGCTCGCACGAAGAGCACATTTAGTGCTCTTCGGCTCGTGCGGAATCTACGAAAACCAAGCAGGCGGACACGCCTTAGGTATCGATTACTTCAGTCTGAATTGACTTCGCTTTGGCTTAAACAAACACACAGAATAGCACAGGTAGTTGGGGTTATTGCGTATCTATAAAATAGCCTCCGACCGCGGATGGTCAGAGGCTATTTGCAAACACGTTTTAGGCTGGTTTAGCCGTAGATACGCTGGGGCTGTTCTTCGCCCTTTACGGAGGCTTCGGTCACGATAACCTTGGTGACGCCCTCCTCGCTGGGGAGGTCGAACATCGTCTGCTGCAGCACGTCCTCGCAGATGGAGCGCAGGCCGCGGGCGCCAGTCTTGCGAGCGAGCGCCATGCGGGCGATCTCGTGCAGGGCGGCGTCCTCAAACTCCAGCTCAACGTCCTCGAGCTGGAACATCTTGCGGTACTGACGCACCACGGCGTTCTTGGGCTCGGTCAGGATCGACACCAGGTCGTCCTCGTCGAGCGCCTGCGTCTGGGTGACGACGGGCGTACGTCCCACAAACTCGGGGATCATGCCAAAGGCGTTGAGGTCCTGCGGGAGCACCTGGCGCAGCAGGTCGTTCTCGTCGACCGAGGTGGGGCCGGCGATCTCGGAGTTAAATCCCACGCCCTTGTTGCCCACGCGATCGGCGATGATCTTGTCCAGACCCACAAAGGCCCCGCCGCAGATAAACAGAATGTTGGTCGTGTCGATCTGCAGCAGCTCCTGTTGAGGATGCTTGCGGCCGCCGGTGGGCGGAACGCTTGCCACCGTGCCCTCAAGGATCTTAAGCAGCGCCTGCTGAACGCCCTCGCCCGAAACATCGCGGGTGATGGAGAGGTTCTCGGCCTTGCGGGCGATCTTGTCGATCTCGTCCACATAGATAATGCCGACCTGCGCGCGCTCGATATCGCCATCGGCGGCGTTGATAAGCTTGAGCAGGATGTTCTCCACATCCTCGCCCACGTAACCGGCCTCGGTGAGCGCGGTGGCGTCGGCGATGGCAAACGGCACCTCGAGGATGCGCGCAAGCGTCTGGGCGAGCAGCGTCTTACCGGTGCCGGTGGGACCGAGCAGCAAAATGTTGGACTTGGCGAGCTCCACCTCGTCCATATCATCGTCGAGCTGCGAGTCCAAGCCGTCGTCAAAGGCCGAAAGCGCAGCGCCGCCCTCGATGACGCGGCGGTAATGGTTGTACACGGCAACCGACATGGCGCGCTTGGCGTCCTCCTGGCCCATAACATAGGCCGAAAGCTCGTCATAGATCTCGTGCGGCGTCGGCACATGCGTAATGACCTGACGGGCGTCGTCCTCAAGCTCAAAGCCCTCGGCCTCGGGATCCATGGCAGGCTGCCCGGCAGCCTGGCCGTGATCGTTGAGGAAGCCCGGCAGCTTACCATTACGGGCAGCGTCCATAAAGTCCGAAGCCAGCGACTCCTCCAGAATCTCGGAACAGGCGGCGACGCACTCGTCACAGATAAAGATGTTGGTCGGACCCTTTACAAGGCGACGAACCTGGCCCTGCTCTTTTCCGCAGAAGGAGCAGCGGATGGGGTTGCCGTTCTCGTCAAAGTTGTCCTGCATGTTACCGGCCATCCTAGGCGTCCTTCGCGGCGAGATCGCGCGAGGTGACGATACGGTCGATCAGGCCGTAGTCGAGGGCCTCGGCAGCGGTCAGGTAGTTGTCACGCTCGGTGTCGGCCTGGACCTTCTCGATGGGCTGGCCCGAGGCGTCGGACAGGATCTGGTTGAGCTCGCGGCGAGTCTTCTTGATCTCCTCGGCCACGATCTCGATCTCGGTCTGCTGACCCTGGGCACCGCCGCTGGGCTGGTGAATCATGACCTTGGAGTGCGGCAGGCAGAAGCGCTTGCCCTTGGCGCCGGCCGAAAGCAGCACGGCGGCCATGGACGCGGCCATACCGACGCAGATGGTGGAGACCTGCGGCTTAATGAAGTTCATGGTGTCAAGAATCGCCAGGCCGGAGTAGACCTCACCACCGGGCGAATTGATGTAGAGCGAGATATCCTTCTCGGCATCCTGGCTCTCAAGATGCAGCAGCTGGGCAACGACCAGATTGGCGCTGACGGAGTTGATCTCCTCGCCCAAGAAGATGATGCGGTCGTTGAGCAGGCGCGAATAGATATCGTAGCTGCGCTCGCCGCGCGGCGTCTGCTCGATAACGTATGGCACGAGGGCGGAATCGAACTTAGCGATCATACGCATCTCCATTTCTCTCTTGCGGACCAAATTGGTTCTAGATAAACGTACGGTGCCCGCATGCTATGCATTGGCTGGCACCGTACGAAGCAACCGGATAACCGGCTTATAACTTTACCCCATCACGGGCGCGTGCATGCGCTCGCGGGCAAGGTGGCGAGAATTACTCGGCGTCCTTGGCGGTCTCGTCGACCTCGGTCACCTTGGCGTTCTCGACCAAGTGGTCGACGGCCTTGGAGCGACGGATGGACTCGCGGACGGCAGGCATGCGGCCATCGGCGATGAACTCGGCCTTGGAAGCCTCGACGTCCTTGACGCCGGCCTTCTCGAACTCGGCGTTGATGTCGTCCTCGGTGACCTCAATCTTGAGCTCGCGGGCGAGGGCGTCGAGAGCCAGGGACTCACGGGCAACGTCGTTGGCCTGCTTGTGCAGGTCGCCGATGAACTGCTCCATGGTCAGGCCGGAAGCCGGCAGCCAGGTGTCCAGGGTCATGCCGCGGGCAGCGAGGTTGGACAGGAAGTTCTGGCCAAGTTCCTCAAAGACGGACTGCTCGTAGTCGGCGTCCATCTCGTCGAGCTGCAGGCGCTCGGCGAGAGCGGAGACGCAACGGTTCTCCTTCTCGGCCGGGAGGCGGGAAGCCTTGTCCTGCTCGATCTCGATCTTGATGGCGTCGCGCATAGCGTCGATGCTGTCGAAGCCAAAGTCGGACTTGACGAGCTCGTCGGTGAGCTCGGGGGTGTTGCGGACCTTGATGCCCTTGACGGTGACCTCGACGGTGTGGGTCTCGGCCTCCTCGCCCTCCTCGACCTCGTCGGTCCAGGTGACGGACTTGACGTCGCCAACGTTGGCGCCGATCAGGGCCTCGTTGAACTCAGCGGGGTTGCTGTCGCTACCGGCGATGAGCATGCGGCCCTCGGCGGCGAAGTTGTCGGCGTTCTCGACGGCCTTGAGGTCGACGGTGACGTAATCCTCGGCCTCGACGGCGCGACCCTCGACGTCCTCGAAGGTGGCACGGTAGTTGAGGAGCATCTCGACCTGGTTGTTGATCTCGGACTCGGTGACCTCCGCAGGGGGCATCTCGATCTCGACAGCGTCGAAGGAGGAGAGCTCAGCAGCAGGACGCAGGGAGAACTCGACGGTGTAGGTGTAGTCCTCGTGATCCTTGGCGAGGTCGAGCTCCTTGTAGTCACCGTTCTTGGTGGGGACGATGTCCAGCTCGTTGAGGACGGCGGGCTCGTTGGCGGCGATAAGGTCGTTGGTGGCCTGAGCGAGGGTAGCCTCGGCGCCAAGAGCGGAGTCGATGACCGGACGGGGGGCCTTGCCGGCACGGAAGCCCGGGAAGCGGTACTTCTTGGCGGTGTCCTTGTAAGCCTTCTTAATCGCGGCGTCGACGTCGGCGGCCGGGATGGTGACCGTAGCGGTGAGCTTGGCGTCCTTGACGTCAGAAGCGGTGATGTTCAACACGTTCCTCCTCATACTGCCCAGCTTATCTGAGGTGCTGGTACCTTTATGCAACAAGCGTCGCGAGGGCATAAGCCGACGCGGGTGCGTTGGTGCGGGCGAAAGGACTCGAACCTTCACGGGAATCCCACCAGAACCTAAATCTGGCGCGTCTACCAATTCCGCCACGCCCGCATGAGCGCACAGACTAGGAATGATAGCAGATACGAACGGCAAGCGCACGCACACCTTTTACAGGCTCACGACCTCACCACGAGTGCAAAAGGCGGGACGAGTTGCCCCGCCCCGCCAATTACGACTTGTTCGCTGACCTGTTACTCCCCCAGCAGGGCCTTCTCGGGCGTGATGGGCAGCGAGCGCACCTGGTGGCCGGTGGCGTGCGCCACGGCCGAGGCAACGGCGGCGAGCGGCGTGTTGATGACGACCTCGCCGATCGACTTGGCGCCAAACGGGCCCGTCGGCTCGTAGCTCGGCTCAAATGCCACGCGAATGCTGCCGATATCCAGGCGCGTGGGCAGCTTGTAGCTCATAAAGTTGCCGGTGCGCAGGCGGCCGCGGTCATCGTGCTCGACGATCTCGTAGAGCGCGTGACCGATGCCCTGGGCAATGCCGCCCTCGGCCTGGACGCGCGCGAGCGCCTCGTTGATCACGGTGCCGCAATCGACGGCCGCCGCGTAGTCCACCACGGTCACCTTGCCGGTGGCCTTGTCGACCTCGACCTCGGCAATGCCGGCCATAAACGGCGGAGGCGAAACGGGCAGGCAGGCAGAGGCATGCGAGGTGAGCGCGTCGCCGCCCGCGATGTTCTTGACGCACAGGTTGGCAAAGTCGCGCAGCGTGAGGTAGCGGTTCTGCTCGCGCGCGGCACGCTCGTCGGACAGGCGCACGTACTGACCATCAAAGACCACATCGGCGGCGTCCACGTCCCACATCTGGGCGGCCTTGGCGCAGATCTTCTCGCGCAGCTCGGTCGCGGCATTCTTGGCTGCAAGGCCCGTCACGTACGTACCCGAGCTCGCGTACGAGCCGGCGTCAAACGGCGACACGTCGGTGTCCACGCCGCGCACCACGATAAGCGAGCTCTCCACGCCCAGCTCCTCGGCGGCAATCTGCGCCAGAATCGTGTCGACGCCCATGCCGTTATCGGTGGCGCCGGTGCCGATGGTAATGAAGCCGTCCTCTTCAAGGCGCATGTCGATGCCGGCGATATCCACATTGGAGATACCCGAGCCCTGCATGGTGAGCGCACAGCCCAGGGCGCGCACGCGGTCGCCCAGGTCCACGGCCAGCGGCTTGTCGCGCCAGCCGATCATGTCCATCGCGCGCAGCAGGCAGCGGTCGAGCGCGCAGGCGTTGAGCTTCTCGTTGTAGTACTGCGGCATGACCTCGCCCTCGTGCACGATGTTCTTAAGGCGCAAGTCGGCGGGATCCATGTGCAGCATGTCGGCGAGCTCGTTGACGGCGCTCTCCACGGCAAACTGGCCCTGGGTGGCACCGTAGCCGCGATACGCGCCGCCGCGGTTGGTATTGGTGTAGACGGCGTCCCAGCTAAAGCGGCTCGCCTTCACATGGTTGTAGATGGGCAGGCTCTTGTGGCCCGAAAGGCCGATCGTCGTGGTGGCATGCTCGCCATAGGCGCCGGCGTTGGACAGCGTATGTAGGTCGATGGCCGTGATGGTGCCGTCGTTCATGGCGCCCAACTTGACGGTCATCTGCATCTGATGTCGCGAGTTGCCCGCGGTGATGGTCTCCTCGCGGGTGTAGCAGCAGTAGCTCGGACGACCGGTCTGCTGGGTCACGAACGCCACGAAGATCTCGCAGCAGCCCGTCTGCTTGGAGCCAAAGCCGCCGCCGATGCGCGGCTTAATGACCTGCACCTGCGACTGCGGGATATCGAGCGACTGCGCGACCATGCGGCGCACGTGGAAGGGCACCTGCGTGGAGGTGGTCACCGAGATACGCCCAAACGCGTCGGTCGTCGCGAAGGCGCGGAAGGTTTCCATGGGCGCGGTCTGCGTGGCCTGGCTGGTGTAGGTGCGGGTGAACACGATGTCGCTCTGGGCGAACGCCTCGTCAAGGTTGCCAAAATCGCTGGTACCGCTGCACACCAGGTTGCGGGACACGTCGCCGCCCTGCGGGAACATAAAGGTCACGTCGCCCTCGGGGTGGACCACGATGTCGTTATCGAGCGCCTGGGTAAAGTCGAGCAGCGGCTCGAGCACCTCGTAGTCGACCTTGATGAGCTTGAGTGCCTTGTCGGCGGCCTCCTCGGTCTCGGCGGCGACAATCGCCACCTCCTCGTTTTGGTAGCGCACGAGGTTCTCGAGAATCAGGCGGTCGTAGGGACTCGGCTGCGGATAGCTCTGACCGGCGATGGTAAAGCGGCGCTGGGGCACGTCCTCGTAGGTGTAGACGCCCACCACGCCGGGCACCTTCAGTGCGCGCGACGTATCGATGGAGCAAATCTTGGCGCGGGCATAGGGGCTGCGCTTGAGTTTGACGATGAGCGCACCGGCAGGTACCAGGTCGCCCGTGTAGACGGGACGACCCTCGAGCAGTGCCTTCGAGTCCTTCTTGGGCTGCTTGTGGGTAATCTGCTTGTATGCGACACCATCGGAGCTGGTGTTATTGACCGGCAGTTCGGGCATCTCAAAGCCCACCTGCACGCCGGACTCATTGAGAAAGCGGACGATGGCGCGCAGCTGACTCTCGTAGCCGCTGCAACGGCAGAGGTTGCCGGCGAGCTGGCGCGAGAGTTCCTCGCGCGTGGCGACGAGGCTCGGGTCCTCCTTGGCGGCGCGGGCAAGCGCCAGCACGTTCATGATAAGGCCGGGGGCGCAAAAACCGCACTGCTCGGCACCTTCGGCAGCCATCGCGCGGGCCAGTGCCTCGGACTCGGCTTTGAGGCCTTCGAGCGTGGTGATGGTGTGGCCCTCGACGCGAGCGGCGGGAACCGAGCAACTCAGCACCGGGTCGCCGTCGAGCCACACCGTGCACAGGCCGCAGTTGGTGGTCTCACAGGCGCAGCGCACCGACGCACAGCCCTGCTCGCGCAGCAGTGCAAAGAGCATGGTGTCGGGGGCAATCTGAACCTTGACCTTGCGGCCGTTGAGCGTAAAGGAAAGATCGATGAGTTTGGCAGCCATTAGCACACCTCGCTAGAATCGACGCCGGGCACGCGGCGGCAGGAATACTCGTCCGTGGCAAACTTAGGCACTTGCACGGTCTCGAGCTCGCGGGCAAGCGCGGCCGAAAGCTCAATGCCGGCGGCGCGGCGCACAGCCTGGATGGCGAGCGGGGCCGAGATGCGGCGGCGGTAGTCTGCCGAGCCCCACAGGTTGGTGCCGTAGCTCAGCGCGCGCACGGATGCGGCCAGGGCGCGAAGCTCGTCCTCGGAAGGTTGCTCGTTCACCAGACCGCATGCCTCGCCCTGCAGCAGGGTCGCACGCAGCGGACGGGCACCCACGGTGACATGCCAGGAGCCGTCCCACCAGGCGGCGGTAACGTTCAGCGAGGGGAAGTCGGTCGCGGCCTTGCGCACGGCCTCATAGCTGGCACGGTAATCGTGCTTGACGACCACCACGTGCTCGATCACGTCGCGCACATAGCCCATGTCCGCGAACTCGGCGAGCGGCACGCGGCCGGCGCCCGTCAACTCAACATAGGAATCGAGCGCGAGAAAGGCGGAGAGAACGTCCGAGAAGCCAAAGCGGCCGTAGATGCTGCCGCCCACCGTGGCGGTATTGCGCAGCTGCACGCCCACGATGTCGTGGACAGCGAACTCAAAGACATTGTTGACAAGCGCGTTGAGCCCGGCATGACGCTCGAGCTGACGCAGGGTGCACATGGCGCCGATGCGAAATTCGGTCTCGGTCTCCTCGATCTGATCGAGTCCGCAGGCCGAAAGGTCAATCGCCGTCGCCACGCGACGCGAACCCAGGCGCATCCAGATGCCGCCGCCCACAATCTTGTTGTTGCGGTTCTTCTGTAAGAGCTCATAGGCTTCGGCCGCGTTTCCAACACGGACGTAGGTACCGAACTTGAGCACGTTCTCCCCCATCTCTTCACTTGTCCAGTACTTTTAAGTGTACCAAACGAGGGGCCGCACACCGTTTTAGGACAAAATCCACCCACCCATCCATAACTTGCGGTGATATACGGACTGATTAGCCGTTCTGGGACGCTAAACAGTCCGTATTTCACCGCAAGTTATGAGGAGTCCTCTGGGATAGAAAAGGCTCCCAGCCGGAATAGCTGGGAGCCTCATCACATGCTATATCGAGCGAAGATTTAGCAGACGCCCTGGGCGAGCATGGCGTCGGCGACCTTCAGGAAGCCGGCGATGTTGGCGCCCATGACGAAGTTGCCCTCCTGGCCGTACTCCTTGGCGGTGTCGTCCACGTTGTGGAACATGCCGCGCATGAGCTGCTCGAGCTTGCCGTCGACCTCCTCGAAGGTCCAGGACAGGTGCTCGGCGTTCTGGCTCATCTCCAGGCCGGACACGAGCACGCCGCCGGCGTTGGCAGCCTTACCGGGCATAAAGGCGACGCCGTTCTCCTGGAAGTAGGTCGTGGCCTCGATGGTCGTGGGCATGTTCGCGCCCTCGCCGACCACCTTGCAGCCGTTGGCGACGAGCGCCTGGGCGTCCTCGAGCAGCAGCGTGTTCTCGCGAGCGCAGGGCAGCGCGATGTCGCAGGGCAGCTGCCACACGCCACGGCCGTCGCCCTCGTGCCACGTGGCACTGGGCTTCTCGTCGACGTACATAGCGAGCGTAACGCCCTTGTCGTGGCCGGAGCGCTTCTTGTTGTAGACATGCTCGAGCACAGTGTAGTCGATGCCGTCGGGATCCTCGACCCAGCCGTGAGTATCGGAGCAGGCCAGCACCTTGCCGCCGAGCTGGGAGACCTTCTGGACGGCGTAGATAGCGACGTTGCCGGAGCCATGAACGACGACGTTCTTGCCCTCGAAGGAGTCGCCGCGGCTCTTGAGGTACTCGTCCACAAAGTAAACCAGACCGTAACCGGTGGCCTCGGTACGGGCGAGCGAGCCGCCAAAGGAAAGGCCCTTGCCGGTAAGGACGCCGGTCCACTCGTTGGTCAGGCGCTTGTACTGACCGAACAGGTAGGCAACCTCGCGGCCGCCAACACCCAGGTCGCCGGCGGGAACGTCGGTGTTGGGGCCAATGTGGCGATAGAGCTCGGTCATGAAGGACTGGCAGAAGTGCATAATCTCGTTGTTGGACTTGCCCTTGGGGTCAAAGTCGGAACCGCCCTTGCCGCCGCCCATGGGAAGGGTGGTCAGGCTGTTCTTGAGGATCTGCTCCAGACCCAGGAACTTGAGCATGCCCAGGGTGACCGTCGGGTTAAAGCGCAGGCCGCCCTTGTAGGGTCCAATGGCAGAGTTGAACTCGACGCGATAGCCGCGGTTGACCTGAACCTTGCCCTGGTCGTCGACCCAGGGAACACGGAACATGACAATGCGCTCGGGCTCGACGAGGCGCTCAAGCAGAGCGGCCTCCTCGTACTCGGGATGGGCGTCGAGCGCCGGCTGGATGGTGCCGAGGATCTCGGACGCGGCCTGGATGAACTCAGGCTGCTCGGGATAGCGGGCCTTGAGCTCTTCGAGAACTTTCTGCGTGTAGCTCATGCTTCCTCCAATGATGGGAAACGAAAAATGTCGGTCGCGGCACCCTATGCGCCGCGAACTTTATCGAGTATGGATAATATCGCACTGTTGCAGCAAAGTTTCGCATAAGCCGACGAGCAGATGTTTCGTTTTGATTACGATGCAGGTAGAAGCGTTTTTGAGTGCCTGACATGCAAAACCCGTGTTTCAAACCTGTTTCGTCCACGTGTTCCAAACCACCACATTGGGCACCTTTGTGGTGGTGTTGGTGGTTAGAGGACGAGCTGATGGTAGTCGGCGGGGGTTATACGGCCTTCGGTGGCGGCACGGAAGGCGGCGAGGGCATCGCCCGAGAATGGCATGGCCCAGCACAGCCCGCAGCCTGCGGTAATGGGGCCGGGCAGCGGCATGATGCGCCCGGGCACACCGGCGGCAAGACACAGCTGTTCGCATTCCATCACATCGAAAGTGCTGTCGAACGACACGATAATCTTGCGTTCGTGGTCGAGAGCGTCACCGGACGAAGCCTCGCGGTGCGACTCGCGATACGCAGCCGCCGCTGCCTCTTCCTCGGCCGTATGTCCACAGCCGCCACAGCCGCAGGTGCAAGGCTCGGACCCGTCGCAAGTGCAAGGTTCCCCGGTATCGGGGCAAATATCATGTGACACGGCATCTCCCGTCATTGATGTGTGCAGATCTAGGCGAGCAGCTCGGCTGCCGCAAACTCCTCGGGCGTATTGACGTTCTCGAAGCAGAGCGTCGAGCCTGCGACCTTAACGATCTGCGGCTCATCCATATAACCAGCCTGAACGCGATTAATCAGGCAGCGAATGCGCTGACGGTCGCAGGCGAGCAGCTCTTGGGCAACCGGCGCACACGCATCGCGGCGCCAGACGGCACAAAGCGGCTCAATCCCCCGCTCCTCGCGCGGTACGCACACGTCGAGCGCCTCGGCCTCAGTACGATCGGCAAGCGCACCGATGAGTTCCGGCGAGACAAACGGCATATCGCAGGCGACGATCGCCACGAGCGGCAATCGGGCCGCGGCCAACGAGCTCGCGATGCCGCGCATGGCGCCCGCCGACCCCTCAAGGTCCGCCACCACACGCGGCACCAGACCGCCAAACGCGCGCTCCTCAAGGTAGGCAAGCTCGCTGGGACGCGAAGTCGTCACGACTAACTCACCGGCAACTTGCGCCAGCCGACCCAGCACGCGCTCGATGAGCGGCTCGCCGCAAAACGTCATGCGCGCCTTGTCGCAACCCATGCGCGACGACAGCCCGCCCGCCTGGACGACGCAAGAAAGATCGGCTCGTCTTACGGTAGTCATACGGCAAAACACCCCCATCGGCATGCTCGAAACCCTATGCACGAAGCTAAATACCGCCGCCGAAATAGCGGCGCTACGAAAAGCTCGTGCAAAAACAAAACAGCGCCTTTGCGGCACGCAGCAAGACCGCGAGCACAAAAGCGCTGGTAGCGTATGGCGGGAACGTATGTGAATCGAACACATCCAAGACGTTTTGCACGCCTCGCAACGGTTTTGAGGACCGCGGAGCCCACCGGAGCCCATCCGTTCCCAAGTGCGGCGGTATTTTACCAAACTAGCAGGGTAGTCTTTTTGGGACGTGTCTCTATAGTTTTGTCAACCGCGTGCTTCGCGCCATTTCGGCAT
>UQLD01000031.1 GCA_900541855.1 uncultured Collinsella sp.
GCCGTTATGGGTGCCGGGCAATACGGGGCCCGCCCCATTTGTCAATTCCTTCAAGCGAATGTGTCGGGAATGTTTCAATGCATGAACACGCAAGCCATTTACGTATTCATGCATCTTTTGGTGCTAAAGTTTCAACCCACTTCATAACGACCGCTGCGAAATGCGCATCGGTGCATAAATCGCAGACAAGGAGTCTGATATGTCTTTGAAGGTTGGAATCGTCGGCGCGGCTGGATATGCCGGAGCCGAGCTCATTCGCCTCGTGTTCGGCCATCCCGAGTTTGAACTTGTGGCCATTACGTCCAACGCCGATGCCGGCCAGCCGCTGTCCGCGGTGTATCCGAGCTTTGCTGGCGTGAGCGACCTGGTTTTCACCACGCATGACGCCCCCGAGCTCAAGAGCTGCGATGCGGTTTTTCTTGCCGTGCCGCACACGGCTGCCATGGCACAGGTGCCTGCACTGCTTGCCGCAGGCGTTTCCTGCTTTGATCTTTCGGCCGATTACCGTCTGAGCGACGCGTCCGTCTTTGAGGCATGGTATGCCGCCGAGCACACGAGCCCTGAGTTGCTCAAGACCCGCGCTTTTGGCCTGCCTGAGCTGTTCTGCCAGGACTTAGGGACCGCTGCTTCCAGCCATGCCGCTGGCAGGCCCGTGTTGGTCGCCTGCGCCGGCTGCTATCCCACCGCAACGAGCCTTGCAGCCGCTCCTGCCGTGCGTGCGGGCTGGGTGGCCGAGAACGGCCCCGTAATCGTCGATGCCATTAGTGGCGTGACGGGTGCCGGTAAGTCCTGCAACGCCCGCACCCATTTT
The DNA here is from genome assembly GCA_900541855.1 of uncultured Collinsella sp. Taxonomy (GTDB): domain Bacteria; phylum Actinomycetota; class Coriobacteriia; order Coriobacteriales; family Coriobacteriaceae; genus Collinsella. The sequence continues at coordinate 812 of UQLD01000031.1, forward strand.
TGTAGCGCGGACGAGAACCTGGAGGCCTATGGCGTGGGCAAGCATCGCCATACGCCCGAGATTGAGCAGATCCTGGGCCTGACCGATCGCGTCGTCTTTACTCCGCACTTGGCACCGCTCAAGCGCGGTCTGCTTTCCACGGTGACGATGCCGCTCGCGCCGCAGACTCTCGACACGTTGGCCCTTGAGGACGTCGTCGACCATTACAAGAAGTTCTACGCCGGTCGCACCTTTGTGCGCGTGCTCGATGCCGGCCAGCAGCCCAAGACGGCTTCGGTCGTCGGCACCAACGCTGCCCAGATCGGTCTTGCGCTCAACAAGCGCGCGGGCGTGCTGGTGGCGACGGGTGCTATCGACAATCTGTGCAAGGGTGCAGCAGGCCAGGCGGTCCAGTGCGCCAACATCGTTTTTGGCTTTGACGAGCGACGAGGCTTGCCCACAGTGGCGTGCCCGGTGTAGCACATTCGATTGTTAACGATTTGGTAGTCGAGTATCGAGTTGGGCGCCACTTTTAAGCTGGTCTACTAATTGCGACCGGTATGGCGTGCCAGCCGATGCCCGTTTTTTTGTCTGATATAAGGAGTCGTAGGGACGATGAATACCGACCTGATTGATATTAAGATTCGCGCCGTCGAGGGTGGCGTTACGGCAGCTGCCGGCTTTAAGGCCGCAGGCATCCATGCGGGATTCCGGAAGAATCCCGAGCGCTTGGACTATGCGCTCGTCGTGCCCGATAGGCCCTGTCCCGGCGCCGGCGTGTTTACGACCAACCGCTTTTGCGCGGCGCCCGTGCAGGTGAGCCGTGCCAACCTGGGCGGTGCGGACAGGGGCTATGGCATTATCGCCGGTGTTTCAATCAACTCCGGCAACGCGAACGCCGCCACGGGCGAGACCGGCCTTGCCTGCGCGCGCGAGACCTGCAACATCGCCTCGCAGGTTATCGGCTGTGAGCCCCAGCAGATCCTAGTTGCATCCACGGGTGTGATTGGACAGATTCTGCCGATCGACACGTTTGAGACGGCTGTTCCGTCCGCCTACGAGGCGCTCTCTGCCCATGGCGGTGCCAATGCGGCCCGTGCCATCATGACGACCGATACGCACTCCAAGGAGTATGCCGTTCGCTATCGCAGTGAGGCTGTGGGCCATGCGGGCAACGCTTATACGGTGGGCGGCATGTGCAAGGGCTCGGGCATGATCATGCCCAATATGGCCACCATGATCGCGGTCATTACGACCGATGCCCCCGTCGAGCCGGCGGCGCTCCACACCCTACTGCTCTCGACCGTTAAGCAGACCTTTAATAAGGTGACAGTCGATTCCGATACCTCGACCAACGACACCTGCATCATGCTTGCTTCTGGCGCTGCTGCCGCTGATACCGAGGCTATCGTCGAGGGCACTGACGCCTTTGACGAGTTGGCCTTTGCCGTGCACGAGGTGTGCGAGAGCCTGGCGCGCAACATCGCGGCCGATGGCGAGGGTGCGTCAAAGCTCGTGACGGTTAACGTCACCGGCGCCGCCAACGACGAGGAAGCCGATATCGCCGCCCGTGCCGTCGCCAACTCGCCGCTCGTCAAGACCTGCATCGCCGGCCACGACTGCAACTGGGGCCGCGTTGCCATGGCGCTCGGCAAGTGCGGCGTGAAGTTTCATCAGGAAGACGTTTCCATCGACATGATGGGCATGCCTGTCTGCCGCGACGGTCTGACTGTTCCCTTTGACGAGGACGAGGCTCTGCGACGTTTTGAGGCGTCCGAGATCGTGATCTCGGCCGACCTGGGTGCAGGCGACGCGGCAACGACCGTGTGGACCTGCGACCTCACGCACGAGTACATCTCCATCAACGGCGACTACCGTTCCTAGATTCCAGGCACGCTGCGCATCTTGCCGCGATTGCGGACAGCGAAGCACAGCGTGATAACGATACGAAAGACGAGGCAGATTATGAAATTCGCACGCGATTGTCGTTCGAGCGAATCCAACGAAGCAACCGCGCAGCTGCTGTTCGAAGCGCTGCCGTGGATTAAAAACCTGACCGGCAAGACGGTCGTTATCAAATATGGCGGAGCCGCCATGGTTGATGAGCAGCTGCGCCGCGACGTGATGAGCGACATCGTTTTGCTCAAGATCATCGGTATGCGCCCCGTCATCGTGCACGGCGGCGGCAAGGCTATCAACGAGGCGCTGAGCCATTACGATATTCCCGTCGAGTTTAAGAACGGCCAACGCGTGACCACGCCGGCGACTATGGATATCGTGCGCGAGGTGCTGGGCGGCAAGGTTAACCAGGAGCTGGTTGCTGCCATCAACCACCACGGCAACCTGGCCGTGGGCGTGTCGGGCAGCGATGCCGGCACGCTCATCGCCGAGCCGCTCGACCCCGAGCTCGGTCGCGTGGGCAAAGTGACGCACGTCAACACCGACTATATCGAGCGCTTACTCGATAGCGAGTACATCCCCGTCATCGCTACCGTCGCGGCGGGGGAGGACGGCGGTTTCTTCAACATCAACGCCGATACCGCCGCCGGTGCCGTTGCCGCGGCGCTCCACGCGCATAAGGCGATCTTTTTGACCGATGTCGATGGTCTGTACAAGGACTTTAGCGACAAGGACTCGCTTATCTCCAACCTAACGCTCGACGAGGTTAACGAAATGCTCTACGGCGGCGAGGTCGATAAGGGCATGATTCCCAAGCTGCGTGCGGCCGTCGATGCGCTTACCGGCGGCGTATTTCGTGCCCACATCATTAACGGTACTACGCCGCATTCGCTGCTCCTGGAGCTGCTGACCGATGCCGGCGTCGGCACCGTGATTCATTCCACCGAGACGGCTTACGAGTTCGATACGCATCCGCATCCGCTTTCGACGTTTGCTGCGCGTCTGACCGAGAACCTTGACGAGGTCGAGAAGCTTCAGACGGTCTAGCTGACCCGCAGCCGCCCCATTCCTGCACCCATAGCCCCGCGCCGTCTGGCGCCCAACGAAAGGCATCTCATGTCACTTGCAGCTCAGCAATCGCTTGAATCCCATTACGTTATGCATACCTTTGGCCGCTCTCCGGTCGAGTTTGTCGAGGGTCACGGCATGAAGCTCACCGGCGACGATGGCCGTGAGTACCTCGACTTTCTTGCCGGCATCGGCGTGTGCAGCCTAGGTCATGGCGACCCGGCCGTGCTCTCGGCGCTCGAGGCACAGACCAAAAAGCTCATGCATGTCTCCAATTACTTCTACATCGAGCAGCGCGGACAGGTCGCGGCGCTGCTGTCCAAGCTTGCTAACGACGACGTAGATGGTGCGCGCGTGCTTGCCGATGCCATTGTCGCCGGCGATGAGACCACGGCAGCTGCTCTTGGTGCCCCGGCTGCGGATGAGCAGGTTTGGGAGACCTTCTTTGCCAACTCTGGCGCCGAGGCCAACGAGGGCTCGATGAAGCTCGCGCGCCTGTACGCCAAGCGTGCCGGTAATGGCGGCAACACCATCGTGTGCATGCGCGGCGGCTTCCACGGCCGTACGCTCGAGACCATTGCCGCTACCATGCAGGATTGGCTGCAGGACAGCTTCCGCCCGCTGCCGGGTGGCTTTGTGGCCTGCACGCCCAACGATGTGGACGAGCTGCGTGCGATCTTTAAGCAGCTGGGGAGCGAGATTTGTGCCGTGATGCTCGAGCCGATCCAGGGTGAGAGTGGCGTGCACCCCATGACCGAGGAGTTTATGGCGGCAGCGCGCGACCTGGCACACGAAGTGGGCGCCGTGCTTATCGCCGACGAGGTCCAGTGCGGCATCTTCCGCTCCGGCAAGCCGTTTGCATTCCAAACCTATGGCGTGGAGCCCGACATCATGAGCCTAGCCAAGGGCATTGCCGATGGCGTGCCCATGGGTGCCGTCGTGGCAAAGAAGGAGATTGCCGACGTGTTTAAGCCGGGCGACCACGGCTCGACCTTTGGCGGTAGCTGCTTGGCCGTCGCGGCGTGCGCCGCGACGCTCTCCGCGCTTGTGCGCGGCGATTATGCCGACCATGCTGCCAAGGTGGGTGCCTATATGGAGGCAAAGCTCGCCAAGCTGCCGCACGTGACCGAGGTACGTGGTCGCGGCTTGATGCTCAGCTGTGATTTGGATGATGCCGCGGGCGACGCGCATGGTGTTGTTGCCCGCGCGCTGGCCGCCGGTGCCGTGATCAACGCTACGGGTGCGCATACGCTGCGTTTCCTGCCGCCACTCGTCTGCGAGGAAGCCGACGTGGACAGTCTGATCGAGATCCTGTCGGGTGTTTTGGGCTAACGCGGCGCAATAACTCAATTTGGACCGAGTTCCGGACTGTGGACGTGCCCTATGCGGCATGATTCAGCGGTCTGGAGCCCGTTTTGCCTTAGATTTGCTAAGGCAGGGAGACCTGCTGGTCAAAAAACATCAAATATGAGTACTGTTACCGATTTGGTAGCAGCAATTTTGGACTAATAAGGCCAGATAGCAAGTCGAAATGGCGATGAAAGCATGATTTTGATCTGACTGTTAGTCCTTATAATGGACATATGTTGCGTAACTTAAGCAAATACTGTCTATTTATATGTTGCAAACAAAGTAGCAGTACTCATTTTTGCCATTTTTTGACCACGGCCTTTGTGACAGACGTGCTGACGGGTTCGAATCCCTCTGCGATGGGCCTGAAAAAAGAAAGGCCTCCATCGCTGGAGGCCTAACAATTCAGTGGTGGGCGATGAGGGATGTCCGCGTGCGGCTGGCGCCGCCCGCTTTCGCTTCGGGTCTACGGCCCTCGCGTGCTGCGCTGGAAAACGCTTGCGCGTTTCCTCAGCTCCGCACCCTGTCGGGTTCGAATCCCTCTGCGATGGGCCCAGAAAAGAAAGGCTCCCATTGCTGGGAGCCTAACAATTCAGTGGTGGGCGATGAGGGATTCGAACCCCCAGCCTTGTGCGTGTAAAGCACCTGCGCTAACCGTTGCGCCAATCGCCCGTGCGGAGAGAGTATAGCAAAACAATCGCCCCATTCACCTCATATCCATTAAAGGTAACTGGCGCGTGTCGGCACGGAGCTGATTCAGTTGAGATTGCCTGAACATTCCGCCCCTCTTTACGCCCTCGGGTATACTCAAAAGCTACTGATTCGATTTGACGCCCAGCAACAGCAGAGGGGATAGTATATGTGCGGTTTTGTCGGTTTTGTCGGTGGGACGGATAACCAATCCGAGGTGCTCACCAAGATGATGGACCGCATCGTCCATCGCGGTCCCGACATGGGCGGCCAGTTTATCGACGGCCGCGTTGCCCTCGGCTTCCGTCGCCTGTCGATCCTCGACCTGACCGAGGCTGGCGCCCAACCCATGGCCAACGAGGACGGTAGCGTCGTCATTGTCTTCAACGGCGAGATCTACAACTTCCAAGAACTCCGTTCCGAGCTCGAGGCCAAGGGCTACAAGTTCCACTGCGGCGCCGACACCGAGAGCCTCCTACACGGCTACGAGGAGTGGGGCGAGGCCGTACTCGATCGCTTGCGCGGTATGTACGCCTTCGTCATCTGGGACAAAAAGAAGAACAAGCTTTTTGGCGCCCGCGACATCTTTGGCATCAAGCCGCTTTACTACTATCCCATGGCCGATGCGGGCGACGGCGCTCCGGGCGTGCTCTTTGGTTCCGAGATCAAGAGCTTCCTGGACTACCCGCACTTCCACAAGGCGGTCAACAAAAAGGCTCTGCGTCCGTACATGACGCTGCAGTATTCGGCGACTGAGGAGACCTTCTTCGAGGGTGTCTACAAGCTGCCGCCGGCGCACTACTTTACCGTCGATATCCCGACCGGCAAGATGAACATCGAGCGCTACTGGGATTGCGATTACTCTGCCGTCGAGAAGCCGTTCGAGGAGTATGTCGACGAGCTGGACGAGGTCGTGCACGAGAGCGTCGAGGCCCATCGCATCGCCGACGTCAAGGTCGCGTCGTTCCTCTCCGGTGGCGTCGACTCCAGCTACATCGCCGCTTGCCTCATGCCCGACAAGACCTTCTCGGTGGGCTTTGACTACAAGAACTTCAACGAGACCAACTACGCCAAGGAGCTTTCCGATAAGCTCGGCGTCGAGAACGTTCGCAAGATGATTACCGCCGACGAGTTCTTCGGTGCGCTCGAGGACATCCAGTATCACATGGATGAGCCGCAGTCCAATTTGTCTTCCGTGCCGCTGTGGTTCTTGGCCGAGATGGCCCGCAAGGACGTTACCGTCGTGCTTTCGGGCGAAGGCGCCGACGAACTCTTTGGTGGCTACGCCTACTACGAGGATACGGTCCCGGTCCGCAAGTACAAAAAGATGGTGCCGCTGCCTATCCGTCGCGCGCTCGGTAACCTGGCGCTGCATATGCCGTACTTCAAGGGACATAACTTCCTGGTCAAGGGTGCCGAGATCCCCGAGAAGTCGTTCCTGGGACAGGCTCTGGTATGGCCGGAGCGCGAGGTCGACGGCGTGCTCAAGCCCGAGTACAACACCGGCGACGGCGCCTTTGAGCTCGCTGCACCCATCTACGCACGCGTGAAGGGTCAGCCCGAACTGGTCAAGAAGCAGTACCTGGACATGAACATGTGGCTCCCGGGCGACATTCTGCTCAAGGCCGACAAGATGTGCATGGCGCACTCGCTGGAGCTGCGCGTGCCCTTCCTGGACCGCAAAGTCATGGAGTTCGCCGAGCACATTCCCGACCGCTACCGCATCAACGAGAACGGCAACAAACAAGTACTCCGCCACGCTGCCAACAAGTCGCTGCCCGATGAGTGGGCCACCCGTCCCAAGGTGGGCTTCCCGGTGCCGATTGTCTACTGGCTGCGCGAGCAAAAGTGGTACGACTATGTCAAGGAGTACTTCACCGCGCCGTGGGCAAGCGAGTTCTTCGATACCGACGAGCTCATGCACCTACTCGATCTGCACTTTGCGGGCAAGGGCGATTTCCAGCGCAAGATCTATACGCCGCTCGTGTTCCTGGTGTGGTACAAGCGCTTCTTTATCGACGAGGGCCAGCCTTCTGTTCAGGCTGCCTAGTCTCGGCCTACGAATGCCTGCGCGTAACGGCTCCTCCGGGAGCCGTTTTTGCGCGAGCACGTTTCAGTTACTATGAAAACCGTCCCTGCCAAATGGCTGAGAAAGGTGAAAGATGCACCATTCGGATTCCGCGACCGTGACCACGGTCGATACGCTTGCCAAGCTGCTCGATGTGTGCGGCGAGCTGCGCGCATCAGAGCAGGTTGACGAGCGTGCCGTGACCGGTTGCTCGTTTGATTCGCGCGCGGTCTCGGCAGGTGACGTGTTCTTCTGTAAAGGTGCTGCCTTTAAGCCCGCGTTTTTGAGCATGGCGCTCGATGCGGGCGCCGTCGCATTTGTGTGCGAGGAGTCGCTGGTCGAGTCTCTGGAGCCGCTGGCGCAGGAGAGCGGTGCTGCGATGCTGGTTGTTGATAGTGTTCGCACGGCCATGGCCCTGTTGCCGCCGGAGGTCTACGACCGTCCCGACCACGACGTCAAGATCGTGGGCATCACCGGCACCAAGGGAAAGACCACGGCCGCTTTTATGCTCCAGTCCATCATCAAGGCGGCGGGCGAGTCCTGCGGCATGATCGGCTCGGTGAGTACCGACGATGGTATCGAGTGCTACGAGAGCACCAATACTACGCCCGAGGCCCCCGAGGTTTGGCGCCATATCGCCAACTGCCGCACGTCCGGTCGCCAGTCCATGGTCATGGAGGTCTCGAGCCAGGCGCTCAAGTACCAACGCGTCGAGAATCTGCCGTTTGACGTGGCGTGCTTCCTCAACATCGGCCGCGACCACATCTCGCCGATCGAACACCCCACGTTTGAGGATTATTTTGAGAGCAAGCTCAGGATTTTTGACCAGGCAAAGACCGCCGTGGTGAATCTGGGCACCGAAGAGGTCGACCGTGTGCTGGAGGCAGCGTCGACGGCCGAGCGCTTGGTGACCGTTGGCGTCGAGCATCCCGAGGCAAGCCTGTGGGCGAGCGACGTACGCATAGTCGGCTTTAGCATCGAGTTCAACTTGCATGGCCTGTGTGCCGACGAGTCCGAGGCGGGGGAGAAGGTCCTGCTGGGTATCGCGGGAGACTTTAACGTGGAAAACGCGCTGGTCGCTATCGCCGCTGCGCGCGAGATCGGCATCGGTATCGAGGCTATCAAGAAGGGCCTCTCAAAACTGCGTGTGCCGGGCCGTATGGAGGTCGTGGAGTCGAAGGACGGCCGCGTGATTTGTGTCGTCGACTACGCGCACAACCAGCTTTCGTTCCGCTCGCTTTTCTCGTCGGTCAAGCGCGCGTTTCCCGCTAGTCCGGTCATTGCGGTGTTTGGCGCTGCCGGCGGCAAGGCGCAGGAGCGCCGCGAGCAGCTTCCGCGCGAGGCCGCACCGTATTCCGACCTGATGATCTTTGCCAATGAGGACCCGGCTCACGAGGACCCGATGAAGGTCTGTCGCGAGCTTGCCGAACATGTTCCCGACGATACGCCGAACAAGATCATCCTCGATCGCGAAGCCGCTGTGCATGCGGCGTTCAAGGCGGCGCGCGAGGAGTACGTCAACCCCGATGCTCCCACCATTGTCTTGCTGCTGGCAAAGGGTGACGAGGAGCTCATGCACGTGGGCGACGAGTTCGTGCCCATCGAGAGCGACCTTTCGCTGGCCAATCGCCTGATCGATGTTGCCCAGTTTGACTAATGAACCATGATGGCGGCGGCGTCCTGAGTGCGCTGTCGCCATAAGCGTGTTCCCTCAATCAAAACATGCCGTCCAAGTCCAAACCTTTCTACGTAAACGGAGTAACCATGTCCCACAATACCCTGCCGACCGTCGCCGAGCTTTCGGGCGAGATGCGCGAGCGCTTGGCCAAGGTCAAGTACGTCTTTACCGACCTGGATGCCACGATGCTTGCACCCGGCTCGTGCGTGCTGCGCGACAACGACGGCAACCCCTCGACCAAACTCGTCGAGGCCGTCGTGGCGCTCGCTCGCGCTGGTATTCAGGTGGTTCCCACCTCGGGCCGCAACCGTACCATGATCCACGAGGACGCGCGCGTGCTCGGCCTCAACTCCTACATTGGCGAGATGGGCGGTCTGGTTATGTACGACCTCAAAGCCAACGATTGGGAGTATCTGACCGGCGACATGCCCTACGACTCCTCTTGCGGCCTCACGCCGCACCAGGTGATCGAGCAGACCGGCGTGTGCGAGAAGATCCTCGCCCGCTGGCCGCACAAGATCGAGTATCACAACGACATGTCGACCGGCTACAAATACCGTGAGGTCACCGTCGGCATGCGCGGCGATGTGCCCGACGATGAGGTTCAGGCCATCCTGGACGAGGCCGGCTGCGGTCTGATCTGGGCTTGCAACGGCCATCTGACTCACCTGTCCAAGCCGACGACGCTCGAGCTCGATCGCGTCGAGGACGGTCGCGCATTCAACATCAACCCCGCGGGTCTCAACAAGGGCGTTGCCATCGCGCGCTTCTGCGAGCACCTGGGGATCGAGCGCGAGGAGACGCTCGCGCTCGGCGATTCCGAGTCCGACTTCTACATGGCCGATCACGTGGGCACGTTCTGCCTGGTCGAGAATGGCCTGACGAGCGCCGGCGCGCCCGAGTTCCTGGCTGCTTGCGAGAACGCTTTCGTTACGCGCGGCAAAATTGTCGATGGTTGGGCGGCGACGGCAGAGCTGCTGGTCGCGGCGCGTTCGTAGCGCGGCGTCGCCGCACTTGGACATGTCTTTTCGAGAGAGACTGGTGAGGTAATGTCCGATATCGAGAATTCGGCAGGTGACACGCGCCCGATTGGCGTGTTCGATTCTGGGTTGGGCGGTCTGACGGTTGCGCGCGCGATTGCGACGGCGTTGCCGCACGAGTCCGTCTACTACTTTGGCGACACCAAGCGCTGCCCCTACGGCACCCGTACCGAGGATGAGGTGCGCTCGTTTGCGTTGCAGGCGGGTCGTTGGCTTTCGAAGCACGACGTCAAGATTATGGTCATCGCCTGCAACACGGCGACCGCTGCGGCCTTGCGTCTGGCCCAGCAGGTGCTCGACGTTCCCGTGATCGGTGTGATCGCGCCGGGTGCCCGTGCGGCAATCAACAGCACGCGTACGCGTCGCGTGGGCGTGCTCGCCACCAACCTCACTATTCGCTCGGGCGCCTACACGCGCGCCATTCAGGACCTGGATGCCGGCGTCGATGTATACGGCTGTCCTGCCTCGAGCTTTGTCGAGGTTGTCGAACACGAGCTCGCCTCGGGTGCACATCTGCAGGAACAGTGGCTTGAGAACGAGGACATCTTCGATACGCCTGCCGTGCGTGCGCTGGTGGGTGCCACGGTTGAGCCGCTGCGCGACCACGGTATCGATACCGTGGTGCTCGGCTGTACGCATTTCCCGCTGTTGGTGGGACCTATCCGCCATGCGCTGGGGCCTGGGGTGCGCGTCGTGAGTTCCGCCGAGGAGACCACGCGCGAGCTGACCGATATCCTCACGCGCCGCGAGCAGCTGGCGGGCGACGCCGCCGAGCCGCAGCATCGTTTTGCCACGACGGCCGATAACATTGCCGAGTTTGCGGTGGCGGGCAGCTTTATCTTTGGTCAGCCGCTCAAGAGCATCGAACATATCGATATCGATGAGCTGAAATAGATGTAAGGCAGCCGCCAAAGCCTTCGCCACATCTTTTGCCGAAAGGAAATTTCTATGGAGTACATGCAGGTCAACCGCGCCAACGATCGCGCCGCCAACGAGTTGCGCCCCGTTAAGCTCACCCGTGGCGTCATGAAGCACGCCCACGGCTCGTGTTTGGCCGAGTTCGGTGACACGCGCGTGCTGTGCGCCGCCACTATCGAGGAGGGCGTGCCGGGCTGGCGAAAGGGAGCTAAGGCCGGCTGGGTGACCGCGGAATACGCCATGCTGCCGGCGTCGACCGGCAAGCGCTGCAAGCGCGAGCACGCCAACCGCAAGGGTCGCTCCATGGAGATCGAGCGCCTCATTGGCCGCAGCCTGCGTACCGTTGTCAACATGAAGGCGCTCGGCGAGTACACCGTCACCGTCGACTGCGATGTGATTCAGGCCGATGGCGGCACGCGTACAGCGAGCATCACCGGCGCCTGGGTGGCGCTGCACGACGCCCTCGCCATGTGGGTCGAGGCGGGCAAGATCGAGCGCATCCCGCTTATCGGCCAGGTGGCTGCCATCTCCATGGGCGTTGTCGACGGCAATACGCTGCTTGACCTCGATTATTCCGAGGACAGTCACGCCGAGGTCGACATGAACCTCGTCGCCACCGACACCGGCGAGATGATCGAGCTCCAGGGCACCGGCGAGCAGGCGCCCTTTGACCGCAAGCGCCTCAACGCCCTGCTCGACCTGGGCGACAAGGGTATCGCCGAGCTCATCGAGCTTCAGCGCCAAGCCATCGCCTAACCTGCCAAAAGGGACAGGTTTATTTTGGTAGGTTTTATCTGCTGAAATGCTGCGTTGAAAGGTCCGATCGCCTGAGAGGGGAGGGGTCAAGTGCCCAAACGCCCCTCACGCGGCTTGCTATAGAGACAAGGAGGCCAGTTATGGCACTTGAGAAGATTGACATCGACACCCTCGACCCGGCGGCGACCATCGTCGTGGCAACGGGCAACGCCCATAAGCTCACCGAGATCGAGGCCATTTTGGGCAAGGTCATGCCCGAGGTGCGCTTTGTGGCGCTCGGCCAGCTGGGTGATTTTGAGGATCCCGAGGAAAACGGCACGACGTTTTTGGAGAACGCCATCATCAAGGCCCAAGCCGCGGTTGAGGAGACGGGCCTTATGGCCATTGCCGACGATTCGGGCTTGGTCGTTGATGCCCTGGACGGCGAGCCGGGCGTGTATAGCGCGCGCTATGCGGGCGTGCATGGCGACGATGCCGCCAACAACGCCAAGCTGCTCGTTAACTTGGAAGGCGTGGCAGACGAGGATCGCACCGCGCGTTTTATGAGTGTCGTCGCGCTCATCGACACGGATGGTCTGGTCACCTATGGTGAGGGCGCCTGCGAGGGCGTTATCGCGCACGAGGGCCGCGGCGATCACGGCTTTGGCTACGACCCGCTGTTCCTGCCGGTCGACACGCCGGGCAAGACCATGGCCGAGCTGACGGCGGACGAGAAGAACGCCATCAGCCATCGATTCCATGCGCTCGAGCACCTATCCGCCAAACTGACGGGCGAGGAGTAGGCCGTGCGTGCGGTGGTGCAGCGCGTACTCAACGCCGGCGTGACGGTCGACGGCGAGTGCGTGGGCCGCATTGGACGCGGCTACCTGGTGCTGCTGGGTGTGGGCCATGGCGATACGCGTGCCGAGGCCGATAAGCTGTGGGGCAAGCTCCGCGGGCTGCGCATCAACGAGGACGAGAACGGCAAGACCAACTTGGCGCTTGCCGATGTCGACGGTGAGGTGCTCGTGGTGTCGCAGTTCACGCTGTTCGCTGACTGCCGCCACGGTCGCCGCCCATCGTTTACGGATGCCGGCGCGCCCGATGTTGCCAACGAGCTCTACGAGTACTTCCTGACGCTCGTTCGCCAAGATGTCGAACACGTGGCGCACGGCATTTTTGGCGCCGATATGAAAGTCGACTTGGTCAACGACGGCCCATTCACCATCGTCTTGGACACCGATAACCTTTAGGTTACGCGGTTTTACCAAACCGCGTAACAACTGGTCATGCGAGATTGTCGTCTGGTACGTATTCGAGACCGGGCTTTTTTAGCTACTTGCGTATGGCCACAACAGGGTGCTATAGTATTAGAGTTTTGTCTATCTTAGGGGTATTATCCCCTTTTTGAATTGCACCTTCTGGAGGCCCTGTTCATGGAAGAGATGGAAGTCAATCACGTCGACGACATCCACGAGAAGCTGACCGATATGGTGGGCGATCGCGTCAAGGTTAAGGCCAACATGGGCCGTACCCGCGTCGTCGAGCGCATGGGCACCATCAAGAGCGTCCACCCGGCCGTCTTCATTGTCGAGGTTGACGAGCGTCGTGGCCGCAAGTCGCGTCAGTCCTACCAGTATATCGATGTGCTCACCGGTCAGGTCGAGCTGTTCGACCCCGAGAGCGGCGAGCATATCTTTACCCCGCTCGGCAATCAGCTCGAGGAGCATTAACGGTGACCGATCGGTCCCTGACTCTTTCCGCGCCGGCAAAGATTAACCTCTACCTGGGGGTTCATACCGAGCGCGATGACCGCGGCTACCACAGGGTCGATTCCCTGATGGCGGCCGTCGGTCTTTCCGATACCGTGACGGTCACGCCGGCGCAGGCGCTGACCGTCCAGACGGTTCCGGCATCAGATTTTCCCATGCAAAAGAATACGGCGTATCGGGTTGCGGTTGCTATGGCCGAGCATTATGGTCGCGAGGCAAACATCTGCGTGACGATTGAGAAGCGCATTCCATTGTGCGCCGGCTTGGGCGGCCCCTCGACGGATGCGGCCGCGGTCATTGTCGCCTTGGCAGAGCTCTGGGGCATTGATCGCACCGACCCAGCGCTCGACGATATTGCGCGGGGCATTGGTGCTGACGTCCCGTTCTTTTTGCACGCGAGTCCTGCGTTCTACGTAGGTGGGGGAGACGTGCTGGCAACTGAGTACCCCGCGCTGCCCGCGACGCCCGTCGTGCTGGTCAAGCCGCGCGAGGCAAGCGTTTCGACAATTGAAGCCTATCGACGTTTTGACGAGGCCCCGGTGCCTGCGGACAAGCCCGGCGCGATAGCTTCTGCCTTGCGTGCTGGTGATGCCGAGACGGCATATGCACTCATCCATAACAATCTGGGTGTCATTTCCGCACAGATGGAGTCGCAGATTCAAACGGTCCTCGACTGGCTGCGTAAACAGGACGGAACCGTTGCTGTAGATGTGTGCGGATCGGGTGCCTGCTCGTTTGCCATTTGCGACACCGCTGCCACGGTCGAAAGGCTTGCCGATGCTGCCCAGCAAAATGGCTGGTGGGCCTGCGCGACTGAGTTTATTCCCAACACGGTTCAAATCGACGGGTTGATTTCTGATCTCAACCGAACACATTGAGCTGATGGCTCGCTCCCGCAGTTAGCCGAACGCCCCCGCGGCCCCTCCTGGGGTCCGGGGGCGCCGTTTTCCCAGTTGAAGGAACGGTGGAGATGTGTTTCGATGGGTCCGGTGGCCATGC
>UQLD01000032.1 GCA_900541855.1 uncultured Collinsella sp.
CGGGATTGGTCAAAATAGTTTGACTATTAGCGGCTAAAATCGCCCGGCGCTAACAAGAGGAGGGCATTGACCTTCTGGTCATGCCCGACGATTGAACGCCAGATTGCCGCTTAGGGGCGTTTGTAGCGTCGAGCCGTTGCGCGGTTTGGTAAAACCGCGCAACTTCTACAGCTTGCGCAGGCCCTCTTCCAGGCCAGTCTTGCTGTCGGTCTTCTCGTCGCGCATCTTGATGACGTGGGCGGGGACACCGGCCACGACGGCGCCGGCGGGGACGTCCTCGACGCATACGGCACCGGCAGCCACGACGGCGCCCTTGCCCACGCGAACGCCCTCCAGGACCACGGCGTTGGCGCCAATCATGACATCATCCTCGATGATGACGGGCGTGGCGCTGGCGGGCTCAACGACGCCTGCCAGTACGGTGCCGGCGCCGATGTGGCAGTTCTTGCCCACGGTTGCGCGGCCGCCCAGGACGGCGCCCATGTCGATCATGGAGCCCTCGCCGATAACGGAGCCGATGTTGATGATGGCGCCCATCATGATGACGGCGCGGTCGCCGATCTCGACGCGATCGCGGATGATCGCGCCCGGCTCAATGCGGGCGTTGATGCCCTTAAGGTCGAGCATGGGGACGGCGGAGTTGCGGCAGTCATTCTCGACGTCGTAGTAGTCGATGGAGTTGGCATTGGCATCGAGGATGGCCTTGAGCTCATCCCAGTCGCCAAAGACGGTCTTGCCGCGACGACCGCCGTAGACGTGTGCATTGCCCCACTGGACCTTCATGCCCGGTTTCTCGCGCACGTACAGCTTGACGGGCGTCTTTTTGGGCGCAGTGGCGATGTAGTTGATAATCTCCTGTGCATCCATCTCGGCTGCGTTGCTCATATGCTGTTTCTCCTTTGCGTGGATACGGTTGATATCTGGTTAGGCAAACATGACCTGGTCGAACGTATAGAAGCCGGGTTCGCGGGTGACGAGCTTCTGCGCGGCTGCCAAGGCGCCGTTGACAAAGATCTGACGGCTCGTGGCGCGATGCGTGAGCGTGACTTCCTCATCCTGGCCAAAGAAACTCACTTCGTGCACGCCGGCGACAGTACCGCCGCGCAGCGAGTGCATGCCGATCTCCTTGGGGTCGCGCGCGCCGCACATACCCTCGCGGCCATAGACGGGGTGATAGCCTGCCTCGGGCTCGGCCTCGACGACGGCATCGAGCAGCAACTTGGCTGTGCCGCTGGGGGCATCGACCTTTTGGTTGTGGTGTGTCTCGACGATCTCGCAGTCAAAGCCGGGCAGCTCGCGTGTGGCCTGCGCTACCAGATGACGCAGGGCTGCAATACCGATGGAGTAATTGCCCGAGTGCATAACGCGGGCATTCTGGCCCAGCTCGCGCAGGCGGTCCATCTGCTCGGGGGTGTAGCCCGTGGTGCCCGAGACCAACGCGGCGCCCGCGCGCTCGACATAGGCGACGACGGCATCGAAGGTAACGACGTTCGAGAAGTCGATGATGACGTCGGCTGCCGGGGCGTCCTCGAGCTCGGACAGATCAAAACCGATCTGGGCGACGATATCAAAAACGGGCTGACCGGCGGCGTCGACAACGCCCTCGGCGGTAGTGCGGATGAGCGAGCCCATGCGGCCCGTTCCCATAATGACAGTCTTAATCAAGCAGACCAGCTCCCTTCAGAGCATCGGTAAGTGCAGCGCGCGTGTCGTCTGCCATGGGGCACAGCGGCATACGGTAGTTTGCTTCGATCATACCCATCTGAGCGAGCGCTTCTTTAACGGGGATGGGGTTGACCTCGCTAAAGAGGGCGTTGATGAGCGGCTGGCCGGCAATCTGGATGTCGCGGGCGCGCTCCACGTCGCCGTCCAGGTAGGCGCGGCACATGTCATGCACGAGCTGCGGCTGAACGTCGGCCCACACGCTGATGGTGCCCGAGGCGCCCAGGCTCATGAGCGGCACGGTGAGCGCGTCCTCGCCCGAGTACATGCGGAAGTCGTCGGACAGCAGGTGGGCAATCTTGGCCGCGTAGGCGACGTTGCCCGAGGCTTCCTTAATACCCATGATGTTGGGGTGCGCGGCCAAGCGCTCTACGTTGCGCTCGCTGATGCCGCAGCCGCAGCGGCCGGGGATGTTGTACAGGATGCAGGGGATGTCCACGGCATCGGCGACGGTCTTAAAGTGCTGATAGATACCCTCTTCATTGGACTTGTTGTAGTAGGGGGTGATGAGCAGCAGGCCGTCGGCTCCCAAGCCCTGGTAGGTGAGCGACTTGGTGAGCATCGTCTGCGTGGAGTTGGAGCCCGAGCCGGCGATGACGGGGACGCGTCCCGCAACATGCTTGACCACGGCGGCGACGACGGAGTTGTCCTCGTCATCGGTCATCGTGGCGCTCTCGCCGGTGGTGCCCAGGGTGAGGATGGCGTCGGTGCCGTTTTGCAGGTGGAAATCGATAAGGCACTCGAGCGCGTCAAAGTCGACGCTGCCGTCCTTTTTACACGGCGTGACGAGGGCGACGATCGAGCCCTCGAGGTTGCGGATATCCATGTTCTTCTCCTTCGCTTCCGCGATCTGGATGCGTTTGTTCCATTGGGCGGCGACGGCCAGGCTCTCGTCCTGGGCGCGACGACGAGCGCTTTCGGCACGCGATTTGGCCAGCAGCTCACGGCCGCACGGCAGCACGTCGAGCGTGGCAAAATAATCGCCCGGGCGCTCGGCGCGGCGGATAAGGTCGGCCGAGCCGTCGGGGCGCAGCAGCACCTCGGCGGAGCGCAGGCGGCCGTTGTAGTTGTAGCCCATGGAGTAGCCATGCGCGCCGGTATCGTGGATCACGAGCACATCACCCATGTCGATCTGCGGCAGCTCACGGTCGATGGCGAACTTATCGTTGTTCTCGCACAAGTTGCCCGTGATGTCATACGTGTTCGTGACCGGTGCTGCGGTCTTGTCAGGGCCACCCGGCTGTCCCATTACCGTAATGTGGTGGTAGGCACCATACATAGCGGGACGAATGAGGTCGACGGCGCTTGCGTCCACGCCGATATAGTCCTTGTAGATCTGCTTCTCGTGGATGGCCTTGGTGACCAGGCAGCCATAGGGGCCCATCATAAAGCGGCCCATCTCGGTGCAGATGGCCACATCGCTCATGCCGGAAGGAACCAGGATTTCGTCGTAGGCCGCGTGCACTCCCTCGCCGATGGCGTGAATGTCGTTGGCCTGCTGCTCGGGCAGATAGGGGATGCCGACGCCGCCGGACAGATTGATAAAGGCGACATGTGCGCCCGTTTCACGCTCCAGGCGCACGGCAAGTTCAAAGAGGGTACGTGCGAGCTTGGGATAATAGTCGTTGGTGACGGTATTGCTGGCAAGGAAGGCATGGATGCCAAAATTCTCGGCGCCCTTGGCCTTGAGCATGCGGAAAGCCTCGAAGAGCTGCTCGGTGGTCATGCCGTACTTGGAGTCGCCGGGGTTGTCCATGATGCCGTTGGAGAGCTGGAACAGGCCGCCCGGATTAAAGCGGCAGCTGACCGTCTTGGGGATGGGTCCCGCGACGCGCTCAAAGAACTCGATATGGCTGATGTCGTCAAAGTTGACGATGGCACCCAGCTTGTCGGCGAGCTCAAAGTCCGCCGCCGGCGTGTCGTTGGACGAGAACATGATGTCGTGGCCGGTGATACCCAGCGAGCGGGCAATCATGAGCTCGGTATAGCTCGAGCAATCGCAACCGCAGCCGTATTCGTTGAGAATGGAGATGAGCGCCGGGTTGGGATTGGCCTTGACGGCAAAGTATTCCTTAAAGCCCGGGTTCCATGCAAAGGCGTCGCGCACTTCTTGCATGTTGCGGCGGATGCCCGCCTCGTCGTATAGATGAAATGGCGTGGGGAACTGCTCGACGATATGCTCGAGCGTCTTCTTGTCCACAAACGGCTGCTTAGCCGCATATGCCTCGTTGGGGGTCAATGCCATGTCCCGTAAACCTCGCTATCCAGACGGCGCCATCGGCGCATCGAATCCGCATAGCGTGGACCCCATGTCCGGATAGCGCTCCCGCATTGCTGCAGACAGTCCTGCGGGTGTTTCCCGCAGGCCCACCAGGTTGTTCGTGCCCGAAAAACCCAGTTCGGCGGGTTTCGCCTCCCCGCGGGGTCAAAGCCTGCCGGCTCGCCCGCGGCTCTTCGTGCCCGCGCCTCTATCAAGTGGTAACGACCCTACCACGTTGCACTTTACCAAACAAGAGTATTCGTATATAACGTTTAAAAAATGCAGCGTTTTGCTAGAAACATGCACACAACAATCCTGCGTCACCATGGATGGCAACTGATGCGCTCCACGAAAGGAATCTCTATGACCGAGCTCCAAGAACTCCGTCGCTATCGTCGCGATCTCCATCGCATTCCGGAGCTCGATTTCGATCTTCCGCAGACCATCGCCTATATCGAGGACGTGCTGGCACCGCTCGACTGCGAGGTAGTTCATCCGTGTCCGAGTTGTGTCTGTGCGTTTTTCGATGCTGGCGTGGGCGCCTCGCATGCTACGGCGATTCGTGCCGATATGGACGCGCTGCCCATCGAGGAGGCGACGGGCGCGGCTTTCGCTTCGTGTCATCCCGGCAAGATGCATGCCTGCGGCCACGATGGGCATATGGCTATGGCACTTGCCGCCGCAACCTATGTGGACCGTACGATTCGCGAGCAGCCGGGTGCGCTTAAGCGCAACGTGCTCTTTGTGTTTCAGCCTGCCGAGGAAACGACCGGTGGTGCCAAGACGGTGTGCGAAAGCGGCGTGTTCGAGCGCTGTGGCGTCGACCGCATCTTCGGGTTTCATGTTTGGCCCGACCTTCCCGCCGGCATGCTGGCGAGCTGTTCTGGCCCACTGTTGGCGCGCTCGAGCGAGACGCATATCCACATCCACGGAGCGAGCATCCATATCGCCAAGACCTACGGCGTGCCGGTCGAGGAGTCGCACGATGCGGCCCTGGCGGCAGCGAAGTTTTTGGTTGCCGAGCGCGAGCTGATGGACGAGCTGGGCGCCAACGAGCCCTGCATCGGTAAGTTTGGCTTGCTGCAGGCTGGTACGGTCTGCAATGCGGTGGCGGGGGAGGCACACGTCGCCGGCAGCCTGCGTGTGTTTACGGACGATATGTTCGACCGTGCGCGCGAGGGCGTACGCCGCGTGCTGGACGAGGCCTGTGCCGCGACGGGCTGTACGTATGATCTGGACTTTGCTGAAGGGTATCCGCCGGTCGATAACGATCCCGAGCTGTTTGCCCACATTGCACCCGCCCTTCCCGAGTTGCAACTCGTTGACGAGCCGTTGCTGATTGCCGAGGATTTTGCCTTCTATCAGCGTCATCTGCCGGGAGTGTTTTTCTTGCTGGGCACGGGCGTGCCGGCCGGGCAAGACAACCCAAATGACGCCGAGAGCTGCCCTGCTTACGCGACAAGCGCCCTGCATACCGACACCATGCTCTTTGACGAGAAGATCCTGCTCGAAGGCCTCGACGTCTACAAGCGACTGCTTTCGCTTGATTGGGTCTCTGTGTAATTTACTCAGAAAATACGAACAAATGTTTGCTATAATTTAGGTGTAAGTCTATAGAAACGTTTGACGTTATTAACGCAAGGCGATACTATGATTGCATCCTATAAAGACAGAGATACCGAGCACTTTGCTATGGGTATTCGGGTCAAGAAGTTTGCTCCCTTTGAGCGTGTTGCTTTGAGGAAGATTCGACAGCTTCAGGTCTGCGTTTCTCTTGATGACCTCCGCGTCCCTCCGGGCAATCGTCTTGAAGCGCTGAAGGGCGATCGCGCCGGTCAATATAGCATCCGTGTCAATGAGCGCTATCGGGTTTGCTTTGAGTGGAGACGGGGGGTGTTCCTATAGTTTTGTCAACTGGGCAATGCTGTTTTCGAGATTGAATCGCGACATGCTAACGCCAGGCCTTTCGGCCGATGGGCTCCAATCTGTTCGGAGCGCTTCGACTAGGCGGCGTAGGGCACCCTGTCCCGCATGATCGCGTAGATGACCTTCAGCCTCTTTCGTGCCAGCGCCTTGAGCGCCTTGCCGTGCGGCATGCCCCGCTCTCGGCACCTAGCGTAGTAATCGCCCCATCTTCCCTCTGTCCGGGTAAGGCAGTTGCACGAGAATATGAGCAGGTTCTTCAGCCTCTTGTTGCCTTGGCGCGATGCCGTCACCGAGGAGATCGAGGTCCCCGACTGGCGGTTGCGCGGCGCCAGGCCGCAGTACGACGCGAGCCTGTCGTGGCTTGGGAAGTCTTCGATATCTATGGAGATCGCGAGCTCGGAAGCGGTTTTGGGGCCGATCCCCGGCACCGTCAGGAGGCATCGGTAGGTATCGTCGCCCTCGAGGAGGGCGGATATCTCCGCCGTGATCACATCGATCTCCGCCGAGTTCTCGGAGATCCTGCGCGCGAGCAGCCTCACCGCCCGGTCCTCGGCGGCGATGGCCGCCGCGTCCGGCCTTGTCGAGGAGGCCGTCGAGCGGACGAGGGCCTCGATCTTGCCGCGCGCCGCCCCGCGCGTGAGCGCCGCCGCCCTGCGGGGCCCGGCGTCGGCCACCGACCAGGCCCCGCCGAGGGATGCCATGAGCCTCAGCTGGGGACCGTCGGACAGGTCGACCAACGCCTCGAAGGCGGGGCACGATTCCAGCAGGATGCTGCGCAGCCGGTTCTTGCTCCTGGTGTTTTCGCAGGTCAGGAAGTTTCTCTGGGCGGCCGGCGCCCTCGCCGCCGCGACCGTCGGGCCCGGATCCCCGACCGGCAGGAGTGCGTCGGGGATGCCCAGCGCCGTCTTCGCGATGACCATTGCGTCCCGCTCGTCGGTCTTGGTGTCGCCGGCGAAGAGCCTGGCGGCCCCGTGTGCCGCGAGTCCCGGCAGGTACGCCGCCGACATCCCGGCCGCCTTGGCGCGGGCGAGCGCGAGGGCGCCTATGTTGCGCGACTGGTCGACGACCACGAGCGCGTCGGGGAAGCGGCCGAACAGCGAGTCCGGATCGCCCTCCCTGTTCGCGACGGGGGCGCTCAGCAGTATCTCGCCGTCCCGGGTCGCGACGCATGCCCAATGGGACAATTTCCCGACATCGAGCCCGATGACGGCTTCCGGCATTCTAGGTGGTGCCACGGTGTTATCCTCCAATCGGTAGGCCGATCGGAACCCCTCCCTGCGACACCCACATTACCTGGCCGTGGCGCTTGCGCCCGGCAGTTTCCTATCAGTCGTCCGGAGCGGCGAGCGCCCCCGGTGGCAACACCCCCCGGGCCCTCTACGGGGCAGGGGCAGACGGCCATCCGGAGGCGCCCGATCGGCGGCCCCTCGGGGCTTGCCCGTATCGTAGGCAATGCGCCGAATGCTCGCCATCGAAATTTATCGGTGGCCCACTTCAGACTGTAATGGGTGGCTTGGAATGTTGAAATCGTCGATTACCACAAATGAGGTGGCTGCAGGCGGCCTGCTGTCGCCGGTAACTCCAGGGGAGCTTCTTAAGGAGGAGTTTCTTGTCCCCATGGGCATTTCCCAATATCGTCTTGCAAAGGAGACTGGGATCCCGGCTCAGCGCATCGGGCAGATTGTTTTGGGCAAGCGCCGTGTGACGGCTGACACCGATCTTCGTCTTTGCCGCTACTTTGGTCTGACGGATGGCTATTGGCTTCGCGCTCAGATGGCGTTTGACCTTGAAGCCGAGAAAAGAAGAATCGAGCCGGAGCTTGACAAGATCGTTCCTGTCCAGCGGGCTATGGCAATGTAGATTACGAGGGGTTGATTTCCGATCTCAGCCGAACACATTGAGCGGATAGGTCGTTCCCGCAGCC
>UQLD01000033.1 GCA_900541855.1 uncultured Collinsella sp.
TCCGCACATGTGCGGATGAATGTGGGAGGTGTTCGGATAAAGTCGATAATCAAGGCCAATGACTAAGTTGCAGGTGGTTGCGGTTGTGTTACACTAACGCTGCGTATATGACGCAATCATCTCGATACAGATCAATGATGTCCGTCGGTATTTGACGGAGCTAGACTGTTTAGCCGCCCTGAAGGTTTATGCAGGGAGCATGTGATCACAGGGCTTGAAAAGAAAGATGAGCAAACACTGTGTCTGATCAACAGCAAGAAAACGAAATAACGACGACGGCCGCTCCCGCTGCACCGGCTGCGTTGGACCAGGTCGTGATGCCTGCGCCGGTGCAGGCTTCGGCTCCTGAGGCCTCCAAGGCCGCTTCGACGCCTGCGCCCGCATCGGCTGAGAAGGTCGCGCCTGCCGCTGGCGAGGGAGTTGCCCCTGCCGCCGAAGAGGATGCCGCGCCCGTAAAGCCCAAGCGCACGCGCCGTGCGCCTAAGCCCGCCGCTGACGGCGAGGAGGCCGACAAGCCCAAGCGTCGCGCCATGCGCGCGACGCGAACCAAGCGCACCGTTGCCGATTCCTCCGCGCCGATTTCCGATGAGGTTGCACAGGCCCGCGCGCTGGCGCAGATCAGCGAGGCTCAGGTTGTGCGTGCCCGTCGCCGTGCTGCCGAGCGCGAGGCCGCGGCACTGACCGAGCTTGCAGCGCCGGTCGTCTCCGAGGCGTCTGCGGCCACCGAGGCCCCTGTCGCGGGGCAGCCGACCGAGAAGCCGGCTCCGCGCACGCGTCGTCGTGCGGCCAAGTCTCAGCAGGATGCTGAGCAGGCGGCTCAAGAGTCCGGTGAAGCTCCGGCTCGTTCTGTGGTAGGGGAGGGTGAGCAGCCCTCTGAGTCTGCAACACCTGCCGAGGCCAACGAGGTTCCCGTTGTCGATCCCGCTCTTCGCCCGCACCGTCGCGGCCGCAAGCCCAAGGCCTTCGTCGAGGCCGAGAAGGCTGCCGCCGCCGCGGCAGCCGCAGCTCAGGATGCCGCGATGACCGCCACGCCCGCGCCCGTCGCCGACACTCCTGCCCAGGGAACCGCTGCCACCGAGGTCGGAGCACCCGCAGAGGGCGAACCCGCCGATGTTCGTCCCGGTCGCAGCCGTCGCACGGCCGCTAAGCGCTCGTCCAAGGCCAAGGGTTCGAAAAAGGACACGTCCGAGGACTCGGGCAACGAGGTCGCCGAGGCAACCGTCGACTCCGCTCCCGATGCCGAGAACGCCGGTCAGCCGGCGGCCGAGAAGCCCAAGCGTACACGCAAGAAGTCTGCAAAGGCTAAGGCCGTCGAGCAGCAAGCCGATGCCGAGCCCAATGCCGATGCCGATACCAAGGCCGATAATAAAGTCCCGGCCGACACCGACGCCGCAACTCCGGCGGCCGAGGGCGCCACGACCGCCGAGACCGACGAGAGCGCCCGCCCTAACCGACGTCAGCACAAGCGTAACGACGAGCGCAACAACGACCGCCGCAATCGTCAGCGCGATCGCAAGCAGCGTAATAAGGAGCGCAACGCCGCCCCGACTGAGCCCACGCTTTCGCGTGAGGAACTCGCGGCCATGAAGGTCGCCGAGCTGCGTGAAAAGGCCAAGGAGTTCGAGATCGAGACGACCGGCAAGAAGAAGGCCGAGCTCGTCGAAGAGATCTACACCACCGCCGCGAAGGCCGAGGGCTTCCGCGACATCAAGGGCATTCTGCAGATTCGCCCGGATAGCTTCGGCATCATTCATGCCCACGGCTACATGAAGTCCAGCGATGACGCCTTTGTTCCCGCATATCTCATTCGCTCCGCACGCCTGCGCACGGGCGATGTCATCGAGGGCTCGCTGCGCCCCTCGCGCGGCGGCGACAAGCGCGCCGGCCTCGCCAAGATCACGACCGTTAACGGCATGGATCCCGAGCAGATCCGCAACCGCCCCAAGTTCGGCGACCTTACCCCGGTCTATCCCAACGAGCCGCTGCGCATGGAGCACGGCAAGGATTCCATCACCGGTCGCGCCATCGATATCGTGTCGCCGATCGGCAAGGGCCAGCGCGGCCTGATTGTGTCGCCGCCAAAAGCCGGCAAGACCACGATCCTCAAGAAGATCTGCCAGTCTATCTCGATCAACAATCCCGAGGTGCACCTCATCTGCCTGCTCGTTGACGAGCGCCCCGAAGAGGTCACCGATATGCAGCGCTCCATCAAGGGTGAGGTCGTGGCCTCGACCTTCGATATGCCCGCCGACAACCATACTCGCGTGGCAGAGCTCGTGATCGAGCGTGCCAAACGCATCGTGGAGCTGGGTGGCGACGTCGTGGTGGTACTCGACTCCATCACGCGCCTTGCCCGCGCCTACAATCTGGCCGCTCCCGCCTCGGGTCGTATCCTGTCGGGCGGCGTCGATTCGGCTGCCCTGTATCCGCCCAAGCGTTTCTTGGGCGCAGCCCGCAACATCGAGAACGGCGGCTCGCTCACCATCTTGGCTTCCGCCCTCATCGATACCGGCTCCAAGATGGACGAGGTCATCTTTGAGGAGTTCAAGGGTACCGGCAACATGGAGCTCAAGCTCGACCGCGACCTGGCCGACCGCCGTATCTTCCCGGCCATCGATCCCGTTGCCTCGGGTACGCGCAACGAGGATCTGCTGGTCGACGAGCAGATGCGCCCGTTTGTCTTTGGCCTGCGCCGCATCCTCGCCGGCATGAACAATACCGAGCGCGCGGCCGCGTCGTTTATCAAGGGCCTCAAGGGCACCAATACCAACCAGGAGTTCCTGGTGCGTTCGGCAAAAAAGCACAGCGATTACGAGCAGACGTTCTAAGTCGCTCGTTGCACGCGACAACAGCCATAGACATGCCAGAAGGGCCGGGGTTTAGAACCTGGCCCTTTTCGTATAGCCGCTCGCCAACGATTATTGACCTCACGACCGACAAGCAGCGATTTTCCCGTTTCAATCTCGCTTCGTCGCTTGCAATCCCCAAGGGGGTTTCGCATAATAGCTGTTAAGCTTCGCGACGGAAAACGCAGATGAAACGAACCATATACCGTTGCTTTGGGGCATAGCCCCGCTTCATCTTCTCTCGCGCAGCCAACTGAATGATGCGATTTGGGTGCTGGAAGATGGGGAGAGCTCATGGCTTCTTCTGATGCAACACAACGAGCAGTCCTTGCTGGACTTTCCTGCGGAATCGGCCTTGCCGCTCCCGTGGTGATGTATGCTGCCACGCTGCCGTTTTCGTCGGTGAACGAGACGGTCGTCGCGGGCGCTGTTCCCTTTGCCGTGGGTGCGGTGGCGGGCGTGGGTATCTATGCCGCCTCGCTCGGCATTTCTGAATATCGCGCGCAGCATGCCGAGCGCCTGTTCCAGCCCGACGCCATGGGTGGCGCCGCGAACGTCAACCAGCATCAAAATGAGTTCCAGACCGCCTCGATTCCGGCTCAGCAGCAGGATGCGACTCCTTACGCTGCGGCTTCTGCTTCTCAGGCTCAGGCGGAGCAGTCTACCTCGGCATACCTTTCCGGCCTGACTGGTGCGTTCCAGCGCCGTCATGCCGATGATGGTGTCCCTACCATCGCTCGAGCCGCAGATGCTATGGACGAGGCCGAGGCTTGGTCCATGATCGACAGTATGCTCGACGACGATTCGCCGGTGAGCTGCGACCCTGCACACTCGCGCGACGTCTATCAAGTCGCCATCGACGAGCTTACCAACGGCGGGCAGACCGGCTCCTTCAATCGTGACGACATCGCCGCCGCGGCGCGCGCCGTGTCGGGCTCCCAGGCCGCCCCTGCGGGCAGCACGGCGGCTTTCGTGGCACTCGTTGCCAACGCGGCAGCCAATAACGCCTACAACGCTACCTCGGGCGACGCGAACGCTTCTGCCGATTATTCGTACGTTGATGAAGCCATTACCGCGGACGAGGAGGCCGTTGCCGCCCGCCGTGCCGCCGAGAGCTCGCTTTGGGGCGCTCCTGCTCAGCAGCAGGCGGCTGAGGCTGCGCCGTACAACGCAAACCTCGCCAGCATGCCTATCATCTCCGGTGCCGCGGACATCGATCTTGACGACCTCGATGAACCTGCAGCCATCACCGCATCGATTGATGCCCAAGATCGCATCGACACCGGCGACCTTCCGGACGCCTCGCTCGAGGTCGATGTCCCCATGGCCGATTACTCGGGCCACGAGGACATGTGGGCCGCCGCCACCGCGATTCTGGATGAGATTGACGAGCCCGCTCCTGTTGCAGTCCCCACTCCCGTCGCTGCCCCTCAGCCTGCTGCTCCCGCCTATGTCGGCCGTCACAGCGCTGTGTTCCCCGAGGATACCGCCCGTATCTCGCGCGAGAGCATCGAGCGGGCCGAGGCTATTGCCGCCGGCATTATGGAAAATCGTCGTCACGAGCGCGTCAATCAGATCCTCGAGGAAGAGATCGAGCGCCTGCAGTCCTCTACCGCCAAGCGTACGGGCCGTGCCTATCTGAGCGTTATCGAGGGCGGTACCGCCAGCTTCGCGCAGCTCCGCGCGGAGGCATAACTTCTGCATGGTTAAGATGAATCGAAAATGGGCGGTCGTGACCTGCCTGATGGCGCTCTTGATCTGGGGCAATTCGCTGGTTCCCGGCTCGGGGTCGGGCTCGCTGAGCCTAACGGTCATGGAAGCTATCCGCGGTTTCCTGCACGGCGTGGGACTTCCATATGAATGGGTGACCAACTTTGTTGTTCGCAAGTGCGCGCATTTTACCGAGTATATGGTGCTCGGCATCCTGGCAACGCACGCTTTTGATTTTGAGGGCCGGCACACCTTTGACGTGCTGCTGCCCACGGCGGTGTTCCTGCTGCTGATTCCCTCGATCGACGAGACGATTCAGCTCTTTGTGCCGGGACGCGCCGGCATGATCACCGATGTGATGATCGACTGCTGTGGAGCGGCAATGGGCGTTGTGCTCCGATATCTCTTACGGTCGCTGATGTACGCCAAAAAGGCCGCCTAGGACGTATTGTTTGGTCCTAGGCGGCCTTTTTTATTTGAGGGCTTATATGAGGCGTGGTGGCGTCGTTCCATTGGTCGGATTTGCTGGGCGCGCCACGCCCCGTGGGTGCGTCTGTTACTGAAGCGCCTGTGCGCCCAGGGCAAGGCAACCCATGATGCCCTGCTTGCCCTCGAGGCTGTTGTTGACAATGTAGGTATCGATGTCGTTGACCTCGGGCGTGACGATATAGCCGTTGAGCATTTCGGCACATTTCTTGCGTGCGAGCGGCACGATGGGGGTGTGGTCGGCCACGCCGCCGCCGATGATGATCTTTTGCGGCGCGTAGCACAGCGTGTAGGTCATGAGCGCCTGTGCCAGATAGCCGGCGAGCAGGTCCATGGCCTCCGGGTCATCGGCCATGTCTCCGGCGCTCTTGCCATCCCAGCGCTTTTTAACGCCGGGGCCGGCGATGAGGCCCTCGAGACAGTTGTCGTGGAAGGGGCAGGCGCTGTGCTCGCCAATGGTGTCGCGCGGGTCGCGCGTGACCAGGATGTGGCCGGCCTCGGGATGCATCATGCCGTGCACGAGCTTACCGCCCGAGAGCACGCCGGCGCCCACGCCGGTGCCGATGGTCAGGTAGACCACGTCGGTGAGGCCCTTGGCGCAACCAAACGTGACCTCGCCCAGGCAGGCGACGTTGACGTCGGTATCGTAGCCGCAGGGGATATTGAGCTCGTTTTGGATAGTGCCCAGCAGGTCAAAGTAGCGCCATGCCGTTTTGGGCGTCTCCAGGATCTTGCCGTATTGGGGCGAGGCAGGGTTGACTGCGGTGGGGCCAAAGGCGCCGATGCCCAGCGCGGCGATGCCCTTGTCGGCAAACCATGCGTTGACGGCCTCAACGGTCTCCTGCGGGGTCGTGGTCGCGATCTGCTCGCGCTCTAGGACCGTACCGTCCGCATAGCCCGTGGCGCAGACCATCTTGGTGCCACCGGCCTCGAGCGCTCCGATAAGCTGCTGCTCTGCCATAGTATTCCTCTCTCTGGGACGAGTTGCTCCGTGACTAAAGTATAGAGCTCTAAACTATTTAAGAAAGCGCTATAGAAAGAAGCCTCGCAACGCGGCGGGCGGTGCGGGGCTTCTTTGGTTGCTTTAGTTGCCGGGCCGTCCTTACCCGCGCGGCTTGATTTTATCACGTAGCGACTTGAGGTTCTCCAGCGCCGCGTTAAGCGTCTCGTCTCGCTTGGCAAAGTGGAAACGAATCAGATGGTTGACGGGCTCGCGGAAGAAGCTCGAGCCGGGCACGGCGCCCACGCCCACCTTAGACGCGAGGTCCTCGCAGAATTCGAGGTCGCTGTCATAGCCAAACTCAGAGATGTCCATCATGACGTAGTAGGCGCCCTGCGGCACGTTGTGCGTGAGGCCGATGCTGCCGAGTCCCTGACAGAACAGGTCGCGCTTGGCGGTGTAGAGGTCGAGGACCTCCTGGTAATAGCTGTCGTCGAAGTTGAGGGCGGTGACGACAGCTTCCTGCAGGGGAGCGGCGGCACCCACGGTGAGGAAGTCGTGGACCTTCTTGATGCGCTCGGTGATCTGGGCCGGGGCAATGGTGTAGCCCAGACGCCAGCCGGTGATGGAGTACGTTTTGGACAGCGAGCTGCAGCTGATGGTTCGCTCGAACATGCCGGGCAGCGTGGCCATATAGACGTGCTCGTGGGGCGCGTAGACGATGTGCTCGTACACCTCGTCGGTGATGCAGTAGGTGTCGTACTTTTTGCAGAGGTCGGCGATAAAGGTGAGCTCCTCGCGCGTAAAGACCTTGCCGCAAGGGTTGGAAGGGTTGCACAGGACGATGGCCTTGGGGTCGTTGTCGCGGAAGGCCGCCTCGAGTGTCTCGCGGTCAAAGTCGAATGTGGGCGGGTTGAGCGGCACGTAGATAGGCTCGGCACCCGAAAGGATCGTGTCGGCGCCGTAGTTCTCGTAGAACGGCGAGAAGATGACGACCTTGTCTCCGGGGTTCGCAACCGTCATCATGGCGGCCATCATGGCCTCGGTGGAGCCGCAGGTGACTACGATATTCTCGTTGGGGTTTACCGACATGCCCATAAAATGCTCCTGCTTGGCGGCAAGCGCCTCACGCATGGCCTGGGAGCCCCAGGTGATGGAGTACTGGTGGTAAAGCGGCTTGGGGTCGGTGGCGATGGTGCTGAGGCTATCGAGCAGCTGCGCTGGGGGATCGAAGTCAGGGAAGCCCTGCGAGAGATTGACAGCGCCGTACTTATTGGAGATGCGTGTCATGCGGCGGATGACCGAATCGGTAAACGTTGCCGTGCGGTTGGAGAGTTCTTTCATGACGGTCCTTTCGAGCATTTGCAGTGGGGCAAGTTTACTCCTATGAAACCGGTGGGATTTGCTCGAAATGGTCTCGAAAAACTCTTTTCAAAATTCTTGAAAATTGGGGCTTGCATCGCGTGGCGTTCCTTGCAATAATAGTCGAGCGCGAAGCGCACAGGACACGGTGGGTGTAGCTCAGTTGGCTAGAGCGACGGGTTGTGGTCCCGTAGGTCGAGGGTTCGAGTCCCTTTACCCACCCCAGTTTTTGCTTCGTGTTGATATCGGGTCGTTAGCTCAGTTGGTAGAGCAGGGGACTCTTAATCCCAAGGTCCAGGGTTCGAACCCCTGACGGCCCACCACACGATATCTCCTCTAAAGTCCGCCACAACGGACTTTAGCTTTGGGTCGTTAGCTCAGTTGGTAGAGCAGGGGACTCTTAATCCCAAGGTCCAGGGTT
>UQLD01000034.1 GCA_900541855.1 uncultured Collinsella sp.
ACGGCGACCACCGAGATCTACACTCTTTCCCTACACGACGCTCTTCCGATCTCGCGCATTTCGCTCGAAGCCCGGTCGTCCAGCCCCGCACGTCCGCGCAGGATCAACCAACCATGGCCCGGCCACCAACTCGTGGCCTCAAAGCGCTGGTTTTGCAGAAGCTCCTGCCACACGTCTTTGGTGCGCGCCGTCACAAACCACAGCTTGCCGTCCTGAATCTGTGCAAACGAGAACGGACGCACATGCGGCTGCCCGTCCACACTCGTCGCCAGATACCACGCCGGCACCGACGTCAGATACTCCAGCACCGTATTCAATCCGTCCACGTTTCCTCCTGTCACCTGACCAGTCTTTTTGGAATGGGTAGTCAATTTGGGAAATTAGAGCTCGAGGAGCTCTTCGCTGCCGTCGATATCGCAGAACCGCGCAGCGATGTTGCGGACCGAGAAGAATGCAAGGCGGCCGTCGTTGGCACTATCGTGTTGCTCGCCAATGCCCACCATGTGCTTAAAGCCCGCTTGGCGCACCTTGTCGCTCACGAATGCATCGTCCTCGAGCGCGGCCTCGCCAGTTAACACGATCCAGCACTCCCCCGGCTTCCAGCCCGATACCTCAAACTTGGGATTCGCGCTCAACTCCGCCCACACGTCCTTGTCGCGCGACGTGCAAAACCACAGCTTGCCGTCATCGACCATGGCAAACGAAAACGGCCTCACGCGGGGCTGATACCCGTCGCTCGCATCGGTCGTGGCAAGATACCACGCCGGAATGCGCCTGAGATACGAGCAGGCGCGCTCGAGCTGAGCCGTGCGATCGATGTCGGTCATAGAGACCCCTTTCTTGCGCTCGAATCGAGCTTAGACAAGTTGAAGATTGATAACGACAACGCATGTCACCAGCAGCGCCATCGCCACCGCGGCCAGTACATCCCCCCGGCCAAACGTAAGCGCATGCAGACGCGTGCGTCCCTGTTCGCCGTGATAGCAGCGCGCATCCATGGCGGCCGAAAGCGTCTCGGCATGACGGAACACGCCGGTGAACAGCGGAATCGCCACACTGCCGAGCATGCGCACGCCGCCGAGCGGACCGCCCGTCACGCGCGCGCCGCGACTTGCCTGTGCATCGGCCGTCTGTTTCATCTCGGTGGCAAATTGCGGCATAAACCGCAGCGCGATACCCATAATCATGCCGAGTTCGTGCGCCGGAAGCCCCACGCGCGCAAATGGTGCGAGCAGACGTTCAAAGCCCGCGGTGAGGTCGAGCGTCGGCGTGGTGAGTGTAATGGCGCTCATGCCGGCCATCATCAACGTCAGGCGGCACGCCACAAACGCAGCAGAACGCAGCGAGCCCTCGCTCACCTGCAAAAAGCCAAGCTGCCACAGGATGCGGCCACTCTGGTCGGAAAACAGGTTGAGCACCGCGACTACCACGACAATCGCCAGCAGTGGCGCCATCGATGATAGGACCCGACGCAACGGCACCCGGGTCACAACATAGACCAGCACGACAAACATTGCGACCGGCACCAGCCCGCGGAAGCTGCCAACGGTGAGCACGGTGATCAGAAATGCGAAACCTAGGAGCAACTTGGTGCGCGGGTCCAGTCGATGGACCGCGCTATCTCCAGGATAGTAGCTACCAAACGAAAACGCCTCCATTAGCAGCCCTCCTCTCGCGCGGGCATCTTGGAATCGACCTGGCAGAGGGCGTCCGCGGGCTTGCCCGCACGGCCCATCAGCACGCCGGCCAGCTCATCGGCCAGCGACTCAACCGTATAGAGTTTGTCGCAGCGCAGCGGCACGCCAGTCCCAGCAAGTGCCAACGCCATACGCTGAGCGGCAGGAACACCTAGACCGATCGACTTGAGCTCGTCCGCGTGCGCAAAAACCTGTGCAGGCGTTCCCTCGGCAAACACCGCGCCCTCGTTCATCACAACCATACGGTCGCAACAATTAGCCAAGTCATCCATGCTGTGTGAAACCATGACAACAGTCAGGCCCTCGCGATGGAGCCGATCGATGAGCCCCAGGAAATCCCTGCGCGCAGCCGGATCGAGCCCCGCCATGGGCTCGTCGAGTACCAGGACCTCGGGTTCCATGGCGAGCACGCCGGCAAACGCCACGCGGCGCTGCTGGCCGCCCGAAAGCTCAAAGGGGCTCTTGTCGCCTATCGCGGCGAGATCGAGACCCGCGCGCGCAAGCGATGATGCGACACGACGCGCAACCTCGTCTTGCGGCAGACCAAGGTTGCGCGGGCCAAACGCCACGTCCTGCGACACGGTCTCGGCAAATAGCTGGCGCTCGGGATACTGAAACACCACGCCGACCTTAGCCTTAACCGCGGCGGCGTCTTTCTTGCTTGATAGGTCGAGCCCCAGCGCGCAAACGTTTCCCTCCTGCGGACGAATCAACCCGTTGAGATGCTGAACCAGCGTTGATTTACCCGAGCCGGTATGACCCGCCAGGCCCAGAAACTCGCCACGACGCACCGTCAGCGAAACATCGCGCAGTGCCCAGGGACTGTTTGGATCGTTGCCCCAAAGAGCCTGTTTGCTCGATGCGTCCGCAGTGGTCGCCCGCTTGCGCCATCGACGGCGCTCGCGGGCGCTCAGCGAGTAACTATGTGAGAGATGCGAAATCTCGATAACGGGCTCCGATGCGGCCGCCTCGTTAGTCGCGAAGGATGCATTGTCGAGCATACGAGAATCGGATGCGGAAGGCTGCACTGCGACGTCCGCCCCGCCCCGCTCGGCGTAAACCCGCGCAATCTCGGCGACCATATCTGCCTCGCGCACCTGCGCGCAAACGGAAACGCCCTTCTCACGAAGTGCCCTACCTAGGCAGCACGACGCCGGCATATCCAGGTTGAGCTGCGCAAGTTCGTCCGCCCGCGTCAAGATTTCCTCGGGCTTACCGAGCATGGCAACGCGCCCCGCCCGAAACACCGCGACACGATCGGCCTCGGCGGCCTCTTCCATAAAGTGCGTAATCATCACGATGGTCATACCGCGATCGTGCAACGCGTGGCAAGCCTTCATGAGGCCCTTGCGTCCACGCGGATCGAGCATCGAGGAAGCCTCGTCCAATATGAGCACGCGCGGCTCCATGGCGAGCACGCCGGCAAGCGCCACGCGCTGCTTTTGGCCGCCCGAAAGCGCATGGGTCTCGTGACGCTCAAAGCCCACCAGGCCCACACCCTTCAGCGCCTCGCGTACGCGCTGCGCAATTTGCGCCGACGGCACGCCAAGGTTTTCGGGACCAAACGCAACGTCATCTTCGACAAGCGTTGCCACCAGCTGGTCATCGGGATTCTGGAATACCATGCCCGCGGTCGAACGAATGTCGTAGACCAGCTCGGGGTCGGACGCATCCATGCCGTTGACGCGTACCGTGCCCGCATCGGGCTGCAACAGTGCATTCAGATGCTTGGCAAACGTCGACTTGCCCGACCCATTGCCACCGAGGATGCAGAAAAACTCGCCGTCCTCGATGTTTAGATCGACGCCGTCGAGTGCCGGTGCGGCACCGTCATAGCTAAAGGAAACGCCCCGACACTCAATCATGCGCGGCCTTTGACCTGGTCCTTTTTAGGCGTGATGAGGTTGGAGACCGCCTTATACACCGCAAGCGTCAATACCGAGTTAAGCACGGTCTTGATAAGGTTGAACGGCAGCACGGCAGGAATCATAAGCGGGGCGATCACATCGACCGAGCCATACCAGAACCATACGCCAATGGTAAGGTTTGCGACCATAGACAACGCCGTAGCGGCAATAACGCCGAGCACCAGACCAATCACGGCACCCTTATAGGTATGCATCTTCTGATAGACGATAGCCGCGGGCAGAATGTAGCCCAGCGTGGCAACCAGGTTCATAAGCGCACCGACCCAGTCGCCCGTGGTAAGCGCATGGATAACAATCGCCATAGCGGCAACAGCGGTGCCGGCACCAGGGCCATACGCAAATCCACACACCATCGCCGGCACCAGCGACGGGTCATACGTCAAAAACGGCGCCGAAGGAAGGATAGGCAGCTGCACATACATAAACAGGGCGCCCAAGGCGCACATCAACGCCATGGTAACGAGCTGTTTGGTGCTCCACCTATTCGTGTTCTCAAAATGGATATGCTGCGACTGTTCAGACATAAGATCACCTGCCTCTTTCATCCGGACTCTAACCGTTGGTACTGGGATTTCACCAGTTCAGCCTGCATGCGAACCAACACACGCACGGGTCGCGGACTCATCGGCTCGGCCGCAGGCATCTCGTCTGCGCCACGGCACCCCTTTGGCACCGCCCGATTTACCGCCAGTGGGGAATTTCACCCCGCCCTGAAACAGCAATTGCAAGTGTAGCACCAGCAGGCTTTTGCGCAAGTATGCCAAGGGTAATTTATGGTGGGGATCAGTTGCCGCAACAACCACGTTCCCCACCCATCCCAAAGTGATGCGCCTTTCGCGCAAAGCGCGAAACAGCAACCGGGATACGTATCCCTATCAGCCAC
Source organism: uncultured Collinsella sp. (assembly GCA_900541855.1). Classification (GTDB taxonomy): domain Bacteria; phylum Actinomycetota; class Coriobacteriia; order Coriobacteriales; family Coriobacteriaceae; genus Collinsella. Next base: position 4,509 of record UQLD01000034.1, read on the forward strand.
GATCTCCGCCCACGCCGACCTCAAGGCCGTAAACGCAGGGAATCCGGGGGCGTGACGGGGGTTTCTCTCCGGAACATTCCGCAGGACGCAAAGAGGCTCCGCAGCGCGAAGCGCGATGCGGAGCCTCTTTGCATGTCCGAGGACGTTCCGGAGAGAAACCCCCGTCACGCCCCCGGATTCCCGGTGGGAGTTCTAGACCTTGTCGGCCTTAGTACATACCGCCGCCCTGCTGACCAGCGGTAGCAGCAGCGATAGCGTCCTCAAGCTGAGTGTTCTTGGGCACATCGGAGACGGTAGCCTCGGTGATGAGGATCAGGCTGGCGACAGAAGCAGCGTTCTGCAGGGTGACGCGGCTGACCTTGACGGGGTCGAGGACGCCCATCTCGATCATGTCGCCCCACTCGCCGTTGGCAGAGTTGAGACCCTGGCCGGCGGGCAGCTCGGCAACCTTGTCGACCACGACAGCGCCCTCAAAGCCAGCGTTCTTGGCGATGGTAGCGACCGGAGCGGTCAGAGCCTTCTTGACGATGTCGACACCGATCTTCTCCTCGGGGTCGTCAATCTCGACAGCATCGAGCGCAGGAGCAGCGTCCATGAAGGCGACGCCGCCACCGGCGACAATGCCCTCCTCGACAGCAGCACGGGTAGCCTGCAGGGCGTCCTCGACGCGGTGCTTGATCTCCTTGAGCTCGGACTCGGTAGCAGCGCCGACCTTGATGACGGCAACGCCACCGGAGAGCTTGGCCAGGCGCTCCTGGAGCTTCTCGCGGTCGAAGTCAGAGGTGGTGTTCTCCATCTCGCCCTTGATCTGAGCGATGCGAGCGTCGATGGCCTCCTTGGAGCCAGCGCCGCCGACGACGACGGTGTTGTCCTTGGAGATGGTGACGGACTTAGCGGTACCGAGCATATCGGCGGTGATGTCAGCGACCTTCACGCCCAGCTCGTCCAGAGCGGCCTGGCCACCGGTGAGGACGGCGATGTCCTCGAGGATGCGCTTGCGGCGATCGCCGTAGCCCGGAGCCTTGACGGCGCAGACGTTGAGAGCGCCACGGATCTTGTTGAGGACCAGGGTAGGCAGAGCCTCGCCGTCGATGTCCTCAGCGATGATGAGCAGGCCACGGCCAGCGCGCTGGACAGCCTCGAGAACGGGCATGATGTCCTGAACGCTGGAGATCTTCTGGTCGGTGATGAGGATGTACGGATCCTTCATCACGGCCTCCATGCGGTCGTTGTCCGTGACGAAGTAAGCGGAGACATAGCCCTTGTCGAACTGCATGCCCTCGACGGTGTCGATGGTGATGTCGAACGTCTGGGAATCCTCGACGGTGATGACGCCGTCCTTGCCCACGACCTCCATGGCCTCGGCGATCTTCTCGCCGACCTCGGGGTCACCGGCAGAGATGGTACCGACGGAAGCAATCTGCTCCTTGGTCTCGACCGGCTTGGCCTGCTTCTTCATCTCGGCGACGGCGGCGTTGACGGCCTTGTCGATGCCGCGACGGATGGCCAGCGGGTTAGCGCCAGCAGCAACGTTGCGCAGACCGTCGTTGACGATGGCCTGAGCGAGCAGGGTTGCGGTGGTGGTGCCGTCACCCACGGTGTCGTTGGTCTTGGTGGCGACCTCCTTCACCAGCTGGGCGCCCATGTTCTCGATGTTGTCCTCGAGCTCAATCTCCTTGGCGACGGAAACGCCGTCGTTGGTGATGGTCGGAGCACCGAACGTACGCTGCAGCGCAACGTAGCGACCCTTGGGGCCCATGGTGACGGTTACGGCGTCGGCCAGAGTGTTGACGCCCTTGGCAAGCTTAGCGCGGGCATCGGTGTTGAACGTAATGTTCTTTGCCATGGTAGGTAATCCTCCAAAAGAAATGTGACTCGCGTCGCCGCTTCCGAGTCCTATGCGGCGGGCGCGTTCAAAGACGAATCAGAGATTCTGACGAGACTAGGCCTCGACGACAGCGTAGATGTCGTCGGCGCGCATCAGCAGATACTTCTCGCCGTCGACCTTGACCTCGTTGCCACCGAACTTACCGTAGATGACAACGTCACCGACCTTGACGTCCATGGGGATGCGCTCACCCTTGTCGTTGACCTTGCCGGCGCCAACGGCAACGATGGTGCCGCGCTGCGGCTTCTCCTGGGCGTTGCTGGCGATGTACAGACCAGAAGCGGTCTTCTGCTCGGCCTCGTCGGGCTTGACCAGAACACGATCTGCAAGCGGCTTCAAAGACGACATGCTTGTCTCCTCCTTTTTGGGCCGCGTGGTTATGCCACGCGAATTAACCCTTTTTGTTTGCGTACGCGTTGAATGGTACCCACGAATGGCGGGTTATACAACACGGAGTCAAAAAATCTTATTTTTTGGCACTTAGATTTTCTGAATGCCGGGGGATAACTTAGAAGTGGCTCCCGGGGCGGACCGGAGGGCATGAAGTTTGCTGCTCTACAGTCCTGCGCAAGACGGAAAGCACATTAAGTGCTTTCCT
>UQLD01000035.1 GCA_900541855.1 uncultured Collinsella sp.
ACCGGGCTCGAACGAACATGCCTATTGACAATGGCTTTCTCATATTACAAAAAAGCCCCCATTGCTGGGAGCTCTTTCATTTAATGGTGCGGGCGAAAGGACTTGAACCTTCATGGGGTTGCCCCCATACGGACCTGAACCGTACGCGTCTGCCAATTCCGCCACGCCCGCGTGCAGGAATTAGAATAACGGAGCGCCATCGCGAACGCAAGAACTATTTTTGAAAAAGTTTGCGAGCATTTTCCCAGGCGGCCTGCGCAATCGCTTCAGGATCCTCACCGGTACGATCGACACGGTCATTGACTAGCGTGTTTGCCGTGATGGAAATCATTGCCGGCTCGCACTCAAGACCGCGAATCGGCTCCGGCGCCATATACGGGCAATCCGTCTCGAACAAAATGCGATCGAGCGGGGTCGCCGCAAATGCCTCGCGCACGTCGTCGTTGCGCTTAAAGGTGGCCGCGCCGCCATAGGCGATATAGCAGCCCAAACCCACAAAGCGCTCCATTGTGGCTCGATCCTCGCCAAAGCAGTGCAGCACGCAACCGGCCTGAGGCACACCCACCTCGCGCAGCGCGTTGTACGCATCAACGTGCGAGGTGCGCTCCCCATCCGAGTCCTCGTGCCGCAGGTGCAGCTCCACCGGCACATTGCGGCGCACGGCAACTTCGAGCTGACGTGCCATACAGTCGATCTGCACGTCGTGGGGCGCCGGCGCAATATCGTCGTCGTAATCCATGTGGTAGTCCAGACCGATCTCGCCGATACCGGCGCACAAAGGGTCATCGAGTGCGGCAACAACCTGCGCGTGAATGTCGTCGGTATAATCCGGCGCGCCATAGGGGTGAACGCCAGCGAGATACTTGATCTGCGGAATATCCCGCATCGGCAGAATTTCGCGCACGAGCCAGTCGCTATAGTCCGTCACGCTGCGTTTGTCAGCGATGGGGTCGAACATCGTCACCAACAGGTCGACGCCCGCAGCCTTGGCGCGCAGGAGCGTCTCGGGCACATCCTTGCCCCAGAACGAAAGCAGATGCGCATGTGTGTCGGCAAGCGGTGCCAAGGGCACGGGACAAGCAACCGTCTTCTTTTTCTTGGTAAACGTCACGCGTTCGGCATTAGGCGTCATGAATTAGCTCCTGGGCCAGACGGACAAAGTCGGCAACATCAAGCGTCTCGGCGCGCGTGGTGGGTGCGATACCGCAAGCCTCAAAGGCGGCATCGAGCACGTCCTTGGCAAAGCCGTTGGCGCTCATGGAATTGCGAATGGTCTTGCGACGCTGAGCAAAAGCAGCGTCAATCACACGGGCCACAAATTCGCGATCGAGTCCTTCGGGCACCACGCCGTCAACACGGTCGATACGCACGACGGCCGAGTCCACGTGCGGCGCCGGCATAAAGCAACGTGGCGGCACCTCAAAGCGACCCGTCACCTGTGCATACAGGCCGAGCTTTGCCGTATAGCCGCCATAAGTCTTGTTACCCGGCACTGCGGCAATGCGATCGGCAACCTCCTTTTGAACCATGACGACGGCGCGCTTGAGCGCAGGCATCGTCTGGAAGAACTGCAGGATGATTGTCGCCGCCACGTTATAGGGCAGGTTCGCGACAAATACCGTCGGCTCACCGCCCGCAGCCTGCTCAATCTGTTCCGGCGTCACCCTGAGCGCGTCGCCCATGATAAAGCGGAAGTTGGCGTAGTCGGCGGCGTGGGCATCGAGCACCGGCTCGAGCTCGGGATCGGCCTCGATCGACGTGACGCACGCCGCCTCCTGCAGCAGCGCAAGCGTGAGCGTACCAACGCCCGGGCCAACCTCGAGCACACGTTCATCGCCCGCAAGCTCGGAAAGCTCGCAAATGCGCTCAATTACATGGTTGTCGATCAAGAAGTTCTGCCCCAGGCGATGCTTGGTCGCAAGGCCAAACTCCTCCAGCAGTTCCCTGGTGGCCGTGGGGTTTGCAAAAGGCGAAGTTGTCATAGTTGCCTCCTTAGCATGGTGGCGGCGTCTTGAAACAAAAGGGCATGGACCGTTGCGGCCATGCCCTTACATCTAAACAGCAAATTGCCGATATGGCGCGCGGCGTCTTAGCCCAGACGCGGGAACAGCGGCTCGCCCTTCTCGACGGGCTGACCACCGGCAAGCAGGCCCCAAGCGCAAATGCCCTTGAGGTCGTCGCTCGCGGCCTCGTCCTCGCAGGACAGGCGGCGCAGAGCCTCGGCAGAAGTCTGGGGCATGAGCGGGATCAGCAGGTGAGCGGCAATGCGGATGGCCTCGAGCAGGTTGTAGATCACAAACGCCAGCTCGTCAGCCTTGGCCTCGTCCTTGGCAAGCGCCCAAGGCTCGGAGTCCTCGATGTAGTGGTTGGCGGCGTGGATGAGCTCCATGACCTCGTCCTTGGCTCCACCGTAATCGAGCACGTCCATCTTGGCGATGTAGCGCTCGACCAAACCGTCGGCAATCTTTGCCAGCGGGTTGTCGAACGCATCGAACGATGCGGGCTTGGCGGGCGCGCAACCGTCAAAATACTTGCCGCTCATGTTGAGCGAACGCGAGATCAGGTTGCCCCAGCTGTTGGCCAGGTCGGCGTTGTAGACCTGCTCCATGCGATCGAAGCTGATGGCACCGTCGGTACCGGGGACGACGTCGGTCATAAAGTAGTAGCGATAGCCCTCGACGCCCAACATGTCGATAACGTCCTGCGGAGCGATGGCATTGCCGCGGCTCTTGGACATCTTCTCGGCCTTGCCGGTCTCGGCATTGCGCACGGTCAGGAAGCCGTGGGCAAAGACATGCTCGGGCAGAGCCTCGCCGATGGCCATGAGCATGGCGGGCCAAATGACGCAGTGGAAGCGGATGATGTCCTTACCCACGATGTGGAACTGCGCAGGCCAGCGATAGGCCAGCTCGGCACGCGCCTCGTCGGTGTCGACACCGTAGCCGACGGCCGTCATATAGTTGAGCAGCGCATCGAACCACACGTAGGTCACGTGACCCTCGTCAAACGGGACCTGAATGCCCCAGTCAAAGCTCGTGCGGCTCACGGAAAGGTCGTTAAGGCCGCCCTCGACAAAGCTGCGCACCTCGTTCATGCGGAACGCAGGCTCGACAAAGTCGGGGTGCTCGTCATAGAGCTTGAGCAGCTTGTCCTGGAAAGCGGAAAGCTTAAAGAAGTAGGACTCCTCCTGCACGCGCTCAAGCGGACGGTGGCAGTCGGGGCACAGGTGCTGGCCGACGCTGCCGTACTCCTCGTCGCCCTTCTGGACCTGCGTATCGGTGAAGTAGGTCTCGTCAGGCACGCAATACCAGCCGTCGTAGCTGCCCTTATACAGGTAACCGGACTCCTTCATGCGCTCCCACAGGTACTGCACGGCATGATGCTGGCGCGGCTCGGTGGTGCGGATGAAGTCATCATTGGAAATCTCGAGCTTGCTCCAAAGCTCCTTGAAGTGCGGAGCCTGGCTATCGGTCCACTCCTGCGGCGTCATGTTGTGCTTGGCTGCGGCCTCGGCGACCTTCTCGCCATGCTCGTCCATGCCGGTCAGGAACTTGACGTTATAGCCAGCGGAACGGCGATAGCGAGCCTGAACGTCGGCGATGATGGTGGAATAAGCCGTGCCCAGGTGCGGATCGGCGTTGACGTAGTAGATGGGCGTCGTGATAAAGAACGAAGGCTTGCTTTGATCCATGGGGTTTGTCCTCCAGTAAAACGTTGCATACAGAGGATGATTCTAGCGCAAGGGCTGGATATCCTCCATCTATTGCATATCGAGCACCATGGCATAGACATCGCGCTTGCGGCGCGAATACTTCTGAGACAGGCGCTTGGCCACCGCAGACGCGGGCTCCCCCTCCTCGAGCGCGGCGCGGATATCCTCGCGCAGGGCCTCGTCGGGATCCGCTGCCGCGGCGCCAACCGGCACGATACCGGCCTCCTCACCCTCGCTCGGCGGCGCGATGACCAGCGCAATCTCGCCCTTTACCTCGCCGCGAGCACGCAGCTCCTCGGCAAGCTGGGCAGCGGGCCCGCGCAAGACCTCCTCGTGCAGCTTGGTGAGTTCGCGGCAGACGGCAACCTCACGTTGGGGAAAGACCTCCGCCACGGCCTCGAGCGTTGCCACGATGCGATGTGGAGACTCGTAGAAGATGAGTGCGCCGGGCACCACGGCAAGGCGCTGCAAACGGCGCACGCGGTCGCCGTGCTTTCGGCCCAAAAAGCCCTCAAAGAAAAAATGCTCGCAGGGGATGCCGGACGAAACGAGCGCCGTGACGCAAGCAGAGGGCCCGGGAATAACTTCGACGGGCACATCGGCCTCACGCGCCGCCTCGACCAGCGCCTGGCCGGGATCGGACACGCTCGGCATGCCGGCGTCCGAGGCAAAAGCGAGGGTCTCCCCCGCCAGCAGACGGTCGACCAGGCCGGCGGCGCGGCTGGCGATCACATTCTCGTCGCAACGGACAAGCGGCTTGGAAATGCCCAGGTGCATCAGCAGCTTTGACGTCACACGCGTGTCTTCGCAGCAGATGGCATCGGCGGCGGCAAACGCCTCGCCAACGCGCGGGGACAGGTCGCCCAGGTTGCCGATGGGCGTGCCGACCACATAGAGTTTGCCCGTATGGGCGCTGTTTTGCGTCATATCAACCTATTCAATCATGCCGCGCTCGAGCGTACCGAGCGCCGCGCGGGCGTCCCATGCTGCAATGCGCTTCTCGGTCTTCCACGTTTGGAAGAACCAACCGGCAGCCGGCGCAAACGAAGCCAGCTGATTGGCGATAAACACGCGCTCGTAGGCATTGCGGCCTTCGGGCGTAACCGACGAGTTGGCAAAGATCGCCGCGCCCGACCATTCGCCCACCAGCACGGGGAACCCAGTCGAAATCGCTTCTTTAAGCTCGCGCTTGTTACGGGAAATCGCCGTCGTCAGCCCGCGGGGGCTCGTGATATCGAGCGCATACTCGTCGCGGTAATGGTACAGGTGAAGGTCCATGTAGACGTTCTTGTACTTGGCGCCGCGCATAAAATGCTTCCACTCGCTGGGATGCCCCGAAGACGAAAAGACGACGATCTTATCCTCAGGCATATACGAACGGACGAGCTCGTAGGCATCGCGATAGAAATTGCGCAGGTAGTGAGCCGGAATGCCACCCGTCATGGTGAAAAGGCTCTTGCGGACACTCATCTGCGGCGTATCCAGCAGCTCAATACCCAGCAGGCTCTCGGCCTCGCCGTAGCGATCGGCCAAGCGCTCGAGCACGTCGAGTGCGACATGACGACCGTTGGTGGACGAATGCCACTCGGCGACAGCCTCCGGCGTGGTGGGCGAATCGTTGGAATCGCCCTGGCCACCGGGCACAGTTGCCAGATCAAGCAACACGCGGATGTCGTACTTGGCAGCCCACTCAATTGCACGGTCGATGTAGTCGACAACCGAGATGTAGGACGCATCGGACTCCTGCGAGCCAAAGGCATACCAGGGTACCGGCAGACGCACGGCGTTGAGGCCGATCTGCGCCATGCGACGGAAATCATCCTCGCTCACAAACGTCTCGTAATGACGGCGCATGCGCTCGTTATAGGCGGCGGTGCCCATGGCCTCCTGCAGCTCGGCCGCGTTGGATGCACCAGTCGCCGCGTATAGCGACGGGGTAACCCAAGGCTCGGGAATGAACCAGCCAGAGAGATTAACGCCGAGTATCCTCTCCATCACTGCCCCCTTCGGATCGTGCAGGCCGAGCCTGCATCGTATTGCATAGGAAAAGTATCGTTTTGAGTATACCCGCGCGTGCGGACAGACGACCGAACGGTCTGTAAAGTGGCGCAAAAGCGGGAGGAATGTCTGAGCGGGCGGGCCCGAGATGTGCACGCACGTCGGAAGTAAGCGCCGGAAAGCGCATCCCGTTTTTCGCAAAAGACTGGGATGCATTTTCCGTTCGAGGCCTCAACCGGAAAATGCATCCCGTTCTGAGCGCGGGATCTGGGACGCAGTTTCCGCCAAAGACCGCAAAAGGAAAGCACATCCCATTCTGACGCCGGATTCCGGGTCGCGCTTTCCCAAGCGGCCTCAAAGCGGAAAACGCATCCCACTCTGAAGCCAAATTCCGGGACGCAATTTCCGCAGAGCCCTCAATAAAAGACGATATGAGAAAGCCATTGGGGCCGCCTCCCCCGCGGCGCAGCTTCTTT
>UQLD01000036.1 GCA_900541855.1 uncultured Collinsella sp.
ACAGTCCTGCTCGCACGGAGAGCACATTAAGTGCTCTCCGGCTCGTGCGGAACTCGCGATCAACCTAATGCCTTTCGGGCAGCCACGGACCTCTCGGGTCCAATACGTCACACACCGGACTGGGTTATCTGAATAAATATGGCGAAGGCCCCTTTTGGGGCCTTCTTTTTATAAAAATTCGCCTACTCGGTGGACTTCGGGTTCTAGGTCTACGTCGAACTGCTCTTTGACTTTGGCTTGGATGTCGCGGATGAGTTCGTCAACGTCGGCGGCGGTGGCGTGGTTGGCGTTGACGATAAAACCGCAGTGCTTTTCGCTTACCTGCGCGCCGCCAACGGCGTGTCCTCGCAGGCCGGCATCCATGATGAGCTTGCCGGCAAAGTAGCCCTCGGGGCGCTTGAAGGTGGAGCCGGCACTCGGCATGTCGAGCGGCTGCTTGTCCTCGCGGCGCTGGCAGTAGTCGTCCATGTCGGCCTTGATCATCGCGGCGTTGCCCGGTGCGAGGTTGAAGGTGGCAGAAAGAACGATAAAGCCGTCGTCGGCGATGCGACTCTTGCGATAGCCCAGGTTGAGCTCATCGACATCGAACTCGATGATGTTGCCGCTGCCGCGGGTGCCGTCGTCGAGCATGCGGGCGGGCTTGTAGACGCGCACAGACTCCAGCACGTCTGCCATGCAGGCACCGTAGGCGCCGGCGTTCATGTAGCAGGCGCCGCCGACCGATCCGGGGATGCCCGAGATGGGCTCCATGCCGGTGAGACCGGCCTCGGCTGCCGCCGCGGCGACATCGGAAAGCAAGGCGCCGGCCGCCGCCGTGACGTGCGTACCGTCGACCGTAATGTCGGAGAGGCCTTCGCCCAACGCCACGACGACGCCGCGGATACCCTTGTCGCCGACGAGCAGGTCGGAGCCGTTGCCCACGATGGTGAGCGGCAGGTCGCAGCGATAACAGGTGTCGAGCGTGGCGACGAGGCCCTGCTCGGTATCGGGCGTGACAAAGACGTCGGCCGGGCCGCCGATCTTAAACGTGGTGTGCTCGCGCATGGGCTCGCTCATCAGCACGTTGTCCTCGCCGGCAACGCCAGCAAGCGCGCACAGCAGGTCCTCGTTAAAAAAGTCGTTCTCGTGCATACGAATATCCGCCTTTTGGTGGTCGTTGTCATCAATCGATTGCAATATACCCCACCCGGACGGATTTGGTGCGCTGGCGGCGATAAAACAGCCGTCTACCGGATTGGTAAAGTGTTTATCACCGAGGTAGAGGGGCGGTCGCTATACTTTCAAGAGATTGCGCGTAAACCTGGAAGGAGCGAGATGGCCAACAAAGTCACCCTCAAGCAGATTGCCCAGGAGGTGGGGCTTTCCCCCTCGTCGGTCTCGCTTGTTCTCAATAATCGGCCCTGTCGCATCTCGGAAGAAAACCGCAAGCTCATCAAGGAGGTTGCGGCGCGCAACCACTATGTTCCTAATCAGATTGCGCGTAGTCTGGTCATGCGCGAGTCGCGCACGCTGGGCCTTATCGTCCCTAACATCGAGAGCCGCTTTTTTGCCTCGCTCGCCGGTAGCCTGGAAAAGCGCTGCCGCGAGGACGGCTATGCGCTCTTCATTACCAGCTCGGGTGGAAGTGCCGACGACGATCTGGAGCTGCTGCGCCAGCTGGTAACGCGCGGCGTTGATGGCGTCTTCCTGGTTGTGGGCGACGAGTTCTCCGACGACCGCGCCCTGCGCGAAGAAGTCAGCCATCTGCCTATCCCGGCCGTAATGGTCGACCGTGCCATTGAGGGACTCGAGTGCGACAAGGTGATGTTCGATCACGAGATGGGCGGCTACATGGCCACCCGCTATCTGATCGAGCAGGGCCACCGTCGCATTGCCTGCTTGGTTAACGCGCGCCGTTCCAATACGGGGCGTAAGCGACTTGCCGGCTATGAGCGCGCGCTGCGCGAGGTTGGCCTGCCTATCGACGCACGTTTGGAGTTTGAGAGCGAGTACTACATTCCGAGTGCCTACGAGGCCTCGGAGGCGGTGCTCGCAACTGATGCCACCGCTGTGTTCGCAAGTTCGGATAACATCGCCCTCGGTCTGCTCAAGCGCTTGCACGAGATGGGGAAGAGCATCCCGGGCGATATCTCGGTGGTGAGCTATGACAACTCGGCGGCCGACGTTCTCTTTGAGCCGGCGCTGACCGCCATTGAGCAGGATCCTGGTGTCCTTGCGGAGCATGCTTTTGGCTGCATGTCCAAGCGTCTTGCCGGTAGGGGCGGCAGGCGTGCCGAAGAGGTCGTCCTGGAGCCGGCGCTTATCGTTAAGGGCAGCGTGCTCGAACTTACCGAATGTAGCTAAGCGTACTTGTTTGTTTGCATAGATTGCATGCGGAGTGTCCGCTATTTGCCGGCGGGGCCGGGGTGCCTGCCTTGTTTTGAGAAGTTCGCGGAGCCCACTTCTCAAAACAAGGCAGGCACCCCGGCCCTCGTCCGTTAACTCTTCCGCTGGGCGAGCCTTAGACGCCGCGCACCGATAGGGTAAGGCAGCGGCTTGAAATTGGTGCTATATTCAGCTTGAGTTGTTTAATGCTAGTACGGGAGGCTGATATGGGGCTGTTCAAGAAGAAAAACCCGCAGGATGCCTTTGATCCCGATGTGTTTACCATCACGGATACGATTTTGGACCCGCCGCGGTTTACATTTTTGCCGGCCATCTACCAGGATGCCACGCGCCGCAAGTGGGCCGTGCATCAGCGCGGCGGCGAGCCGAAGATTTTTGACTATGCGGACGTGTTGCAGTGCGAAGTGGCCGAGGCGGGCGATCCGGAGGCCGAAGAAGCGGTCTCTAAACAGGAATTTGCCCAGCGTATCCTGGCAAATCCTGCCAAGGCAGCAAAAAAAAATGCTGCCAAGCGTAATATGTGTCTTGGTATGGGCGTTGTTGTGGCGGTTCAGACGGGAAAAGACGAGGTTTCCAAATTAGAGATTCCCGTTATGACCGACGAAGTCAAACGCGATTCAAGTCTATATAAGTCGTATCGGAATGTCGCCGAGAAGATCAAGGCAGAATTTGATGCCATGGGAGGGCTGGCCTAATTTTGGCGGCATACGTTTCTGAATGAGGAGTCTGTGCAATGGCAGGCGAATCTTATGCAATTCCCCCCAAAGATCATGCTGTTGAGGGAATTCTTTGGTATATCCAGCACCATCAGCTTGCCGGCGGCGATCGCCTGCCGGCCGAGCGCGTGCTGTGCGAAGAGATTGGCGTTTCGCGTACGGCGTTGCGTGCCGGTATCACGCGGCTTATCTCGTGTGGAACGCTCGAGAGCCGTCGCGGATCGGGCACGTATGTGTGTCCTCCCAAGCCGCTGAACATCTTCCAGGAAACGTATAACTTTTCCGATGCTGTGCGGACTGCCGGCCTGCACCCCTCTTCTCGTCTGGTTTCCACCGGGACCATCGAGGCGGATGAGGCGCTTGCCGACAAGCTTGGGGTGGCTGTAGGCGCTCCCTTGCTCCGCATGCAGCGCGTTCGACTTATTGAGGGCGAGCCGGCGTCAATCGAGACCGCTCACGTTAACCTGTCCCTGTGCCCATCGCTTCCCGAGCACGATTTTGAGTGTGAGAGCCTTTACGATGTCTTGCTCAAAGAAGGTGGCGTGCGTGTTGAGCATGGACGTGAGCATATCTCCATCTCGCGTTTGAACGTCGAAGAGGCCGAGCTGCTCCAGCAAGAAGAGGGAACGCCGGTGTTCTATGAGAGCTCGATCGAATTTGATAAGGACATGCGTTTTGTGGAGCATTGCAAATCGGTGATTTTGCCCACAAAGTTCCGCTTTGCCGATAACGGCGAAGAGAACGGCATGAGGAGCGTGGCAGGTGAACAATGGCTGAAACAGTAGATGCCACCCCGGTTTATATGCGCATTCGACGCTGCATCGAGGAACGTATCGAGCGCGGTGCATATCCCACGGGTTCCATGATTCCGTCCGAAAAAGACCTCGCCGAGGAATTTGGTACGACACGCTTGACCATCCGAAGCGCTGTCGATGAGCTGGTTCGGCGCGGGCAGATTCGCCGTGTTCGGGGAAAAGGTGCCTTTGTGGCGCAGAAAGTACCTGCTTTTTTTGAACGCACGGTCGGTTTCCGTGAATCGGTCCGTGCTTCGGGCGGCGAGCCGTCCGTCCGTATTCTCGCGCGTTCCAAGCGTTATGCGGGGCCATATTACGCCGACCTGTTTGGCATCGCCGAGGACGACCTGCTCTATTCCGTTCGACGCCTGAACTGCATAAACGGTAGCCCCGTATCGATTGAGACGGCGCTGATTCCCTGCCTGCTGTTCCCAACCATCGAAGATATTGACGTGTCGGTCTTCAGTTTGTACGAGACCTATGAGATGCTGGGCCGAAAGCCAGTCATGGCACAGGAAAAGCTCGATATCGAGGCACTGGGCGCACGAGATGCCGGCCTCCTTGGACTGGAACAGGGCGATCTTGTTTTGCTTTTGGAATGCGTGAGCTATGACGCGAGCGGTCAGGCTATCGAGTATGTAAAGTCCTTCAATCGTGGCGATACGGGCGGCTACACCTATACGTACTAGCTGGTATTTTGTGAATAACGGCTGGGAAACTAACCAGTTTTGATCGTTGGGTCAGCTGTATATACAACCTTACATGGCTCAAAATCGACCGTTCGCCGAAGGGGATAAATTAATCGACAAAGAGGTATCAAAAAGCCGTAACCTGTAACTGTGATTGGTATCAAATACTAATGATTTGTTACGAGGTGAGACGATGAAGATGCTCGATTACGTTCAGCTTGCCCATGTGCGTATGGGAGAGAACCTCGAGCGTTCGTCTGAGCTGGTAGCGCAGCTCGTTGATATTTTCCAGTCCGGTTCTTTTGACGCGCTGCGCATCGTTGCTTCGGGTTCGTCGCGCCATGCTGCGGATTGCGCCCGCGATTACCTGCAAGATGCGCTGCAGATGCAGGTGTCCGTTGTGACGCCCGAGGCCTTCGTCGATTTTGAACACACCTATCCACAGCATGCGCTTAACATTGCCGTCTCGCAGAGCGGCTATTCAACCAATACGATTGCGGCGCTCGATTACATGCGCGCACACGATATGGCTGCAGTTGCGCTCACGGCAAACGTCGAGGCACCCATCAAGGAACACGCTGACATCGTTCTTGACTACGGTGTGGGCGTCGAGTCGGTGGACTTTGTGACTCTGGGCGTCGAGGTTCTCGTTGAGTACCTGGTGCTCTTTGGTATTTACGGCGGTCAGGCGCGCGGAACGATTGACGCCAAGGGCGTTGCTCAGCGTCTTGATGACCTGCGCGAGGCTATCCAGGCTAATGCCGTGATGTGCAAGACCGCCGAGGCATATGTCCAAGACCACATGCTCGAGCTTTCTGAGCACACGCCCGCTATGGTCGTCGGCAACGGCCCCAACTACGGTGTTGCCGAGGAGGCGGCGCTCAAGCTGAGCGAGACCATCAAGATTCCTGCCATGCATCACGAGGGCGAGGAGTTCGTCCACGGTCCCGAGATGCAGATCGTTCCGGGCTACCTGGTGTTTATTGTCGACGATCCGCAGGGGTCGGAGCGTCTTGCGAATATCGCCGATGCGCTATCGAACGTTACGGCAAAAACGGTGCTGCTCACGGCCCATCCCAAGGGTAGGGCTCACGAGGTTGTGGTGCCTCAGGTTGCTCTGCTGCTCAGCGCAATTCCCAATCTCGTGTTCTTCCAGACGATTGCGGCAATAATCGCCGAGCGTCTGAAGTCATGGGACGTTCACCCGTATCTCGATGCTGTCTCCAAGCAAATGGAGGTCAAGGCAGAGGGCTACGAAGAGTCAGTCAATGCGCTTAAGGCCAAAGCGGCTGAGTGTTACGGAATGTAAGCGGGTTTTGATGCCCGTTGGCATGGGGGATGTGGAAACAACCCCAGAAAGGAGAGACAAATGAAGGAAACCGAGAAGATCGAGATCATGCATTTCGACCAGGAGGGCTATCTCG
>UQLD01000037.1 GCA_900541855.1 uncultured Collinsella sp.
GTCATGCCGAAATGGCGCGAAGCACGCGGTTGACAAAACTATAGAGACACGTCCCGGCGAGCCGGGCGGCCTTCGGGGATACCCCCTATTTCGCTGTGCGCGCGGAGCCCTCCGCATGCGCCTCGACAGACTTGGGGAACCCCGCCGAAGGAATGGAGTGCGGGCCGACAGAACGGTATCCGCGGATATGAGACTGAGCCGAAGGCGTCGACGACATGCCGGGGGCGGACCGGGACGGGTTAACGGCAGGCCCCGCCGACCGATTGCAAGCGGTCGGCGGGGCCATTGTGGCTCTTGACAGCGGATTGGGTCATATGAGCGAAAGCCCGCCAGAGCGAGCAAGGTGCCTTGAAACGAGACGGCATTGACCTTCTGGTCATGCCGCCGAAGTTGAAAGGCAGATTGCCGCTCTGGCGGGCTTGCAGCGTCGACTGGTTACGCGGTTTGGTAAAACCGCGTAACTAACAAACCTGGGTTTTACCGATCATGATGTTGAGGATCTCGACGTCAGTATCTTTCATACCCACACGGCCCACGTAGCCCATGCTGGCGATTGTCTGCTCAACGGTATCTTGGATCAGGCCCTCGCCGGCGCGGAAGCCGCGACCTTGCATGGCCATATCATGGCCCAGAATCGCCGCATCGACGGCAGCGGAAATCTTGGCGGCGCAGCTTGCCTTGGCGCCATCGCACACGATGCCGCCCACGTTGCCGAGCGTGTTCGAGACTGTCGCGCCGATCTGCTCGCGCGTGCCGCCACACAGCCAGGTAATCGCGGCGCCGGCGCCGCACGCGGCGCAAATAGCACCGCAAAACGCCGAGAGCGCACCAATATAGCTCTTGATATGCACGGCGATAAGATCGGACAGCATCACGGCGCGCACCAAGCGCTCGTGGTCGCAGCGCAGGTACTCGGCATACTCCATGACGGGCAATGCGCAGGTAATGCCCTGATTACCCGAGCCGCACACAATGGCGACCGGCAGCGCGCAACCGTTCATGCGGGCGTCGGACCCGGCGGCCGCACGGGCACGGGCGCGGCAGGCGACGTCATCGGCACGAGCACCCAGCAGCGTACGGCCCACCTCGGCGCCCCAAGCGTGCGCAAGGCCCTCGGCACTGATCGCGCCATTCAGCTCAATCTGACGCTCAACGGCAGCGCGGGCGTCCTCAATGTCACCGTCCTCGATAAAGTCGATGATGGTCTCGATCGACATGGGCGTGTCGGCGTTATCTGCCGCACGCTCGGCCACCACGCGCTCGGCGCAGGCGGCGCACTCCCCCGCCGACTTACCGCATACCGGAATACCGTCGAGCGTATGGCACGTGACATTAGTGTGGTGATCGGTAATCTCGACGACCGCGGTATGGCCCCCGGCCGTCGCAGTCACCTTGATGTAGAGGTTGGGCACACCCTCGACAAGCGACACATCGCAGTAACCGGCATCGGCGAGGAGCTCGGTCACGCGAGCACGATCTTCGTCGTCAACGCTCTCGAGCACCTCGAGCGCGCTCTTGGCATCGCCGCCCACGGCACCCAGCACGGCCGCGGCTTCAATACCGTGCATACCGCCCGAGTTGGGAACGGTCACGCTCTTGACGTTCTTGATAATGTTGCCCGAGCAGGCAACATCCATATGATCGGGTTCGCAACCGAGCGTCTGACTCGCCAGCGCCGCTGCATAGGCAACGGCAATGGGCTCGGTGCAGCCGAGTGCACAGACAAGTTCGCGGTTCAAAACATCGCAAAACGCGGCATCACGGATGGAATCGGTAGGCATAGGTATCTCCTGCTTGCATAACGGGCTGGGCTCTCAAAAAAGTTAGCTCCTTTATTTGATAACAATGCATCAAAAACCGCAACCATGGTTCCGGCAGACGGCGCTCAAGCGCAAACTGACGACATTCATTCACGAGAAGCCAGTCTTGTTGCCTGCTAAAGCGTTTGACCAAAAAACGCTCGAGCGTTTACGCAAAAGTCGCGCTATCATGCAGTCGAACGCGGTAAACACCTTTAGCATTTGCGCCGCACAGACCAGAGAGGAACCATCCATGAAGATCGGTATCGGTAACGACCACGCCGCCGTCGAGCTCAAGAACATCATTTCCGAGCACCTGAAGGAGCGCGGCTGCGAGGTCGTGAACTTTGGCACCGACACCTCCGAGAGCTTTGACTACCCCATCGCCGGCTACAAGGTGGGTAAGGCCGTTGCCAACGGCGACGTCGACCTGGGCATCCTCATCTGTGGCACCGGTGTCGGGATTAGCTTGGCTGCCAACAAGGTCGAGGGCGTACGCGCCGTTGTGTGCTCCGAGCCCTTCAGCGCCAAGCTCTCCCGCATGCACAACAATACCAACGTGCTCGCCTTTGGCGCCCGCGTCGTGGGCTCCGAGCTCGCCAAGATGATTGTCGACGAGTGGCTCGACGCCGAGTTTGAGGGTGGTCGTCACGAGCGTCGCGTTAACCTCCTCAACGAGATCGATCACACGCGCGCCCTTAAGATCGTCGAGGAAGCCTAAACTATTCAGTGCCACAAGCTAACAGCAGGGGCCCGCTCGG